>NZ_JBHUHR010000015.1:21881-264514 GCF_042682445.1 Belliella marina
AGTTATCAGTTGATTAGGCCATTGGTTGAATTGGTTGATTGGGGATTAGTCACATCGAGTTTACCTCCCAACTCAGTGGGGGGAGGCGTAGCAGCCTGTCCCGCAGACTTGCGGGAAGATGTCTCGAACTAGGGATAAGATGTCCTCCCGCAATCCTTTAGGACAGGCTTCGCTTCTCTGCTTCTCTGCTTCTCGCTTCTCGTATCTAGCTTCTAGTTTCTCGTCTGTCACATCGACCAAAGGGAGATGTCTCGTACTAGTATTCTTTACTAAAGCCCTTTATTATTGTCTTTCTTCTCGCTTCTCACTTCTCGCTTCTCGTATCTAGCTTCTTGTTTCTTGTCTCTTACATCGAGCAAAGCGAGATGTCTCGAACTAGGATTGAGATTTCTCACTGGCGTTCGAAATGACTTAGCGTAAAAAGCCTGGCAGTACGGGCATGGCGTATGAGGTTCGCCACAAACCCAGTTTAGCATCACTTGGTTTATTGTTAAACATATACCCCGTAGCTGCCATGGCTTATTTGGTTATTAGTGGATTAGGTTAGTGGTTGATTGAGGTTTGAAGGTTGGAAGAGCTTGTCCGCCGCGGCGGATTGGAAAGTTGGAAGGTTTGGGGTCTAGTAAAGTTCATGGGGCATTTGTTATAAGTGGATTAGGTTATTGGTTGATTAGGTTATTGGTTGATTAGGTTATCAGTTTTAGGGGCAGTCACATCGAGCATAGCGAGATGTCTCGAACTAGGGTTAAGATGTCCTCCCACAATCCTTTAGGACAGGCTTCGCTTCTATGCCTCTCGCTTCTCGCATCTAGCTTCTAGTTTCTCGTCTGTCACATCGAGTTTACCTCCCAACTCAGGGAGGCGTAGAGAGATGTCTCGAACTAGGGATAAGATGTCCTCCCGCAATCCTTTAGGACAGGCTTCGCTTCTCTGCTTCTCGCTTCTAGTCTCTCGTTTCTAGTCTCTCGTTTCTAGCTTCTCGCATCTCAAAAACAACACATACCCCTCCCATCCTGGAAAAAACCTGCGTTTTCTCCAACTGGGTCCAGAAACAGGGAAATGCTCCTGACGAATAAGAAATTAGAATATGGATCCTTCCCGAAAGTGCCCCTGCAGTAGCGATAGTTCCGGAAAGGGTGCGGGTACATCCATGGCGTATCGACCTTGGAAAAACGTATCTAAGTAGATGCCCCGTCTCGCATTGGTAATGTAGGTTTAGATAGGGTTCTTGGGCTTTCGCTCAAAGAGGATATCGAAGTTTGTAAAACTCATTATTGTTTTTTAAATGATTTTATCTTTCAAGATTTTCTTCTTTCAGATAATCCAATAGTTTGTATGTTTTTTTAATACATTCGATTAATTCAGAATTGCAATTGACTATTTCAAATTCACTTAGAATCCCCAATAGACTTTTCCTAAATTCCGCTAATTCTTCAGCACCACTAATAGGTATTGCAATATGATTTTTATTAGCAAGATCCGTTTTATTGTTCATGAATTATACTTTATATCGGTATAAATATACCGATTATCAGTATATAACAAAAATAATTAATAATATTTTTCAATATATTTATCCCGTTTTCCTACATTAGAATCATGAAAAAGGGGAAATATCGAACTAGACTTGGTATTTATTTAGATCAAAGAGCCATTAACCAAGCTGAGGTATCACGGAAAACAGGAATTGACACTAACAAGATATCAGGGTTTTGTACAAAAGATTTGCAACTTTTAAGAATTTCTGCTTGTGAATTATATTTAATCTCTCTTGCGATAAAGGTTAATCCGTGTGATTTATTGAATCACATCTGTGGAGATTTAAAAATCAAAAACTAAATTGTTCAAATAAACATATAATTACTAAATCACACATATGAAAAAGGGAAAGTACAGAACTAAATTAGGTAGTATCTTTGATGAAAGATCAGTAAATCAATCAGATGTTTCGAAAAGAACTAAAATAGGAAAAAATAGATTGACCGATTTATGCACCAAAGAGTTGGTAAGAATTAAGGCTGATGAACTCTACTTAATTTCTTTAGCAATAAAAATGGATCCTTGTCACCTATTAGAAGAATTATGCTCAGATAATAAACTAGTTAAAGATAAAACTTAAGGTTATTGAATTGAAAATGTACTTATTATAAAAAATATTCACATAACCATATAGGGCTATTCCTTACTCTTTGCCTTGATGCAAAAAGTAACAACCCCGAAGCTTTCGGGGCAAGACGGAGATATCTCTCGTCATACGTCGGGACAGGCATATCCTCCCACAATGCCACCGCCGCCCCGGATCTTCGTCATCCCGCCCGCATCAGACGGTTTGTAGTAGAAGAGGAAGGAGCAGAAAGTTGTTATTATCACCGTATACTTTTCAAAAGCCTCTTTATCGGGGCTTTTTTTGTTTGAGAGGGAATTTGTGGTTAGTATTCCTTTTACTTTTTGCCTTGATGCAAAAAGTAACAAAAAGATCAAGAATTTCGAATGCTCCCCCGCTATCGCCACCGCCGGCTCGCTCGAAATTCGTTCCTGCCCGCATCAGACGGTTAGAGTTGAAAATAAAAATTTTTTTCAGTGAAAAATACCCTGTAGTTGGTATTTTTTGTTTGAAGGGGAATTGGTAGGTTTGGGAATGGGGAAATATCAGTAATATAGTTGATATCACACTAGAATAGAATGATATCAACTATTGTGGAAAGTATACGTTGTGCTTCATACGAGAAAGAGAAAACTTAATTATTAAAATGAACCGAATTGAAATAGAAGTAACAAATAAGTACAGACCAATTAATCTGAATGCCCTCGCTACGCATTTTTTAAAATTTCTCCGCCACCTCGCATTTGGCACATTTGCAAAGCCACACAAGCTAACGCACAACCAAAGGTTTGCAAAAGAGCCAAATTTTGCCCACGTATTAAACAGCCTAACAACAATAAAAATATATAACTATGGACGATAATTTCTTACAGTCAACTCTAAAATCTGGCCTATTTGATATTGGAGATAGTGATGATAGATTAAAATGGCTTCAGCAATCAGTAACCGATTTGGTAAAGTTTCTGAAGAAGAATTATACCGTCTTGCCAAAGTATTCCTTGGTAGCATTAGACTCTAATATTTCTGAAAAAGAACCAGTATTAATTGAAGTCGAAGAAATTGTCACTAAATATTGGAAGGCGCTTCGGGGAAAATATCCTGATATGCCTAGAAATATTCATAGGGGTGTTATTCTAAATGCGTTGATGGAATTAGGAAGTGAAGATCCTGTTGCTGCAAGAATTATCTATTTAACATCCACTAATTTCTATCCTTACGCAAAACTTGGCAAGGAAAAGGATATTGTCAATACGCTCTTAACTGAATTAGGAGAAATAGCAGAAACCCATGCAGTTGAAGAATGGTCGTTGATTGAAGAAGAACCCAAATTGAAACTTGGAAGTTTAAAAATTAATGGTTTGGAACTAGGGAGTATTGAACTTGATACAGAAACACTAAAGCCAAAACTACTTGAAGCCGCCAAAAGAGACCCTCAAGGACATAACCCCTATCAGCATCCTGACCAATGGGGTGCACACTTTGCTTCGAAAGCCACAGAGGGCATAGCGAACTCTTTCAATCATGCTCTTAAAGATTTCTCAAAAACTTTGTCCCCTAGTTCTATTGAAGACCCGATTAATAAGTTCTTTGCTTCCTTTAAAAAATCCTTAGATGATAACTTAAAAGCCTCATTTGCTTCTATTGTAGCGGTTGAACGTAGAAGTAAGTTGCTTTGGTGGAAAGAAACCCTTTATTCTCCATCACTCAGGAAAAGCTACCGAGAAGTTCCACAACCTATTCTTCCAATAGTAATGGGAAGTGATTTAAATGAGCAGGTTGCTGAAATAACTCCAATAAGTGTAGACTATCTATTAAGAGATACCTTGTTAATTCTGAATGAAAAGAAAGGTGAAAAGATAAAGTTTAAAGACTTCTTTAACTCTTTAACAAAATCTGAATTAACCAACCTTCTACCAGAAATAAATGATTCAGATGGAAGAATTAGTGTAACTGATTTTATCATTCTTTTCTTAAATGAAAAGGCTAAACTCAAAGACTTTACTGAAAGAACAGGAATTAAACAAGATGATGAAGTTTCTAGTGAAGATTTATCTGTCACAATTTTCCATGATTTACTCACCAAAAGACTAAGCTCGAAGTAATATGGCTGGAAACTGCTCACAACCTAAATGTTACCCCGAGGACAGTGGATGCAATATTGAAGGATGTATAAACCTTTCAGATTGCAAATACTATGGTGAAAAGGATGCTTCTAAAAAGGAAGACAAGCAAGAAATAGATACTGAAGGGCATAGAATCTCTTGGACAGGAAATACAATGGGGCTCTATGACCTCAATTTTTTAACAGCATCAAGAAAGCCAATTCTTATAGGAGTTACGGGTGTAGCAAGTGCTGGAAAAACTACGTTTTTAGCCACACTGTACTGTCTTATTAGACAAGGTGCTGAAATAGGGGAATATAGTTTTGCTGGTTCTCTTACTCTTAACGGATGGGAAGATATTGCATGGTATCTCAGTTGGAAAAGCAATGCAGAAATTCAGTTCCCTGACCATACCACAAATAACTCAGGAAGAGTTCCAGGATTGCTCCATTTATCCTTAAAAAATAAAACAGGTAAGAATATTGACCTAATTCTCACGGATGCACCAGGTGAATGGTTTGATCACTGGAGCAATAATATCAATAGCGAAAATGCGATTGGTGCTCAATGGATATATGAAAACTGTGATGGTTTTTTACTTTTTGCGGACAGTGATATGCTTTCTGGTAGCCAAAGAGGAAATGCAAAACGACAGCTTAAACAAGTTGCAGATCGGCTAATTGAAAACATCAATGACCGACCAATTGGTCTAATATGGTCTAAATCAGATTTAGAGTTAACCCATCAGACTAAAGAACAAATTATTAAACATATAGAAGCCACTCCATTTAAACACTTCAATCAATTTGAAACTAGCGTCCAAGAAGGTTCTAGTGGTGAATTTCATAAGGCAATTTTGGGATCTGTTAACTGGGTTATTGAAGTATTGAACCAAAATTGTAATACTCTTCCAAAGATTTCAGTAGCCAAACCCGAGGATATGTTTCTTTCAAAACGCTCAATTAATGAATTATATGGAAAAACATAATATTTTGATAATTGGAGGTCCAAACACTGGAAAAACTCATTTCGGGGCTCAATTATACGAGCGAATAAACAGTAGTAGGTTTGAATTTAAAATTGACACTAGCAATCGACCTTCAGATTTGTCAATTTTTCAAGACGCAATAAATAATCTATATAATGGTAAAAGAGCCGCACATACAGAAACAGGAGCTAACCGAAGTATTGAACTGATAATTACGGATGAAAAGAACTCTGAGGTCAAATTGGCCTTTCCAGACTATGCAGGTGAACAAATCACCTCAATTGTAGATAATAGAAAGGTCAATGATTTATGGAAGGACTATATTGAAAATAGTACTTCATGGGTATTGTTCATTCGACTAAATGAACTAACTCCACTAGAGGATATTGTAAACAAGGGAATTCCAAGTCCCGAAGAAATTCAAAAAAGGAATAGCCAGCCACCTCCTGTAAAGGTATCGGAAGCGGCCTTCTATGTAGAGTTACTTCAAACATTAGCATATATCAAAGGACTTTCAACATTCTCTCCAATTGGTAAACCTAACTTAACCGTGGTTTTATCCTGCTGGGATGAACTAGAAATACCTGAAGGTCAAGTTCCAGCAACTTTACTTCAAGAAAGGCTACCTATGTTATTTGATTTCTTGAATAATAACTGGCAAGATGAATATCTTTCAGTTATAGGCTTATCATCAACAGAGAAATCTCTTACAGATGAACCTGATGATGAGTTCATCGATAAAGAACCTATCAGTTTCGGGTATTTAATTGATAAATCTGGGAAACGTCAAGAGGATTTAACTCTTTCAATTAGGGATTTCATCGGGCATGAGTAAAATTGTTATCCATCAAGCATATTATGGTGAAGTCAATAAGTCTCACACCAAAATTCATCAAACTGTTGATGATTTAGAACTAACTTCATTCTTAATCAGGTTCACGGACAGACCAGGTTCACTGGCACCAGGAGTTGTGCTCAAACCATATCTCTCAGGTTCATCTTTTAAAAATTATTACATATTCTCTAAAACCTTTCCAGACCCACAAGCTAGTCGTTCTGGCATGGTAGTAACACATGTTTTAATAGCAGATATATCAACACTTGAAAACATTAATGACTTACAAATCATCCTAAATCTATTGATATCAGAAGTTCCAGTTGAAAGAACCAATTTGGAGCCTATTGAACTTGACGTTAAGCATTCTGACCACTCCTATGAATTAATACAGCCAATTTTTATTCAAAAATCTCTTTCATCATTTATCAAAGGGGATTTACCTATTCTGTTTACGGGTGATTTAGTCTCTTTTGAGGAAATTCTTCAAAAATTATGGAATTCTCCAATCAGTGGTTTTAGAGAACAACTTAAGTACAGAGCCAGTTTTTCACCAACAGACATAGAAGGTTCGGATGATTTAACCTTAGTATTTATTCAAAGTGAATTATTGCCAAAGTGGAATACCAATAAGCTGATCCGTGGAGAAGAGAATGACATAATTGAAATCTCATCCCCAACAGAAGCCTTGTTTCTGGGAAAACAAATAGAAAACCCATTGTATGATTTTCTTAAAATAATTGGCGCAAATCTTGACGATCTAAATTCATATATACAAGGCAATATATTGTTTGAAGATTATGTTGATTTGGACAACCTGGATGATCCAGACCTTATAAGACGTGATTTAAGGATTCTTTCAAAACTTTCACCAAATAAGAGTCTAGGTGCTTCCGTTAAGGAGGAGTTTGTTGAAAAGTACAACATTTTAATCAATAGTGGCTTAGAGTCAAATGTCAAAGGGTTAAGGAACATCTTTTGGAGCGCCTATATTGATGGAGAAAAAAAAGGTAAAAACCTTGTCAATGCCATGATTGATAAAGCAATTAGAGATTCAAAGTTTAAGCATATTGAAATGCTTTCAGAAGTGTCTACTACTGCTGTAAATGAAACAAACAAAACGTGGTGGCATAAAGCCATCGTTGATTCATTTAAAAAAAACGTTTTAAAGGCAGAAGAGACCATTCAAAAATCGATTTGGAAACTCTTACTTCTTTCAAAAGACAGCTCCAAATCCATCTTTTCATTTATACCTTCTCACAAAGACTCAGAAACACTTCTAATTCAATATTTGCCTAAAGATGTTCCGACTGAAATTGGAAAGACTGTCTTGCTTGAGCTACAAAAAAGGAATTGGAATTTGCTGCATGCGGAAATATTATTAAAACTCTACAAACCAGTAGAAGCAGTTGAAAAGCAATTTCCTATTGAGGATTTAATGAGTTATGATGAGTCAATAGGATTGAAATTGATTCTCAAAAATCTTTCAGATAATGAGGCCTTAGCAATAACCTTAAGATTATGTAACAACAAATTAATTCATGGATTAATAAAAAGAGCAATAAAAAATGAATCCATTTTTAGTTCGATTGATCTTCAAGTTTCCTGTTGGCTGACTATCTGGACAGGTTTACTCAATGAAGAAAAACCTTTTAGTTACGGGATTAAAGACAAAGAACAAGCCCTAGTTTTCAGTGTATTTGATTTAGCGTTAAAGGGCAAGAAAATTGATGACGTAGTTTTTGAAAGAACTTCCGAAACGATCTACTCCAATATTTCAGAATATAAAAACCGTCAAAAAATCTGGGCCTATATTCCTGCTAGTTATCAAGCTAAGTACATTGAATCAACAGCAGAATCATTCGTAGAAAAAATGGTGAATGAGGGAATTGATGGTTCGTCAATTGAAAAAACATTGGCTGATCATATCACCTCAAAATCTTACATGACATCATTTCTAAGTAAATACAGGAGTGATATAGAGCCTGTATTAAAGATGTTTGAGAGCTTCACTTCTCTCACTGACAAATTTCTTAGTGATTACATTTCCTTCTATCATTTTCAAATTACTGAAAATCAATCAAGACGTCTTGGCACACTAATTTTATCAAGGAATTATATCACCTCTGCAAGGGCTGTTTATGATAAATCTCGTTTCTATGGATCATTCACGTTAGCATATGAAGTTTGTAAGTCTCTAGTAAAATTGAATTGGTTTGAATCCATTTGGTCAAGCCCTTCGTCACATTACAAATCACAATACTATCCAATGGAGCAACCGAAAAACATTCAACCAAACCCAATTGAGAACCTGCCAACAGTTGTTATTCTTACAGCAATCAAAGAGGAATATTTGGCAGTCAGGGAACATTTGGTACAACCAGTAGATGCCACTCAAAAAAGCACGAGCTATGAAGCAGGAGTATTTGAGTTTAATAACAAATTAATAGCTCGTGTTGTAATTCGAGAGTGTGGACCTAAGAATACGAATGCTGCACAAGAAACTGAGCGTGCTATTCAATATTTTTCACCTGATGTAATTTTATTCGTTGGTATTGCTGGATCAAGAAAACCTAAGGACTTCTCAATCGGTGACGTTATTTACCCTACAATGATTTATTCCTACGAAGGGGGTAAATCTGAAAAAAAATCATTTAGCTCAAGACCTGATATGGGGGGGACAACATTTCACCTAGACGAAATCGCTAAGAGAGAGAGATTGAATAATGACTGGAAAAAATTAATAAAAAATGAACAATCAAAAGACGTGAAAGCTGATTTAGGAGTTATCGCTTCAGGAGAAAAATTGGTTGAACATTATGATTCTGGAATAGGAAAAATTCTTTCAAAACATTTTAATGATACTTCAGCAGTCGAAATGGAAGGTTTTGGATTTGCCAAAGCAGCAACCAAACAGGGGAAAGAATATAACAATATGATGGTTGGAGTAGTAAGAGGAATTTCTGATATAATTGGGCAGCCAAACGAAGAAGAGCAAAGCGGTGCAAGAGACCGAAGACCAGACAATGCTAAACAACTTGCTTCAGATTCAGCAGCTGCATTTGCTTTCTGGTTGATATTTAAAGCATTTCCTTAAAGATTTTCAGTTTTTTATGGCAAGAATTAGTTCAAGTACTCTTTTCAATTTTACTGATAGCATTGACTACCTAGTCAATAATCTGAAAGATGGTTTTTATTGCCATAATACCTATGAAAAGCTCCCGCTTAGAAACAATGGCTATCGTGTTCCAATGGCCTGTTTCTGCGACATTCCATTGAGTCTAATTAAAGAGCATTTTGATTGGTATGGCCGATACGGTATTGGCATTAAAAGAACTTATGCAAGAAAACAAGGAGTTAAACCAGTTTGGTATGTAACAAGCGAAAGTAATCTTGTTCGAAACCTGGTTAAGCAGGAGAGTCTATCAGAATACGAAAGGAAACATTTGCTTCCATATTTGAAACAGTTTCTTGGCAATCAGGCATACCAAAGTGGTAAAGAGAAAAGAAAGAAATTCTATGACGAGCGTGAATGGCGTTATATACCAGATAACTCACTAGTGGAATTTTTCTTTGGACTAAAAGCCCAGCGAGAAAAAAGAACTGCTATGCAAAATGGAGAGAGAATGAAACTTGACTTGAATCAAGTGGAATACATCATCATTGAGAAAGAGTCAGATTTTGACAAGATGATAAATGAAATACGAAAAATCACAAATGGAAATAAGGAATTAAAGTTCGAAAATCTGATTGCTAAAATCATGACAGCTAAACAGATTGAAAGAGATTTTTAACCAACGTACACTTGTAAGCACATTTGTAGGTCGCACAATGCCAACGCATGACCAAAACCTGCAAAAGAGCTTTTAAGTCCCTGCCCGAGAAAAGAGAAATTTAAAAAATGCTCACGGCACAAGTAAACATTGATAATGACATAAAAAAATAAAGAAAATAAAGCACGAAAGCACAATCGAGTAGCCCGACCTGATCCAATTGGCTCAGGTTGAGGCTCTCACACCACCGTACGTACGAATCTCGTACCTGCCTCTGTCGGCAGACAGGTACGGCGGTTCACTGGATTGTAGGTTGCGCCCGCCTGAATGACATTGTCGGGCAGGATTTGAGGTAATAGGAAAGCATTGATTCGTAACCTCTTCTTCTTAAGCGGGACAAAGTTATTGTAGTGATTACTTGTTTGAGATCAAGAAAACTTGCAGTGATTATTTGGAATATGGTCGTGAAAGGTATACCCTACATAAACCCAGAGGAGTATCTTTTCTTGGATCAAAAAAGAAAGTTGGGCTTAGTTAAGAGAATAAAGAAACAAATCGATAAATTCGGTCTGACTAATGAGGATATAGGACTCGAAATCAGTACAGATTGAGTGGATTTTCTTTGGGTTGGTCAAAATTTTAAAAGGCGACAGTGAAACAAGCAATAAATATAATTATCGGACTGACTTTACTTCTTTTCGCTTCTTGTGCAGAGGGACAAATAAAAACACCAGAAAAGGCAATGACAATATTTGATGGATTTAAAAACAAAGAAAAATTCCTAAAAGACGACAAACTGTTTTATCCAGGAATAGGCGACTCGAGCCTAAAACCTGTTTTGACAAAAAAAATAAATCTTGCAGCAGACGACTTTGAAAAACTTGCTGAAAAAGGAAATGCAACAGACAAAGAATATCAAAACGCAATTAAAATCGGACTTGAGCGATTTGCTGACCTTTATTTACAACTTGACACAGAAGACAGGGAAAGAGTTTGTAGTTACTTTGAAGAACTTATGGACATTGTTGGACTTGAAAGTTCAGGTGGACACTTAAACAACTTTATGTATGGATTTGATCCTTCAAAATAGCAACCAATTGAAAAGGACATTTAAAATATAGACCTTTACATTTTCGGAATCCTATGTTTAGCACTGTTCATTTATATGGATAATTCCCAAGACTTGAATGGCTTTTTGAAAAAGGCAGACAGAGTAAGAACAGGTTGGGGGTTTGGTTTTTATGCAATGGTTGGACTTAATAAAATTAGTTTCACTAATTTCAGGTGTGACAATTCCATTAATATTGACAATAATGTTATTACGAGAAAAATTGAAGAAAAACTAACCATAGTCGAGGGAAAGGGAAATCCCACCCCTAAACCTCTCACAGAACTCCCGTAATCGGGACAGGCTGTGAATCTCTCGATTGTTCATATTGGTTTGATTTTATTTGTATTCACGAATGCTTAGGCATTTCATACAGCCTGTTCCTCTAACTGGATATTCCTGAGCATGCTGACCCCTTTTAACCGGAATGTTTTTGAGCAGTGAAAGTGGTCTGATTGGCCAGATTCGACTGACATTCCGGCGGATGTTGGACCCCCTAAAGTAAGGATTTTGATAAGATTCCGGAGCCTGTTTAAAACACTTTACGAAAACACAGCAAAAAACAATGCTCTGACAAAATACCAAACAAAAAATTGAAGGGCGATAGGACACCAAACAAACATTGGTTTTTGTAAATTTGTGCTCTGAATGAGCAGAATATGGCAAAGAGTAAGAAAATACAAGTAGAAGGCAAAGACGGAGATTTCTTTATTTCCGATTGGCTTCGTAACAGAAATACTGTTGAATATCTGGGAATTTGGGAGACAGTTTACAACCCAGATTTTAATTATGGCGAATTCGCCATAATTAAAAGTCAGGCAGGATTGAATAGCTACAAACTAAGTGTAAAAGATTGGGTTGAAAAAACCAATGCCATTGGATTGAAAGCAACAGCAGGGCGATATGGGGGACTTACGCACATCCCGACATTGCCTTTGAGTTTGGAATGTGGATTAGTCCGCAATTCAAAATCTATCTGATTAAGGAATTTCAACGCCTAAAAAACGAAGAAAATGACCGTCTGAAATTAGAATGGAACTTACAACGAACTTTAGCGAAAGTAAATTACCACATTCACACAGACGCAATCAAAGAAAACTTAATACCGAGTGAAATTACTAAACAACAAGCAAGTCATGTTTACGCCAACGAAGCTGATTTATTGAACGTTGCACTTTTTGGGGTTACAGCAAAAGAATGGCGAGACAACAATCCAAGCAAAGACGGAAACATCAGAGATTATGCGACTTTGGAACAGTTGGTTGTGTTAAGTAATATGGAAAGCATAAATGCATTGCTTATCCGGCAAGGTTTGACACAAAACGAGCGACTAGTCCAACTCAATAAAACTGCCATAACACAAATGAAATCATTGTTTGAAAATAACACAATGAAGAAACTGAAATAGACGGATAAAAAACAACGAACCGCCAGCCGAGTAGTTAAAGGGGAATCCCACCCCTAAACCTCTCACAGAACTCCCGAAAATCATAATGAACCTCTCGATTGTTCATGTTAGGTTTGTTTTTAATTGTATTCACGAATGCTTGGGCATTTCATACAGCCTGTTCCGCTCATTGCGGAAGCTCTTATTACGCAGTTGGATACATTTTGTCTGACTAATTGTAGCCTAGTTTCCAGTTGGATATTCCGGAGCATAGCCTGTCCCGCATTCGGGATTGACCCCTCTGAATAATGGTTTTTTCGAAAACCGCCAACTATAATCCGATGGCAGGAAAACCAAAACCAATGAGTCAGATAAGGCAATTGATAATACTTAACAGGCAACTTCAAGTCATCTTTTCATAATATTTATTAGTTTTAAGAAAAAATCACCATCGTGGCAGAATCTCAAAACATAGAATATAAAAGCACTTGGAGAGATGAATATCTGAAATGGATTTGTGGTTTTGCAAACTCCAACGGAGGAACTGTTTTCATTGGCAAAGACGATAACGGAAAAGTTGTCGGTTTAGACGATGCTAAAAAGCTATTGGAAGAAATTCCAAACAAAGTGCGTGATATTTTGGGGATTTTGGTTGATGTGAATTTACACACAGAAAACAAAAAACAGTTCATTGAAATTATTACTGAACCTTATCCAAACGGAGTAAGTTACAAAGGACAATATCATTACCGAAGCGGAAGCACCAAACAAGAATTGAAAGGTGCGGCATTGGATAAATTTTTATTGCAGAAAAAAGGAAAACAATGGGACGGTGCGCCAATTCCAAATGTTTCGGTAAAAGATTTAAAGCAAGAAACTTTTGACTTTTTCAAAAAACGTGGAATAAGGAGTAAACGACTTGATGAAGAAAGTTTGAATGACACACCTGAACAACTTCTTGAAAATTTAAAGTTGAAAGAGGGGAAATATTTGAAAAGAGCGGCTTTATTGTTGTTTCACCCCGATCCCGAAAAATTTGTGACTGGTGCTTATGTTAAAATCGGCTATTTTGAAAACGATGCTGATTTGATTTTTCAAGATGAAATTCACGGTAATTTGTTTGAGCAAATTGAAAAAACGCTTGACATACTTTTTACGAAATACATCAAAGCAATTATCAGTTATGAAAACAAAATCCATCGCATAGAAACTTATGAATATCCGAAAGATGCCGTTCGTGAAGCCTTGCTAAATGCCATTGCCCACAAAGATTATTCATGTGGTGCAACAATTCAAATCAGAGTTTACAAAGACAAGATTATGATTTGGAACGCAGGACAGTTACCCGAAAATTGGACAATTGAAACTTTGTTGGGAAATCATTCTTCAAATCCATTCAACCCCGACATTGCTAACGCTTTTTTCAGAAGCGGTCACATTGAATCGTGGGGGCGTGGAATTTCAAAAATGATAACGTTGTGTATAGAAGCAGGACTTCCAAAACCCGAATTTGATTATCAAGGTTCAGGTATGTGGGCTGTTTTTCAAAAAGACATTTACAACACTGAACACTTGCAAAAATTTGGATTAAACGACAGACAAGTAAAAGCGGTGCTTTACGCAAAAGAAAACGGCTCTATTACAAACTCTATTTACCAAAAAATCAACGGCACTAAGCAAACACTTTCATCAAAAGAACTTAGCGAATTAGTCAAAAAAGAAATTTTGAAATCATCGGAGACAAAAGGTAGAGGAGCAAAATATATACTCTAAATAATTGTTCACTAATTGTTCGTATTGTTCACTAATCGTTCAGTAATTGTTCGTATTGTGCAGACAAAAACAAGACAACCCAACAGACGACCAACTAACAGACGAGAGAAGGGCAGCTGATAACATCTAGCCCAAAGAGAAAAGCCCTTATCCCGATCCCTATCGGTAAGCTCTAATTGATGTGAAAATCTATCAGGGTCGCCGATAGTGATCGGGCTGCTAGTGGCTGCTGAGTGCGCCGCGGCGTATTGACTGACTTGTGCGACATGGCGTACATCCGTAGGGTGAAGGGTTCGCTAGATGGAATAGTAGGCTGATTTATGGTTTTTTGGATACGGTTGTTTTAGTTTTTGGTTGTTATTAGGGGGTTTTGCTTTGGTTTGGGCATGCCCCCCTACCTTTTTTGGGGAATTTGATTTTCCCGCATGTCTTGGACCTAATCATTGATTTCTTAGATCCTGTAAATGGATCAAGCAGGTGTTGTTTTGGCTTACTGCTTTGACCTTGCTTCCTTTGAAGCACTTGTACTTGTTCAGAATCCACCTGATCAACCATGACAAATTAAAAATACCTATACCCATACTTTGACCAAATATGTTTGGCCACCATATATGTAGTTGCACCTCAGATTGGTAGTACAGATTCCACAATCGAAACAGTTCCGATTTACTTTGCCTTTATCTTTCACAAAACAATTCATTGACTACATTTGTAAATATTGAAATAATTTTTTAGTATTATAACTAATTCAAAATAATAAACCCTATTAAAGGGTTTTATTCCAAGTGAATTGGGGAACGTCCTTAATGTTATACCTATCCAGTGATATTGAAATGATGTAGTTGTAATGGTTTTGGAGAAACCATTAGAAGTCATACAGATACCTTAAAAGTTCACTTCTAATGCTACCAGATTGGCAGAAGTAAAAGAGGAAATTGAGAAATTACAAATTCTGAAATCAACTTATTTTCAAACACATAAAAATGTTAGTCAAAATTACGAACGCATGGAAGTACTTACAAATGGGAGGGTTCAATGATGCATTACCTTTTATTACATGTAGCGGTACAAATTTTCAAGTGTTTGCAGGATGTGTACCCATTGCCATGGGGCAAGTAATGAGATACTATCAATATCCTTATAATTATGATTGGGCTTCAATTCCCTTGACTTCTTGGGGGGCGACCACTACAACGGCAAATTTTATTGCTGACATTCATGATGCCATTGGCAATATGTATAGCGGACAACCTATGTATGATTGTAATGGAACAGGGGTGTCAGCTTCTGCAAATATGGGTAATGTCTTTAAAAACAAATTTAATTATTCCTCTGCTAGTTGGGCTGACTTTAACAGAAATGTTGTTCGAAGCAACATTGCAAACTACAGCAGACCTGTCATTTTAAGTGGTGATAATGGAATAACGGGACATATGTGGGTCTTCAACGGGTATCGTAGTACCACATTCTACTTTGATGATTGCACTGGTGTTTCATTTCTTAGCCTTCATATAAATTGGGGTTGGTTGAATGGTAGCAATAATGGATGGTATTCATTTCAAAATTTCAACCCTGGAAACACTCATTTTAACAACAACAAAAAAAAATGATTTATAACATAATACCTTAAGCACTATGAAAAATTTATTAATTGTTATTGCAATTTCTACCTTTTTTTCATGTAGTAATACTGATGAAATAGACGAACTAAATTTCACCTTAATTGCCGGTTTAGAATTTTCCATTTTTAATGCCCAAAATGAAGATTTATTAAATCCTGGTAACCCAAATCATTTAAATACTGATGACATTAGATTGTTTTATGTTATCAACGGGGAAAGTCAAGAATTTTTTAAAGGAAATTTAGACAACCCAAGAGGCTATTTAATTGGCGAGCATGAAGGAATCTACAGAATTGGGATTTATCTTAATCATGCTGAAACAGAAGACAGACCGATAACATACATCCAATGGAACAACAATATAGAAACGGATACTATTGAAGTTTCATATCGAAAAATCCAACATGCTGTTATACAGGAAACCATTTGGTTAAATGGAGAACAAATTTGGGAAATAGGCGATAACACTTCTGATCCATATTTTGTACTGGAGAAATAACTACAGTTAACATTTAGCCCACCAGAGAAAATCCCTAGATACCGATCCCTATCGGTAAGCCCTGATTGATGTAAAGATCTATCAGGGCTTTTTATAGATAATGTGTTTGTTTTTTTAATGGCATCTATGAATGCATAGCATTTGTCTAGTGGCTGCTGCGTGCGCCGCGGCGTATTGACTGACTTGTGCGACGTGGCGTACATCCGCAGGGTGAAGGGTTTGCTAGGTGGAATAGTAGGCTGATTTATGGGTTTTAGGAAGTGGCTGTTTTAGTTTTTGGTTGTATTTAAGAGGTTTTGCTTTGATTTGGGCATGCCCCCCTACCTTTTTTGGGGAATTTGATTTTCCCGCATGTCTTGGTCCTAATCATTGATTCCTTAGATCCTGTAAATGGATCAAGCAGGTGCGGGATTGGGTTTGAAAGATTTTGGAATAGAAAGTTGGGGTTAGTTAATAATTATTTCCAGCCCATATTCATCAACAGCTTCAGTGCTGGAAGCTGTGAAATATGGTCTTCTTTAAATGATGGTACTGCCTTTAGTTTTTATTTTTTACTAGTTTATTCCCTAGTTTATTCCCTAGTTTATTCCCTAGTCTATTCCTTAATTACCCAGAATCCTGATTTTTTAGAACCTTCTCTATGTATAATTCCACTTTTTTGCATTTTAGCCAAGTTATATTCTACCCCTTTGTCAGAAATTTTTAGGGAATTAGCCAACTCCTTGGTAGTGATACCTGGTCGATTTTTTATCAAGTCGATCATCTTTATGGCAGTTTTACTAAAGGTAAATCCTCCATTTCTTTTCTCCACAGTCTTCTCCACAGCTCTGTGTAGAACTACTGTAAACATCCCATCTGTTTTAAATAGAGGTTCTGGAAGTTTTGCCTCCTTCATTCGATCTTTAATTCTACCTATTCCTGAACCAACTTGCTCTACCATTCGGATGCGTACAAACAGACCAAATATCAAGGGGTTCCGACTGTGGCTTTTGGTTCCAAAGTCAGCCAATGAAATTGCACTGGTCAAGCCTCCAGGATTACTGATTTCCACTCGGTCTTGAAATAGTTCAATAGTGATTTTGGCACCTTTATCATAATAGTCTCTGTGGGAAAGTGCGTTGATAATGGCTTCTTTTAAAGCTGTTTCGGGAATTTCCCAAATCTCTTTTCTAGGCCCGCTACCTTCTATTTCATATCGAACATTGAGTTTACCTTTAAGCCATTGTATAGCAAGCTGATACTGATTCATCAATGGCCCGCCAAAAGTCTTGTCATCAATAATTTGAGTTTTGTTATCTTTCTCAAAGGCAATGCAACGTAGCACGGCAGTTTCAATAAAATTCTCTGGGGCAGTACCAAAAAACAAAACACCTCCATTTTTAAAATTTCCATCTGCTAAAACCAGCCTTAAGTTTTGTATAATTTGATCCTGAGTGATTGTTTTTGACAATCCACTTTGTAGCCTAAACTCTTCAAACCATTTATGATCAATATCACTTTGAAGATTAAAACCAGAACAAGGAGCTTCATCAAAATAGATGCGATCCGATTGCTGAAAGAAATCACGCATTTGTTCTACAGAGGTGAGCTTTTGTGTATTAGGACCTTGTCTTACATATATGGCTCCGAATGCCTACCGTCTCCAAGCTGAATCACGTTATGCGGTCATTGTAGAACAATACCCAACAAATCATAAAGTTCCTGACGACCTTTTCCTGTTATGACCAATTCTCTTGAAAATTCAACTTTCTTAAACCATTTTCTTTCAAGCATTTTGTTTAAAAATTCTGCACCAAGCAGACCGGCTAAATGTGGGCGGCGTTCAGACCAATCAAGACATTGACGAGTTACAGGGCGACGATTATTAGTAAGGTCTTCTTTTAAAATATTAAAAAACAGAAACCATTCCCAGCCCTTTTCAGATACTAAGTAGTTATTCTTTGACTTTGTTACGTAGCCTTTTGCTTCTAATGTTTCAACAATTTTAACTCCAACAAAACCTGCCAAGTGGTCGTAACAGGTTCTACAATATTTTATACCGTTTTTCTTGGGTTCTTTCCTTACAATTTTAGTCAAATTATTGTTTGCAAGATTTGCTAACCCCTCAACGGCATAAGCAACCTCTGAATTTGAAAGTGAGTAATACCTATGTCGTCCTTGAATTTCAACTTTAACAATTTCTGCTTCAAGCAATTTTGACAAATGATTACTTGCAGAAGTAGGTGAAGTATTTGCAACTATAGACAACTCACTTGCCGTATATGCTCTGCCATCAAGCAAATTCCAAAGCATTCTTGCCCTTGTAGGTTCACATATCAAAGCGGAAATAGAAATAAATTTATCTTCTACATCCATAGTTCAGTATTAGATGAAGTGTAAAAGTAATAATTGTATTTCCTTTGCACAAATAAAAAAATAAAAATGCAAGACATAGAAATTTTATTAGAGAACAAGCCAGGCATATTGGCTTTGATGGGTGAAACATTAGGCAAACATAAAATCAGCCTTGAAGGTGGTGGCGTATTTCAAAATGGAAAAATTGCAATTGCTCATTTCTTAGTGGAAGAGGCAGAGAAAGCCAAAGAAGAATTAGCAAAGGTTCAAATTGATGTTGTGAAAATAAACGATGTGATTATTCAAAAACTGCGGCAAGATGTTGCAGGGCAATTAGGAATGTTTTGCAGAAAAATGGCAGATGCAAACGTAAATATTTTGGTACAATACAGCGACCATTCTAATCAGTTAGTTGTAGTTGTTGACGACTTTAAAAAAGGTAAAAAAGTTTCAGAAGAATGGATTAAAGAATGGTGGAGCTAAATAACTTAAAAATAAAATTATGAACGGACAGCACAATTACAGCTTAACTGTCAAGTGGACAGGCAATAGAGGAAAAGGGACTTCAAATTATAAAGAATTTGAAAGAAGCCATTCTGTTTTTGTTACTAATAAAACTGAAATTCTGGGTTCTTCCGACCCGGCATTCCGTGGCGACGGAACAAAACATAATCCGGAAGACCTTTTGTTAGCTTCTATTTCAGCTTGCCATATGTTGTGGTACCTGCATTTATGTGCTGTTGCAGGCATTATTGTTACAGAATATATTGATAACGCAACAGGCATAATGATTGAGACTACAAACGGGGGAGGGAAATTTACAGAAGTAACTTTAAATCCTACAGTTACTATCACAGATATTTCTTTGACACAAAAAGCGAATGAACTTCACAAAAAAGCGAATGAATTGTGCTTTGTTGCGAATTCATTAAATTTCCCCGTTTACCACAGGTCAACTTGCATAACGACCTGATCACACGGACAACTAACCGCTAACATTTAGCCCACTAGAGAAAAGCCCTTTCATAAAAAGCCCTGATTGATGTAAAAATCTATCAGGGCTTTTTATAGATAATGTGTTTGTTTTTTTAATGGCATCTATGAATGCATAGCATTTGTCTAGTGGCTGCTGCGTGCGCCGCGGCGTATTGACTGACTTGTGCGACGTGGCGTACATCCGCAGGGTGAAGGGTTTGCCAGGTGGAATAGTCGGATGCCTTTTACTTTTTGCCTTGATGCAAAAAGTAACAAAAAGATCAAGACGGAGATATCCTATCAGCGCTCTAGTCCAGCGCTGGCCCGGATCTCCGTCGTCCCGCCCGCATCAGGCGGTTAGTCTTGAAAACAAAAAGTATTTTCAGTGAAAATACCTTGTAGTTGGTATTTTATATGAAAATCGGAATGGTTATGTTTAGAGATAATTAAGAAATATCAGCAACTCTTATGCGTATAGCATGCTATATGGCATACATAGCGCAATTGTTGCGGAGAGCAAACTGTTGGTGGTAATGCTAAGAATATGAACCGAATAATTACAATATCATCGTTACTAATATTTTTGACATTTGCAGAAGCAATGGCTCAGAAAAAAATGCAAGTAAAATATGAAATTGGAATAGCGCATACGGACTATGAATTAATAAACCCTCAAAATAATGTTCAAATTTTAAACAATAATCACGCTTTCTATGGGGCAAGCATATCACGTGAATTGAATTATAACTTCCACCTTGAAACAGGTATTTATAGCAAATATTACGGAGCAGATTTCTATTCAAATCCCCCAGACACCGCTAACTTAATTTTAGGAATGAATAGAATTCAAATCCCAATCCGTTTAATTTACAAGAAGAAGATTTTATCAGACAGATTAAATTTTTCGCTATTTACAGGGACCTCCATTTTAATTAGTCATTCTCAAAACGGTTTCATATTTTCATCAGATAATGAATATAAATCCATTGGAGATAAGCCAAAAAGAACTTTTGGATTAGTTGAATTAGGTGTAGGAATAGAATACGAAATTTTCAATAACTTTTCGCTAGGATTTAATGTACGGACATTCTATGGGTTAAATCAAAACATCAATATTCAATATGATAATATTAATTCTGATAATACAATAACAAATTATGACATTAAATCCAATGGGAACTTTCAAGCATATACGGTTGCTGTTGGATATAAATTTGGAAAATAAGCACATACCACCAACATTGGCTAAAAGCGGGCGGGAAATGCTAGATTGGAAGTGATTACCTTTAATGAACTTTGGTCTTGGTGGACAGTGAATCGGGTTTAATGCCGGCCTGCTCTTAGCCTTGACCGTTGTACAGCATTTGAAAAATGATAATTACAGATAAAGAAATACAAGCTGATTATAAGAATCGTATCAATCGAGTTTTTGAATTTATTGACGAAAACTTGGAATCTGAACTGTCCTTAAATACAGTTTCAGAAATTGCCTTTTTTTCACCATTCCACTTTCACCGAGTGTTCAAATTAATTACAGGAGAAACTTTAAATGAATATATAACAAGGCGAAGAATCGAAAAATCAGCATTGGACTTATTGCACATAAATATTTCAACAACCGAAATCGCTCATAAAATTGGATTCAGCGATAATTCTTCGTTTTCAAGGGCATTTAAAAAATATTACGGAGTAAGCCCGACCGAATTTAAAAAGCAAAACCCAAACAGACTTAGCAAGATTCGTCAACTTGAAAGCAAGAACGGACATGAATATCCTGACTATGACAAATACATTTGCATCATTGATAACCTTAAAAATTGGATAAAAATGAATGCAAAAATTGAAATTACAGAAATGTCGAAAATGAACTTGGCTTATGTTTCAAGTATCGGGCCTCAAAACCTTGAAAACGCTTATGGAAAATTAATTCAATGGGCAACCCCTCAAGGATTAATGAACGACCAGACAAAAATGGTAACGATTTATCACGATAGTTTTAAAGTGACACAAGCGGACAAAGTAAGAATGAGTGCTTCTATTTTGTTAAACAAACCTGTGGAAGCAGATGGAGAAATTGGACTGACTTCAATCGAAGCAGGAAAATTTATCGTTGGTAGTTTCGAGATAGGCTTGAACGAATTTGAAAAATCGTGGACAGGACTATTTTTATGGATGAACGAAAACGGGTATAAAAAAGCCGACAGAAACCCATTTGAGATTTATCACAACAACTTTAATGAACATCCCGAAAGAAAGGCTATTGTTGACTTTTACGTACCGATTGAATAAAAAACGCTGTACAACAAACACTGTATAAGCGTAATGCGGCAGCTTAAAAGACGACACAACAAAAGAAAGTAATGGGACATAAAAAAGTTTGCTTAGAATGTAGATTGACATTTAACAGACCATATGACAGTGGCTCTGAACAAACTTATCCTTGCCCTGAATGCGGAAACCCAATGACACTTTTGTCTCACCGATTTAGGCCACCTAAAAAGACAGAAGACAAAAAATGGGAGACAGTTAAATTTCTAATTGAAAATGGATTTTATTATCAGCACATATACGAAATATTTGAAACTAAAAACGGAGTAACGAATTATCGGAATTATGCAAAGTATCCTGGCAACCTCCGTGACGCCAAGGAATTTGTTAAAAAGTATAAAGACCAAGTGCGAAATGGAGTGAAGACGCCATGATGGCGTGAAGAGACTCGTTGTAGAGCATTTGAATCTAACTAACGAAATGCCACTTGACAAAATAAAATATACCGACAAAAAACATATACTGATTGTTGGAAAGTCTGAAAAAGAAAGGAAAGATTACGTTGACGATATAATCGCAACAACGGACAAAGTTGTTTATCGTTTTGAACGAAATCTAAATGACTTTGATGAATATATTGAACAAGTCAGAAATTTATTTCCATTTATACCTTACAATTGGAATGAACAGAATCCTAAAAAATGGACTTTGAATCAAATTTGGGATTTCCATTTGGACTGGACTGATGACACATTTAATATTCTAATTATACTTGAAGAATTTGATAAAATTGAAGATAATTGGAAAACAGAAATCATTCGGGACTATTTCACAACAACTTATGACCAAGAAAAAGCCAGGAAATCTCATTTGAATTTTCAACTGATTCTTACTCTTCCTGAAGAGAATCAACTAATTAAAAATGTGGTTTCCGAATTTGGAAAAGATGTAAATGAAAAAAGATCTGAAGAACAGATTATACATGGAAAATTGGAAGTAATAAATTTAGAATCAGAATAAAAACGCTCTACAATAGCGTATAACAAAAATGGCGGGATTTGTGCTGAAACGAGAGATTTGTTTATTTTTAGAAACTTAAAGTTTAACCGAAAAACTTGAGCATTTTAGCTCGCCACTTAATGTTATACGCAAGAAGTTAGTCAACGGCAAAAAGAAGGAACAAGTAATGAATAAGATTTTAGGTACAATCATAATTTGTCTACTATCCTTTGATAGTGTAGCTCAGACAAAGGAGTTCACTGCAATGGAATATGTCGGTGGGATAGGAAATCGAATTCTTAAAGTTTGGGTTACGGACAGTTTAATATTTGCTGCCAAAGTTAAAGGCTTGACATCGGTGACGACATATTCCCCTCTGGACAATACACAATTAGTTGTGTCACCAGAAAAAAGAAATAATCCTGACTTCTATGTGGATGAAGAAAAAAGCATCCTGTATAGCCATATAGACTTTTCCTCAATCACTCCAAAAAAATTCCTCGAAATTGACAATAAAAATTTTGTAATAAGAAAAATTGACATCCTTGAATCTTATCATAAATCTAAAAAAAAATGGGGAATGGGAGGCTACACTCATAATGGGCGAATATTTGTTATCTCGACTCCAAATGAATTTAATTCGAAAAAGAAAAGGGAATTGATTTTAATCGGTGACCAAGATGAAAAGCCCATATTAGAATGGATTAAGAAACATTAATACCCACTAACATCACCTTGGATCAGTTCCGAGTAATTATGAAAGTTCACTATCTTTAAGAAGTTAGGAGTAAGCTGGAAGAGTAGCGCTCCGAATGCCTGCCTTTGGCAGGCGAAATCGCGCTACCGCCAATGCTAAGAAAAACCGGGCAGAAAAAATCAAAAGACATCAATGTATGGCAAACACGATTGCAAACAACGAATCCGGGCAGAATTTTGCACAAAGTATCGGTAAAGTCCTTTTTGTACTTTCAGGGATATTTTTATTCATTGTTGCCCTGACTGTCTTTCAAGATTTATTGGAATCAAAGAGAAGCGGTATTGTTTTCAACCTTAACGAGTCAATTCTCTTTAAAACTGTTTGGTTTCTGTTCATACCAATATTAGTCATTTTGTACATTAGACTGAAAAATGAGCGGTTAAACAGTTTTACCAAAATGACAGCTTTTATTGTTTTCCCCATCGCAACCCATCTTCTCATTTTACCTTTTGTCGGTGTGCTTTTCTCTGTACTTTTCTATGAAGGACGATATGACCTCTACAAATTTTTTTCATACACATTGGCACACGACCTGTATAAATTGGTTATCGTCTATACAAGCTTTGTGTTGGGCTACAAGTATTTTTCGAACCCTACACGAAACATGGACAGTAAGGAAACCAAACCTACATTGGATACCATTGTCATCAATAATGGAAAGGAAAATACGATTGTTTATGTTGAAGATATTGTCCAAATTACTTCTGCGACACCATATATCTTCATCCATCTCGATCACAAGCAGTATCTTCACTCCGAAACCCTGAAATCCATTTGCAGCGTATTAGATAGCAGTTTCTTTGTTAGGGTACATAAATCGACAGTGGTTAACATCACAAAGGTCAGCTCGTTCAAATCCCGCCTCAATGGCGACTACGATTTGCAGTTGACAAACGGGGAGTTGATAAGGTTAAGTAGGACTTATGTAGCCGATTTCAAAAAACACTTCAAGGCAAGTCATCGGGTTAAGGTATAAAATCATCTGCTTAGACCATTCCATTTTTTTGCTTCTTTTTCTGCCCATAATTTTGTCGAAACAGCAAATTTAAAATACATCAGATTATGGAGATTAAATTCAAAACATTTCAGTTATGCTTTTTATTGGTTTTGTGGATAGGCACATCTTGTGATGCCCAAACAAAAAAAGCAACAACCCTACTTGTTGGGGGTGGATGCGAGGGCTGTGAAGCAATCTATGAGTATGGGGACAAAAAATTAACCCCAATTGATACATTGCCCGAATTTCGAAACAACGAGCCTCAATTGAAAATTACGGGAACAGTATTTAAAAATGACGGCAAGACACCAGCAGAAAATGTCATTATCTACATCTACCACACCAACAGACAAGGCATCTATGAAATCAGGGGCAATGAAACAGGTTGGGCAAAAAGACACGGGTTTATCCGAGGATGGATCAAAACAGGGAAAGACGGAAAATATACGTTTTACACCTTTAGACCTGCAGCATACCCAGACGGCAGCGAACCCGAACACATTCATACTACAGTAAAAGAATCTGATAAAAATGAATACTATCTTGATGACTATCTCTTTGACGATGACCCAATACTCACCCAAAGCGTAAGGAATAGATTAAATAATCGGGGTGGTTCAGGAATTATGAAACCAATCGAGGAAAACGGAATGCTTACCATTGAGCGGAATATTATTCTAGGCAAAAACATACCGAATTATGAATAGGTTACATTATTTATTCATTCCTTTGTTGGTAGTCTCTTGTATTGGCAAACATAAATCAGACGCCCCAAAAGTAACTGTAAAGCCCACCGTTGGACAAAGCGTGGAATTAGAAGCCGACACGCTAACAATGAACCTGGAAAAATCAATAATTGGTTGGGTTGCTACCGAAATGCGAGGTGCAAAAAGACGTACAGGAACCATTTCATTTAAAGATGGCTTATTCCTTAGCCAAAATGGTGAAATAGTTGGCGGGAAATTTATTGTTGATATGGAAACAATGGATATAACTGATGTCCCTATCCACGAAAAGATTGCCCGAAAAAATCTGCTCAACCATTTGAAAAGCGATGATTTTTTTAATGTCACACTTTACCCTATATCAACATTGGAATTGACAGGCATCCAAAAAATGAAAAACAATAGTCTTAAAATTTCAGGAAACTTAACCATTCGGGAGATTACAAAGAACATTGAGTTTTTTGCACATCAGAAAGGTGACAATTTTAAAACAATATTTACCTTTAACCGACTCGATTGGAACATTGCGTATGAGGGAAGTTGGGCTGACAAAACCCTTGTGGACAAGGACGTGGAATTGACAATCGAAATTGTGATGGAATGAACAGAAAACCGAGTGAAGCACAGGCTATAACATCACCCTTACATAATATGAATAAAATGAAAACACTCAGACTATTTTCTATTTTGATATTTCTCTTCGGTTTTACACCAGGCTGCAAGACGCTGAAAATTGGAAAAGGAGATAAAGAAAGCTTCAAAACACAACTGGCAGTATTTCAAAATGGTAATAAAATCAATATCGACAAGCCCATAATGACGATTGAAATTGCCAGAAAAGAATTTTCATTGAGGTTTTACAATAAGAAGTACGATTCTGAGAACAAGAAATTCTATTCAGCTCAAATTGCGGCTTTTACCGATAAATCTGAATTTGATAAAATAGAATCAGGTTTGTCAAAGTCAGACTTGCCTTGCTTTGAACCAGGCTCAGGAATGGCACCGGGCAGAAGCGGTAAGTACGAGACCTTAATATTCAATAATAGTGGCCACCACTATGCACCATACGAAAATTCAGAGAGCAAGAGAGTAACCCTTTTGAGAGAATCAGACGGGCTATTCGAGCTTGGATTTGAAATCAATGCCCTATACTACGACAATAAAGAAGTCAAAATGACCGATACTGAATTGACAGAGTTTTATATAGCCTTCCTAATTGACAAAAACCTGGACGGAATAATTGACAAAGGAGAATTGAATAAGCTAATCATCAAAATAAAATAAAGCGCATAGTCGAGGCAAAGGTGAATCCAAGCCTTATACCTCTCACTACCTGTCCCGTCACACTGGAGAACCATATCCCATACGAAATAAGATGTGAACCTCACTCCCACTCCTTAAGGGAGCTCTTAGTATGCAGTCGGTTAATAGTCCATTATGTTAGACTAATTTGTATCCCATTTCCCAGTGACGTTGTTCTTACTTTTTGCTTCCGATTGAATCGGAACAGGCATTGATGCATCCGCTACGCCAGAGGTGCACAGGCACAGCGGACTTGAAGAGAAAAGTAACCAACCACGAAAGCTTTCGGGGCAAGAATTTCGAATGCTCCCCCACTGTTGCCACCGCCTGCCTCCCATAAAGTGAGACAAGCCGTCCGGTAATAGGGCGTCAGGCTCGCTCGAAATTCGTTCCCGCCCGCATCAGGCGGTTTGCGTTGAAAACAAATAGTTTTCTCAGTGAAAAATACCCTACAGTTGGTATTTTAAGTTTGAAAGGGAATTGGTATGTTTGGTAATTGGGAAATATCCGCCATGATGGCGTGAAGAGACTCGTTGGCAGCCATAATTTCACGACAACCAAGTAAAATACAGACCATGAAAAAATTATTCTTTATATTACTAATTTCTCCTTTCTTAGCCAATGGACAAACTGGGGACAAAAATTTTATAGACCAGAATTACATTGAAGTAACTGGAAAGTCTGAAATAGAGATAAGTCCTGACTTGATTTACATTAAAATTCTAATCAACGAGAAAGACAATAAAACTAAGACTCCTCTTGCTGACAGAGAGAATACGATGATTTCAAAATTGAAAGAAATCGGAATAGATATCAATAAAGACCTTTTAATAAAAGACATTTCAAGTAATTTTAAATACTATTGGTTAACTAAAAGTGAGATACTATTGGCTAAAGAATATCAATTATTGGTTAGAGACGGTAAGACCGCAAGCAAAGTTTATATTGAACTTGAAAACATCGGTATTTCAAGCGTATCAATAGACAGGCTTGACAACAGTAATATTCAGAAATATAGAAAGGAAGTAAAAATTGACGCAATAAAGGCTGCAAAGGAAAAAGCAGAATCGCTTGCAAATGCGATTGAACAAAACATAGGCAGAGCCATTTATATTCAAGAACTAGAAGGTACTCCACCGACCGTTTCAAATCGAATAGTAATTAGAGGAGCGAACTCAATATCGAATTCATCACTTTACGGCTCGAGAGCACCTGAACCAGATATGGACTTTGAAAAGATAAAGCTTGAGTATTCAATAATTTGCAGATTTGAATTGAAGTAGAAAAAGAAATTACGGCTGGCAACAAAATTCATAGAGTCTGCTGAAAAAGTCAGATTTGCGTAGGATACGAGTTGGCGAACTGAAGCCAATGAAGTAGTCCCGATGGCCAAGGGTATCGGGATGACGCTGGCTAACAAAACCAAGTCAATATACTGCAAGGTTTTTGCGCTCATTTGCTCAAAAAACCTACACAAGAACATTGACTATGTGAACTGTCCCATACATTACCAATTGGTTTTGTGTTTTTAAGCAGACCCTACATATGGCATTCAGTTTTTTTAGGTTGGTCAAAATATTGAAAAAACAACATGGTATAAAATGAAATACATACTAACATTTTTTTACTGTATAATTGTAGCTCAAGTTTTTGGACAAATAAAAAGTCCTGAAGACTTTGGGTTTAGACATTTTGAATATATGTTTAATGGAGATAAAGTTGACATCTTGGTTAAATCGAAAAAAGGGGAAGAAGGTATCAAAAAACCGATTTTTTTCTTTTGCCAAGGTAGTTTGCCACAACCATTGATAAAATTTGATGAACATGGCACATATGGCGTTTTTCCATTTAATACAGATAGCTTATCAAACAAATTCCATATTGTTATAGTAAGCAAACCCTATATTCCAATAATTTCAAATGTTAATGATTTAGGTGAAAACTTTTCGTATCAAGACAGTTTAGGTCAATTTCCGAAATCATATTCCGAGAGGAATCTTCCTGAATACTATGTAAGCAGAAATCTTAAAATCATCAAATACTTACAAAAAAAGGACTGGGTTTCTAAAAAGCAGTTAGTCGTAGCAGGACATTCAGAAGGCAGTACGATAGCTCTTCTAATGACATATAAATCTCGTTTAATTACTCATTTGATATATTCAGCTGGGAACCCATTTGGAAGAATGATGTCAATTATTCAACAGAGCAGAGAGTTTGAAACCGATACTGACAGTATTTCATATGGAGAAAAGCAAATTAAATTTTGGCAAGAGGTGGTGGAAAACAAAAACAATATGGATGCATCTAAAGGGGATCCATATAAAACGACGTTTGACTTTTCAAAATCACTTATTACTAATTTTGAAAAAATAAACATTCCATCATTGGTATGCTATGGCACCAAAGATTGGAGCGCACCATTTAATGACTTTCTAAGAGTAGATATGATTAGAAAAGGAAAGAACAACTACACTTTTCAAGCATACATAGGAACTGAACACAACTATTTCCCTTTGACATCAGATAACAAACCTAATCATGATGTGTATAATTGGGACAAAGTAGTAAATGATTGGTTAAAATGGCTAGAAAAGAATTAGGTACGAACGCATAATCGTAGGCGAATATTTTCCTGATTAAAGTATAACCTTAAATCAGGTGATACCAAATGAAAAGGACAACTGTGTCACTGTGGCTTGGGAATACAAAGGAACTCATAAGAATGGTGATCTTTTCGGAGTTAAATCATCTGGAAAACAAGTTTCGGTAAAGGGAATGACTTTGCTGGAATTGGAAAATGGTTTGATAAAAAAAGAAAATGGAATCATGGATAATTTAAGTTTGATAGTACAATTGGGGGCTTTAGGTTAAAAACCCAGCGCACAATATTATACGCATAATTCTGGTTAAAATATTGAAAATGAGTATTTTTAAACTTGGCAAACTTAACGGAAGCCAGAGAGTGTACAGCCCCCTAGCCCGCTTTACGCTAAAACTTTGTAAAAAAACGACACAGAAAAAGAAAACAGCGTTCCAAATAGACAGAACATATGGAGACTGGGAAAATCAAAAAAACCTGCAAACATGGACATATTTTCTACAAAAGTAGTGACTGTCCGACTTGCCCGACTTGTGAAAAGCTTAAGAAACCAGCATCGGGGTTTCTAGCACTTTTAAGCAATCCAGCAAGAAATGCTTTGCTTCATCACGGAATAGACACAGTTCAGAAATTATCCAAATTAACAGAGAAGGAGGTTTTGAAAATTCACGGAATAGGAAAGGCTTCTTTGCCTGCATTCAGAAAATCACTCGAAGAACAAGGCTTGACTTTCAAACAAAACGATTAAGCCAATATTGGGAACAATTGGATTTACACATCACATTCTAAAATTAAAACAATGACTCAAAAGATTTTAGGGCTTAGAACAGCCATCTACAAGGTTAGTAACATTGATGCCGCCAAAAAATGGTTTGCACAAGTATTTCAAACGGAACCTTATTTTGATGAACCATTTTATGTGGGTTTTGAGATTGGAGGTTACGAACTTGGCCTTCAACCCGAAAGTGAACCAAATCTTGACAAGGCGGAAAGTGTTGTCACATATTGGGGAGTGAACGATATTAACAAAGAGTACGATAGGATAAAAGATTTGGGTGGGAAGGAACACGAAAACCCCAAAGATGTTGGAGGTGGTATAATGGTTGCAACACTAAAAGACCCTTGGGGAAATATTATCGGTTTGATACATAACCCACATTTCAAAATCAACAACTAATATCCCAAAACAACAAAGCACACTGGGGAACTTCAAGTGCAGCAAACGGTGAATCAATTTGAATGGATACAATGCATAGAGAATGTAACCGACAAGTACAGATCATGTACAAGCTAATATTTTTACTTTTCACCTTTTTGCCAATCTCCCAAGCTTCGCATGGACATGGTATGGGTAGATATGAAGAGCTTACAGCTGACACAATCAAAGCTTCTGACTATCTAAAATCCTTTTTCAAAATCAACAAAGACAAATTGGCATTGAAGAATGTAAAGATAGTCGATGGCACTGCGGGGGAGATCAAAAATTCACAGACTATTTTGATTGTCAAAAACAGGATTTTTAAAGTTGGAGATACATCAGAGGTTGATATTTCCGAAGATTTTTCAATCATTGATTTATCAGGACGTACTGTCATTCCCGGAATTGTTGGGACACATAACCACATGAGATTGCCACAGGGAGCTATGCTCTATACTTCACCCAAACTATATTTAGCTGCTGGTGTAACAACCATTCAAACCTGTGGAACTGGCAACCCTAAAGAAGAAATCGAAATCGCAAATGCCATAAAAAACGGTCTACAACCAGGTCCTGACATCATCAACTCCGGACCATATATCACAGACCCTAGTGGAAAAGGAAATTTCATCCGTTTCTACAATGAAGACAAACTTCGGGATACTATCAGGTATTGGGCAGAACATGGGATAAAATGGTTTAAAGTTTACAGACACACCCGTCCAAAAGACCTGGCAATAGTTATAGACGAGGCTAAGAAATACGGAGCCAAAGTAACTGGCCATTTATGTGCCACAACATTTGAAGAGGCTGCCCATTTGGGAATTAGCGCTATTGAACACGGTTTTCTCCATAGCTATGATTATGCTGAAGGCAAAGAAGCCGACCTTTGTTCAGGGAGCACGGACTTCCGCACAGATCTGGATATCAACAGCGAAGAAGTAAAAAATATCCACCAGCTTCTAATTGACCGGAATGTTGCGATCTCTTCGACACTTGCGATTTTTGAAGCACAGGCAAGAGGTGTCGCCGAACCAAGATCCCTAGCTGCCCTTTCCTCCATACATAGAGAACAATATCAAGAAAGACGTAAGAGAATGGATGAAGAAGGAGACAAGTGGTATTTCAAAGAAAAGTGGCTTTATCAAGCCATGGCATACGAATTGGCATTTTACAAGTCTGGAGGCTTGCTCACTGCAGGTCCTGATCCAGGACTGCATAACCTACCTGGATATGGAGATCAGAAAAATTACGAATTGCTTATTGAGGCAGGGTTCAAAACCGAAGAAGCCATCCAGGTAATGACCTCAAATGGCGCAAAACTTTTAGGGCTGAATGATACTGGTGAAATCCGTGAAAACTATATTGCCAATTTAGTAGTATTACACACTGATCTTGAAACCAATCCCAAGGGAATTCAAGAAGTAGAATTGGTGATTAAAGACGGAAATGTCTATGACCCAATAAAGCTTACTTCACCTACCCTGGGTCATGTTGGCTCAGAATCAGACAATGACATGACATACTTTGGGTTAAGTCCTCCCGGAAATGAACCAGAGATTTTTGCCGCCCACCAAATCTCCAAACCTGACAGACATGAATTTGGATCTGTTTTTTCCAAGGATGGAAAAGAATTCTTTTTTGGTATAGACACGGAAGGTAAAGCAGAAATATGGTCTTCGAAATTATCAAATGGTGTATGGACTGATGCAGAGGTTGTTTTAACACATAAGGACTACAGTTTTAATGACCCCATGCTTTCTCCAAATGAAGATAGGCTATACTTTATTTCCGACATGGCATTGAATGGGTATGGAGAAAAGAAAGACTATGATATCTGGTATGTGGAACGTCTAAGGGAGCATTGGTCAGCACCTAAGAATATTGGCTCCCCTATCAACACAGTAGCCAATGAATATTACATTTCATTTGGCAATGATGGCAGTATGTATTACGCTTCAAACTTCAACTCTGAAAGAAAAGACAGTAAAAATTTCGATGTGTTTCGTTCAGCATCAGTAAATGGAAAATATCAAAACCCCATCAAACTAAAAAGCAAGATCAATACCAAATACTATGAAGCGGATGCGTTTGTTGCTTCAGATGAAACCTATCTAATCTTCTCTTCCATTAGGGAAAATGGATACGGCCAAGGGGATCTATATATAAGTTTTAAAGATCAAGAAGGGAATTGGACAGAGGCAAAAAATATGGGAAGTGAAATAAACAATGAACACCATCAGCTATGCCCCTTTGTATCAAAGGATGGGAAATATTTATTCTTCACAAGCAACAAGGATATTTATTGGGTAGATGCAAAAATTATTGAAAAGTATAGATGAACAGGTTTAGAGTTCTTTTGGCAAAATAAAGAAAAGGCTTGGTTCGATTTATTGAAAAGCGCAGCCCCGAACTCCCCGCCAAATCCACACTTCATTTATACAAAGAGAAACCCATCTAACAAAAAAACAATCCCATCAAGTACTTTTTACCCCTCTTCACACTTCTTAACTTCCATTAAATATTCTTAAGATGAATAGAAAGCCCTTTGTAACTAAATTCGCATCTTGTTATTATTTAAATTTTAATTGTGACGAAATGCGGAAATTCAGAAAAACAAAAGGTTCAGACCTAGCGGACAGTTATAAAAAGGGATGGGAGTTGGCGACAGATAGATTTGAAAAACTAAGCAATCAATACAAGTTGTTTGGGAGTGTCAACCAAGTATTGCCAAATCCAATATATTTCAGGACAACAAACCAAAAAGGCTAGGCCTATCGATGGAAGAGCACAGGATTCGTGACACCATTCTTAGACATTATAAAGACAGCAGCAAATACTATTGCTTCAACCATGCCCCAAAAGATTGGGAAAAACAAATTGACAAAGGAATTGCTGCATTCCCCCTACCGATTTAATGATTTCATAACTGGCTTTTCCCATTCTATCCTGATGCAATAGCTATTTTAGTGGTTCTTTAACCGCTGCCCTATGGACTTTCCGGACGATTCCCTTCTACACCAAATCAAAAAAGGGGATAGTAAAGCATTTGAGACCCTATTTGACAGATACTACAAGCTGTTGGCAACACAGGCATATGCGAGAATCGAAGATTGGGACAAATCAGAAGATATTGTCCAGGACATTTTTGCAGATATATGGCTAAAAAGGGCCAAACTGAATATTCAGAGCAGCCTGAGAGGCTACCTGCTAAGTGCCGTAAAATACAAAGTCTATAGACACATCGACCAAAGCAGGTTAACAGACTCCTTACAAGGACACCATGACATCAACCAAAGCATTTCAGGAGACATTCTAGCTTTTGAGGAGCTTTATGAAGAACTCAACCACCTATTGGATAGCTTGCCATCCAAAGAACAGGAGGTTTTTCGGCTAAGCAGATTCCACCAACTCAGTACTGAAGAGATAGCCAACAAGCTTAACATTGCCCCACAGACTGTCCACAACAAGATGCACCAGACACTTCGGTTTTTGAGATCCGAATTGAAGCACCATTTGTTTATCCTTTGAATTTCCGATACTCTTTCCTACAACAGGAAAAGATCAAAATTTGATTGTTTTTTTTCAGAAGATCCCAATAGGCAGATAGTTTTTTTGTCAGTAAGCACTCCCATTCCAGGAATCGATCTGGTATGTATATTATCAAAAGGTGAACTTTATATTTTTATCATAACCATTTCATAATCGGTTTTTTCGGTAGTGGAGATCCTTTTTATACACTTCATTCCAATAAGCACAAGGAATGAAAAAACCACAAAAACAACCTCTTCAAATCCAATTACTGATTGCAAAAGCACTCCGTGGAAAGATTGACCCCGAAGAAAAAGAATTGCTGGATCGATGGTATGAAGAAAAAGGGAAAAGCACACATATCCCCGAATCCCAAGTTGTCCAGTTGAATACCAAAAAGGCATTGAAACAAACAAGGAAAAAACTTTCCCCTCCTACCAAATCGATCCCAAGCTGGGTTCGGGTAGCAGCTGCCATTTCGGCTATTGCTGGCTTTGTTTACCTTTTGAGCCATTCCATAACCCCACCTGTCTCTAAAGGGGATATGATCAGCTACCAGACCATCGAAAACCAAAGGGGAATGCGCAAACATTTGCTTCTGCCAGATGGATCCAAAGTGACCATGAATGGAGAAAGCAGCTTGAAGATCCATCGCCTGTTTTCCAAGGAAAGAACTATGTATTTGGAAGGCGAAGCCTATTTTGAAGTTGCCAAAGACAGTATGAGACCATTTAAAGTTTTTACAGAAATGGCTATCACTGAAGTATTGGGGACTTCTTTTTCCATCAAAACCCAAAGGAAATCACAGGAAAAAATAGCCGTAAATGAAGGTATTGTCAAAGTGGTTGCAAAATCAACAGATCGAGCCAAAGAAAGCAAAACGCTAACAGCCGCTCAGGCTGTTGAGCTGCACAATTCCCATGGCTTCGGTCTTGTTCAACACATAGAACCCACCTCCACCTTCGGATGGGTACGGGGAGAATTGCATTTCGAAAACAGTCCTATCATGGAAGTGATGGAGACTCTGGGAGACTGGTATGGACTGGATGATATAGACTATTCGGGTATCAACCCTGCCTGTAAAGTAACCGGAACTTATACCAAAGTGGTATTGAAAGACATCTTGGAATCTATCAAATATGCAACAGAAATAAACTATGAGCTCAATGGAAAAAAATTAAAAGTAAGTCAGGGAAAATGTAAGGGGTGAAGCCAATGCCGTAGCAACACCCCAAAATGATCAGCCATCAAAGGAATTATGAAAAACCAATCTTAACAAAAATATGAAAAAAAAGATACTTGCAAGTCTTTTTATGAAGATAACCATGCACACGATCATCGTCAGCACCATGTTCTATTTGGGTAGCGGCGTAGTATGGGCTTTCAATACAGAAGCCCAAGAAATGAAAAACACCAAATTGGTATTTCAGGAAAACTCCATCAACCTGAAAACGCTGTTTGGGAAAATCGAAAAGCAATCCGATTTCAGGTTTGTCTATGAACAATCCATAGACTTGGAAAGGCAGTTGACCACGCCAAATGGCAGTACCAATCTGGAACATACCCTGGAGGTGGTCAGCAAACAGCTTGGGCTGAAATTCAAGCAGATCAACCACACCATCTCTGTGCATACTATAGACAAACAGCCTAATATCAGCACAAATGTAGTGGAGCTGATCACTGGAAAAGTATTGGATTCAAGTGGAGAACCTATCCCAGGGGCTACCATCATGGTTGAGGGAAGTTCTGTTGGTACTGTTTCAGATGCAGATGGCAATTTCTCTCTGGAAGTTCCACAGGGAGGGTCTGTCATTGTGTCGTTTATCGGTTATAAATCCATCAGGGTCGAAGTAGGCAACAGGACGAATATCCAGATCACCATGTCCGATGACGAGACTTCCCTTGATGAGTTTGTAGTAGTCGGGTATGGTTCTGTCGAAAGGAGAGAACTCACTGGGTCCATCGCCTCCATTGGGAGAAAGGATATTATCGCTGAACCCATCTATTCATTTGAAGGCCTTCTTCAAGGCAAGGCTGCAGGCGTAGACGTAGTAGCAGATAGCTATAGGCCTGGTGCTGGATCCACCGTTAGGATCAGGGGAGCCAGATCTTTGGTAGCAGGCAACGACCCCCTTATAGTCATGGACGGTGTCCCCATAGATGGCAACCTAATGGATATCAACCCTTCGGATATAGAGTCAATCGAAATCCTCAAGGATGCTTCTGCTACAGCTATTTATGGCTCCAGAGGATCAAACGGGGTGATTTTGGTCACTACAAGAAGAGGTTATAGCGGTGGCACGCAAATCGAATACAGTGGATTTTATGGAATACAACGCATGGCAAACCGTGTAGACCTGATGTCTGCTGAGCAGTACATCGAGATGAACAGGGAAGCAGCCAGACATCAGGGGAATTATACGACTGACGAGGCACTTTTCTTGGATTGGGAGCTTGAAGCAATTGAAAGGGGAGTGGATACCGATTGGCAAAAGGAAGCTTTCCAAACAGGGCTGCAGCAAAATCACCAATTGAGTATCAGAGGGGGGACAGAAGATACCCGATACGCAATTTCCGGAACATATCTTGACCACAAAGCCATTGTCTCCAACAATGATTTCTCAAGGTTCGTAGGCAGGGTAAATCTAGACCAAGATGTGTCAGACCGTATCCGGGTAGGTGTATCTACACAGGTAGCACGCAGCATAGAGCATCGGGGCGGCAACTTCCGTGACCTGATCCTGAGAAGTCCATTGGATTGGCCGGAAAGAGCTGAAGGAGCGCTCAGCAGTGAATTTGCCGTAGGCGAAAGCTTTCCAACACTTGCACTGAACAGAGACTTATTTATAGACAGAAGGGACAGGACCAGAATCATCTCCAACCTTTTTGGGGAACTGGATCTTGTTGAAGGGTTGAGCTATCGATTCAATTTTGCCCCAGACCTGACATTCAACGACAGGGGAACACATACTTGGCAGACATCTACTGCAAGTGTGAGCAACTCAAAGTCAAGCAATATCCTGTTTGAAAATATTGTAAACTATGACAAGGCCTTAGGTGACAAGCACAAGATCAAAGCAACTGGCCTTTATAGTATTCAAACTTACAAGGAAACCGGTTCTTCCATCTCTGTAAGAGGGCTACCCTTTGAGCAGCAACGATACCATAATATCGGTACGGCGGAAGAAACGACCGCCAGGAGTTCCTTTCTGAACGAGTGGAAATTGGAATCCTATATGCTCCGCCTCAATTACTCCTTGGTCAACAAGTATCTTTTTACACTTACAGGAAGGGTGGATGGATCTTCCCGCTTGGCTACCGGCAACAAATATGGGTTGTTCCCTTCTGCTGCCTTTGCATGGCTGATCGATCAGGAAGGTTTTATGAAATCCCAAAACAAATTTGATGAGCTCAAGTTGCGTCTAAGTTATGGAGAGGTGGGCAATACAGGGATCAACCCTTACCAAACGCAGGGAAGGGTCCAAAGGGTCGGCTATGCATTTGGTGACGAGTCTGTATTTGGATTCCAAAGCGCAGAGTTGGCCAACTCCGCACTGAGATGGGAAAGAACACGTCAGATAGATTTTGGTATTGACTTTGGCTTGTTTTCGGGTCGGGTAGCAGGGACTGTTGGCCTCTATCAACAAAACACCATTGATCTTTTGATGAACAGGCAGCTTCCGCCAACTTCTGGTTTTGTCAGTGTATTGGAAAACGTAGGGGCGACAAGAAACAGAGGGTTTGAATTCAATGTAAGTTTGGTCAATATAGAATCAAAAAGACCCGGTGGGTTCAGGTGGTCGACAGACATTATTTTCCATGCCAACAAAAACCAGATCACAGAGCTTTACGGAGGCAAGGAAGATGATCCAGGCAACAGATGGTTTATCGGACAACCTATCAATGTTTTTTATGACTGGGAATTTGAAGGGATATGGCAAGAAGGCGACAGGGAGCTTGCAGCCCAGTTTGGCCACGAACCGGGAGACATCAGGCTGAAGGATATCAACAATGACGGAAAAATCGATGCGGCAGACCGGGTAATCTTAGGTTCGGATGTGCCCTCATGGACCGGAAGTATCAACAACAGGATGTATTACAAGAATTTTGATCTTGCATTTTTTGTCTATACTACCCAAGGGATCAATATATTCAGTGAAGCAGGCGGAACTTCTCTTGGTGGCATGATCAACCTGAGAAGGGGCTACAACCTCAATTCAAGGGATATCCATTATTGGACACCAGACAACCCAAGCAATGAGTATCCAAGACCAAGGGTAAGAGGGCATGATTACTCTACCCCGATGGGATACTTTGATGCCAGTTTTGTAAGGGTGAGAAATATCACTTTAGGCTATAGCCTTCCTAACCCGGTTCTGGATAGAATGAAAACCAAACGTGCCAGGGTATATGGCGGTGTACAAAACCCATTCACATTCACGAAATTTCCGGGACTGGATCCTGAGGGAGCAAGAAATCATGACATGCCAAATTACAGGACATTCTTGTTTGGTATAGAATTAGGATTTTAAACAACATTAGAATTATGAAAAATATTAGAAGTATAGGATTCCTACTGATTTTGACCATGTCTTCCTGTGTCGACTTGACAGAAAACATGATCACCGACACGGTCGCAGATGTACAATTCTCCACCCCCGAAGGACTAGACGAAGCATTGATAGGGGCTTATCAGCCATTGAGATGGTTTTATGGCAGGGAGCCAGGCATGTTGATGAACCTTTATGGAACAGACCTGTTTCAGGAAGGCCAAAGCTACAACTCCTGGTGGGACAATTACGGACCAGGCCTGAATGCCTCCACCAGACTGGAACCTTCTGGGGACGTGTTGGTGTGGGAGCATTTCTATAGGGGTATCAACTATGCAAATACTGTCATCAGTAGGTCTGAAAACATTGCTATCGATGCAAGCCTTAAAAACGCAAAAGTCGCTGAAGCAAGATTTCTAAGGGCGCATTATTACTTTGTCCTGGTACAGCATTTTGGTGCAGTGCATTTGACACTCGAAGAAACCAAAGAAGTGGAGCTTGAAGCATACAGAACACCAGAAGAAGAAATCTACAAAGCCATCGTAGAGGACCTTGAATTTGGGATTGCAAATCTTCCTGTACAGCAGATACAATACGGCAGACCTACCAAATATGCTGCCGTCAACCACTTGGCAAAGGTGTATTTGACCATGAAAAATTGGGATAAGGCAGCCGAGTTGGCAATGGAGGTTATCAATGAAGGACCTTATCAACTATTGGACAATTATGCCGATGTGTTTGATCCATTCAACCAGCGACATTCTGAAGTAATCTGGTCAGTCCAGTGGGGCGACAACCCCGAAGTCAACAATCCTGGCAATGAGCTTCAGAGATTCTTCTCTCCCAGGCAATGGCTGCTTCCCGGATTGGTTGGAGATGACACATTCCACGTTGGTATAGCCAGATTTTGGCCCACGGATTACGCTCTGACCACCTTATACGGTAATGACTACAGGACCATGGAGCTGAACACCAAAAATGACTCCAGGTATCATGCCACTTTCAAAGAAGTGTGGGAATACAACGACGCTGCAAACATTCCTGCGGGCAGAGCCATTGGAGATACAGCGGCATGGTTTACAAATGATCCACTGATGCAGGAGCTTTCCGATGCCGATGCTGCACTTCTCCCCTATCGATTGGTAAGGATCAAAGACAGGAACGATGTCTTTTCCCCTACTGTACAAAAACACCGATATCCAATCCTGCGAAACAATGGTAGGGATTACATGTATATGAGACTGGGAGAGACTTATCTTATCGCAGCCGAAGCATTGATGATGCAAGGTAAATTAAGTGAGGCTGCCGGATACTTCAATACTTTGAGGTCAAGGGCTGCATACCCTGGTATTGAAATCCCCCTCATCACACCTGAGCAATTGGACATCGACGAGATCCTCGATGAAAGAGGCCGTGAATTGGCTGGGGAGCTGCACAGGTGGCCAGATCTTAAAAGAACGGGGAAACTTCTTGAGAGGGTAAGGAAATACAACCCCAAGGCTGCCTCAAATATAAGGGAACACCATCAGCTCAGGCCAATTCCACAAACCCAGATCGATAGGACAAAAAATGAGTTTGGACAAAACCCAGGATATTGATGGTTTTTCAAACTATCATCAGTAAAAACCAACTTTAATATTATCAAGCGAATCTTTCGGGATTCGCTTTTTTATTCCCCTTATTTCAAATTGGGTTTATGGGTTGATCATGGCTAGATCTAATCCCAAAAGACAAACTGTCATCTTACTAGAATTTTCCATTCCCTTACCTTAGTAGGTCCCCGTCTTTCTATAAACTTTCCTTTTTAAGTTTTTTCAATCAATCTTCAATTGCCAATACCCACCACGATTCCCTTCCTTTCTTTCCAGCAATTCAAGTCCCTTTAATTTTTGGATATTCTTTTCAATGGCCCTTTCTGTGATTCCCATTTTTTTTGCCATTTCAGGAATCGTTACCTCAGAAGAGGTGAAAACCATCTCCAATATTTTCAAAGCACTTTTACTGAGCTTTTTAGCAGATCTTTGCTGAATTATGATTTTCAGTTCAACCCAATCAGGTTCCGAACTTTTTCCCGAACCTTTTCCCGAACTTTTTCCCGAACTTTTCATTCGATTGAATATCGCTGTAAACATTCCATCCACTTTAAACTCAGGTTTAGGAAGGGCAGCATTATTCATTTCATCCCTCATCCTTTCAATCCCAGAACCAATTTGCTCTACAAGATTGATGCGGACAAACAACCCAAAAACCAATGGATTTCTACTATGGCTCTTTGTCCCAAATTCACTTGGAGAAATGGCGCTCGTCAAGCCACCAGGATTACTGATTTCAACCCTATCGTCAAAAAGTTCTATCGTAATCCTTGCTCCCTTATCATAGTAATCGCGATGTGATATGGATGATGTTGAAGAATTGTTTGTACCAAATCTATAAGGATAAAAAGGCTTACTTGGAAAAAACACCCTAATAATCCATCTCCCTATAATTGGTATTATCCGCCTTTCCCCAGACGAACAAATTTAATAACTTTATCCTGTTTAATTAAAAACCATAACAGTATGCAAAGATTCATGTTTAAACATGCAGTTTTTATTTTTATACTGGTGACTCTCACCATGTTTACCGGATGTAGCAAAGACGATGACAAGCCTCGGCGCAATACCTATAAGGTAACCGTTGTACTCTCCGGTGTCGAAGATTGGGACGGTAGTACCACCCACCAAGGGGATTACATTTCCGTTGTCGTTTCCGGCAGTAATTACGACAATACTGCCGGCACTACACTATGGAGGGTTAACGGACAGACCATGACTGGTGAGATAGCCGTAGGGGTTGATCGTGCAGATTTTATGGAAAACAATACGATTGTCATAGAGTCAATTAACCCTTTGGATGTAATGTCAGCTTCTATTCAGTTTCTGAACTACAACGCCACGCTTACCTATCAAGTCAAGATAGAAGTAAACGGGAAGTTGGATATAGATGAAAGCGGGACTCTCGCTGACGGTCAGGATTTTACCAAGCATTATAGTTTTTAAGATCATACCTATGAAAAAGCTAAACTTTGCCATGTTGGCTATAGTATCGACGACAGTGATATATGGCTGTGGCAGTGATAATCCCGAGCCGGATCCCTTCGTTGTCATTACACAGCAGGATTTTTCTGAATTGTGGGGGGATATCACCAGACACTCTGTATCACCCTTTCCAGGGACTCCCGGACCAGCAGGCAGGAATGTTTCCTGGGATTTTTCAGCGTATAGCTCTGTGGTCTCCACTATTCCCCAAGAGGGATTCGAATGTCCTGGAAATGAAGGTTGTTCCGGGTTTCCCGAAGCCAACAGGATGTTTAAACACAGCGTTGGGGGATACACTTACTATGTCCTGTCCGACAATGACCTCATCACGCTTGGTGGTACTGGAGGGGACGGTGGTATGGAAACCTACACCGATCCACAAACGATGTGGGAATTTCCCCTTGAGTATGGCAAAACATGGTCAGACAGCTTCAGCTCTATTCACGCCAACATGGCAGGTGATCCTTTTATGGCTACTGAAGGGGAAGGTATATGGGAAGTGGATGGCTATGGTACACTGATTACCCCTGCGGGGACTTTCCCAAACACTTTGCGCATCAAAGAAACTACAACCCGCGTTTTTACAGGTTTTGTCAATATGGTAAGTACTATAGAGATATACCATTGGATGAATAAAGACTATGAGGGAGGGGTCTTGGCTATGTTCATGGTGAGTACCAGTAATCTTCCGGGGGATGCAGGAAGCACGTCGTTCGCCTTTATGGATGCAAATCCTTTATAGGATAGGGGGAGGTTGGTATTACAAACAAAGCATATTCTTAATTAAGATTAAATTTAAAAATGAAACGACTCTTATTGTTTTCAATACTACTGGGGCTATTTTTCTCTGGTTGTTCCAATGATGACAATGATCCATCTGGAGAGGTGTTTTTCAGATGCAAACTCAACGGGCAACTAAAAGAATTTAATCATACCCCTACAGCTTCAAGCCATTTGGAGGGCGATCCTACAAATGGGCTATATATTTCTGCGAGCGATTCCGATGATTTTATGAACGCTGCTTTTTTGAGATATACCTTATCATCAATGAAGATATTACCGAAGGTACGTATCACGTAGCGGGAGAATCGTATCCCGAACTCGACGGGCAATACTGCATAGGAACAACAGGAGAGTGTTATGATGGAGGAAGAGACAGTGACACATACTTTACCTTGACCATTACAAGCATAGGTAGTTCGAGTATGAAAGGAACATTCAGCGGTTTGTTAGATCAGATCGCCGGAGATGAATTGATAGAGGTAACCGATGGGGAATTCTCCGTTCCTCTTAACTAACACTTAATAAAAGTATATTATGATGAAAGTGTACATTATTCCGTTGATGACTTGTTTTTTAATCACCACAACAAGCATGTATGCCCAATATGTAGAACCCGAACGCGATGATACCCTTCGAGTTTATGTCAAAATTCCCTTTGATACCATTTCTGCAAGAAATGCTCTGGCAGAAGGCAACATAACCATAAAGGGAGAGGCTTTTACCAGACCTCCGGGGTATATGGGAGAACAACTCGGTTTTGGGATAAAAGCCGGTAAAAAAATAAAGGCCAATAAAATTACGGTTTACCTTTATCCGGTCACGCCTTACTTAGTAGAATATTTAAAACAGAAGAAGAAAGAAAACCCAAAAAAACTTAAATTCGTTTATATAGACCCAAATGCCCTTCGGTATCGTCTTACTGCTGTTACCAATAGTGATGGCGAATTTACATTCCCAAAAATGAAACCAGGCGAGTATTACCTAGAAGCTATTTTACCTTGGTCTCAATCAGGTTATCAAAATGTGTATACCGGTAGTGGCTATGGTAGTTACGGTGGTCGGGTTGATTATTATGACAGACAACAGTATGTCCAAAGCCATCATGACATGTTGAGCAAATTTATCAAAATTGTTGACAACGAAAAAGTAGTGGAAGTAAAGTTAAAATAGATTTTCACTATTTTTAAAGATTTAGATAACAATTTGTGAGGGGGCATTTCCAAACTATGATGGCTAAACTCAAAAAAACAAAATCAATAGAAAATGTATGAAAAAATTATTTTTGAGCCTATTGAGCGCGGCGACTATACTTGCCTGTGACAGCAACAAAGACGATAAGAAAGTAACTGCTGAAACAGAAGAAAGTAAAGAATCACATATAGAGCTAACTACGATGGTAAAAAAAACGTTTACCGAAGGAAAAATAGATGTACAAATCTATTTTCCAGGAAACCGCTTCAGCGAAATCTTGAACAAGGTCGATCCTGCTCAGGGAGATATCCAGCAACAGATTGAAAAATACGCCAAAGAATTGTCTCAGGAAGATGCGGAGGACATACAAAATTTAATGAAGGGCAATATCGCTTTGGCCATGCAGGTCATGTTTGCCCCCATGTTGAAAAACGAAATTTTTGTCAGAGGGGATCAGGCGACCGCAAAATGTGACGGGTTGGTGTATCACCTAGAAAACACATTGAATGGGGGTAACGAAACCGGGACAGTATTCATACAATCACAGTCCGTCAAAAATAGTCAGATTACATTCGATTACGATAAGGATTTTTTCGGAGAAAGTCAGCTCCAAACCACCATAGACCTAAGCATGTACGACAGAAAAGCCACTTATGAAACCGATGAAATAGCCGGATATAAATGCAACAAAGTCATATATACATTAAAAAATGATTCCCCGATGGCTATTGGACAACTGGAAGTATGGACCTCGGAACATATGCCCAAAACCCTCAATTTCATACACCCATTCTATCTGGAAGAAGCACATGGAATCATGAAAATATCCATTTACCAAGATGCGCAATCAGATATGCCGATGGTTTATGAATTTAAAAAAGTGACTCCCGGCTCAGTAAGTGATTCGGATATGAACATCAGCCAAAGCCAACCTATCTATAATGGAAAGTCAGATACTGAAGCTATCGCAGCCAAACTGATGGGCATTATGTTTGGGATGTAATATTATTGAAAAGATTGTTTCATTTTAAACCTTTGGGATGTCCTAATCGAAAATAAGCACTAGTTTAAAGAACTGATTTTATCTTACCCTGATAATTTAAATAACTAACTTTACATTTCATGAAAAAACTATCTCTAAGTCTTTTAACCATGCTGATTTTATTGGCTTGCAACAGCAATGGCAACAAGGAATCCAATGACGCAGAAGAAACTATTGTGTCATCGACAGATCTTTCAACCGAAAAGCAGGAAGAAGCAGAAGGGAAAAGTATTACTTTCGACATCAACAGCATTCCTATTTCCGATACGGATCTGGGCGACTTTCCCTTTTTCAGCTTTCCTGAAGGTCTTGAAGCGCTTAACCGCCCTATTAACCGAAAATTTGACGAGCTGTACTTCCCAATTGATGGTGTCATGACACCTTTGGAGGGAAAAGTCTTTAAAACCTGGGTGTCCGTGGCAGGTAAACACGATGACGAGTGGTCATTGCCTTACTTTCTGAAAAGTTATGATGAGGCGATCACAGCTGCTGGAGGCGTTAAGATTTTCGACGGTAAGATCACATATGAAGAGTATGAACGTTATCACGATCTGGCCACCTATATGGGTGAAGATGGATCCATCGGCTATACGGATGAAAATATACGTGTTTATGTGATCCGGCGGGCAGATGGAGGCGATATCTATACCCAACTTACCGGAAATTCTGCGGGGGGAAGCCTGAACATCCTGCAACAGGAAGGTTTTAAGCAAACCATCACCATCCTTAAGTCAGATCAGATACAAAAAGATCTGGAAGACAGTGGCAAGGCTGTATTACATATCAATTTCGACCTCGACAAAGCTACACTCAAACCAGAAGGAAGAGAAGCTGTAGCCGAAATAGCCAAGGCCCTACAGACCGGCAAGACATTGAAAGTGGATATCCATGGATATACCGACAATTCTGGAAGCCAGCCCCATAACCAAAAACTGTCGGAAGATCGGGCACAGGCAGTGCTGAGTGAACTGGTAGACTTGGGCATAGATAAGACCCGGTTGACTGCCAAGGGTTTTGGCTCCCAAAACCCCATCTCCGACAACGGCACCGAAGAAGGCAAAGCCAAAAACCGCAGGGTAGAATTGGTCAAACGATAGTAACAAACACCGTACAATCAACAGAAAAATATGAAGGATATATTTATCAGAATATATATGGGAGTATCAGGAGTACTTATTTTGGTACTCTCATTTTTGGTTTATAATCTTTATGATCAAGAGATTATCAGAACCAAGGGGATCATTGTGGAAGACGAGCATGGCAGAGACAGGATATTGATCGGTGCGCCGATTCCCGAATCAAAAGACAGGGTACGAACGGATCTGAAAAAGGTGGAAGAGTACTGGGCCGGGCAGTATGGGGAGCAGTATATGGAGTGGTACAAAGACTACTACCATGGTACCAACGGCATGGTCGTGATGGATGAGCACGGCATTGATAAGCTGTTGGTCGGTGACAAGCTTGCCGATGCCAACGGAGGAGTGAGAATTTCTGAGTCAACCGGAATAATCTGGAACGATGAAAACGGTATGGAGCGAGGTGGAGTAGGAGTCGACAAACTAAAGGAAAACAATCAGTACAGAGGTACCTTGGGCTTTGATGACAACACAGGAGCCGAAGGGTTTCATCTTGCCCAATTTGAAGACGGTTCACAGCTTTTGAGGATGGTTTACCAAGACGGGTATCTTTTATTTGGACAAGCCAAACCCAACAGCTTCCTGCAAAATCAAGAGCCATTCATAGGTATAGTCGTATTTGACAAGGATGACAACATCGTTTTCAAGAAGAACTTTATAGAAAAGGAATAAAAAAACGTTAATACCATCAAGCGAATCCCGAGAGATTCGCTTTTTCATTACTTGTATTTTAAATTGGGTTTATGGGTTAAGCATGGCTAGATCTAATCCCAAAAGAAAAATATGAAAATAGAGAATTTAAAACCATTTGACGGACAGCATTGCGAAACAACAGCGACGGGAACTTTGTTGCATCAACTTGACATTGACCTATCAGAACCCATGCTTTTTGGTTTGGGTGAAGGGCTAGGTTTTATCTATTGGAATATGAAAACAATGGATTTTCCGTTCATTGGCGGAAGAATAAAGACTGACCTTTTGACGCAGAATATTGCGAGAAATCTAAATCTTGAATTGAGGGTCAAGGAGACAGCTTCAATCAAAAAGGCCTGGGAAAGTGTAAGAGAACTTATTGACAATGGACAAGCTGTAGGACTAAAATTGGATTGTTATCATTTGGAGTACTTTTCACGCCCATTCCATTTTGCAGGACATTATGCAGCGATTTATGGATACGACAGTGAAAATGCCTTCTTGGTAGACACAAGTCAACAGGGCGGACAGGTAAGGACAAGCCTAAAGAGCTTAGCATTGGCAAGAGGAGAGAAAGGTCCAATGTCATCCAAAAACCTGTATTACACATTGGGCAAGACAGACAAAGAAACAAACTTGAAAACGGCAACTATTACAGCAATCAGAAACAATGCAACTGATTACCTCAATCCACCTATAACAAATATTGGCTACAAAGGAATCTTAAAAGCAAGTACGGAAATAATCAAATGGTTTAAGACAAGTAAAGACATAGAAAACGACTTTAAAAAATCTGCAATGCTAATGGAAAAATCTGGAACAGGTGGAGCATTGTTCAGAAACTTATATCGGGACTTTTTAAAAGAAAGCCATGACCGGCTTGAACTTGACAAACTGAAAACAGGACATGAAGCTTTTGTAGAAATTGCAGAACTTTGGACCACTGTTTCCGGGCTGTTTGAAAGAATAAGCCAAACGAAAGACATTAAATATGTCAAACAAGCATCCGACATCTTGAAAACTATATCAAACAAGGAAAAATCAACAATGGAAATCTTGTTGGCCGTATAGCATAAACGTACACTACCTCAAACACAACCTTTCCGAACCCCTCAGCACTCCCCTACAATGGTTGCAAAAATATATTCACTGAAATAAAATAATCAGATTTATCAACTATCTTGGCAATAACGCACCAGGCTCGTGAGGTATCCTAAAGGTCTAAATACGTCATTTTAAAACTAAACTACTATCGGCTAAAGACCGATAGGTTTGGTTTCGCCTAAAGACGCCTAAAGTGAATCCGAGACTTAGTGTTCTTTGTGAAAAACTTGGTGATCTTAGTGGTTATAATTTTCACCACAAAGATCCCAAGGTAATAACACCAAGTTCACAAGAAAAAAAAACACTAAAGGCGAGGGATTTCCCCCCAGAGTGAGGCATTAAAACAAGTGGTTCAAAACAAAAAAAGAAACCCATGTCAATATCAAAAGAATCAGAACTAATCGGAATGCAAAAAGTAAGCGATGCTGTTGCTTACACTTTAAAAGAAATGAAGAACTATGCCAAGCCAGGTATGACAACCAAAGCACTTGATGCTTTTGGGGCAAGTATTCTGAAGGATTTTGGGGCAAACTCAGCACCCTTTATGACTTATAATTTCCCGGGCTGGACTTGCATCAGTGTCAACAATGAGTTCTGCCATGGCATCCCTTCCGACAAGAAAATCTTGAAAGAAGGTGACTTGATCAATATAGATGTTTCAGCTGAGCTAGATGGTTTTTGGTCGGACAATGGCAGCTCGTTTGTCTTGGGAGAAGACATCCACCAACATCAAAAATTAGTGGATGCGTCAAAAGAAATTTTGCTGAAAGCGATCAACAATATCAGAGGCGGTGTAAAAATAGCAGACTTGGGACATCTAATGGAAACAGAAGCCAAAAAGAGAGGTTACAAGGTCATCAAAGATCTAGGAGGCCATGGTATCGGCAGAAGCCTACATGAGCAGCCAGATGAATTGTTGAATTACAAAAACCGGTTTGACCACAGAAGGTTTAAGAAAAACTCGGTGGTAGCCATTGAAACCTTTATTTCAACAGCTTCATCGCACACTGTGCAGCAACATGATGGATGGACATTGGTTGGGAACAGAGGAGGATTTATGGCTCAGCATGAACACACCATTGTCGTTACTGATGCAAAACCAATTATTTTGACAGCTAAGAATGAACTTTGGGATTGAATGTGACAAAACAGAAAAAACCTGGATGCAAAACGTAAAATACATGCTTAAACTAACTGACCAAAATGCATCTTGGTATTTCACTGCGAAAAAACACCATCTATAAAAAAATACCAACTTATGGTGCTTGGAAAATTATATCCTATGGATACCAAGTAAAGATAGAGGGGCGAAAAGATGTTTGTTAGGAACATAAAGAAAAGAATAGAAATATTACAAGACAATAATATTGAACCTAACCAAACTACATACTGGGGAGGAATCGTGTCGCATTTGAGACTTTTAAAAAGAATGAGCCATGCCGGCAGTATAAACCAAAACCCAAAATGACCACAAAACCAATTCTTTTTATCTTGCTAATTTTGGTTCTCGTTTCCTGCAGAGAGAAAACCACATCCGATAAGAACAGCCTATAGAACTTTATGGATGGATAAAGCAGACTCAAGTCAAATGGATAAATGAGAAGTAAAATGACAAACTATTAAAATCATTCCGATGGACAGAAAGATCGTTGAAAACATTAGAGGACAGTTGAAAGATGTTCAGAATGGCATCACTTGGTACGATGACAATATTGAAAAGAAAATCAAACCGATTACGGAAAAACAAGCATTCATCAGACCAATCCCAGAAATACACAGCATCGCAGAATTGATTTCCCATATCTGGGTATGGAGAATGCATACCTTAAAAAAGCTCAAAGGCTTAGATTCAAATCTTACCATTGAAAGTCCGGAAAACTGGAAAGGGAACGAAGAATTAAAGACCATAGGCTGGACGCAACTCAAAGAGGATCTAAAGCAAAGCCAACATGAATTGGTACAATTCCTCGCCGATAAAGATGATGCATATCTGGAAAGCCATGCCCTCGGGGAAAAATACACCCCGAAACAGATGGCAGAAGGCATCATACACCATGATTTGTATCATCTTGGCCAGATCGGGATCACCATCAAGCTATTGAATGACAGACTTTGAGTTTCTCTCTTTTCTGAATTATGGAGACAAAAACACCTTAACATACCAAGCGAGATCGGGCAATGGCTACTATGTTTATTTCCTCCCATTGAACTTCTCTTGGTACTGTTTGGGACTCATCCCATACTCGGACTTAAATGCCCTTGAAAAATAGGACAAACTATTGAAACCAACCTGGAAAACGATCTCACTGACATTCCCTTCCTTATTTTGAAGCATAAGAGATGCTTTTTTCAATCTATACTTCTGAATCAGCTCTTTTGCCGAATGGTCTGTATTTGCCTTGAGTTTTCTGTATAGATGGGTGCTGCTCATCGCCATTTCCCTACTGATCATCTCTACACTCAGATCAGGATTGCTGATATTTGCCTCAATGATATCCATCACTTTTTTCACAAAGATATTATCCTCATTATCCATCCCTTTAGGCTGATCGGACAGCCCCATCAGTTCCTTCCGGAAATACAAACCCAATTCTTCCCTGCGGGCCAAAAGCTGATCTATATAGGCTTCCAAAAGCGGGATTTCAAATGGCTTGGTAAGATATGCATCTGCACCAACCCGAATCCCTTCCAATTGGTTTGCCGGAAGGGCTTTGGCAGTGAGTAGTATTATGGAAATAGGGCTGGTCATTGGGTTTTCCTTGATTTTGCTACAAAAGGAGATCCCATCCATTACAGGCATCATGATGTCAGAAACAATAATGTTTGGCAAAAAGCGGTTGGCTTTGAAAAGCCCCTCTTCCCCGTTTTCAGCAGTTATGAAGTGATATTTGTATCCAAGGCTGGTGACAATAAATTCAATAATCTCAGGGTTATCATCAATCAACAAAATAGTGGTTTTATCAGATGCTATATCAATCTGCACTGAATTTTGATATGGAGAATGAACTGGCATCCCTTTCCGTTCTTGACGATTTTCCTCCATAACGCAAGCTGATGGAGCAAGCCCATGCCCCATAGGTAGCGTCACCATAAAGGCTGTCCCCCGATTCAGCTGGCTCTTGACGGTGATCTCCCCCTGATGGAGGGACACGTATTCCTTGACAAGTGTCAAACCGATACCACTGCCGGAAGAATATTCTTTGCCTGCAGCTGCTTGGAAGAATCTATCAAAAATATGTCTTTGGGATTCTTCTTCAATACCTACCCCAGAGTCTATCACTTCGATATGAATTAAAGGGGGAAAATCCCCATCTTTAAGTTTTTCAGAAACGCAAAGGGTGATTTCCCCATAGTCTGGAGTGAATTTGAAGGCATTCGACAGGAGGTTAAACAGGATGGTTTCAAGTTTGTCTGCATCAGCCCAAAGTGTGGTATCTTTATCTATATGTTCAAAACCATATTGAATATGATGGCGCTGGGCTGTATCTTCAAACATGGCAAAAACCTGATGGCAAAAAGGGATCAGGTCAATTTTTTGGATATGGAGCTGGACACCATGATCAGGGATTTTATTGAAATCCAAAACCTGATTCACCAATTTGAGCAACCTGGAGGCATTCTTTTCTGCCAATTGAATTAATTTATGGCTGTTTTCATTTAGGTTTTGCTGGGTTTGAAGTTGATGTAGGGGAGGTAGAATCAAGCTGATCGGAGTACGTAGTTCATGGCTGATATTGGTAAAGAAATTCTCTTTCATTTTCTCCAATTCCTGGGAATGTTCCACTTTCAGCTTTGAGATTTTCAGTTCGTTTGTCAGCTTCACCCTTCCAGCATAAGTTTTGAGTGCGATATAAACAAGCCCAATGATCGCAACCACATACCCTACAACAAAATACCAACGCAACAGGAATGGTGGCAAAACATGGATCTTCAGGCTGCTGATAGCCGTTTCATTTTGTCCCTTCAGATTGATGGATTTGACCAAAAAAGTATATTCCCCAGCTGGGACGTTGGAGTAGACAGCCTTATTTTTTGTGCCCGAAACCTGATGCCAAATATCCTCAAAGTCTTGGAGTTGGTATGCATAGCGGTTTTGTTCAGGCTGTAAAAAATCCAAGGCAGAGAATTGTAGGGCAAATGAGCGTTCGTCATAGTCCAGGGTCAATTGCTCTACAAAAGAGATATCCTGTTCGAGCAATATCCTTCCATTGATTAGCTCGTTGATTTTCACAGATCGATTGTTTACTTCCAATCCTGTGATATATATGGGAGGTTGGCCTTTTGAAGTTTGTATTTGGAAAGGGGAAAAACTGATAAATCCATTGTCTCCCCCAAATATCAGCCGACCGTCATCCCTACGGGCAGCACAGTTATAATAAAAACTTTTGATGGGGAGATGGCTTTCCAGGGGGTAACTGTGAAGCTTGCCTGCATTGGGGTCAAACTTCTGGATTGAACTGTTGCTTACCGACCAAATATTCCCTCCACCATCCTCTGTGATGCTGCTGATGATCTCATCACTTACAGATAGGACGTCATGGATTGTTACACTATCCAATTTTGGATCATATTGTATGAGTCCATTGAGGGTTCCTGCCCAAACCTCCCCTTTCTTGGAAAAATACAGGGTATTGATCATCTGTCTGTCCACTGCTTTGTTGAAGGTAGGAATTGGGCGAGCTTGCAGGGTCTCTGGATCTACCCTGTAGAGCTCGTCATATTCTATGGTCCAGATACCTCCACCTCCATAGACAAACTTCTCCGAACTTGACTCCAAATCGCTGACTTCGTCAAAATAGACTGAATCCAATTGCCCATCTGTGTTTGCCAATCTATACAACCCGCCTTGCCAAGCACTCATCCAAATAGTCCCATCCGGTTCTTGGCAAAAATGTCCGATATAATTGGAGTGTAGTCCATTGATACTATCTGCACGGATTTCATACATCCTGTTTTCTTTGGAATCCCATATGTTGATCCCACCTACAGTCCCTATCCATATTCTACCTCTTTGGTCCTCCAACAGTGCCGAAACATTATCCGCAATAAGCCGTCTTTCAGGTTTGGACTGGCTGTTGAATATGGTCTTTGATTCTGTATCCGGATCCATTTGGATGACTCCATGTTGGGTGGCGAGCCAATAATCCCCCTGCTTAGAGACTATCAAAGACTTGATTTGGTTACCTATCCCCTGTCCTTTGGAGGAGATATCATGGACAGTATAGAAATTACCGTTTTTATTGACTTTACTAAGTCCATTGGAACTTGCCAGCCAAATCACTCCATTTCGGTCTTCATAGATTCTCCAGATCACATTGTTGGCAATGGAATAGGGATATAAAGGGTGGTGGAAATGTTGCGTATTTTCTGTCGAAATAGGATCATAGATGTTCAATCCAAAATCTGTCCCGAGCCACAATTGTCCCTGGTCATCCTGAAAAATAGTCTTGATTACTTTGTTGCTGAAGATTTTCTCTTCTGGTTCAATTGGCAAAACCTCCATTTTTTGGGAATGCACCCGAAACAAACCCTGCCCAGTACCAATCCAAAGATTTGGGTCTTCATTCAGAGAAGGTTTAATATCCAAAATCAGCATGTTGTCCAAAGCCAAATTCCCATTGGTCGGAAGTAAAAGTTGTGTAAACTCTTCCAGACCATTTCTCATGTAGTTGAGTCCATCAAAAGTTCCGACCCAGACATTCCCCATTTTGTCTTCGAAAATGCTCCGAATCATGTTATGGGATAAATTGCTGTTCTCTTTGTCATAAACCCTATACTTTCCAGTCACCAAATCGTAGCGGACAATACCACTTCCAGTCCCAATCCAGAGGGTATTGTCCCTCCCTAGGTGTAGCGTCCTGATGATGTTGATATTATCCAAATGAACCCTGGTGACCTCCAAGGTTTTTATATTGATCTTACTCAGACCTTTCCAACTCCCTACCCATAAGTCATCTCCACAAGGCAACAAAGCTGTCAGCAAATTTGATGGAATCGAAACATCTTGGTTACTTTTCCTGAAAATTGAAAAATTGTTCCCATCATATCTCGCCAACCCGGCATTGGTACTGACCCACAAAAAACCATATTTATCCTGGACAATATCGGAGATGACATTGGTCGGCAGGCCGTCTTTTATGGTGAGGTTATTGAAGTAAAGTTCCTGTGCATTGCAATGATTCCTTAGAATCAGCAACCCTACGATCAGCAATGCTTTCACCAGCGATTTCACTATCATTTTTTTTCAGGATAGGTCTTAAGACAGGTTATTTAGCCTGCGGTTATCAAGTGATTTAGAACATAACCTAATGGTTCATTCAAAACCCAATGTAGGGAAAATTGTCAGTTAATCTATCCCGTCATTTCCTGCAAAAGCTGTCAAAAAAGATCAAATGGGCTAAAAGTGCCAGTTTATGTATGAAAAGTGAAAGTTTTTTGCCTGATGAAAAACTACATTTGGTGTAGTTGAAACCAATAAATAATTACCAATTACCCAAAGTCACTTATGAAATTTACATTTCTACTATTTGTATTCTCATTTTTTGCGGCATTGAGTTGCAAGTCCCCCCAAAACCAAGAGCAAGAAGAGAAGGTTATCGAAACATTCAACTATAATCCGGATCTGCCCAAACTAGGGATTGATGCGAACAAAATCGAAAGCATAGACTCATTGCTACAAGGTTTTGTTGAGGATAAAAAGTTAAGCAGTGTAGCTGCATTTGTCGCAAAAGGAGGAAATGTAGTCTATAAAAAGGCTTTTGGACTAAAAGATATCGAAAACCAGATCCCCGCAGATATCAACGATTATTACGTGCTTTTTTCCCAGACCAAAGCAGTGGTTACGGTAGCTTTTATGACATTGGTAGAGAAAGGTTTGGTTGCCGTTGACGACCCTGTTTCCAAATATTTCCCCGAAATCCCCCATGAGATTGTAACCAAAGTGAATGATGACGGTACTTTTGAAACGCGTCAGGTAGAAAACCCAATGACTTTTGCCCACCTGATGTCCCATTCTTCTGGCCTCAATGCCGGACTTGTAGGGGATATTCGACGCAAAGAAGGAAAAAGGGGCGGAGCACCCGCAGGATTTGGTGGCAATATGCCTGAAAAGACTCCAAATGGCCAACGAAGTTTTGGAGGGAATCCGGAATCGAAATACCTCGAAGAACAAATGCTTTCCCTGGTAAAGTACCCTTTGGGGTTTGAACCCGGTACCGAATGGAATTATCACGTAAGCACCAATATGCTTGCCTACATGGTAGAGCGCATATCCGGTCAGCCTTTGCGCGAATATGTGAAAGAGAACATCCTCAGTCCACTGGGCATGGAGGATACAGATTGGTATTACCAGCCAGATGCTCTGGATCGATTTGTAAAACCATACAGCGCTATTGATGGTGAATTGGAACCAGGCACCCACATGTATGCCAAAGGAGCGGTCAGCGATGAGCAGACCTATTGTGAAGGAGCTATTGGACTGAATGGTCCTATAGAAGACTATGCGAGGTTTTGCCAAATGCTGCTGAACAAAGGCCAATTCAACGGACACCAAATATTGAAACCTGAAACCATAGAATTGATGACAACCAAAAACCAACTCCCCTCCGAAAATTCAGGAGGCAAGGGTTTTCAATTTGGTCTTGGCTTTGAACTCCACAATGAAAAGAAACCTATCCCAGCAGTTTCTGATTCTGCATATGCTTGGGGTGGCATGTTGGGGACGGCCTATATCATAGATCCAGAAAATGATTTGATTGTCTTGTTTTACACAAACATGTTTAAGGCAGAACCAACGTACCCGGTATTTTTGGAAAAGGTATATCGTTCATTGAAGTAGTTATCACGAAAGCAAAAATCCTTAATGAACCTTTTGGATCATCTATAGAAAATTAAACCAAACATCAATGAACCTAAAAAAATTGCGAATTTTAAGCCTGTTGTTTCTGATGACACTTTCGGTATCGTCTTTTGCGAGTAAAAATGAAGAAAAGAAATTCAGAATAGGAGCTGACATCTCCTTTGTACCGCAGGTAGAAGCGCAGGGAATGAAGTTTTATGATGAAAACAATGTAGAAAGGGATGTAGTAGAGATTTTGGCAAACAACCATTTCAACAGCATCAGACTGCGTATTTTTGTTGACCCTAGGGCGGAAAAGGGATATTCAAAAGAGGGTTTTTGTGATCTTGAGAATACTTTGGCCATGGCCAAAAGGATCAAAAAAGCCGGAATGGAATTTACGCTTGATTTTCATTACAGTGATACTTGGGCAGATCCAGACAAGCAGTTCAAGCCTTCTTCTTGGGAGGGGGCATCAGGCAAGGCACTCGAAGACAGTGTTTACAATTACACCAAAAGGGTACTTACTGTCCTTAAAAAAGAAGGGGTAGCCCCTGATATGGTGCAGGTAGGAAATGAAATCAATCACGGAATGATCTGGCCAGAGGGCAAACTCATGGATGATGCTACTGAAGATGACTGGAAAACTCTGATGGGATTATATGTAGCAGGCCAAAAAGCTGTACGCGAAACCCTACCGGATTCCAAACTGATGGTTCATTTGGCATTGGGTGGCCAAAATGGGCTATCTAGGGATTTTTTGGACAAGATGAAGCTCTATGGCGCCGAATATGATGTCGTGGGCTTGTCATACTATGAAAAATGGCATGGCACCTACAGTGATTTAAAAGAGAATTTAGATGATCTGGCAAATACCTATGGCAAACCAATTGTGGTTTGTGAGTATGGCGCAAATCAGGAAAACATAAAAATCATCAATGACATTGTTCGCTCAATCCCAGACAACTTGGGTATGGGAACCATGGCCTGGGAACCTCTCCGGGCATACTTTGGAAAAGATGGGAAACCAGTCAAAGAGTTCTTTGCGATCTATGAACAAATCCACCAGCAATATGAGGATCCAAATTTCTCACCTAAAGTAGACCTGCCTATAGAAAGGACACTTGCCATTGAAAAACCGATAATCGGTGCTGACATTTCATTCGTACCCCAGATGGAAGCTAGGGGCACCAAATACACGGACAAGGGTGTTGAAAAGGATGTTGTGGAAATTTTGAAAGACAATAGCTTCAATTGGATCAGACTCAGGCTTTTTGTAGATCCGACATCGGAAGGTGGCTACTCAAAAGAAGGGTATTGTGGTCTGGAAGAAACTATAAAAATGGCGAAAAGAGTCAAAGCAGCCGGCATGAAATTCCTTCTGGATTTTCATTATAGTGATACATGGGCAGATCCGGGCAAACAATTTATGCCTGTATCTTGGGCTGAATTAAAGGGGTCTGCATTGGAAGGCAAAATATACAGCTATACAAATGAAGTCGTAAGAAGATTTATTGATGAAGGCTTGAGACCGGAAATGATACAGATCGGCAATGAAATCCACAATGGCATGCTGTGGCCTGTGGGCAAGATAGAGGGTGATTCGGCAGAATCCTTTTGCTTGCTCCTCAGAGGTGCGAGTGCTGCAGTACGTGAAGTTGACCCCGATATTGGCATCATGGTACACATCGCCAAGGCACATGACCTCAAGAACTCCATCAAATTCTTTGACAAGATCATCAGCCGGGATGTCAAATTCGACATCATAGGTCAGTCTTACTACCCAGAATGGCACGGGAATCTCGAAAACATGGAATCAAATATGATTGAAATTGCCAACAGATACCATAAGCCTATCATTATCGTCGAATACAAAGAACATAAAAAAGAAGTGAACGAGATCGTAAAAAATCTTCCAAATGGCTTAGGACTGGGTACGTTTATCTGGGAAGCTACCTCTCCAAGATGGGGCGATCTGTTTGATCGAAATGGAGCTACCAATAAAAACATGAAGATATATCCGGTATTTTATAATGACTACTCCAAGTAAATATACAGAAGCATAGTTGAAGGCACTTCCACAAACCTTCCAATTGGCCTAACCAAAGAAACAATACCGAAAACTCCCCCTTGGAATACCCTAATTAATTTTCCATAGGGGGATTTTCATTTAAAAACAGTCAAACTTAGCGAGCCTTAGGTTATTTTTCGCCAACTTGGAAAATGAACAAAAACTGCCCCCTTTGTTTAGCCGACAACCAAAATTTTGCATACAATGGAGTATTTACCCATTGCCCCAACTGTGACTTGGTCTTTAGGAATCCAAGCCCTACTTTTCTAGGGGTAAATGAAAAAAAACACTACCAAAAACATGTGAACGGACCACAGTACCCAGGCTATGTCTCATTTTTAAAGAGGGCAATTAACCCAATTTCAGAATATTTGAAGCCAAATCTCCAAGCCTTGGATTTTGGCTGTGGGCCAGGTCCTGCAATAGATTTTATTCTTCAAGACCATGATATTTCCTGTGACAATTATGACCCGTTCTTTTTCCCGGATGGAATCAAATCCAAAGCCTATGACTTAATCTTCGCCACAGAATGCCTGGAACATTTCCACAATCCCGCAAAGGATCTTGAAAACATCCTCAACCTCCTAAAACCACATGGAAAGCTATCTGTCATGACTGATTTCCACGCTGGACTTGAAGCAATACCCACTTGGTACTATACAAAAGATCTTACCCATGTATCATTTTTTTCCCACAATACCATGCAGTGGATTGCCAAGAATCATGGCTTGGAAATACAGTATTCCGACAATACCCGGGTTTGTGTATTTGAAAAAAAAACCACCCCATGTTCTTAAGATGGAGTGGTTAAAGTATTTCAATTCAGAAATATTGAAGACGCCTCAAATTCCCCTGTTCAACATCTGGACCACTTTCATGATCTCCTGGTCCAACATTTTATTGACCACTTCAAATCTTTGTTTTGAATTCACAGACTCCCTGATGCTGATGTAATAAGTCATCTTTTCCGCTGTAGGGGCAAATGTGATAAAGACATAATTTGTCCCTTCGATCTTGAGCATATTGGTTGTACTAGATTCAAAAGGATAAACCTTATCGGTAAGTACATTGATTTTCTTGCCTTTCAAATAATCCGTAATCGTACTTAAAGGGAAAGTAGCTTCCAAAGCTTTGGGATTCTTCCTGATAGAATCCATAAAAGTCGTCAACTGCTTGCTTTGGGCTTTGGTAGCAATATCCAAGGAAACGGTCTTTTCCTTGTAAAAACCGTTATAGAAATAAATCTCCAACAGATAATCAAACATGGTTTTTTCCAAAGCACCTTGTTCTCCTTCTATTTGAACCAATGATGCAACGATATCGGCAAAACTCAAATCTGAATGCATCACCTGCTGATCGATATTGAATCCTGCTAGTACACTGTCTGCTTTTTCTTTGTTCACTCTTTGGAAAGCAGTATCCAGGTCGCCGTGGTCAAGAACTACATCAACGGTCTCTACCCCTCCTTTGTGCGCCAAATTATCCAAAAGGTCAGATATCAACACAGACTTCAGAAGTATCAAGTCTTGATATTCTCCAGAAGTAGACCATCTATACAATAATATCGCTGCAACTTGATGGCTATTCAAAACCATCAATTGCCCATCCTTTTCTTTTCTCACAACCATCGCCACCCTGTTATTTTCCGGATCAACTGCGATAATAAGGTTATGTCCTTCTTCCCTGGCTTTCTCAATGGCTGGCTTCAAAGCGACAAAATTGAATGTTCGGTCCTCAGGAACTTTGTCCAACACCACTTGGTCAAGTACATGGACTTCCTTTTCAATTTTCCTTGCAAGTTTCGATTGATCATCAAAAGATACCAATAAGACTTTGTTCTGAAATTCGGGTTTTGATGATTCTGTGCTTTGATCGATTGCTTCTTGGCTCATATGCTATTACTTCTTGTTTTATCAAATCCTCTCATAAGTCAACTGACCCACAAGCTTTTCTGTTCATTTAATTTCAAATCCCTCCTCACCAAACACTCAAAACCATTCCAATTCAAGCTTTCGCATGAGATTGTTTTCTTTGGTGACATGTTTAACAAATTTATCGGATAGATCAGTAGCTGATAAAAAATGCTTCTGACATCATAGGTGAATCCAGTGAGTTTTATTTGTTATTTTATACAAATTTATTGAAGATACGGGTTAAAAAAAATAAAAAGCGCATTTGAGAAGAAAAAGATTCTGTTTTTGTGTAAATAATTCGATGAAATGATTTTTCATTTCGGCCACCTCAGCAATCAATCACTTTTTGGCAGCAATGATTATTCCTGTCGCCCAGTTTTGCTTAGTAAGTACCAAATCACTTCTGCTTTCCAATTGCTCGACAAATTTGATTGCTTTTTCCTGATGTCCATCCGGCCAATTTGGTTGCGGAAGCATATCATCCACGATATATAGCCCACCTGTATTCAGCATATCCAAGACCTCGTCCAAAAGAAGGTATTTCCCATGCCAAGTATCTGCAAAAATGTAATCAAATTTCAATCCTGAATTATTCCTCACCCAATCTTCCCCGTCAACATGCACCAGTTTCAAGCGATTATCATAGCCCAAAAACTCATTCGCTATTGCCAATAAATTCTCATCATTGTCAATAGTGATGATGCTAGCATTGGCATCCATTCCATCAAGTATCCAAGAGGTAGAAAGCCCCGAACCTGTCCCCAACTCCAAAAAGCTACCTCCTGGTTTGGTCATTGCCAAAGTCCTTAACAAGGAGCAAGTCAAAATATCAGAAGCCATAGTAAAACCACTTTCCTTTGTTGCTTTATCGATTTCATGATAAAATCTTGGTACTCTGTACTTCATTCCTTGTACAGATAGGAACCAACCTACCCTCCTCCCAAGCGCTTCCCTTTTTCATTCATCCGCATTTTGCTCTTAGGTGACCCCACCACTTGGGAATTGTAGATCCCTGCATGTCCACTGAAGATATAAGCTACTACACAAGCCACCCCAATAAAAATCCCCGACTCTGCCCCAAAAAGCTCAATGCCCATCAGGGTACATGCCAAAGGTGTATTGGTTGCTCCAGAAAACACCCCTACAAAACCCATTCCTGCCAATAAAGCCACAGGCAAGGGAATCAAAAAGGAAAGGGCATTGCCCAAAGTCGCCCCTGTATAAAACAAGGGGGTCACTTCCCCTCCTTTGAATCCTGCACCCAGAGTCAAAGATGTCATACCGATCTTTGCCAAGAAATCATACCAGGGCAGATCTTCCGAAAAAGCCTCCACAATTGTCGGCACCCCAAGTCCAATATATTTTGTCGTCCCCATGGCAAGTACTATCAAAGCCACCATCAGACCTCCCACTACCGGCCTCAATGGTGGATAGGAAATATATTTCCTAAATACCTCAGACCAAAAGTGAGTTGCCTTGGCAAACAACCTTCCAGCCAAACCAAAACAAATCCCAGCAGGAATGATCCACAGAAGATTGATCAGGTCTATATTCGGGACAAAAGGTATCTCATACTGGGTATGGTGAACCTGCCAAAATCCCGCACAGGCATAATGTGCTACAAATGCACCAATAAAAGCTGGCAAAATCGATTCATAGCGGATCCTTCCGACTACCAACCATTCCAAGGCAAAAACAGCGCCTGCCAAAGGAGTCCCAAACACCGAGGAAAAACCTGCCGCAACACCAATCGTGATGATGATCCTTCTATCTTCCTTGCTCAGCTTAAACCATTTGGTAAATTGATCGGCTATCGCCCCCCCCATCTGGACTGCCGTACCTTCTCGTCCGGCCGAACCTCCAAATAGATGGGTTGCCAAAGTCCCAAAAAGCACCAAAGGAGCCATTCTCAGAGGGATGGTTTTTTGGGGGTTGTAAAATTCCTCCAAAAGCTGGTTGTTGCCCCTGACGACATCCTGCCCAAACCGGTGGTAAGTCCAGCCTATCAGCAATCCGCCCAAGGGCAATAGGGCAATGATCCACATATTTTCTTCCCGATAATCGGTCACCCAATGCAGTGAAACCAAAAAACCGGCAGATGCCGACCCTACAAGCAAACCAATCACAGTAGCCAAAATTAGCCATTTGACTGTAAACTGGAAACTTGGAAGAAACTCTTCTTTTGTAAATTCTCTGATTCTTAATTGTGCCATAACCTGCTCCAACATGCGCTAAAGGGAATCATTCCCCTCGAATAATTCCTTGGGAAATACTGATAATTAAAGTTGAAGTAGGAGTCATCAGCACCAAAAATGGGCGGTTGAAGGTGGAACCCCATCACCTATGCGTGACAAAAATAGCAAAGTATGTCTTCTAAGCTAAATTTATGTAGGTCTTTTTTCCATAGTTAAGTTGCTAACTTTTAAATATTAATATGATTATCCGAAAACATGAAATATTGTTTTGGGGATTTGGGTTTTCTGAAATCTTTAAAAGTCACCTTCAGATTTGGGCATCACAGATATTTAGTACATGAAGTAGAAGTTGATGCTGTGGAGTCCAAGAAAATTTGGGTGAAGATTTAACACCTCTTTTCTGAGAGATTTTTTTTGTACTGACATGCCATACGCCGTTCTTCCTTTACTTGGGTGTCCTCTGGGATCCTAGAGCTAATGACGAAAATATGAACGCCAATACCAAGCTTACCATTCGCAAAAGCTGTAAGGGTTTCAAAAAACAATACCATCACATTTCACCAAAAACCCGAAATTTTATTTCGTCTTTGAATTTACTTTGATTAACTTCTGATTCTTAAAACAATATACCTTCTAATTGATTTCATTAGTAAGGACATAGAGGAAAATTTAAAGTCATGAAAAAAGTATTAATCACAGGAGGATCTGGTCTGGTTGGTAAGCGAATCACTACACACCTGGAGACCAAAGGTCATGAAGTAGCATGGCTCAGCCGATCTCCAGACAAATACAGGCAAAAATCTTTTTTTTGGGATGTGGATGCAATGAAAATCGATGAAAATGCGATTGAATGGGCTGACACTATCATCCACCTTGCTGGTGAAGGGGTCGCAGAGAGCCGCTGGACTGCCAAAAGAAAACAAGCCATACTGCACAGCCGAACACATTCCACACAACTTCTTGCCGACACAATTTCCAGATCCAAAGAAAAGCCAAGTACTTTTGTGGCAGCCAGTGCAGTTGGTATCTATGGTTCAGACACAGCAGACACACAGATCAACGAAGGTAGCTTAGCTGGCAATGATTTTTTAGCCCAAGTTGTCAGTGCTTGGGAAAATGAAACCCAGAAGCTTGAGGGGCTAGGGTTGAGAACAGTAATACTGAGGATAGGAATCGTACTCTCTGAGTCTGGTGGTGCGCTCATGGAAATGCTCAAACCACCTATTGCCGCACCACTTGGATCGGGAAACCAGTGGATGAGCTGGATACAGATTGAGGATTTGGCACGCATGTTTGTTTTCGCAACAGAAAGCGAAGGGGTAACTGGGGTATTCAATGCAGTAGGTCCTCAACCTGTCACGAACAGAAACCTGACAGAAAATGCCGCCAAGAAGATACGTAAGCCTTTTGTAAGCATTGGTGTTCCCGGATTTATACTGAAGATAATTTTGGGCGAGATGGCACAGATCGTATTGGGAGGGAGCAAAGTGAGTTCAAAAAAGATTGAAGCTGCTGGATTCAAATTTCGATATCCTACCTTGGAAGAAGCTCTCGACAAAACGTTTTTGAAAGGTGGTGGGAGTGATTGAATAGCAGAAGGGGTCTGAATGGAAATCGGATATATGCTTCGCAATATAGATCAAAATATCCCCATACCTTTTGCAGACACGTTTGGCGATTAGAAAAATATTTAGGCTCAGATAGTCACAGGTCGTGATAAAGCTCACGTATTCTACCCATTTTGATCTCTGCTTCCTTGCGAAACTGTAGTAACCTGAGTTCGACTATTCTCACTTTGTCAACCTGCCTGCCGGCAGGCAGGAACGGTTTTAAATGGTGAGAACTACGAAAAGAAGGTGCGAACTTTTTTATGAAGTCATATTGGGATATTGCGGATTGAAAAAGTGAAGTAGATTGCCGTTTAAAACCGAATAGTCGGCTCAGTCAATAAAAACACCCATTTACTGCGTTAAATTCCTGAGCGATAGCTTAGGCTATCCCTCAAAAATTTGCCTTGTAACTGGATATTTTTATTGATTTTGACTTTGTGATAACAATCGAACTCAGGTTAGTAGATTTCAACATCAACTTGTCCCTTTTCTCCCAAAAAGAAACCAAAGTATGGTCCCCAACAATGGTAAAAACAACACTACTAAAATCCAAACAATTTTATCACTTCCTGTACCAAACCTTCTTGTCAATACATCATAAATAGTGTAGGCATATATCAAAAGCCCTATGATTCCCAGTCCAAACATTGCTCAATTATCTATAATTGTTAAAATTATTATTGCCTTTTTGTGATGGGGCTACTATCCAATAGATGATTGTTCCCAGTGGATTTGTAAATATAACTACCAAAACCCAAATGAGTTTCATATTTGGATCTTGAAAAGTTGATTTCACAATATCAATGATGGTCACAACCCAAAATATAAAAAACACAAAGGATAGAAAACCTAAGATCAGAAGGGACCTCCCTCCCAGTTCTCCAATAAATAATAAATTCATCTTAATCGGATTTTTTGTTTACGTGAAATATGACTGTAGAGAAATGGTGCAAGTGGATTTATAAAAATCAAAATTAGACCCCAAAGTAATTTTACTGAATTATCCTTAAATTCGGAATTCAATAAATCGACAATGCACCAAATCCACAAAATTCCATACAGCACCATCGCCAGGAAAACTGCATTTGGTATCATTGAAGTCGAGTAATTGGGAGTAATAAATTCCATATACATGATTTGCATTAAAACCACAAAGAACCGAATCTACTAAAAATAGCTTAAAACTACTGCCAACCTCCACATAATATTTAAAATAATGTCAAAAACAATATATATAGGATGCATTTCCATCGCCCTCTTCCTTGTCTCAACAATAAGTTATTCACAAATTGACCTTTCATATTATCTTCCAGACAACCATTTATACAAGCCTGAGATCCCTACCCCCAAAGAAGTATTGGGGTTTGAACTAGGAGAATGGCATGTTTCCCATGACCAGGTGGTGATGTATATGAAAGCGCTTGCTGCCGCTTCAGACAGGGTTACGATAGAAGAAATCGGCAGGACTTATGAAATGAGGCCACAGCTGACCCTTACCATTACGAGCCCCTCCAATCACAGCAAACTTGGAACAATCAAATCCGAACGAAAAAAAATCAGACAACCAAATTCCAATTTGAATATCAAAACGATGCCTGTAGTGGTATATGCAGGATATTCGGTCCATGGCAATGAGTCTTCTGCGGTCAATGCCTCCCTATTGGCAGCCTATCACTTTGCAGCATCTGTGGAAGTCGCTTCAGATCTGGATGACATGATCATCCTAATAGACCCTGCCCTCAATCCGGATGGGGTGAATCGCTTTGCTTCTTGGGTAAATTCGAACAAGAGCCAAACCCCCAATGGTGATCCTGCGGGCAGGGAACTCAATGAGCCATGGCCAAGGGGACGAAGCAACCACTATTGGTTTGACCTAAACCGGGATTGGCTGCCAGTCCAACACCCAGAGTCCAGAAATAGGGTTGCTGTCATCCAAGATTGGCTGCCAAATATCCAACTGGATTTCCATGAGATGGGCGCAAACAGTACTTACTTCTTCCAGCCTGGTGTTCCGAGCAGAAACCACCCTTTAACCCCAAAAAGAAACTTTGAACTCACAGAGAAAATAAGCAGGTACCATGCTCATTCCCTTGATAGTATTGGCTCTCTTTACTATAGCCAGGAGGACTTTGATGATTTCAATTACGGAAAAGGATCAACCTACCCCGATGTCCAAGGATCTATTGGAATCCTATTTGAGCAAGCATCCTCCCGTGGACATTTGCAGGAAACGATCTATGGGCCACTCAAATTTGAGTTCACTATCAAAAACCAGTTTAACACAACCCTTTCGTCCATAAAAGCCGCCAAGGAAATGCGGGAGGAATTGAATACCTATTTGCGGGATTTTTATGCCGAGGCAAAATCAGAATCCGATATGGACACCAACAAGGCATATATTTTCGGTGCCCAAAATGATGCCGGCAGAAGCCACCACTTAGCTGACATTGTCCTCCAACATGATATTGATGTCTACAGCCTGATGGAGGACATCACTGTCAACGGGGTGAAATTCGAAAAGGAAAAATCATACATAGTCCCACTCAACCAACCACAATACAGGTTGATCAAAGGGATTTTCGAAACCAGGACAGACTTCCAAGACAGTCTTTTCTATGACATCTCTGCATGGACCATGCCGATGGCATTCAACTTAGAATATGTGGCACTCAGCAGTAGAATCCTCAACTTGGCCAGTGTAGAACTATTAACCAAAACAAACCCACTTCCCGAAGGCAGTGTAATGGGTGAAGTCGCTGCCAAAACCTATGCTTTTGAGTGGGAGGAATATTATGCCCCAAAAGCCGCCTACCAATTGCTGGACAAAGGCTACCTTGTCAGAGTGGGGCATGCCGAACTCGAAAGTGCCGAAGGGCATAAATTCAAAAGGGGTAGTATATACATTGACAAAGGCCAGAGCAAAAAAAGTGACCAAGAGTTTTTCAAAGACCTGCAGCATGCCGCAAAAACTACAGGGGTAACAATCCATGCCATCAACAGCAGCAAGACCAAAGGTGTCAACCTTGGCTCCCCCAGCCTAGAGGTATTGACCAAGCCAAAGGTTGCATTACTGGTAAATGGGGGCATTTCCAGCAGTGAAGCAGGCGAAGCGTGGCATTTGTTGGATCAGCGATTTGGTATTCCAGTGACATTGTTGGACATAGACCGTGTCAGCACAGCTGACCTCTCCCGATACAACACCATATTGGCACCAAGTGGCAATTATAATTCCTTGGGAAAAGAAGGTACAGAAAAATTGAGAAATTGGATCAGCTCTGGCAACACCTTAGTAGCACAAGGTTCTGCACTGTCTTGGTTGGACCAAAGCAACATGGGGAATTTCAAGTTCAAAACCGAAGCAATGAAAGATACCGTCACACAAAAAGCCTATTCGGACTACAGCAAAGCAATTGGGGCAAAAGTCACTGGCGGTGCCATTTTCAATGCCATACTGGACATAACACACCCAATTGGGTATGGATATGACAATCCGAAAATCTACACTTTCAGAAGTGGGAACCAATTTTTGATTGCATCCGACAATCCGTATGCCAACCCGATGATCTATACATCTGCCCCACTTGCGAGTGGCTATGTACACCCTTCCAATCTCGAACAGATCAAAAACTCTGCATCCATAAGCGTCGCAAGCGTAGGCAGGGGAAGGGTGATTGGTTTTGTGGACAATCCGAACTTTAGGGCCTTTTGGTTTGGGACAAACAAACTTTACCTAAATGCAATTTTCTTTGGCAGTACCATAAAATCGGGAACAGGAAACTAGAATTTCTGAGACAGGGAGAGATGTGAGATTTGAAATAAGGTAGAAAATACGATGGAAATAAATTGAAATATTTGTCCGAAAAACCCTGTCCCAGGTATTCTTGATTTATTATTCAGAGTCCTGAATACTTGATTTGAAAAATGTCAAATTTCAAACATCGAATTATGAAATGCGAGATACTAATGAAATGAAACTAGAGTCAAGATCCAAGTAGAAAAAAGAGGAAAACATAAAGAGAGAAAGGTTTGGCTAAAACACCACCCCAATTCATTGGTTTTCCATTGACTTGAAAAAAATAAAACAAGCCCCGGAGATGCTCTGGGGCTTGATTGGTTTAGAAGAGTGTTCTTCTTACGATTAACCTAATCCAGTCTATTTCTTTCTTCAGTACTACCACTTCGATTTGATACCCTGAAGCTTTCGCCTTGTGCAAACTTATATCTTAATGTCAACCTTACTCCCTGATTGCTTCTGTACTGCCTGAAACTCGTATCAATCTGGTCAAACTGGACATTCGCCCTGATAACTTGTGTCCTCAACAAATCGGTACCATTGACAGTAAGGGTAAATTTCTCTTTCGCAAATGACTTGGTAATCCCTGCATCCAAACCTCCCATGGCACCAATAGTCGCCTGCCCCCAAAGCATCGGCCCCATATACGAACCAATCAGCTCAGCCTTGAAACCTTTTGGTAGTACAAAGTTGTGTTGCGACCTCATCATGTAGGATACTTGGGACACATCCAACATCGCATCGCCGATCATCGACTTCCATTTGGAGTAGTTTACCTGAACCATATTGCTGGTATTCCACCAAGGGGTAATCTCTACAGGAATAATCCCCCTAAAGTTGATGTTTTGTGACCTATCCAAATTGGCATTGTAAGTTGTTGTAGTCCTCGACTCTTCATCTTGCTCGAATATCTGCTGAAACACATCCGTCGTCAATGAATACCCCAAGCTAAACTGATAAGCACCTTTGATCACATGATTCATTTCAAGATTGTGTGCGTATTGGGGTCTTAGGTTTGGGTTGCCTCTTTCTGTAGTCAATGGATCAATGTAGAACACAAAAGGATTGAGCAATCTGTAATTTGGTCTAGTGATTCTCCTGTTTGCATTGTAGATGATCTGATAGTCTTTGCTTACTTTATGCTGTACAAACAAACTTGGGAACAGATTGAAATATTTCTGTGAATTCTCCTGATCCAAAGTCACAGAAGTGCCTAAGATGTCAGAATACTCCCCTCTCAGACCTGCCTGAAAACTTACTTTATCTGAGAATTTGCTTTTGTAGGAAGCGTAGGCAGCCAAAACATTTTCATTGTATACAAACCTGTTGCTATTGGGGTCAGGGGTGTATGGTTCTTCTTCAACCGATCTACTCAAGTCAAGGTTATTGTCCGACTTCACCCAGCTCCCTTTTACTCCTGTCTCCAACACCCTTCCTTTTCCAAATGGTTTTGTAAAATCCACTTTGGCTGTGAATATGTTATATTCCATGTCGTTCAAATTCCTGATCCTATCATTCGTTGCCTGACTTTCATTCTGGTTCAACCAATAAGCATTGGACAAGACAGCTTCCGCATCGGATCTCATATTTGTGAAGTCAAAATCTGTAGTGATTTTCGTCCCTAAAGTATCCAATAAGCCAACATAATGTAAGTTTGCAAAAAGCCTTCTGCTTGAAAACTCACTGTCATTCAATGATCTGAGAAAATTCTTGTCTTCCGTTCCTGGATTGGAGACTTCAGTAAGTGCGGCACTCACATCTTTCCCGTTTGAGCCAGACGCCTGTACACTCATCCCAACACTATGGTTTTTGTTGATTTCGTAATCTGACCCTCCATTGAAGAATAGATTCTTGTTTCTGGTGGTAATCCTACTTTCTTGATCAAAGTTTGAAATACCATCTTCCAATTGGAAATTCCTGTTGATTTCCAAGTCATTGAAGACTGCATACTCGCTATAATTAAGGCTGGCATTATTGGTCCACTTTCCTTTTTTTGCATTCACAGTGACGCCAGCATTTGGGGCAAATTGACCATTGTATTGGCCTCCAAGTTGTACACTGCCAAAAACCCCATCAATGTTGTTCTTTTTCAATTTGATATTGATGACCCCTGCACCACCTTCCGCATCAAACCGGGAGGTAGGATTGTTGATGATTTCAAGGCTTTTGATATTCTCTGCCGGCATTGCCCTCAAGAAATTCGCCAAATCCTCAGCACTCATGTATGTCTGTCGATCATTGATCATCACAGTGACCCCTGACCTTCCATTCAGATTGATCACCCCATTTTGATCCACATAAATCCCTGGAGATCTTCCAATCACGTCCAAGGCAGTATTGCCTTCAGCCATTACTGTACCTTCAATATTGACGGTGGTTTTGTCAGGTTCTATGATCACCTCCGGTCTTGTCGCCCTTACAGTCACCTCTCCAAGTGCAGCGATTTCCTCTTCCAAAGTAATGGCTCCAAAGTCTTTCAAGTCCCCGGCTTTTACTTCAAATATATCCGACTCGTAGGTCTCGAAACCAAGGGATGAGATGACCAATTGCATCTTGCCAGTTTTAGAAGATTCAATCTTAAATTTACCGGATTCATCTGTCACAGCCCCTGTAATCAATGAGCTGTTTTGGGAATCCATCAGCATGACATTGACAAATGGAAGCTGCTCCCCTTTTTGATCTTTCACTTGACCCAAGATTTGGGTCACTTCTTTGGCAGCTAGGTTACTCAGACCCAAAAAGAAGAAGAAAAAGATTGTAAAAACTTGTATAGTGCTTTTCATTGGAATAGAAATTAATTGTGTCCGTATTGATTGGTGATCTCCTTAATGAAAATCCAGTGCCAAAGGACAAAAAACACAACAAATCACTCACTATCAGTTACTTAAAAATATTACTCCAAAATAAGATGTCTCAAAATCGGACACAAAAACCGTTCGGTTTAGCAACAAAAAAAAACCTGAAGGTAGCTACCTTCAGGTTCTTTTGTTGAGATGGAAACAGCTTATTTGGCTGCCGCATATCTTTTACTTACTTCTTCCCAATTGACTAGATTCCAAAATGCGGACACATAGTCAGGTCTTCTGTTTTGGTAATTCAGGTAGTACGCATGTTCCCATACATCTAAACCAAGTACTGGAGTTCCTGGACATTCAGCAACGTCCATCAATGGATTGTCTTGGTTTGGAGAAGAACATACACAAAGCTCTTTTTTTGCATCAACACACAACCAAGCCCAACCAGAACCAAATCTGGTAGCAGCAGCTTTGTTAAACTCTTCCTTGAAAGCATCAAAAGAGCCAAATTTGGCATCAATTGCAGCTGCCAATTCACCCGAAGGCTGTCCTCCACCATTTGGGGAAAGAATAGTCCAGAAAAGGCTATGGTTAAAGTGACCTCCACCGTTATTTCTTACAGCTGCATTTGATCCTGCTACCTTCATCAAGTCTTCCAAGGACTTGCCTTCAAGGTCAGATCCTGCCACAGCGTTGTTCAAATTGGTTACATAGGCGTTGTGGTGTTTGCCATAATGTATTTCCATTGTTTTAGCATCGATATGCGGCTCAAGCGCATTAAAGTCGTAAGGTAATTTCGGAAGTTCAAAAGCCATTTTTTTTTCGGTTTTATAGTTAGAAATAATATTAAATTGTCTATTTGTGATTCAGTAAACAAACCAAGACTCTGCCAAAATGGTTCTGTTTTTATTCAAAACATGTCACTTTCTTAGTTTTTTGAAAAAATCATCCAACAATTGTTTGGCTTCTAAAGCCATCAGCCCATTTTTCACTTTTGTTTTGGGATGTAATAAGCCTTCAGAAACCCTTGAAAAGCCACGGTTTGGATCTGAGGCGGCATAGTGAATCTCCCCGATCTGAGACCAAAAACTAGCCCCAGCACACATCACACAAGGTTCCAAAGTGACATAAAGCTTACATTCATTGAGATACTTGGATCCCAAAGAATTGGTCGCTGAAGTGATCGCCAGCATTTCTGCATGGGCAGTGGCATCCGTCAGTTTTTCTGTTTGATTATATGCTTTTGCGATGATCCTGTTTCGACAGACCACTACTGCCCCTACAGGAATCTCATCTTCTTCAAATGCGATCCTGGCCATCTTCATGGCCTCATTCATAAAATATTCATCTGTAAACAACTCCATGCATTTTCCTGATTACCCGCAAATATACAGGTTAGTTAATAAAAAATCCCTTGCCGGATAATTGTTAATGGTTATTGGTTGATTTGGGAGAAAAGGACGAGCTGAAATTTCAAAAAATCTCTCAGAGCTTCGTTGAGGTGCGGAGACTGCCAAAGGAGGAGGCTTCACTCAACGGTTTTAAGATCTAGAGAATGTTAAGCGAAGGATAAATCAGTCTTAAACCTTTTCTTTTTTAATGTTAGTTGGTGCAATGTTCGACCTTCCGATTTACCTGAGATAGACTTTAAAGGGTCAAGTAGGCTATTAAGTGGCTTATTCATTTTGCCACAGTATTTATACAGGGCATTCCAAGGTTTGCCTCTGCCTACCGTCAGTCAGGCACTTCACAGATAAACTACTATCGGCTAATAGCCAATAGGTTTGGTTTCGCTTAAAGGCAACTAAAGTGCATTCAAGACTTAGTGTTCTTTGTGAAAAACTTTGTGACCTTTGTGGTTATAATTTTCACCACTAAGATCACAAAACAAAATCACCAAGTTCGCAAAGAAAAAAGACTAAAGTCTTCGCATAAAGGCGAGGGATTTCCCCCCAGTGTAAGACATAACGTAATTTGCTCCCCCGATAATTTCCATCTTATTCAATTCTGCATAACTCTACTAATTACGAGAATCAATTATGTCGCCGAACTTATCTGCTAAGGATATAAGCATATCTCCACATTATGTCGCAAAGCATATATCTGTTATCCTGTTAGTCTTACTTCCCCAATATTTATCGGCACAGGCTTTACTTCTTTTTTCTTAAATGCTAGAATATCAAATCAATCATTTCCTTCCTTACGCCTTCATTGATGATCAGTGCCAATACCAGTGAGACTAAAAGCCCAATCAGTGCCCTGACCACATCTTTTCTTGCCAACCTATAAGCCCTAACCAACCTCGCCCTCCTTTTCTTCAATTTTCTTGATTTGGCCAAAGCAATCGACAATTCCCTACCTCCAAGCAAACCTATAAACACCCAAGTCGTACTCATCGGCACATTGCTCATGATCTTGAAGTAAAACAAAATGACTGCATACACAAAATCCACTATGGTGGCAGCCCTTACATCTGTGACTTTGGTTTTTTCATTAACTATTCCCTGGATCCTATCACCTTTGAGATAGAACAAAAATCCCAACCCAATAAACACAAAACCCGCATAGGCCACAAACTCCCAAACATTCAGCTGACGGGGAAGAAACACAGCAATATTGGCGGCATCCTGCATGATCCAAACCGCCCAAAGTGTTCCTGAAGTGATCCATTGTAGTACATACCAATATGGCTTAGCCGTACCCTTCAAGTAGGTTTTAACAAATTTTTCCAATGTAAACCACACGATGATGGCGATGAAAAATGCAAGCAGATAGCCTAAAAAACTTTTTTGCATCACACTGACGATTGTCCCTGCCTTGTAGGTAAATACATTCAACAAAAGGAAGGTGGTAGAAACCGGCATTCTCAGCCTAGTCATTACCAACAGGACTATCGGGGCAGCAATCTGCAAAAACACGAAATTCGTAGGTGCCTGTTCCAAACCTGGCACCTGCAGTCTCTGGTAACTCACGTCACCATTGAAAGTCAGCCAACTGTAGGTGACCGTACCGACAAAAATCAAGCCCATAAAAAGCCAAAGCCAATACCATTTTCTACTCTGATTGGAAGCGATAAAAGTACCTATGGTCTGGATACTGTCATTGGCAATGGCAGAATATGCGGCCAAAGCAAAACCAAACCACATCGCAGCATAAGTATATGGTGTAATTACCCCGGCGATGGATACCAATACAAGAATGACTATTAAGAATGGCTTTTCTTTTCTGGTGAAATCAAAAAGTGAATAGGATGCTTTCGAAAGTGCGTCCTGGTTGATGTTTTGATCTTTGAGTTTGGCCATGGTTTTTTATTGGCGTTTTAAATTTGTGTGCAAAGTTAAAGAAGATTATTTGGCTTGAATGTTAATTTATTGTTAAGTCAATGATACCTTTTATTAACACAGGGTCTTCATCCATATAGTAGCCATTAGAAAGACTAAAACCAAACAATCAGAATTGCATCCAATAAAATAAAGAATAAAATTTCATATATTGAATTTTAACTCCAGCTAATTCATATTCATTATTAACAATATCTTCATATATATTCAGCACAAATATGAAACTTCTACATTTACTTTGCAGGATGATTTTGACGCTTTAACCCACTTCGCCCGTTTTTTCTATAGATGACAAGTATTCCACAAGATGTAATAAAACCAAATAGAGCAATCTTTCTACTACAGATGGTGTTTGCTTTGCTTTTATTCATGTTTTCTATAGACATGTTGACTGTCTCCATGCTACAGCTCAACAGCGATATCGCAAGGGATATTCTTCAATCCACCAACAATCCTTTTGTGGGCCTATTCATTGGCTTGCTGATGACTGCCTTGATCCAAAGCAGTTCCACTGTCACAGCAATGATCGTGGCAGTCGTAGCATCAGGCAACCTGAGCTTAATGCAAGCTGTCCCTCTGGTAATGGGGGCAAATATAGGCACTACCATCACCAGTACTCTGGTCTCCTTTTCTTTTATCATGAAAAAGGGGGAATTCAAAAAGGCGCTGTCCGCCGGTGTGATCCATGATATCTTCAATATCATTACCGTGATCATATTGTTCCCCCTGGAAATGTACTTTGGTTTCTTAAGCAATGCGGCTTCTTACCTGACCCATACTTTCTTTGATTCCAGCAACCACGACGCTACCAGATATCAATACAATGTCATATTTACCAGACCGGCTACCACTTGGATCGTTTCCAAAATAAACATTCCCATAATAGGGTTGATTTTAAGTGTTTTACTGGTTTTTGGGGCAATCAAACTCTTATCCGAAACAGTCTTCAAGACATTTGTTTCAGGGAATTTCAAAAAGGTAAGCAAACACATTTTCAAAAACCCAGGCATTGCATTCGTGTATGGCGTGTTTTTTACGGCTGCAGTACAGTCCAGCACCGTGACTACCTCATTGATCGTCCCTGCTGTAGCCAACAGAAAAGTTTCCCTCATCAAAGCATTTCCATTTATAATCGGAGCAAACTTGGGAACGACCATCACCGCGGTAATCGCAGCTATTTACAAGACAGAAGCGGCTATCAGCATTGCCATAGTCCATATTCTATTCAATCTGCTGGGAGCCATCATCATAATGCCTTTTCCCTCTATCAGAAATATCCCTGTGAAAATCGCCACCTTCTTGGGGACAGAGTCTGTCAGGACAAGATTTATTGGATTTGCCTATATCCTATTGACATTCTTCATCATCCCTTTTCTATTGATCTATTTCAATAAGAATGAAGATGTAAGGCAATCCCACCACCAAAGCAAACCTGAAGTGAAAACCGAAATCTCTGTGGATAAATAATTTTTATGATTATCCGCTACTTTGCCAGTAAATAGATAACAAAGGCATAATGTTGCGGATAATCGTCAACTACTCCACGGCGCACGAGTGTCTACGGTTAACTGTCAACAGACTGAATAGATCCTTTGTTGAGGGATGGTCTAAAGGGCTACTGGCAAAGAACGGTATATATGTAAATTTTATTCTGGTTTCTGTTCTTCCAATAACTGAACGCCTGAACTGGTTCCAATCCTATCCGCACCAGCTGCTATCAAAGCCTTTGCCTGTGCCAAGGTTTTGATCCCTCCACTGGCCTTGATCCCCACGTTGCTTGGCAGATTGGCCCTCATCAATTTGACATGCTCCACTTTTGCCCCCTCAGGAGCAAAACCCGTGGATGTCTTGACATAATCCGCTCCAGCGTCCTTACATATCCCACAAGCTTGCACTATCTCATCATCACTGAGGTAGGCAGTCTCTATGATGACTTTGAGGATGCGGTCATGCTGATGACATAAGGTGGATAGCTTGGCCAATTCGATCTTCGCCCAATTCAAACCTGCCTTGAATCCAGTCAAAGACCATACGACATCTATCTCGTCAGCTCCATCCTTGATAGCTTGCCCTGTTTCAAAAACCTTGGTTTCACTCATATTATATCCCAAGGGAAAACCGACTACAGTTACGAGTTGGATGGGAGCATCCCCAATTTCCCTTTTCGCTTTTTTGACCCAAAAAGGAGGTACACAAACACCTACAAACCCATAGGTTTTGGCTTCAGCAACCAACTTAACAATATCCGAATCAACCGTAAGAGGTTTAAGAACAGTTTGCTCAATATATCTAGCCAAATTTTTCATTCTTCCTTTTCTACTTCACCATTCAAATAATCCCGCAAATATATAAACTCCATGGTCAAATCCCCATCCTTGGCAATGGTGGCATTATCAATCATTTCGGATTGGGGTTTGAGTAATTCGGGAATAAAATACCTGATCAATTGCTCCCCAAAATCCTTGGAAGCATCCCGGGGAAGTTCGGTAGGCAGGTTATCTATCGCCATGATGGATATACTGTTTTGTTTGCCAAAAGGAGGCAATTCTTCGAATGTATCCCTATCAATATCAAATACTGGAGAGTGGACTTTGCTTGCCCGGATCGTAGTCGGAATGGAACCATCAATGTCACAAGTGATATCTGCGATGACCGAAATATTGAAATCCTCCGATTGGATGTCTTCCTTTCTGAATAAGCGAGGCGCACGGTTATCCCAATATGCCGCAGAAATCATGATGTCACTTACTTCTGTGTATTTCAGGAAATGACTCTCGTATTTTTCTGGCTGGGCGTAAAATTCTTCCTTATCGAAACCTCCATCTGTTTTTCGCCTGTTGTAGTGGGAAGATGACAGTAATGTGAATACCGGCCCATCATAATAATGAAAAAGAAAATCATGTGATTCTACCTGCCTGATCCCAGTGGCATGCAGTACCTCCAATGCACCCTGACCGACCCTACCTGAGCCTGTCACGACTATTTTGATTGGTGGAAGCTGGACTTTTTTGAGTTCCTCCATTAGCTCAAAGAGATCGAAACATTCAAAAGCACGTTTGATCTGATAAAGACCAGTCTTTTGCCCGTAGGTCCACAACCCATTATAAGCACCTACGACTCCTGCCCACCTGCCAAAAGCAGTCACTCTCTGCCCCTGGCTGTTCTTGAGGACTTCATAATCTACCAATTTGATGTTTTTATCTATGACTGCCCGCAACAGCGCTCTATTGTATGTCTGCTTCTTGATGGTATGTGAAAAAAACACATAGGTTTTGTCTGGGATCAATTGTTCGATAGGAACCTCCTTGATCCCAAAAAGCACATCACATTGGCTTATATCTTCTACAACCTTGATGCCTCTGGACTCATATTCGATATCAGAAAAACACCTGTGATCACTACTTTGCACAAAAAACTCAAGGTTGACGTGCGCCCTATGCAACTCTAAGATTTGCTCGGGAGTAAAAGCGACTCTTTTATCTACGGGGATTCTCCCCTCTTTGACCAATCCTATTTTCATATATTGCAAACAATAATCTGGTAAGTCTCAAGATAAAAAGAAAAATCGAAGGAATAATAGGGATGTCTACAAATGATATCAATTTACATGTATACTCCTTCCCTTTCTTGCCAATCGCCAGTTAAAATAATATGAGTATCCGCATGATTTCACTTGTATAATTTAGCAACTGATGCCATTGCAGATAATCATCTCTATTTAATGCTGCACAGATTATACAATCCCTTCCAAAAAACAAAGGCAACCCAGTGGGTTGCCTTTATACTTAATCTATTCCTTTGAAATCCACATCAAACCTGAGGATGGAATTGGGTGGGATCTTTTCATTGTTCTCAGCATTCCTGTAAGCCCAAGGTGAGGGGATCAATAGCACGGCTTTGGATTTTGGCCTTAACCTCCTAAACCCAAAGTTGAATCCCTGAATCTGATTTCCAGCACTTGTTAGTGGTGGAATAGTAAATACAAGTACACTGTAATTCCTGTTTTCCTGAAAAATATCATGCTCTTTGGCAACAGCCTCAATACTGGTATCAAAGACAGATCCATCGAGCAAGCTGCCTATATAATCCGTATATACGACTGTATTGGTGGTAGGACGGGAACCTTCCCCTTCTTCCTGTACGATAATTACCACCCCTGATGGATCTCTGATTATCTCCCCATCTATCGGGTTATCTCGAAGATAATCTTCTATTTTCAAGCTATCTATCTTCAAATTCCCTTCAACATCATAGGGTGGTCCTCCAAATGGATTCTGATCACAACCAATCAATGAAATAATGGGGATTAACAATAAGAACTGTAATTTCTTCATTCAGAAGTTATTTATTTTTTTAACTAATCGTTGTTTGCCGTATTCTTCTTTACCTCCACCATATGGATTTCAAAAATCAAAGGTGAATTTGGAGGGATGCTTCCCTGTTGGGTATTTCCATATCCAAAGAGAGAAGGGAAGATTGTAGTTACTTTATCACCCTCCTGCATCTTGGTCAATGCAAATTCGAATCCCTGAATCAACCTATCCCTACCAACCAAATACTCCATGGGCTTGTATGTCCTTTGGCTATTGTGAATATTATGTGCCTTGGCTATGCTGTCATTGGAAGTATCAAAAACAGTATTGTCAAGTAGTCTACCTGTGTAGTCGATAAGTAAAGTATCCCCGATTTTTAACGTATCAGTAGTATTCATCTTTTCTTTCCAAAAGATATAAACGCCATTTGGGACATCTTTGAATTCACCCATAGCAGGCATTGGATTTTCTGATATATACTTTAAAATGGCTTCTTTGTCCTGCTCTAATCTGATAGTGTAGTTTTCTTCTTCAGAAATACACGAAGACAATAGGGCTAATGCCGAAAACACAAGTAAACTTAACTTTTTCATACTTTATAATTAATTAACATCTGTAACTTCTACATCGAAGATCAATACAGAGTTAGGCTTGATGACAGCACCAGAACCTCTTTCTCCATATGCCAAGGTAGAAGGAATCAGGAGTTTGGCTTTAGCGCCTTTTTTCAACAATCCAAGGCCTTCATCCCATCCTGGAATAACTCTGCCCATCCCTACTTCTACATCAAGTGGTGCATAGCCGTCCATTTGGTCTCTCTGCTCATTGTAAACTCCAGCTTCCTGTGCTTTTTCCTTGATACTGGTATCAAAAACAGTCCCGTCAATAAGGTAACCTGCATAATTCACAGATGCTACCTGACCAGTCTCGATTTGATCACCATTTCCTTCTTCGTCTAAGACGTAAAACAGCCCTGATTCTGTCCTGCTGGCTTTCAAATTATTTTTGGAAATATAATCTTCAATAATCTTCACATCTTCTGCCAGCTGCTTTTCAGCATGCTCCGCCTGTTTTTTCACCTGTGCTTCCTGTAATGCAGTGAAGTACGCTTCAGTACCTTTTTCATCCAAAACATCGATTACACCAATCTGTACTTTCACTTCGGAACCGTCTTTGATAAATGGAGGGGTATTGAATTCACCGAATATTTTCTTGGCAGGTGCCTGAAGCACAATGCTATCTCCTTTTCTAAGCCCAAGCAAAATCTCCTCAATGCCTACTGTAGATTGCAAAGAATCATTGAACATGAAATATTGGGGGGCATTTTGATCATAGGTAGAAATGAATGTAGAATCATTGTCTGTAGCCACGATGAGATTATACAATACAAACTCACCATTTTTTGGGCTCTCTTTACCTTCTTTGATGTAGGTATATTCGATGCCATCAGTTGTCGTTTTCTTTGTTTTGGTACAAGACACCATACCTATTGCTACTGCAAAAACGACGGTTGATAATAAAAGACTCTTAATTTTTTTCATGGATAAGTTCAAGTTGTTTGAATAATGTATTATAGTTTTCTTTAATTAATTTCTCAAATTTCTCTGTTGTTTCGCTCAAAGTCAAGTCTGATTTTCCACCGGAGGCATTTTTGTGTCCTCCACCATTGAAATACTCCTGGGCAAATTTATTGACAGCCACTTCTTCGGTAGATCTGAAAGAGATTTTGATCCCATCTTCCCTTTCCGTGAAAAGTGCTGCAATCTTTATCCCACCGATAGACAAGGCGTAATTAACCAAACCTTCTGTATCCCCAGTCTGGGAGGAATATTTCCTAAGGTCTTTTTTGCTGATTGCAAAATAGGCTATCTTCAACTCTTCGTTAATCATCAATCTTCTTGAGATGGCAAAACCGATAAATTTCAGCCTGTTGACACTGTTGGTATCATAGATCAGCTTGGATATTTTGGAATTGTCAGCCCCCAATTCAATCAATTCAGCCGTGATCAGGTGGACATTTTTCGTCGTATTTGGATGCCTGAACCCTCCTGTATCTGTCATGATTCCAGAATAAAGGCATTCTGCAATATCAGAATCCAACAAATCCTTGTCACCAACCTTTACGATCAATTCATACAACAACTCACAGGTCGCAGCCGCATCGGTACTCCAAAATCTGAAGTCACAAAAATCTTTGGGGTCTTGGTGGTGATCTATATTTACTTTGTAAGCCTTCGCTTCTTTGACATACTCCTGCATTCCCTGCAACCTGCTCAAACAAGAAAAATCAAGGCAAAAAATAATCTCAGCTTCCTGGATTTTCTTTATAGCCTGTTCCTGTAATTTCTTGTCTTCAAAGTTGATTACAGCATCATTCCCCTTCATCCAATGAAGGAAAGAGGGATAATCAGAAGGTGTAATGACAGTAACATCGTGCCCTTTTTTCAACAAATAATTGGCTAATCCCAACGAAGAGCCCAATGCATCTGCATCTGGCTTGTAGTGGGTAGTGATGACAATCTTTGCTGGGCTTGCGATTTTATTTTTAAATAACTCGAATGCTTGCATTTTAAAGCTTTTGTACCAGTTCTTTTTAGAACACAGTCTGCAAAGGTCATGATAATTTCTTAAAAATCCCAATATCTATAAGGCTCTCAAAACAAAAGAGATAACACAGATTTCACAGTCAACTTTCGGAACTTCATTTATTTCCCGTATTTTTGCACCCTAATTCACAAAACTTATATAAATCCATCTATATGGCAACTAACAGAACTTTCACCATGATCAAACCTGATGCATTCGCAGCAGGAAACGCTGGTGCAATCTTGAAAATGATCGAAGAAGCAGGCTTCAAAGTAGTGGCAATGAAAGCCACAAAATTGACTCCTGAATTGGCAGGAAAATTCTACGAGGTACATCAGGCTAGGCCTTTCTATGCTGATCTTTGTGCATATATGTCTTCGGGACCAATCTTCGCAGCGATCTTGGAAAAAGACAATGCAGTGGAAGATTTCCGTAAATTGATCGGTGCTACCAATCCTGCTGATGCAGCTGAGGGTACCATCAGAAAAATCTTCGCTACATCTATCGAGGCAAATGCAGTTCACGGTTCTGACTCTGACGAAAATGCCGCCATCGAAGGCAACTTCTTCTTCAACCAAGCAGAGAGGGTTCTTTAATCCTAAGGAAAAGTAAAACAGCTAAGCAAAAGAAACATGCTAAGGTCTTTTGAAATATGATAGAAATATAGTTGAAATAAGCCTACGGCGAAATATAAAAAACTACCATTTATATTTTCACTAGAATTTCTATTGTAGGCCTTAGAGGATTCTTCAAAGAACTCGATTTTAGCAAAAAAGCCCATAGCTCGATTTTATTCAGGCTATGGGCTTTTTTAATTTGCTCACTATTCTTAAGATTTCAGAGCTACGCCCCTCATTTAATAACCTGAGTTCGATTGTTATCACAAAGTCAAAATCAATAAAAATTTCCAGTTACAAGGCAAATTTTTGAGGGATAGCCTAAGCTATCGCTCAAAAATTTAACGCAGTAAATGGGTGTTTTTATTGACTGAGCCGACTATTCGGTTTTAAACGGCAACCTACTTCACTTTTTCAATCCGCAATATCCCAATATTACTTCATAAAAAAGTTCGCAACTTCTTTTCGTAGTTCTCACCATTTAAAACCGTTCCTGCCTGCCGGCAGGCAGGTTGACAAAGTGAGAATAGGCGAACTCAGGTTAATAGTCTTTTACGAAGAGAGCAGGGCTAACGCCCCTTTTTGTTCAAAGACCTTTTTTCGAGACTAAATTGTTTTTCGACTTTAGATAAAGGCATCAATTATCATCTTCATCAAATTCATCTTCATCTGGTGCACCCATGTCAAACATGGAGCTGAACAGGTCTTTGAATTGCATCCCGGTATCCAATAGTTTTTTGCTCAGTTGGCTGTATTCTGCCAAACCATGCAAGGCAAATTCCATAAAGAATTCTTTTTCTTTCTCGGGAAGCCCTTCGATTGTTGCAGTAATTATCTCCTCCAATCCTGGCACTTGGTGCAGGGCTGATTTATACGCTTTGTCAGACTGTGAGGCTAGCACATCCAGCGAATTCCCTTCACCGAACCATGACAATGGCAAAACATATGGATTCCCTTCCCTATCCTTTTTCTTTTGTTCCGGTGATGGAAAATAATCAACAAAGAGAGTTCTGATGGCTTTCCCAATCAGATTGTAGGCAACAAGCCCTGCCCCTTCCTGCTCACCTTCATAGACCAATTCCACTTTCCCTGTGATGGCAGGAATGATACCTATCAAATCTGATATCCGTACAACTGTGTTTTCCTCCTTGTTTTTGTAAAGCCTTCGTTCGGCAGCAGAAATCAAGTTTTCATAAGCAGAAATAGTCAATCTTGCTGACACACCACTTTTCTCATCCACATATTCGCTATGTCTTGCTTCTATGGCAATCTGTTCGATCAAATCCTTCATCAGCTCTGGCACATGAATCTTGTCCAGAGGCTTGCCATCCAATTTTGCTTCTTGGGCAGTGATTTGTTTGCCAATCTCAATGGTTTTTGGATAATGTGTGATGATTTGACTTTCAATCCTATCCTTCAAGGGAGTTACTATCGACCCTCTATTGGTGTAATCTTCGGGGTTCGCAGTGAATACAAACTGGATATCCAGTGGAAGGCGAAGTTTGAAACCCCTGATTTGGATATCACCTTCCTGAAGGATATTGAAAAGTGCCACTTGGATTCTTGCCTGTAGATCTGGCAACTCATTGATCACAAAAATCGACCTATGAGAACGTGGAACCAATCCATAATGAATAACCCTTTCGTCATTGTATGACAATTTCAAAGTCGCGGCTTTGATGGGATCCACATCACCGATCAAATCTGCCACCGACACATCAGGCGTAGCCAATTTCTCTGTGTAGCGATCAGCCCTGTGCCACCAGGTGATTGGCGTATGATCCCCTTTAGCTTCGATCAATGACAAAGATGAAGCTGACAATGGCGCAAGTGGGTCATCATTGAGTTCCGAACCCTCTACGACTGGTACAAACTCATCCAACAAAAATGTCATCATCCTGGCGATTCTTGTCTTTGCCTGTCCACGCAAACCAAGCAGGTTTATATTATGTCTGGAAAGAATCGCTCTTTCAATATCCGGAATGACAGTGTCTTCATACCCCCAAATTCCTTCAAAGACATTTTCGCCCTTTTGAATTTTGGAGATCAGATTTTGTCTGAGTTCTTCTTTGATAGACTTGGGTTCGTAGCCAGCAGCCTTTAACTCTCCCAAAGTTTTTATATTCAGTAATTCTTTTGCAGTCAGTTTATTATACTCCATGTTTTCTTTAAAATCTTTTGGTTCTGTTACGCTTATAATCTTCAAAAATCAAATCTCCGAGCCCTTTCAAGCTACTGTAATAGGCATTTCCATTGTTCACCTTGGTAAATTCCTTCACAAACTCCTTCAAATAAGGATCGGAGGCAATCATAAATGTAGTCACTGGAATTTTTAGCTTTCTACATTGTGCTGCAAGCTTGAGGGTTTCGCTTAGGATTTTGCTATCTATCCCGAAACTGTTTTTATAATACTTGATCCCTACCTTCAGGCAAGTAGGCTTTCCATCGGTAATCATGAAAATCTGCTTATTGGGATTTTTTCTTCTGCGAAGCAAATCCATGGCTAGTTCCAACCCGGCGACTGTATTGGTATGATATGGCCCAACTTGCAAATAGGGCAAATCCTTGATTTCGATCTGCCAGGCATCATTACCGAAAACAATAATATCCAAGGTATCTTTGGGGTAGCGAGTTTTGATCAATTCGGCCAGCGCCATAGCAACTTTTTTGGCAGGGGTGATTCTGTCTTCCCCATACAGGATCATGGAATGGGATATATCAATCATCAGGACAGTGGAAGTCTGTGTTCTGACTTCATTTTCGACGATTTCAAGATCATCCTCGGTAAGCAAATAGTCGCCCGAAAAACCATGGTTGACCTGGGCATTTCGCAATGAATCAGTCAAAGCGATCTGATCGAGATTGTCCCCAAAGGAATAAGGTCTCCTATCAGTACCTTTTTCATCCCCTGTACCGGAATGGGTGGTTTTGTGCTGTCCACCTTTGGATTTTTTCAATTTCCCAAAAATCTCTTCCAGAGCTGATTTTCGGATAGATTGCTCTGCTTTCCCAGTGATTTTGAATTCCCCTTTTTGATTTTGTTCTGTCAAATACCCCTTCGTCTTGAGGTCTTCAATAAAATCCCCAATCCCATACTGTGGATTGGTCAGATTGTACTGTTTGTCCAAATTCGTCAGCCAACTCAATGCCTCTGCCACATCCCCCCCGGTCATTGTCACCAATTGCAGGAAAATATTGAGCAGGTTGTCAAAGTTGTTTTTGTCTGGGTCTTTTGGCGGTATATATTGTGTAAATCTGAATCCTTTCATAACAGGCACATAACAAGAATAGGTGCTTGCTAGTTTATATTAATGAAAGAATAAACCAAAAGATTATGAAAAAGCTGCTTTACCCTGTATATATGGTCACAGCCATTGTGATTATTTACGTTGCTGCCATTTTCACAAGTTTCAGCATCTCATTGATTTTATTTGTATTTTCTATATCCCCAACCTTGATTATCTGGATGGCTTACAAAGTTTTGACTTCAGATATAGAAGTCAACTCAACATTCGAAGAGAAATGGTATGAAGATGAGACATAAAGGCTGGTTACTTACAAGCCCCTTTTGTGTATGACTTAACTCCCGAATTGATCGCTATGCAATCATTCCCATAGGTCTTATTATCACATCCACAAACCGGATCATAAATCATATAGCAGGGGGCATCTTTCTTGATTTTAGATTTGTCAATACAATCTACAACTTCATTTGGTGAAAAATCCTCACATTGAAATGCTATCAGAAAAACCATCCCACTGACCATCAAAGCAAATATCCACTTTTTCATACTATTGCTATTTTTTGTTCTTTGACTAGACGTAGCAACTTGCAGAATTGCTACAATAATTTTTTAAACAACACTTTTATAGAATTAACAAACAGTGAATTCCTGAAAATCAAAATCTTGAAAAGAGAGAGAGATATTGGTTATTTAGTACCTTGTGTTTGAATTGATAGATTATATACAGGATTTATAGTTAGTAAAAAATGGATTTACAATACCCTTTGGAATTGGCAGGGACATTTGTCTTTGCGATCTCGGGAGCTCTTGCAGTCAGAGGACGTGAACACGACCTTTTTGGGGCTGGTTTTACTGGATTCATCACCGCTATTGGTGGGGGAAGTCTTCGGGATGTTTTACTTGGGAGCTATCCATTGGTGTGGGTTGGTGATGTGCATGTGCTGTATGCTATTTTTGCAGGGATTTTATCTGCATTTCTGTTTCAGCGTTTTCTGTTGAAACTCAGAAAAACGATGTTTTTGTTCGATACCCTTGGGATTGGTTTTTTCACTGTGTTGGGAGTGGAAAAAGCGCTCAGCCTAGGCGTAAGTGTAGAAATTGCCGCCATCATGGGCATGTTTTCTGCTGTGATGGGAGGCGTTTTGAGGGATACCCTGACCAACGAAATCCCTATACTTTTCAGAAAGGAAATTTATGCCTCAGCATGCTTGACCGGAGCTATTTTGTATTTGGTCCTGAATCATTTTGGATTGGAAAGAGACTACAACCTTTTGATATCCATATCTGTGGTGATTACCATCAGGATGATTGCAGTGAAATACAAATTGAGTTTGCCTAGTCTGGATTGACTTGACCAAAACCACCTACTGAATGTACCACACAAAACCAAACTTCTCTGGCTGCTCCTATTAAACAAAAAAAGAACTAGTACATTGCCATTATCAGTTGTTTTATAAAAAGCTGATATCCAACAAGACATATAAGATCTGCGGATTTCAGGTAATAAAAACTTCATATAAAATTAACCAATGCATCAATGGATAATGGATTGGGTTGTCGTAATCTTAGACATGAATACAACTCAGGCTAATAGAACCATTGTTTATTTAGGTCTCTTCGGGTTAATTATAACCCTTCATTTTTCAGGTATCGGCAAGTTGAGCATATATGCATTGGATGAAGCCAAAAATGCGGTAGCTGCCTACGAAATGTCAGAACGTGCGGATTATATCCTTCCTACTTTCAACGGAGAGCCACGATATGACAAACCTCCCCTGCATTATTATTTCTTTATGTTGGGATATAAAATCTTTGGATACACCCCATTTGGCGCACGGTTTTTCTCTGCTATTGCAGGGCTTTTTTGTATAGGCATATGTGCTGGGTTTTTGAAGGAGCAGTTTGGACATCGGATCACCTATATATTCCTATTCCTTATAGCTGGCAATATCCATTGGATGGTCCAATTCCATATGGCTGTCCCAGACCCATTTTTAGTCGCTTTTTTGACAACCGCCTATTTGTATGGGTTTCGGTATTATCAAAGCAATTATTCTCAGACCAAATACCAATACTACTCTTATATTTCACTAGGCTTGGCTGTATTGAGCAAAGGCCCTGTTGCTTTGCTACTCTACATGATTACCTTCATCTTGTTTATGTTGATCCAAAAACGGTTTTCATTAAAACCTTGGTTTCGGATTCTTCCTCTGACCTTGTTTATCCTCATCGCAAGCTCATGGTATGTGATCGTAGGTTGGAAAACTGGGGGAAATTGGTTGGAAGAGTTTTTCTTGACGCATAACCTTTCCCGATTTGGTTCAGCCATGGAAGGACACGGGGGATCATTTCTGAAGACTTGGCTCTTTGTAGCCGTTGGGACATTTCCTTTTATAGTCTTTTTGCCCAGAGCTATCAATAGGATTTTCATCAAAAACAGGAAGGAATCAGTAGATGGAAATAATTTTTTAAGCTTTGCTGCTTTGGCATTCTTAATCATCATCCTATTTTTCAGTTTCGCCTCCACGAGACTGCCCAACTATACCGTACCTGCCTACCCTTGGTTTTTCATGATCATGGCTGTCTATTTGGAACGCATCAAATCCATCAATCAGATTTATTGGCTTTGGGGAATTTCAGCTTTGTTTGTATTGCTGATTAGCGTTGGGGGATACTTTGGACTTGCACAGACCCCCTATTTGTCCGAACATCGATCATTGGCTCTTTATTTTCTGCTTGCAGTGATCCCATTGGTATTATCAATAAAATTTATCCTGAAAAGACAAATGCTCATGGCCTATGCAGGGATTTCATTTTGTTATTCAACGATGACTTTGGTCTTTTTCCTATGGGTAATGCCTGTTTTGGATCAAAAAAACCCAGTCTATCTTACCAAATCAATTTGGAAAAACCAGGATCGCATATCCTATTATGAAATTGCAAACCCAGCTTTTGTATTTTACCTACAGCGCCCTATCCCTCCCTTCAATCCTTCCGAGGTGCAGGCAGGTGATTTGGTGATCAGCAGAAAAAAACAATTGCAAAAATTAGCATCTGAAGGTTTTTCATTCGAAACCCTAGCCGAAGAGAATGACCTATTTGAGTCTCCTATAACGGTAATTGTCAGAATGAATCCTCCGTTTCCAGACAACTAATCCCAATTGGAGTTTGCTCAAAAGGAATTGATTCAACCGGAAATTTTGCCACTTTGGTGGAAATCTGAGTGTGATGGCTTTTGCGGCAAAGAAAGAAAAATACCCTATCCACATCCCAGCCAATACATCCACAAGAAAGTGCTGCATCAGGTAGACCCTGCTAAAAGCGACCAAAAGCGCCAATAAAAATGGAAAGAACTGATAAAAAGGCTGTCTCGGTCTTGTCTGCGCCAAGAGGGCAGCTAGCAGAAAAGCCGTGGCAGTATGGCCTGATGGAAATGTGTTGTAACTTGCGATTTTCACACCTTCTACAACATGCAGTGACAAGTCCTGAAAAACCAACATAGGTCTAGGCGCACCATGAAAAAACACTTGCTTGCCTAGATATACAAATACAAGATGAATCAATGCCCCCAAGTGCAGTATGATTCCATAAGTGGATTTTTTGAAAAAGATGATCGGCAAAAACAACAAAAGCATCAGACCGTCTCCAAGGTGGGTAATATGCTTAAAAAAAGCATCAAGGATGGGATGGTGCAGTTCATTGATATAAAGTGAGAAGCCTTTGTTGCTATATTTCAATACCAACATAAATATGAGGACACTCCCAAAAAGCAAGTAAAAGGTAAATGCCGGTATATCTTTCCGAAAAGTCATAGCTACAGATTTAGCTTTCAATATCCGATTTCTATGAACAATACTGATGAAGTGAATATAAACGAATTGTAAAGTTTGGATTATATTGGTTTGGAGAACACAAAACAAGCCCAAAATCTGCTCTCAAAGATAGGAGCATACATTTCCATAGCATATTTGTTCTTTTCGCAACTTTTCAACCTTGACCCCTTGTTTAAAAATCAATACCTTCACCAACGGTAATCATAGCCTTAAGCAATTTGAATATGGAGAATGAAAAACTCAAAGAAATAGCATCCCAACTAAGACAGCCCCATGGTGCCAAGGGGACAGAAATGGCTGAAGTCATGAATGACACAAACATCAAAATGACCTATCATGCTATTGACCAATTGAAGATCAATGACAATGATAGTATTTTGGAGCTTGGACATGGAAACTGTGGCCACTTGGGATACTTGCTTCAACAAAAAGCCAACCTCAAATACCAGGGGCTTGAAATATCGGACTTGATGCAACAATCTGCCCAAGAGTTAAACGAAGTATTTGTCAATAGTGGACAGGCTTCTTTTCACTTGTACGATGGACTTGGCATCCCATTTCAAGACAATAGCTTTGACAGGATCTTCACGGTGAATACAATCTATTTTTGGGCTGATCCAATCCACCTGATGGGAGAGCTCTGTCGTGTGCTAAAACCCAACGGGATATTGAACATCACATTTGCAGATGAAAAATTCATGGCAGAACTGCCATTTACCCAGTTCGGTTTTGAACTCTACGATATGGAGAGAATAAAAACCATTGTAAAACCCCCATTTAAAATTGTTTCCTCTGATTCCCAGACCGAAACCATCAAAAGCAAAACAGGCGAATCGGTCAATAGGATATTCACCACTGCTACGATTACCAAGGAAGTCCAATAGACCAGGCTCCACTATTTTTCTTCGGGAAATTTGCCTGGTTTAAGGCTTGTCCCTGCCAATAAACCTTTCTTTTCCCAAAAGAAACCGGATGGCACGCTCTACATTTTTCTCTACACTCTTATCGGATTTCAGAAATGATATATACCGTATAATTTCCTGACGCAGCGAGGGTGTCAAGCCATCAAAAATCATTTTGGCACCCTTGTTTTGGTTCAGTGCAGATACTAGTTTTGGGTGCGGTTCTATCATTCTTATTTCTGGATCAAAGCCAATGGAAACATCGATAATCTCTCCGATTCTCTTGGTAGATCTCTCCAGCATTTCCAAATTGATATACAACCTCCATTCCCCACTATACCTTACCAACGTCTGACGATATTCATTCCCATTGACACTTCCCTTTACCCGTATCGGGCTTTTGTCTTTCTTTGCCTGTAGAAATACCATTTCAAGAATCTCCTTGGGAACAAAAACAAAAGGATTGATACCAATCAACTCTAACCTTGCTTTAAATGCGAATGTCTCCATATGGATTATGAGTTTATATTTATAATATCGGTTGCAGTTTAGGGACAATATAAATGAAAACACACTGTTGTTTGCCCATTCAAGATTAATTTTTGGTAAATTGGGGTGATATTGAAATCAAACGAAGTAATGAATTACCTACAAATTCAGCCAATAGAACCCTTGCGGAAATATATCAGATACTTTTGGGTTTTGGAAAATGATAGCTGCTACAGAAGCCAAAAGTCTTTTAAAATAATCCCTGATGGTCTTCCTGGATTGATTTTTCAGGATAACCCAAAAGCATTTTGTGATCAAGACGATCAAGAATTACCCCAAATGTTTCTTTATGGACAGACGACAAGACACACTGTTCATAAGTCGGATGGGAAATTCAGGAATCTTGGCATTTACTTCCAACCAACAGCCTTAAAATCCTTTTTTGGGATTGACGCAAACGAACTGACCGACAGACATATTGGGATAAACGACCTGATCGAAACGGATGTAACAGGGCTACTTTCAGGCAATTGCTCTATCGGTCAACAGGTGGAATTATTGACAGATTTTTTCCTGAAAAGGATAAATCAAAAAAACACAAATTTGGAAAAAGTAGATTTCGCAACCACCCAAATTCAAAAAGGGTATTCATTAAAAAACATCCAAACAGACTTGAAAATATCCGAAAGGTCGCTAGAGCGCTACTTCAAACAATATGTAGGCATTTCACCAAAATTATATGCAAGAATCAGTCGCTTCCAATCTGCCTTGGCATACATCCGTAACCCCAATGCCAATTTATCCGGTGGAAAACCAAACCACCTGACCGAGATCGCCTACCGAAACGACTACTTTGACCAATCCCATTTTATCAGGGATTTCAATGAATTTGCAGGAACGAGTCCAAAGCATTTTATACTTCAGGCAAACGAGCAGGTAGCGAACTTCCCTGAATGGAAAGGTTAAATAGGAATAAAAATGGGAGTAAAACGAATAGTTATAAACATCGATACAGAAGACACTTCAAAAGCCGAAAAATTTTACGGTGACATACTTGGTCTAGAGGTATTGATGGATCTTGGCTGGATCAAAACTTATGGAAATGAGAATGAAAAGCAGGTTCAGATCAGCTTTGCAAATCAAGGAGGTTCAGGTACCGGCACCCCAGACATGTCTATTGAGGTCGAAGATGTTGATACCATCTACCATCAAATGAAAAAATCCGGGTTCAAGATAGAATATGGACCGGTGATAGAGCCTTGGGGTGTATATCGATTTTATGTAAGAGACCCATTCAACAAACTGGTAAATATACTTTCACACATCAAATAGGCAAATTTAGAAGATTTTCCGTTTTTGTCGGTTTTATCCAATCCTGACGGTCTACAGCCTCATAGTTTTGTGTAAAAATGTAAAGTTATGATAGCAATCACAGGAGCAAATGGAAATTTAGGTAGCGCAACTATCCAAAATTTGTTGCAAAAAACCGAAGCGTCTGATATCGTAGCCATTGTCAGGAACCCAGAGACGGTTGTGGATTTTCGGGAGCAAGGTGTAATTATCCTCAAGGCTGACTACAATGATTACAACTCACTCAGCAAAGCATTCGAAAATGTAAAAACTGCATTGCAGGTTTCCACTGTAGGTGTGGATACCCCGGCAGCCCAATTCCAAGAGGGAAATGTGGTCAAGGCCATGGAGACAAATCAAGTAAGCCATATTGTCTATACAAGTATGGTTCAAGCAAGACCCAACACAATTTTTCAGGGAACAGCAGCGCAATTCCATACAGAAGAATTGATTAGAAAAACTGGGATTCCCTACACTTTTTTCCGAAACAACATGTATATGGAAGCTATCCCCGGGCTGATTGGCTATGCTTTGGAAACTGGAGAAATCAGGTATCCTTCCGGTAATGGAAAAGTGGGCTATGCTTCAAGACAAGATATCGCTGAAGCTATCGCAAAGGTCTTGACAGCTGGCAACAACATGCACGAAAACAAAACCTATGAAATAACAGGAAGTGAAGCGTGGTCTTTTCGGGATTTGGCACAAATAATCAGTGAAGAGAAGGGTTTGACAATCAAGCATCTTGATATTTCCGATGAAACTTTCAGAATGGAATTGAACAGCTACCAATTGCCTATACAAGTAGTAGACCTATTGGTCAGTATGGCAAATGCAATCAAAGCAGGTGAATTTTCACACACCGAAAATACGCTTGGAAAATTACTGGGCAGAAAGCCAATGGATTTGACAGCGTACATAAAGAGTCTGTAATTGGGTTTGCCCAATTTGCAAAAATCACTTTTCATCAACATCCATTTTTACAGTATGGATAAAAGCTTCCTGCAATCATCATGGATTTTTTCAGGGGCTTTTTATTTTATTGATTTTGACTTTGTGATAACAATCGAACTCAGGTTATAAGAAAAAGCGAACCCATTTTTTTCATTCTTAAGGTTTACCATCTATTGATTTTTCCACTAAGGATAAAATAAAATTCTTACCAAAACCAATACAGCAATGAAAAAAATCAATGTAACACTACTTATTCTTCTCTCCATATGGGGTGGAATACAGCAAGGCTATGCCCAATTATGGGCAGGCACCCATAACTCTACCTATGGAGAACTTCGATTGGTTGAAGAGTCTTGGCCCGATGGGAAAAGTATTGTATATGGGGATTATAAGGCCGATGGCACTATCGTCGGGGAAATGGATAACGGAGGGAGGATTTATCGCGGTGAATTTCATAATGGTAGTTGGAAGGGAAAATTCTATTTCGATCGGAATTTCCTTCCATCAGCAGTATCTAGAATGACCGAAAACTTCAATTTCACCGGTTTTTATGGCCAAAGTTCAGATAATAGAAACAGTACCCGACCACAAGACAAATGGGATGGGAATAGAATAAACAACCAAACGGTAGGGAGGATTCGGACAGCAGTGTGGTCAGGTAGATGGAATACCAATTTTGATCCGATTTTTCTTGAACAGATCGGGAATGAAGTGACTGGAATCTATGGAAATGGAAATAGAATCGAAGGAACATACAATCCCAGTGATCGGAAATTAAGGGGGAAATTCACCAATGGCGGAAGGGTGGGTTCTTTTGAGTTCACCATCACCGGAAATGACTTTACGGGAGTTTGGGGTTGGGGTGCAAACCTGAACGAGGGCGCATGGAATGGCACCAAATTCTCCAAATCAAACGTTGCCATGCCTGCATTGGCAACTACCAATACCGCTAGCACCAATCTGAACGGCAGGTACAGAGTGCGAATCCAGGGAATTTATACTGCTGTCAAATCCGGTGTCATGTATCCCAACTTGGATATATATGGTTATGTAACTGTCAAAATGTTTGGAAGGTCTGGAAGCGGTCCTGTGACTGAAATCAAGGCAAGGGAAAACAGAAATCCAAACATATGGTCTCTCAACAATTCCAACTCCCTCAGGATCAACCAATCCTCTCCACTGAAATCCCTTCAAAATGGCCCCATGTATGCAGGAAGACACGTTGTTGACAGAACCATCGAATTTGACATCAACAATCAATTTGCCAACGATCAGGCCAAAATATACATCTCAGGATCAATCTGGGAGAAAAACTTTGCAGGAGGTGGTGTGGTATACAAAGCAATTCCTTTGGATATCCCCCTCAAAGACCTTGTCCCTGGCAAAACCTACATATTGGTCAATGAAAGAAGTAGCGATAGAATTTTTGTAACATTCACCATTCAGAAACTATGAAAACAATAACCAACCTGCTTATGGCTGTAATTTTAGTGGCTGTAGAAACCTGTGGAGGTGAAAGCACTTCCTCAGAGTCTTTGGTTGATTCTGGAAAAATCGACAAAGCGATGACAGAGCTCGGTCTGAAAACCGCAGAAAAATTCAATGGGAAATTGGATGAACTTTTGACGTTGGAAATGGCGGCTAAAGTAACGGAGAATGATCTCAATACAGCCGAGAAAAAATACAGTAAGGTTTTTGAGGACCCAAAGACCCATTATGTCTCTTACGGCTGGACCAATGGCAGAAAGCACATATCAGACCTGGGGTTTACCAAGATTGAAACCGACAAACCCGATCTAGTCCAATTAAGTTGGGTTTCTGCTACTTCGGCAGAGAATTTTAGAAACATGTACCGAGAAATCACAGAAGAGGATTTGCAAAATGTTCGTGATGCCATGGATTCCAAAATCAAAGAAGGTCAACTTGATGCCCAATCAGCCAAAATGGCAAAAGAAATGGCTGAAGGTTTTATGTCGGGAAACAACAGCCGGGAATGGTTGGATGGAGTAGCAGATATGGCTGTTTGGATGGAAAGAGACAAAAGCCTGAAGGTATTTCACAAAGGATTGACCTTTTCAGTTCTTGCTGATGTCAGCGATGACAATACCGAAAACAGGAATATTGCTATAGCTTTAGCAAAATTGATCATCAAAGAGAAGCTTTAGGCCATGAAAAAATGCCTAATCATCTTTCTTATGGCTTCTGTTTTCACAACCATCAGACTGTCCGCACAAAATCTGGAATTCACCAATAACAGCAGTACGGGAATCTATCCAAAATTTGTGATCCAAAACGGAAAAACCACCCTTACTGTCAAAGCCATGATCACCGTTACCTATACCTGGAATCAAATCCCTGTGAACTTTGACAATTCGGATGGAAGATCCAGATACAAAATGGTGGTTACCCAAAATATGGGAAGCGCTGTCGTTACCTACGAAATATTCTGGATGCACATGCGTTCAGTCAACCGCTATTCCGGCCACATAAAATCTACCACCAATTTCAACAACGGAAGCAGACCAATAGAAAGATCTGAATCATTTAGGGGAAAAATCATATAAAAACCATGGAAACAACATACAAAGAATCAGAGGATAAAACCATCGCCATTATCGCCTACATTACATTTATAGGTTTGATCATCGCATTCGTCTTGAATGCAGAAAAAAAGAACGAATTTGCCAAATTTCATATCAAGCAAATGCTTGGCTTGGTACTCATGGCTGTTGTCACAAGTTTCATAGGATTGATCCCTTTTATAGGTTGGTTGATCGCTTTTGTAGTCCTCTTTTTGGAACTGTACATGTGGATAGTCGGGCTTCTCAATGCCATTAATGGAAGAATGAAACCCTTGCCTATACTTGGCGAAAAATTTCAGGATTGGTTTAAGGGGATTTGATATTGGCTGACATCCCTGAATATTTGACTTTATCTTGGGTTGTCTGTTTTAGAATAAAAGTACAAAAGCCCGTAAACATATGTTCACGGGCTTTTTGCTGGACACTATAGCCAGATTTGTCGGGGTGACAGGATTTGAACCTGCGACCTCACGCCCCCCAGACGTGTACGCTAACCGGGCTGCGCTACACCCCGATATTCCCACAAAAAAATACCATTCATTGCTTATTTCAAAATTTCCCGATCAGAAAATCTAGGACATGATGCTTTTTTCTCCAAAACACAAATTTGTGACCCTTGTGAAACCATCATGCTCTCCATGGTCAATTGGTTCCTTTTGAAAGCAACTTCTCTATCTCATCCGCCTGCAGGTTGCAGTTGATCCATTCAGCATCCAGGTCGGCACCGTATTTTTTGTAGAAATTGATGGCAGGTTCGTTCCAATCCAGTACCTGCCACATCATTCCCGAGCACTTATCCTCCAGGCATTTCAGCATGGTACGGTCAAAAAGCAATTTGCCGGCTCCAAAACCTCTCTCCGATTCAGTGACTACAATATCTTCCAAATACAACCTTCTGCCCTTCCAAGTACTGTATCTATAATAATAAATCGAAATACCGATTATCTCTCCAGTTTTTTCCTTCACTGCGACAAAGAAACCATAAACAGGATTGGTTCCAAACCCATCCTCTTCCATCATTTCCACCGTATTTGACACCTGCTCAGGGGCTTTTTCATAAAGCGCCAATTCCCTGACCAATTCCAATACTCTGGGAATATCTTTTTTCTCTCCTTTTCTAATCTTATACATGTCCGAAAGTAGCCAAAATTCCAAAAAGGTTAAAATCAATTTTTATATTTGGGCAAAATAATCCACTACCTATGTTTCTATCCATCGATGCAGGCAACTCAAATATTGTTTTTGGATTTTATGATAACCTTATTGCTAATTGGGTTTATGAGTTTAGGGTAGCCACCAAACTTGACCTCAGTATTTTTCAGTTAGAGAAGGAACTGCATTTATTCTTCCTTGAAAACAACATCAAGCCAGATCAAATCACCCAGGTAGGATTCAGTTCGGTAGTCCCTGAAATCAATCCAGTCATCCAACAGCTCTGTGCAGAATTTTTTGGCACACCAACTTATGTTGTCTCGGGAAAAAGCTACAAAAAACTCAAAGTATCCACAAAAAGGCCAAACGAGATAGGGACAGACCTGATGTGCAATGTAGCCGCTGCTTTTGAGAAATTTCAAAAACCATGTATTATCGTCGATTTTGGGACTGCCTTGACCTTTACTGTCGTTGGGAAGGACGGGGATGTACTCGGTGTCAACATCGTCCCAGGTCTAAATACTGCAAAACACTCCCTTTTCCACAACACCTCCAAATTACCGGAGGTGGAATTGAAATTTCCAAAATCCGCCATAGGGAAAAATACCGTGGAGTCCATCCAGGCAGGAATACTTTATGGCTATTCCGGTTTGGTCAGAGGGATGCTTGAAGCAATAGTAAGCGAAACCAAGATTGATTTCAAAATCATTGCTACAGGAGGCTTGTCCTCTATCTTAACCAACCTACATACCAGTTTTGATGTTGTAGACAGGAACCTGACACTGGAAGGGATCAGACAGATCACTTTGGCAAATATCCCTACCGAAACCCAATGATGAGGTTTGGATCTGGGCAGATTTCCTGGAATTTATCCTTTTCACTTTGCGAACATACCCCTGGGAAATCGCCTGTGTTCCCAAGCATATCCCACATCAACTGAAAATGCAAATGGGGTGGCCAGTCTCCATTCTCGGGAAAAGGTCCCAAATGGCAGAGCAGGTCTCCTTTCCTCACCTGCTGCCCCAAAGACAATCCTTCCAAGTCAGTCAATGCCAAATGTCCATAAAGACTGTAAAGTGTCTTTCCATTCAGATCATGCTCTAGGATGATCGTAGGGCCATAATCTCCAAAACCGGCATTGTCCCGGAAACTATATATCCTCCCATCCAAAGGGGCATATACAGGCGTACCAGCAAGAGCCCAAATATCCACCCCTAGATGTATATTCCGAAAATCCTGTTCGGAAGTAGCGAATACAGCACTTCGTCCATAAATCGCCCTATGCTCCATGTACCCCCCGATACCAAATTGCTTTCCCGCATCGCTCAACTGCCCAAACACATAGGCATCAAATACGGGGGTTGAAACCAAATCGATTTCCGAAAGATCTTTGTTTGTACCAGAGAAATCCAAACACATCGTATTTGACCTATCCAAAGGTTGGCCCATTATGGGGAAATACCGGACTGAACCCAAAAGTGTTTGTGACATCTGTTAACCATTTTTTTGAACTGCAGCAAATATATGGTTTAGATGGAAAAATGAGAAACAAGAAACGAGAAGCTAATCTTATTATAGAGGGGGAGAACTTGTTAATTGTCAGTAAACTTTCCATATTTGCCCATACAAAACTTGTCTTAACATAAATTAACCCTGGAAATACCAAAGCAGGTTTTTATATCGTTAAGTACTTCATAAATTGCAACGTCTTGAAAAAAGTCAACTTTTATCTTTACGCATTTCTATTGGCATTTGGCTTCTTTAACCTCCTAGGTCTCAAGGAAGCGAAATCGCAGCAATATGAATTTGGTGGAGGTTTGGGAGTGGCCGCTTACTCAGGTGATATTGTCAGAAGATTGGACAAAGGCAGGGTAGGACTTCAAGGCACGTTGTTTGGCAGACGAAATTTTGACAATGTTTGGTCCCTCAGGGCCGGGCTATCCTATGGTCGGATCAGTGCAGCTGATAGTATCAACCCGATAGATCCAGTTGCTGAGTTCCGCAATGCCTACTTCAAGGGCAATATCTTTGAAGCATCGGCCGTGATGGAGTATCATTTTCTGGATTATTTGCATCCGCAATCTGAGCATAGATTTTCACCATATGGATTCTTCGGGTTAGGTTTTGCTTACTATTCAGGAAAAGGTGCATTTAACTATGATGGAAATGACGATAGGGGGAAGTATTCATTAGGTACACCAGTCATTCCTTTTGGGCTGGGGGTAAAGTATAAGATTGACAACAACTGGATTTTAGGTGTGGAATTGGGTTTCCGTGCGACATTCACAGACTTCCTTGACAGGATAGACAGCAAGCCTAGATTTGCCCCTCCGGTAGATGACCAGGGCAATACGCTGCCCATACCACCAGAATATTATAGAGCAATTTATTTCGGGAATTACAGCGACAAAGATTGGTATTACTTTTTGGGAGTCAGCTTAAGTTACTCCATAAACTCATTTAAATGCTACGCTTATTAATTAATTGACCGTTAGGTTAGAATATTGAAAAAGAAATAGCATTTTTGTACCTCCAAAAAACTACCGTATTTGGATTTGAACGGAATGAAGGAATCAATAGACAGTACAAAAATCCCTCAACATATAGCGATTATCATGGACGGCAATGGCCGTTGGGCACAAAAAAAGGGCGCTATGAGAATTTTTGGGCATAAGCATGCCTTGGCAGCAGTGAGGGACACCATAGAAGCAGCCGATGATTTGGGAGTGAAGATCGTGACGCTTTATGCATTTTCTACAGAAAACTGGTCTCGGCCGGCGGATGAAGTCAGTGCGCTGATGGAAATCATGATCAACAGCTTCATCAGTGAACTTCCCAGGATGGTCAAGAACAATGTTCGGCTGACCGCCATTGGAGACATCCAAAGCCTTCCGGAAGGAATGCAGAAAAACCTCAAAAACACTGTGGAGACTACCAAGCACAACACTGGGGTAAGGGTAAACCTTGCGCTCAGCTATAGTGGGCGTTGGGAATTGGAACAAGCGGTAAAAAACATTGCCAAAAAAGTAGTCGATGGTCAGATGACCTTAGAAGATATCAATCAGGAGACCATCGCTTCCTGTTTAAATACCAATGACATGCCTGATCCGGAATTATTGATCAGGACAAGTGGAGAGCTGAGAATCAGCAATTTTCTACTTTGGCAAATGGCCTATACAGAACTGTACTTCACAGATGTGTTGTGGCCTGATTTCAGAAAAAAGCACTTAGAGGCCGCTATTCTGGATTATCAAAAAAGAGAGAGAAGGTTTGGTAAAACCGGAACTCAGATTAAATCATAAAATAATTGATGAAAAAGTATTTTATTATCCTAGCTTTCCTCCTTACGGCAGGTTCACTTCATGCTCAGATCCGTTTGGGTCAGAGCCGATATACCTCTCCGAAGCCGGTGGATATTTTGGAACTTAATTATTCAAAACCGCAACAGTTTAGGATAGCAGAGATCAAGGCCGTAGGCCTTGCCACACTTGATGAGATTGCGATCGTTTCACTTTCTGGATTGAAGGTGGATGATATGATTTCAGTTCCCGGTGATGCTATCTCCAATGCATTGAAAAAGCTTTGGGGCCAGGGGATCATAGGGGATGTCAAAATCTTAGTCACCAAAATAGAGGGGGATGATATCTACCTCTTGCTCGATTTGACAGAAAGACCCCGATTCAGCAGGGTCGAGTTCTCAGGGGTCAACAAAACCCAGGAAAGTGAACTCAAAGACAAGGTGAAGATCAGGGGGCGTGTCGTAAGGGATGATGTATTGAACACCTCCCAGCGGAATATCCGCCAGTATTTTGTAGACAAGGGGTTCTTGAATACTGAGGTAAAGGTGATACAAGAGAGGGATACGACTCTGCCAAACAGTGTCAAACTGAAATTTGATGTAGACACCAAGTCCAAGGTGAAAATCAACGAAATCCGGATTGATGGCAATGAAGAGATCAGCGACAAGAAAGTCAAAGGCAAACTCAAAGGAACTAAAGAGCATCCGAGGCTTCATTTTTTCAGGGAAGTCTACAGCAGGTTGACCAACACCACACCAAAATCTGCCAAAGAAGCCATCGTATACAGAAATCCAGTTTCTGATGAGGAAGTCATCACCTATATGAACAAAAACTTCAAGTTGAATTTCTTCAACGGATCGAAGTTCGTGACCAAAGACTTCAGGGAAGACAAGGAAAGCGTGATCGACTTCTACAACACCAAAGGATTTAGGGATGCAGAAATCCTATCAGACACTGTCTACAAATACTCTGAGAGCACTGTCAATGTAGGCCTGAAAATAGAGGAGGGTAACAAATATTATTACAGGGACATCAACTTTACCGGTAATTACATCTACTCCGACAGTGTCCTTTTGGCCAAGTTAGGCATAGAAAAAGGAGATGTGTACAACAAGGAAAAGCTCAGCAAAAGACTCAACTATGATCCCCAAAAAGGGGATGATATATCTTCCCTATACCAAGATGACGGATACCTGTTTTTCAATATTGATCCAGTAGAAATCAATGTACAAAACGACTCCATCGACATAGAATTGAGGATACTGGAAGGTCCACAGGTAACTGTGAATTCTGTATCCATAGAAGGGAATGAAAGGACTTCCGACCATGTGGTCATGCGAGAGATCAGGATATTGCCAGGCCAAAAATTCAACAGGTCTTTGCTGGTAAGAACGATAAGGGAACTTTCCCAGTTGGGCTATTTTGATCCGGAGAATATCGAACCTGATATGCGTCCGAATTTCGAAGATGCCACCGTGGATATTGTATTCAAACTGGAAGAAAGACCCAATGACCAAGTAGAGTTGTCTGGTGGTTGGGGAGGACTCTTTGGCTTTGTAGGTACAGTAGGTTTGGTATTCAACAATTTCTCGATCAAAAACATTGGCAATTTTGAGAAATGGAGGCCACTTCCCGTAGGAGATGGACAGAAGCTGTCCTTGAGAGTTCAGGCGAATGGTAGGTCTTTCCAAAACTACAGTGCATCTCTGACCGAACCTTGGTTTGGTGGCAAAAAACCAAATGCTCTCAGCCTGAGTGTCAACCACTCGGTACAACGAATGGTAGATTTCCGAAATATCCAAGACTCAAGGAGTGACCAAGGTTCATTCAGCATTACGGGAGCCACTCTGGGATTGGCCAAAAGGGTAACCTGGCCAGATGATTACTTTATGATCAGCAATTCCCTACAGTTTCAAATATATAATTTCGATAGATTTGGAGACAGATTTGGGTTAAGTTACAATACTGGTAAATCGAGTAGTTTGACCTTCAACACAACGATTTCCAGAAACAACGTAGATAACCCTATCTATCCAAGATTGGGATCAAACATCTCTTTGGCGACGTCCTTTACCCCGCCCTATTCTTCATTGAATAGGAATATCAACCGTGAATCCCCGGATGAGGAGCGTTTCAAATGGCTGGAGTATCATAAGTGGATGTTTGATGCTACCTTCTACACCCCAGTATTTGGTTCTAATAAATGGGTGATAAGTGCAAGATCCCATATGGGCTTCTTGGGATCCTATGGCAACAGAATCGGAATGATCCCATTGGAAAGATTTGTGCTTGGGGGTGATGGGATGACTTTCAATAACTTTGCCCTTGGGCAGGAAATCGTAGGCCTTAGGGGATATGAAAACCAAGTCCTCACCCCAAACCAAGGAGGACGAGGAGGTGTAGCCTACAATAAACATGTGATGGAATTGCGTTTCTTGGTATCTCCCAACCCATCTGCTACGATATTCCTTTTGGGATTTGCGGAGGCGGGAAACAACTGGGGATCTTATGCTGAGTACAATCCGTTTAACCTTTATAAATCTGCAGGTGTAGGTGCCAGGATATTTATGCCGGCATTCGGTCTTTTGGGTATTGATTGGGGATATGGTTTTGATCCTCTTGAGCAGCGATTCCTGATTGACCAAACCCAAAGAGGCATCAGATCCGGACCACAATTTCACTTTACAATCGGTCAACAATTCAGATAAGTATGGAAAAATCCTTGAATTTGTTAATTTTGTCAGGAATATTGGTGCTGACAATGGGTGTACAACAGGCATCAGCCCAGAAATGGGGTTACATAGATTCGGAGTATATCCTGAACAAACATCCTGACTACAAGCTTGTTCAGAATGAATTGGAAGCACTGAATGCAGCTTGGAAAAAAGAGGCACAAAATTTGGAAAGAGAAGTAAAAGAAATGCTTTCCAACCTCAAGGCAGAGGAAGTACTATTGACAGAGGAGATGTATCAAGAGCGCATGGCTGCCATCGAAGAAAAGCAGAAAAGTGCGGTAGCATTCAACAACCGGGTATTTGGCATCAATGGCCAATATTACCAAAAACAGACCGAATTGCTACAGCCACTGCAATCCAAAATCTTTGACGCCATCGACCGGGTGGCCAAAAGAAATGGATTGGCTGCCTTACATGACAAAGCTGCCAATATGGGCTTGATCTATACTGATCCGCGACATGATTACTCTGAATTTGTATTGGAAGAATTAGGAATAGAAAACAAATAAAAAAAACAAATAAAAACTAAAATGATGAAAGCAAAATTTATCCTTTCGGCAATCGCTATCTTTTGCGTAGGATTTGTAGCTCAGGCTCAAGATGTAAAAATTGGCTATACCAATGTGGAATTGATTATGGATTTGATGCCGGAAATGGAGCAAATCGGTGCTGATATCCAGGATTACTCACAACAACTTCAAACCCAGATCCAAACTAAGGGGGCGGATTTTCAAAGACAAGTAGATGCTTATGAGAAAGCTGCTCAGACAATGACTGAAGAAGCTAGAAATACAAAAGTCCAAGAATTGACAAAGCTTCGTGATGACCTTCAGAAGTATCAACAAGATTCGGAAGTGTCTTACCAGAGAAAGCTGCAGGAGCTATTGGAGCCAGTACAGACTAAGGTATTCAATGCGATCAATGCAGTAGCCGCTGAGAACAATTATACCCATGTATTTGCAGAATCAGCTGGCCAAGCCCCAGTATTGCTGTATACAAGAGATGATGATAAATTCACTGAGTTGGTCTTGACGAAGTTAGGTATCGAAATTCCACAAGGAGGAGTTTCCAACCCATAATCAAGACAGACACAATTATATAAAAAATCCCACTTCAATCTTGAGGTGGGATTTTTTTATGGGAATTATGCCGCCACTTATAAGCTCCACGACAGTACAGCGAAAGTGAAAGGGCTACCATGTGGACTCAAAGGTATCTGAGCAAGCGTACTACAAGGGCTCCTGTTGGCTCAAGCAGTGAAAACTTCCCAATCCCCAAATCAAATCCAGGGAATCTATCCCCGTCACTTTTCTATCCGGAAAACAGGAAGCGATGATCTCCAATGCCTTATCATCATTGGCATCCCTAAAGGTAGGTACTACAACCAAATTATTGGCGATGTAGAAATTGGCATAGGATGCAGGCAGCCTCATGTCCTCATATAATATGGGAGCAGGCATTGGCAATTCTACCACATTCATTTGCTTTCCATTTTCCAATCTCAGTTTTTGCAACAGCTTGGTGTTGTCCTGAAGCGGTTTATAATTTACATCTTTTTTATTATGTTCCACTACTGTCACCACCGTATCCCCATTGACAAACCTGGTCAGATCATCAATGTGTCCATCTGTATCATCCCCCTCTATCCCGTCACCCAACCATAGGATATTCCCCACTCCATAGTAATCCTCCAAATACCTTTCAATTTGGGATTTTGAAAGATGTGGGTTTCTATTGGGATTGAGCAAGCAAGCTTCGGTAGTCAAAAGTGTCCCATTTCCATTGACCTCAATGGAACCTCCTTCCATAATGATCCCAGGTGTAAAACAAGGGATATCCCTAAGTTTTGCAATATGGTGCGGGATCTTGTTGTCCAGATCAAAGGGAGGGTATTTACCTCCCCAAGCATTGTAGTTCCATTTCACCAAAGCTTTTGGCTGGTCAGAAAGGGGATTGGTCAAAAAAGCAGGACCATGATCCCTACACCAAGCGTCGTTGGTGGGGAAGTAATGGAAAAAGACCTTGTTGAGGTCGGCTCCCACTACCTCAAGGTGCCTGAGCGCAAAGGCCTTCATTTTCTCATCTGACACATTGATATGCACTTCTTCTTCAGCTGCAAGTTCTTTGATAAAATTCGCATATGAAGGATATATCGTATCAATCTTTCCTGGCCAAGAAGCCTCCTTGTGCGGCCAGCTCAACCAAGTAGCTGCATGGGGCGCAAACTCTGCCGGAAAAGAGTAACCCAACTCCCTTGGTGTAGCATGCCCATCAACTATTCGGGTATCTATCTCAGTCTTCATCTATGTAGCGCTTGGTAATGGGACTGTATGTTTCGATGCGGCGGTCTCTCAAGAAAGGCCAGTGGGTTCTGTATCGGTCAGAACCTTCCATATCCAATTCTTCCACATGCACAGTTTCAGCTTCATGACTGGCCTGATAAGTAACCCAACCGAAAGCATTGGTAACAAAAGAACCTCCCCAAAACCTCATCTCTCCTTCTACCCCAACCCTATTGACAGCCACTACCGGTACACCGTTTGCCACGGCATGGGATTTTTGGATTGTCTGCCATGCGTGGTATTGCTCTTTGTTGGTCTTCTCATCTTGGTCTTTGTGCCAGCCGATGGCTGTTGGGTAGAATAAGATCTCAGCCCCCATCAATGCCGTAATCCTAGCTGCCTCCGGATACCACTGATCCCAGCAGATCAATACGCCTATTGTAGCCACTTTGGTTTTGAACACTTTGTATCCCAAATCCCCTGGTGTAAAGTAAAATTTCTCATAGTATCCTGGATCATCAGGAATGTGCATTTTCCTATATTTTCCCAAATAGGCTCCATCAGCATCCAATACCGCAGTGGTATTGTGGTATAAACCCTCCGCCCTTTTCTCGAATAGGGAAGCAATGATCACAACACCCAACTCTTTGGCAAGTGGGGAAAGGCAATCCGTAGATGGGCCCGGAATCTGTTCGGCCAGGTCGAAGTTCCCATGATCTTCCACATCACAGAAGTATAGTGAGCCAAATAGTTCCTGTAGACAGATGACCTGAGCCCCTTTGGCGGCGGCTTCCCTAATGCCCATTTCAGCTTTTTTTCTATTTTCGGAGAGGTCTTTGTCACAGGAATTCTGCACCAGACCAACGTTGACTTTTCTTTTCAAGGCAATTATTGATTAGATGATAAATACTAGATTTTAAAGCTTTAAATCTAAAGCAAATTCCTATTAAATCACATCAATTTTACTTGTTGAGGCAAAAAAGAATTGATTGAAAAAATCCAAATCATACATTCGACTATTGCTCAAAAAGGCAATTTACCCAAATCCACATTGCCTCCAGAGAGGATAATGCCAACTTTTTGACCTTTGAAGTGCTCTTTGTTTTTGAGCAAGGCTGCCAATGGAACGGCGCAACTTGGTTCTATGACGATTTTCATTCTTTCATAGATCAGACGCATAGCTTCTATGATTTCTTCGTCGTTGATGGTAAGAATATCATCAACATAATTTATGATGATATCAAAATTCAATTTTCCCAGAGAAGTCAACAATCCATCTGCAATGGTATTGGGTGCTTTCATGGGTATTAATTCCTTTGCGTGAAATGACCTGTAGGCATCATCAGCCCCTTTGGGCTCCGCACCGATCACTTTGGCATTTGGAGAAAGATATTTTGTAGCCAAAGCCGTACCACCCAAAAGCCCGCCACCTCCAACTGGAGTAATGATGGTGTCAAAAGAAATCCCTTCATCCCACATTTCCAAAGCACAAGTTGCCTGCCCCTCCACTACATCAAAATAATCGTAGGGAGGTATAAAAGTAGCTCCAGTCTTTTCTACAACAGCATTGAGGGTCGTCTCTCTTGCCAACAAATTGGGTTCACACTCTATAATCTCCCCACCGTAAGATTCCACAGCTTTCTTCTTGATCTCTGGAGCAGAAGATGGCATGACGATATAGGATTTGATGCCAGCGACTGATGCTGCCCTTGCCAAAGCTGCAGCATGATTCCCCGATGAATGTGTTGCCACCCCATTTTCCCTTTGCTCTTCTGTAAGTTTGACAACTGCATTTGCAGCTCCCCTGGCCTTAAAAGCCCCAACTTTCTGAAAATTCTCACACTTGAAAAAGATTTCGCAACCTCCTATCTGATTGATTGCCTCAGAGCTTAATATAGGAGTACGATGGATAAATGGCTGTATCCGCTGGTGTGCCGCTTTGATTTCTTCTAAACTTGGGAAGTTTTGCATTGAAAATAGTTGGTTAGGGAAATTGTTATTGATTAATTGAGCATGGAGGGTTTGTCATTATATTCTCCCTTCCCGCAAAGAATGCTAAGTGGCAAAGTTTGCAATTCTATTCAAGGTTTAACCCTGCCTGACGTCAGGCAGGCCCATTCGGGGTTAGATGTCACTTGCATCTTGCGTCTTGTGTCTTGTATCTTATGTCTTGTATCTTGCTTCTCTTCTCACGCTTCTCGTCTCTTGCCTCTCGCTCCTCGCCCCTAATTCCTCATATCAAAACCCCAATTCAGTTTCTGTCTGATTGTGTCGAAGAAATGGTAATCGTGGAATTTTACCAGATTCGCAGAGAAGCTTGCTTTTTTCACCTTTAATTCATCAGTCGCATCAACGGTAGTGGATCTGGAATCCAAAGACACGAGAAACTTTTCTCCCCTTCCTTCTATCTTGAAGCTCATTTCACACTCATCGGACAGGATGATCGGTCTCACATTGAGATTATGTGGACTCACCGGAGTAATGACAAAATTCCTCGCCCCGGGTGTAATCAACGGGCCTCCACAACTCAAGGAATAACCTGTAGACCCTGTTGGGGTAGCCACAATCAACCCATCCGCCCAGTAGCTATTCAGGTATTGTCCATCTATATAAGTATGGATGGTTATCATGGAAGAGGTATCCCTCTTATGCATAGTAAATTCATTCAACCCAAAATTCAGTCCATTGAAAATCTGCTTTTCTGTATTGACACTAACCAGCGCCCTTTTTTCCACCGAAAAATTCCCTGCAATCAATTGCTCAATCGCATTATCTATATCTTCCTTTGCTACTGTTGCCAAGAATCCAAGCCTACCGGAATTGATCCCCACTATCGGAATTTCAAACTCCCCCACCAAACAAACAGAGTCCAACAATGTCCCATCTCCCCCTACAGACAGTATAAAATCCATCTGCTCTATCAAACTCTTGGGATTCAAAGGTTCATAGCCCTCAAGCTTGACATTGTTCTTCTTAAGGGATTTGGAAAATCCCTCTGTGAAATAAATACGGATATCGTGTGATTTCAAACAGTTGATCAGCTGCTCAATATGGGGTACAAATTCTCTCGGAAAACCTATTCCGTGAATTGCTATGTTCATTTATGATTGGTTTAGATGTCCAAAAATCTCAACAGATTCCCAATGCGATCCTGCTCTCTGTCTGGCTCGTTTTCTTCTTGATAATGATCGATAATCCTATAGCCAAAGCGCTCCAAGGTCGCCTTGATATGTCTCAACTCTACTTTATCCAGTTTCAAGGTGACTTTGATCTTGCTATCATCAAGTGGGTCAATAGAGATGAAACTGGAGAGGATTTTGGCATTTTCCGATTCAATGACACGGGCGATCTCATACATGCTGTAGTCAGTCATAAACATGGACAATACCACCACAGCACCCTGAGACTGAATGGACAAGCTGTCTGCAAATGCCCCAATCGCATCTTCCATGGTGACTACCCCCAAGTATCTAAGGTCTCTATCAAGCACAGCGACCATATTGGAGTGATGTTCTGCCGCCACCCTCAAGACATCATAAATATGCTTGTCCTGGTAAACATAGCATGCCAATGAATCCGCTTCAATGTCCCCTATGCTAAGATTTGGGTCGTTGAGCGTATAGATCAAATCATCTGAAACAAGCCCTCTAAATTGGGAATCTTCCACTACAGGCAAAACATTGATACGGATCTCCTCCATCCAAGCCAATGCTTTCTTTGCATTGTCAGTAACTTTCAATGGCGGAATCAGATTGTTGATGAAGTCGTATGCCTGCATGATCTAAAGATATTAAATTGCTATCGAATAATAAACTAAAAATCGATATAAGAGGTTCGGGAAAAGAGAAGGAATGTAAAAAGGAGGTTGAAATTAGGAGGGTAGATTTTAGATTGAAGCTATTCAATCAGCTTCTGATATAAAACCAACCGAGTGCCACCCTTAGGATCCTAATAGTTATAGACCTTTTGTCCAATTTTTGATAATCTCCAATCCAAACTCCGTCAAATGTGCTTCGGGATGATATTGGATCCCCACAATTGGGAGCTCTCTATGGGCGATGGCCATGACCTCTCCTTGGTGCGTTTCCAGCAATAGCTGCAGGCAACCGGGTAGGTTCTCCAATACCAAGGAATGATACCTGGTGACTTCAAACTCATCCGGCAAATTCCGGAGTACGGGATGCCCTGAAACTTTTTTGACCTTATGCACTTTTCCGTGTACAGGGATGTTGCTTTTCACCAAGTTTGCCCCAAAAAACTCCCCTATTGCCTGATGCCCCAAACAAACCCCCAATACAGGGATTTTGTCATGGTAATATTCCAGAATCCCTGTCAAATTCCCCGCTTTGGCTGGTGTTTCAGGTCCTGGAGACAGGATAACCCCTTCAAAGACATCATCCTTGATCGATGCTATATCCAGGTCATTCCTCACAATTTTCAAGTCTTTGCCTGTCTGACGGAGATAATCGGCCAGAATATGTGAAAAAGAATCAAAGTTATCAATCAACAGCAGCATTCCTCGCAGTATTTACCAGTGTCTGTATAGACTCTACAGCTTGATTGATGATTGGGGTATAACTATCCACCAGATTGATTACAAAAGGTGCTATAGGCTGTAAAATTGGGTATAGTTTAGATTCATTGATCATATTATCGGAAAACTCAAACTCAAAAGAATTGGCTACCCATAGCAAAAGGCTCAGGATAAACCCTGTCTTCAACACGCCCAAAACTGAACCTGCAATATTATCCATGGAGCCAAGTACTGTAAGGTCAATGGTTTTTTTGACTAAGAAAGCCAAACTCCTGATACCTATAATCACGATCAAAAATATTATCAAAAATGCCACAAACGGCAGCATGAAAGTCAGGTTCTCAATTTTGGTGGCCAAAACTTCCGCCCCCCAATCCATCAGGTGAAAAGCCAAAACAATGGCGACAAAAAAAGCCACTATAGATATGATTCCAATAAATAAGCCTTGCCTATATCCACTATAGGCACCTATGGCTAAAATAATGAAAATGGTGATATCTAAAGTGGCCAAATGATATTATGCTAACAATGATTTGACTTTCGTAGAGATAGCTTTCCCATCAGCTTTCCCAGCCAATGCCTTGGACGCCAGTCCCATTACCTTACCCATGTCCTTAGGACCTTCTGCACCTGATTCTGCAATGATTTTCTTCAGTTCAGTTTCCAGCTCCTCCTCAGAAAGTTGCTTTGGCAAAAATTCAGATATGATTTCCAATTCTGCCAATTCAACTGCCAAAAGATCTTCCCGGCCCTGCTCCTTGTAAATATCCGCCGAATCCTTGCGTTGCTTTGCCGCTTTGGTCAACAACTTCAATTCATCTTCTTCCGAAAGACTTTCTGCCGCTCCGCCTTTTGTTTCTTCCAACATAATCAAAGACTTGATCGCCCTTAAGGCACGTAGTCTGTCCTTGTCTTTAGCCAACATGGCTTTTTTTATTTCACTTTCTACACTTAGCTTTAAACTCATTCCCTTGTTGTTTGTGTTATAGGTGTAAATTTGTTACAAAATTATCTTTTAATTTAGGAAAATGACCAAGTTAAGCGTAAATATTAATAAAATCGCCACTTTGAGAAATGCCCGGGGCGCAAACAATCCCGACGTAGTGCAAGTTGCACTAGATGCGGAAAGATTTGGAGCACAAGGGATAACTGTACATCCCAGACCCGACGAAAGGCATATCCGCTACCAGGATGTACTGGATTTGAGCAAAGTGGTGACTACCGAGTTCAACATAGAGGGGTATCCGGACCGACGTTTTATGGAATTGATCAAGCTGGTCAAACCTGCCCAAGCGACACTGGTACCTGACCCACCCAATGCCATCACTTCCAATTCAGGTTGGGACACTGTCACACATTTGGAGTACTTGAAGGATATTGTAGCCGAACTACATGAATATGGCACCCGGGTATCGATTTTCATCAATCCAGAAAGCAAGTTCTTTGAACCTGCAAAGGAAACGGGTACAGACAGGGTAGAATTGTATACAGAACCTTATGCTGTAAATTTCCCAAAGGACAAACACGCCGCTATCAAACCATATATCGAAGTCTCAGAGCTTGCGCGTGAGTTGGGATTGGGGCTCAATGCAGGGCATGATTTGGATCTGCACAACCTTAGGTTTCTGAAGGAAAGCATTCCATACATTGATGAAGTATCGATTGGCCATGCATTGGTTTGCGATGCGCTGTATTATGGTTTGGAGAACACCATACAGATGTACAGAAGACAGTTGGAGATTTAGTTGATATTGAATTGATATTTGATATTGGGATATTGACACTAATCACTATCAAATATCTTAATATCCAAGTATCCAAGAATATCAAAATCAGATTCCTAAAATCATGAAGTGAAATTATAGGAAATTAAAAAGGGAAAATATTTTATCATATATACTATGAAACTCCATTTCAAAAAAACTGGCTCTGGAGAGCCGTTGATTATATTGCATGGGCTATTTGGTTCGGCGGACAATTGGTACAGCATTGCCAAAGAGCTGGAGAAGCAATATACACTATATCTTGTCGACCAGCGAAACCATGGAGATTCTCCGCACAGCGATGAATGGAATTACAAAGTCATGGCTGAGGATCTGAATGAACTAATGCAGGATCAAAATTTAGACGCTGCCTACCTGATGGGGCATTCCATGGGAGGAAAGACCGTGATGAATTTTGCCTTGCAATACCCTGAAAAGGTCAAAAAGCTGATCGTAGCGGATATTGCACCAAGACATTACGCAGTCCATCACCAAAGCATCTTGGAAGGATTGACATCTATCAATCTGCATGAGGTCAAATCCCGAAAAGAAGCCGACGACCAATTGGCAAAACACGTTCCCGAAGCCGGAATCAGACAGTTTTTGCTCAAAAGCCTTGGAAGAAACAAAGAGGGGGAGTTTATCTGGAAAATAAACCTGTCTGTGATCAATGATCAAATTGAAAATGTTGGAGAAGCTTTGGATTATGACAACAGTTTTGAAAATCCCACGCTATTTATGGGCGGGGCAAATTCAAAATACATCCAGGAAAAAGACAGGGCAGACATAGATCGCTATTTCCCCAACAATCATTTAATTTACATCAAAAATGCAGGCCATTGGCTGCATGCAGAGCAGCCACAAGCTGTAGTGGATACAGTGAGGGCTTTTTTAAAGTAATCAATATAAAAGCCCATTAAGAATGAATATCAGTTTAAGAAACCATAGAATCCTAGTGACAGGTGCATCCAGAGGAATCGGGAGAGCAATTGCTGAACAACTTTCTGCTTCTGGTGCGGAGGTATTGATCCATTTTAACAAAAACCTCGAAGAGGCAAAATCACTCCAAGCGGATCTGCCCAACATTTCCCATTTGGTCCCAAACGATTTGTCAAACCTGGAAATGGTCAAAGGATGGATACCTGAGTTGATTAAAGCCTATGGCCCTATCGACACAATTGTAAACAATGCAGGTATTGCTATCTCTACCCCGGATGATACTGAGACCGACGAATGGACAAATGCTTGGCTAAAGACCATGGATGTCAATATCAATGCACTTGCGATCATCAGCAAGGAATTTATAGCGCATGCAAAAAGCAGAAATAATGGAAGAATCATCAATATCTCATCCCGCGCCGCATTTAGGGGAGACACGCCTGATTACTTAGCCTATGCCGCCTCCAAAGCGGCCATCGTCAGCTATACCAAATCAATTGCCAGGTACTATGGCAAAGAGGGGATCAAGGCATTTGTCATTGCCCCGGGATTTACCCGAACGGATATGGCGAAAAATTTTATGGATCAATATGGTGAAGGCTATGCACTGAATGATATTGCATTGAAGAAACTTACAGAACCCAAAGACATCGCCCCCATGGTCACCTTGCTTTGTTCGGGGTTGGCAGACCATGCTACAGGCTGCACAATTGACATCAATGCCGGCTCATATGTCCATTGATCCTGATTGGGGTAATAGGTTTTAGAACCCAAACACCACCCCCTTATCAGTGGTTAAATACAAAACCAAACCCCGTCATGTCAAAAAGTGATTCCCTTTCCCCAGAAATGATCAAAATCCTAAAAATTTTCGGGTTGGGATCAATTCTATTTGTGCTGACCCTCTCGTTTTTCAATGAAAAAAGGGCCAATAACTCGGGAAAGGAGGAATCTATCTTAAGCATCACTGATGCAGAAAGGTTGTTTTTCAAGAATGTCCGTGGGATATATTATGACATCGAAGCTCGGGATGATGCGAAAATGACCATTTACCGATATGGGAAACGCATCGAGGAATCTGAATCCCCTCTGATCAATCTTTCCATCCTCATCAATCGCATCAAAGATGAGGCATACATTTACGTAGAACCATCTTGGGACGCTAGCCATTTCAAATTGAGAATCACACAAGGCAATAAGGTTGACACTTTGGCTTATGAAAGCGGTGATAAGCTGGCACACTTTGGATTTGTAAAAAAGATCTACCCATTTTTGAATGAAAATGCCTATTTTGAAGTCTGGAAAGACAATAAATGGGTATCCATTCTTGAAAATGAAAAAGAAATAGATGCGCTAAGAATTCCCATTTCGGACTTTTACAGATTGATCAACAACCCAGAATAATCTATGGATCTCAAAAAAACCGATAATCTTTGGAGGTTTTTGGTTATCAAAAACAATCTAAAGATAGACCATCAAGTCTCCCTGCACGTGAATTACAGAATTCAAAAAGGAGACCAAGAGTTGATCCATAGCTTTAACCCGAAATTACCACAGACATCGACCCTTTCCATCCGTGACAAAGGCTATCAAGTGAACCTTCTCCATAAACATCACCAAACTGCGAAAAAAAGGTTTGGCATAAGGCAAAAAGCAATTTCTCCTGTTTCAGCAAATATTTTTTTTCCAAAAGAACTGCTCAAACTCAGCCTGAAATATGACCTTGAGGTACACCAAGACCGTCTTGGCCATTACAATGTCACAATCAGCCCCTTCCACCCCAAAAACATCTATGACATCCTCAATACCGTGAACCTCATAAGCAGGACACTCTGGGTGAAAAATTTCTTTGCAGAGGGGATTAGAAATTGAGGGAATGCGGGTTAAAAAGGTTAGAACGTTGGAAGGTTTGAAAGTTTGGAGGTTGAATTTTCTATACTTCTAAGCCCTAAGCTTCTAAACAGTTTTGGGATTGGGTTATTAGTGGATTAGGTTATCAGTGGATTGGACGAATAGTGAACGAGGAGATTGGGAGATTGGAAGGTTATGAGGCTGGTTTTCTTAAACTTCCAATTCTCAAGACAATACACAGATTAGGGAATGGGGTATCGGTGGATTGGTTGATTAGGGGATTAGGAGGCTTAACCCTGCCGTGCAGCAGGCAGGTACTTCGTGTTTGCTCTGTTTCTCATTTTTTTGTTACGTCCTGATTTTACATGACATCTTTTTCCATTGATTTCTCTGTATTTTCGATAGCCATTCAATTGCCTGCTTCAAAGATGGGACGAGACCTCTCTCCCGATGCTTTCAGGATCGAGGTGACGTAGTCGTAAAAACAAACTTGTCTTTTTGGTTCTTGCCTCTTGTTTTCTCGTCTCTCGCTTCTAAAATCTCATATCTAAAAAAAAAGCACCCCCGAAACCGGAGATGCCTTTACGCTCAACTAAATTTAAACTTTATTTAAAATCTAACCTTTACACCTGCCAGGAAGTTGGCTCCTGCCATTGGATAATAGAAATTCTCCGTTGTCAGGGATCTGCCAGTCCCCCCTTCTCCAGGGAGAAAATATGAGAATGTATAGCCGTTTGGCTCATAGAGTCTATTGAAAATATTGTAAACCATCAAGGTGAATTCCAAGTTTTTGACAAATCTAGGCTCCAAAGCATAATTCAACCTCAAATCTGTAGTCCAAAAAGCATCAAGCTTCCTGTTGTCATTCATGGTGTTGTCCATATATTGACTGCCAACATATTTGTTGAGCAAACTGATTTCGAAACCTTTGGCAGGTTTGTAATCCAATATTGCAGAAGCAACTACATTTGGGGAAAATGCTATGTCTGTATCCGTATAATTGATTTCCTCCTGAAAGAAGTCATCGGCTGAATAATCATCTATGTACTCCGTAAACTCAGAGATTTTGTTTCTACTGACTGCCAAATTCCCACCCAAGGTGAATTTTGGGGAGATTTTGTAAGCTCCATCTATCTCAATCCCTGCACGATAGGAATCAGCCACATTATCCCTAACATATGCACCTACATCATTCAGCTGACCTGTCAATACCAGCTGATTGTTGTAATTCATGTAGTATAGATTCACATTGTAGGAATACTTGCTATGACTTGCCTTGATACCAGCTTCAATATTTTGTAGATTTTCGGCCTGTGGTGCCCTGTCTATAATCGGAGAATCCGTAAAATCCCTCCTCACAGGCTCTCTGTTTGCTACTGCGTAGGATGCATACCATGATTTTCCAGTGCGGGTTTGATAAGTCAATCCAAATTTTGGGTTGAAGAAATTGTAGCTTACTTGACCAGATATATCCCTCAAGTCATTATTGATACCATCAAATCTGTAATCCACCCCTCTGTACTGCAGATCACCATAAAGAAAGAGTCCGTCTACAGCCTCATATGTCCCTTTTAGATAGACATTTCTATCATCTTTGACCGCTACATTGTCATAATACCTGTCTCTGATGTTCACATCAGCTGCGTACTGCATCCAGATGATTTCACCAAAGTGGTCCCCATCATACCTGTTTGCTCCTCCACCAAGTACCACATCCCATTTGGCATCATGGGAAAGGTAATTAAACGAAAACACCCCGCCATAAAAATCATTGTCCAGCCACCTTCTTCGGATGATGTCCATTCTGGATATGCTGGTCTCTCCAATGACTACAGGAGTAAGCCCATAACTACTCAACCGATCATTTTGTCTAAACTGCTCATAATATCCACGCCCATAAGTGTAATGCAAAGCTGCATTCGCCTTCCAGTTTTGGTTGATTTTTCCTGTGTAGATAAACTGGTAATGATCCTGCTGGTAGTTGTCAGTTTGATTATCATAAGTATAAAGGTTGAAAGTCCTATTGGTTTCCAACAGTGCTTCCGGCACCCCTTCCCAAGCTTGGTAGGTTTTTTCTGCCCCTGAGAACACATTCAATTTGAATACGTGGTTTTCTCCATGGTAACCACCAGTCAGAAAGTAAGACCTTAGATTCGAGGAAGCCCTATCCATATACCCATCAGAGGTGATTTGGGACAATCTTGCATCAATAGTCCAGCGGTTATTCAACAATCCTGACCCTGCCTTGACGGTATGTCTTCTGGTGTTGAATGACCCAAAGGTATTATCGATTTCACCATATGCTTCATCCTTTCTAGTATCTGTCTGGATATTGATACTTGCCCCAAAAGTAGCTGCCCCATTTGTAGAAGTACCTACACCTCTTTGGATCTGCATATTGTCGACCGAAGATGCAAAATCAGGCATATTCACCCAGAAGACTCCATGAGATTCAGCATCATTCATCGGTATGCCGTTGACAGTGACATTGATTCTTGATTGATCCGAACCTCTGATTCTCAACCCTGTGTAACCCACACCTGCCCCTGCATCAGAAAAACTTACGACAGAAGGCGTGTAATTCAAAAGCATTGGGATATCCTGTCCCAAATTGAGCTTGGCGATATCTTCTTTTTTGATATTTTGGAAAGTCGTAGGCGTGACGTCAGTCGCCCGAGTTCCGTAGACTACAAACTCCTCGGTAAATAAGCTGCTCTGTGCCAATGAAATATTCAATTCACCCGTAAGAGGGACATCAACACTTACCCTCTGAGTTTCGTACCCCAAAAATGACACAATCAAATCAAAAGTCCCCTTAGGAACATTTGTGATCTCAAACTTCCCCTGATGATCCGTATTTGTACCACGTCCTGTACCCTTTAGGATAAGATTAGCCCCAAACAAAAGCTCCCCCGTTTGGGCATCTTGGACTATTCCATTGATTCTGTTTTGGGCAGAAGCGACTAAACACACCAGCATCATTGCCAATGTAAATCCTAAGTATTTCATTTTTATTGCTTGCATACTGCCAAGGCAGTTTGGTTGAATCTCCAAAAACCAAGGGGACGGTTTTCTTCATTTTGTTCACCCTATTACCAAATCGAATAATCAAACACAGCCAATATGCTTGCTTCAGTACAGCCTGAGCTTGATAGTTGAGTCAAACCCCACGAAAGGCTTCAATCAATTCCTATTGTCATCGGTTACTCATTTCCCTTCGCCGGCACTACCCGGATCAGGTATTGTGGGTATGATCTCAGCCCGAAATTTTAAGGCACCCCTAATGATCTTGGGTACAAATGTAGGTGTAAAAGCTTAATAACCAAAAAGAGCATAAAAAAACCCGCTGCTCAAGTGAACAGCGGGAAAAATAAAAATCTAAAATACTTATGGACGTCCAAGTGTTCTTAGGTGATTTACGTGGGAAGCAAAAGCCATCCTTAATTTCGGGTGTTCCAAATATGGGATCCCATATTCCAAACAAGTTTCTTTGATGATTTTGCTAATTGCAGGATAATGTACATGGGAAATATTTGGGAACAAATGATGCTCAACCTGAAAATTCAACCCACCTACTACCCAAGAGAGTAGCCTGTTGTTTGTGGCGAAGTTGGCAGTTGTCTTCAATTGGTGAACCGCCCAGTCATCTTCCAATTTATTCGTCTCAACATGAGGCATAGGGAATGAGGTCTCTTCGATCGAATGCGCAAGCTGGAAAACCACACTGAGCAAAATACCGGTAGCAACCCCATAAAGCAAGAATCCAACTAACCACGGCAATACCCCCACAAAATAAATCGGGATGACAACAAACAAAACAATGTGTAGCAATTTGAATCCCCAGAATGAAAGGTGATCTGATATTGTCATCTTCTGAATCGGAATGACACCAACTTTTCTGGTAGCATATTTTTTATAATCTGTCACAAAAACCCAGTACAGATACAACAAAGAATATACAAACAAGAAATACTTGTGTTGGTACTTATGGATACTGTGGAATTTTTGGTGTGGACAAAGTCTCAAAAATGGCCTGGCATTCATATCATCATCAACCTCATCAATATTTGTGAATGAATGGTGAACGACATTGTGCTTAGTTTTCCACATAAACACATTGGCGCCAAGAAAATTGATGGATACTCCCGCAAGTTCATTGACCCAAGATTTTTTGCTAAAACTGCCATGTGCCCCATCATGCATGACATTGAATCCGATGGTTGCCGCCAACGCGCCCAAAAGCACACATCCGAGCAAAGCAAGAGACCAATGTGGTGTAAAAAACACCAAAGTAACATATGTGGCAATATAGCCAGCCACCAATAAAATGGCTTTTAGGTAAAGAGAGAAATTTCCTGTTTGCTTGAGATTTTTTTCTGTGAAGTAATTTTTGATCCTCAATTTCAAATCTGAATGAAACGAAGATGCGGCACTGAATCTAGGGGGACGCATGATAATGTATTTAATGATAATGATTACTGGGGAAGAAAAATAAATCGGGTGTCAAATATTTCAAATTCCTCTATAAAGATACACCAAATAAATTTAGAAAATCAAAAACTGACAAAGATCATCTAATTGATTCTGTTTGTTTTAAGTTAATTTAACAATATGATTACCTACTTCTTTGCAAGCGAGTAATTAGTAAGACATCATAATACGGATAATCACCAACTACGCAAAGTAAACAAGTGCCGATGGCAGAAACCCAACAACTGCTGCAGACAAAGTGCTTAAACCAATTTAAGCAGACATCATCAAGAAAACGGGTAACCAGATTCTACAATAAGAAAAAGTCAATAAATGCCGTGTTTTTTCAATGCCTTCATTGCACTTACAAACCTCTCATCATACCCTCCACTGATTATTTCAAACGGAATCCCTGATGCCTGTAGCAAATCTTTGTAAATATTGAAAAAGTGACTTCTCATTTCCGGGTTTGGATGTTCTCTTTGTGGATCATCTTCCCAAGGAATATCAATATCCGTCAAAAGGTATAAATCATATTTCCTTTTTTTGATTTGTTCCAAAATCCAAGGGTCAGTCTTACCAAACTTGTGGTCACTCCACACTTTGATTACGTTCAAATCAGTATCAATAAATAAAATATTCTTTGATTTTTTCAGCTTTTTATCTTCCAACCCAATCTGTTTTTTTGCTATTTCAAGCAAGTCTTCATATTGATAGGTTCTTCCCAGATCATTTAGATATTGACGTGCATATTCATATACCCAATGCTCACCAAATGTGGCAGCCAATGCTTTCGAAAGTGTACTCTTCCCCGTGGATTCCGGACCGATAATCACTACCTTTTTAACTTCCATATGCTATATTTTTGGAAGATTTCATCCATGAAACCAAGCCGATGGTAGCCAATACCGTGAAAAACAAAAACTGAAAAGATGTCAACATCAGCCCTTTGTACAAATACAAAGGTACAGAAACCAAATCTGTAATAATCCAAGCTATCCAGTTTTCAACTTTCTTTTTGGCCATGAGCCACATCCCAACAAACGCCGATGAAGTGGTAAAAGAGTCCCAATAAGGCACATCGCTATCAGTATACCTCGAAAGAACAAAATATAATAGGACATAAGAAACCAAAAACAAGACCAATGATTTCAAGATGCCGGTTTTGGACAACCAAGTGACAGGCAATTCTTTTTCACTTGGGCTTGGTCTGCTCCAGAGATACCAACCATAGATGGACATCCCAAAGTAATATGCATTGATGCCCATATCTGCGTACAGTTTATACTTCAGACAGATATACACATAAATCAAAGTACTGACCATGCCTGTAGGAAATACCAAGATGTTTTTTTTGATTGAATAAAATACACTCACAATGCCAAAAAACACAGCAACAGCTTCTAACCAGGTCATAGCTGCGATCCCTTCACGGAGGCCTTCCATTATCCATTCAAAATCCATGTGGCGAATTAAGTCAATATTTTTCTTTGGAACAAAAGAAATAGTTTATTATGATTATCCGCAATGATGCCAACAGGTAAATTATACGCTTGAAATTATGCGGATAATCGACAACTCTTGTGCACCTGTGGCGTAGTCAACCGCATTGCTAATAAAGTAGGTGCATTACTTCAAGTGGCTACTAATATGAAAGCGGATATACGTATAGTTTATTAGTCTTCCGATATGTTCTTTTCAAAATCAAAAATCAACCAAACCAATCGCAAAACAGGGGAATTGCTTATAAATCCTTGGACTGTGTCCTCACAGTCCAATCCTCCAAAAAGACAAACTCTAAGCATCAAAAAAGCCCTCCCAGTTATTCCGAAAGGGCTTTTTTAATGAATACCATCTACTCCTTATTCTCTTCAATGAATTGCTTCTGGATTTCATCCTCTTCTTCCTTTTTCTCCTCTTTGAAAAAACGGCTTTGGAAAACCAAGATAATGGCTACCCCAGTGAATATGGAGGCATCAGCTATATTGAAAATCGGCCAAAGTGCTGTATAGCTCCCTCCCCACAGTGGTACCCAGTCCGGAATTCTTCCTTCCCAAATGTCTATGTAAAACATATCTACCACTTGGCCATGAAACCAAGGTGATGTGGCATCATAAGGTGCATTGTTCAGCAAAACACCATAAAACACACTGTCAATCAAATTGCCGATTGCCCCTCCCAATATCATGGCAATGCAGACAATGTATCCTATGTGCATCTTCTTCTCAATGATATAGTACAGATAGTAACCAATACCAAACATGGCAACAAGCCTAAAGGAAGTCAATATCAACTTCCCATATTCCGAACCCAGTTGCATTCCGAACGCCATTCCAGGGTTGGTCGTGTAGTGCAGTTTGAACCAATCACCAAACACTTTGATCTGACCGGCTGTTCCGAAATCCATTTGGTAATGAACCAGTAATTTGACAACCTGATCCAGAACTATCACTGCCAAGGCTATTCCAAAATATTTTAGATACTTCATGTATTCATGTTAAAGCCACAGATTTAAGGATTTTTTTGCTAATCCTCCCTATCTGTGGCTATTATTTTTTACTTAATTTGCTTTCAAGACTTTCACGGACAATTCAAATTCATCCATATCCAAGGCTATTGGATCAGTGACATCTTCCAATACCTCAAGACTGAGTGCCTGTGTTTCTGTCTTGATATAAGACCCGAAATTGTCAAAAGAAGCATTGACCAAATCGTCGTGTTTGGCAATCTGAATATGAATCTTATCCTGAACTTCAAGCCCCATGTCTTTTCTCAGGTTCTGAATCCTATTGACCAAATCCCTCGCAATCCCTTCCTGCTTCAATTCATCTGTCAAAGTAACATCCAATGCCACCGTCAACTCCTGATCCGTGGCTACGGACCAGCCCGGAATATCTTGGGAACTGATCAACACTTCTTCCAAAAGCAATTCTAAAGACTCGCCATCTACATCCACATTGATCTTACCATTTCTCTCTATTTCAGAAATCTGATCTTTGCCCCAAGTATTGATGGCTGCAACAACAAGTCTCATTTTTGGTCCCAATTTTTTGCCCAAAACAGGCAAATTAGGCTTCACACTCTTTACCAAAACGTCAGAAGCATCATCGATGTATTCTACAGCCTTGATATTTACCTCCGATTTGATCAGATCTTCTACATGTTGGATTTGCAGCCTTGACTTTTTGCTCAAAACTGGGATCAAAATACGTTGCAATGGCTGACGGACTTTGATGCCGATTTTTGGATTTTTTCGCAGGGAGTGAACCAAAGAAGATATTCTTTGTGCTAAATCCATGCTTTCTTCCAAGTCCTTATTGATCAAGGAAGCATCTACACCAACCCAGTCTGTCAAGTGGATAGACTCCAATTGGTTTTCCGCAGAATCTGTGAGGTTTTTGTACAACCAATCTGAATAGAAAGGTGCAAATGAAGACATCAATTGACTCAATGACATCAGGCATTCATACAAAGTCTCATAAGCAGCCTGCTTATCGGCATTCATATCCCCTCTCCAGAATCTTTTTCTCGCCAATCTCACATACCAGTTTGACAACTGGTCTACAGTGAAATTCATGATCGCCCGAGTAGCTTTGGTTGCATCATAGTTGTCCATGGAGGACTCCACATCTGCTATAAGCGACTGAAGCTTGGAGATGATCCATTGATCCAATTCCGCCCTTTGTGCTACAGGGATACTCTTTGATTTGTCATAAACAAACTCATCCAAGTTCGCATACAGTGCAAAGAAATTATAGGTGTTTTGGAGCGTACCAAAGAACCTTCTTTGTACTTCAGCTACTCCATCAAGGCTGAATTTCAGATTGTCCCATGGGTTGGCATTGCTCAGCATGTACCAACGCAAGGCATCCGGTCCATATTCTTTCAAAGTCTTGAAAGGATCTACGGCATTGCCCAATCTCTTGGACATCTTATTGCCATTCTTGTCCAATACCAAACCATTGGCGATGACATTTTTGAAAGAGACGGTATCAAATAACATCACAGCAATAGCATGAAGTGTAAAGAACCATCCCCTGGTCTGATCCACACCTTCTGCGATATAATCTGCTGGATAATTGGCCTTAAAGATATCTTCATTCTCAAATGGATAATGCCACTGCGCATACGGCATCGCTCCCGAGTCAAACCATACATCGATCAAATCCGGCTCCCGATACATGGCAACGCCTTTCGGTGAAACCAATATCACATCATCCACATATGGTCTATGCAAATCTATTTCTTCTTCATTGATTGGTGATGACCCCATCAATCCAGCCTCTATGGACTTTTTGATCTCAGATTTCAATTCGTCGATAGATCCGATACAGATTTCCTCCGAACCATCTTTTGTTCTCCAGATAGGCAATGGGGTTCCCCAGAATCTGGATCTACTCAAATTCCAATCAACCAAATTCTCCAACCAGTTTCCAAATCGACCAGTCCCGGTTGCCTCAGGCTTCCAGTTGATCGTCTTGTTCAATTCCACCATTCTATCCTTGTAAGCAGTGGTTTTGATAAACCAGCTTTCCAATGGATAATAAAGAATTGGCTTATCAGTCCTCCAACAATGTGGATAGCTGTGCTCGTATTTTTCGACCTTGAAGGCCTTGTTTTCATTTTTTAGGATGATGGAAATGATGACATCTGTATTTTTATATTCCTTGTCATCTTCGTTATCATCAGTATAATTTTTCACATAGAAATCATTCACCCCATACTCCTTGTGGGCAGTGATTCCGTGTTCTTTCATTTTGGCAGCCAAATATTCTCCGATTATAGGAAGGAATTTCCCCTGCTTGTCTACAATTGGGATATCGTTTCCTTTTTCATCCTGTACAAAGACTCCCGGCACATTGTTTTGAACCAATGTTCTAAAATCGTCCGCACCGAATGCCTTTGCCAAATGGACGATCCCTGTACCATCTTCTGTAGTCACGTAGTCGCCAGAAACGACCGTGAAAGCTGGATGGGGAAGTGAAATCGCTTCAATTGGGAACAACTGTTCATATTCCAAACCAAGCAATTCGGATCCTTTCAACTCACCTACTATTTCGTATGGAATCAATTTGTCCCCTGCTTTGTAGTCAGTCAAAGACAATTCTTTTGCTTTCGGGTTGAAATAGGCAGATAATCTTGATTTAGCCAATATCACCGTCTGGGCATCATAAGTGTATGGATTGAAAGTCTTCACTTTCACATAATCCAGTTTTTCTCCAATAGCCAAAGCCGAGTTGGAAGGCAAGGTCCATGGTGTCGTTGTCCAGGCTAGGATGTAGGTATTTTCCTCCCCCTTCAGCTTAAACTGCGCGGTGATGGAAGTGTCTTTTACATCTCTATAGCATCCTGGCTGATTGAGCTCGTGGGAACTCAGGCCTGTACCTGCTGCAGGTGAATATGGCTGGATGGTGTAGCCTTTGTAAAGCAAGTCTTTGTCATAAAGTCTCTTAAGCAAATGCCAAAGTGTCTCTATGTATTTTGCATCAAAAGTGATATAGGGATCATCCAAATCCACCCAGTAGCCGATTTTTTCGGTCAAATCATCCCATTCATCCTTGAATCTCATCACCGTTTCGCGGCATTTGCGATTGTATTCCTCTACGGTGATTTTCTTTCCGATATCCTCTTTGGTAATTCCGAGTTCTTTCTCTACCTGAAGCTCTACAGGAAGGCCATGGGTATCCCATCCACCTTTTCTTTTTACCTGAAAACCTTTGAGGGTTTTGTACCTACAGAAAATATCCTTCAGCGTCCTAGCCATCACATGGTGGATTCCCGGCGTTCCATTAGCCGAAGGCGGTCCTTCGAAGAAGGTAAAAGTCTCTGCACCCTCTCTGTTGCTTACAGATTTGTTAAAAATGTCGTTTTCTTTCCAGTACTGAAGTACGCTTTCCCCGATATTGGGATAATCTACTTGCTTAAACTCCTGATATTTTTTCACGGTATTCCTTCATGTTTGATTTGAAAACCAACAGGTCTTTTGACTCGGTCGATCTTTTGAAATTCAAAAAAGCAAAATAAGACATCCCTTAGAATGAATACAATGCCCTTTTTTAAATCAATGCCTTTTATAGAAAAAGGAAAGCATATCCCTCTGGATATGCAACCATTCCAAATTTGGAATGAGCGCACAAAGTTAAGAGTTTTTGCAGGATTAGAGATAATTATTCACAGAATTCAATTCGGCTTTGTCTAATATCATCGATTTGGCAGGCTGACTGGATAAAAGTTTCAGTTTGGAGCATTAAGAATAGTTGGGTAAAAGTAAAATCATTCAAGCCAATAAAATTTCCGCAGGAATTTTCAATCCTTTATAAAGCGATTTTATCATTTCCAAAGTCAATTTTCTTTTGCCATTAAGAATCTCATTTACCCTACTTTGGCTGCCCAAATATTCAACCATATCCGCACTCGTCATCCCCATTTGCTCCATTCGGAATTTAATTGCATCAATAGGATCAGGTGGTGCAATTGGGAAATGTTTCATCTCGTATGATTCAACTAGGGTCACTAACAAGTCCAATTCATCCCCCTCCAAACTATCCTTTTTGCACCCCACAATTCTTCTATTCTTTCAATAGCAGCATTATAATCCTGTTCATTTTTAATTGGCTGATATCCATAATTAAATTGTTTTAACGTCAATTTTATCATACTGTTTGTGAGTACCGCTAAATCTTATGAATATTACTTGAAATTATCAATCAATCTCCTCTATTTTCAACCTTACAAAACCCAATTCATCATCAACATTTTCATGAATCCAAACACTTCCATCCTTGGCGAAGTAGCTTCCAGGTCTTTTTTTGTAATTATCCAATTCCTTTTCGGCAAGCATCTTCAGGTTTGAGTCAAATACAGTGAGAAACACACGGGTGTGGTTTGCTTCCTGATCTTCTGCATCAGAGGTTGTGAAATAAGATAATCGATAGAATTTTTGGTTGCTGCTATCCCAAACCCAACGTCCAAAATCGATTTGTTTGCTGATTATCTTCTGCTGCTCGCTAAACTCCTCCCTAGATCCCACTTTTTGCTTTTGACCACCTTCTTTTTGGTTTGGGGTTAAGGAGCTTTGAAATTCTATATGTTCGAAGCTGCCATTATTTTGATCGAATACCATGCAATCGTTGTAACAATTTGAGGTGAAAACAACTTTCCCGTCGATGACATGCATAAAAACACTCCCCAAATAGGCTATTTTCATTTCACCATCCATGACAATTGAATATTTTTCAAGTCGCTCTGGATAAGGGAAATCTATCAGGTCCATTTTCTTTTTACCCAAGTGAAGTTTGGCAAGGTGGGGAATATTTTCAAACATTCTTATCAAACCAATCAATACAGTGGTATCATTGAGAAAAACGAACTCCCCCTTAAAGTTAAAATCACCTTCTGAATCCTTATCGATGTAATCTGTTGGATGAAGGCTATATTTTTGGATCAATTTACCTTCAGTATCATAAACTCCACTTATATCAAATCCTTGCAAAAACAAGTTCCCATTTTTCCAATTCTTCATACTCATGACAAAAGCAGATACGGCATTGGGACCATCGTTGTCAAACTTTACTTTTTCCACCAATTTCAATTGATCCAGGTCAAATACTTCCAAATTGCTGGATTTCCTGTCATAGTTGAAAAGCTTTCCTTGGCCCTCGCTCAATACTGAAAGCATTAAATTTGATCCAGCCATCACCACTTCATCTCCCGAATCTACCAAAAGTGTGTCTTGTATTATTTGAAGGGAAATTGAAGATCCTTGATTTGATTTTGAGCTTTCCGAACCGCAAGAGCATGCGAGCAACACGAACAAAAAGAATATAGGGTTTTTCATAAAATTGAATTTCAAACAAATTAAGTGATTAGTTTTAAAAATCAAAGCGTTGCTCAAAACTATCACCTGACAAATCCAAACAACCAAAGTGGAATCCGGTTGTATGATCCAATAGGTAAATCAGCAACAGCTAAAAATGAATAGGGCTGGTTTTTGATTTGAAAATCTGTCTTATTTTTCCCTCCGACTTCTATGGTGAACTTTTCATCAAGCATGAAATCCCCATTTTTCGGAAGACTCAGCTGATGCTTTTCGGCCAATTGAGAATAAAAAAAAGTCTCTCGAAGGTTCCCCATGTCTAACTTTGCCCCTGCCAATGCAAAGCTGATATTTGTATTTTCCAAATATACTTTGTCTGGCTTTTGCAAAACACTTGTGCTTTTACCAACAGCAAAAAGACTGTTGATGATTTTCGCTTTTTCAAGATAATGGAAATACGTAGTAAGTGTATTCCTATGAATCCCAATTTTTTCACTCAACTTAGCAACATTGGGTTTGAACGGCACGCTTTGAGCAATTAGACCCAGAAGTTGATGGATTCTCTTGGTCTTGTGGATATCCATTCCTTCAACAAATTGAAGTTCAGTCTCTATAATCAATCTTATGATTTGTTCAATTCGAAGATGATAAGTTTTTGTTCCTTCTAAAAAGAACGGATAATAACCGTGTTTAAGATAATTTTCAAACTCTGCCAAAGGATTAACTTTAACTAAAACAGAATTAGCTAATTCTATTTGGTTTGATAGAATTTCCTCTAAAGAAAAAACAGGCAGCTGCATCTTATTTGCAAAATTCAAGTATTCTCGAAAAGACAAACCAGTAAGGTGGTACAATACTGCTCTTCTGCTCAAATCAACATCCAACTTCAACATATCAATTACAGAAGAACCTGTAAATACTACTTTCAATTCTTTATAAAAATCATACGCATTTTTAAGCTCCCTAGCCCATGAAGGATATTTGTGGACCTCATCCAAAACCAAAAATCTACCCCCAACTTGATAAAAATTCTCAATCGTCTCAATCAAAGAATGATTACTAAAGTAAATATCATCTAAAGACCAATAAGCTGCAAGATCACTTAAACCATATTTTTTTTTGAGATATTGCAAGACTAAAGTTGATTTCCCAGTGCCTCTTGCACCTAGAATCCCAATCAACCTGCTATCCCAGTCTATCTCATCATATTTGCTTCTGATTATATCCAAGCTTGTAGCCCCTACAATCAACTTGGATTTATTTACAAGATTTTCCATTTTGCTATTTTACTTAGCAAATATAGTATATTTTCGCTAAGTAAAATAGCATTTTATCAAACCCACTATTTGGTTTGATGATTTCTAATAAAAAAACGAGTCTACCAATGGTTAACCTAAAATATGAAAACGAAGTTACAGTCTCTGTTTAGGGAAATAAAACTCTTTGCGTTTCTGCGTGAAAATAATCGCAATATAAATCCTCAAGCTCCTGGAAGCGCAATCCCCTTCACCCTTCTATAGAGATTGAGGGCGTATTTGTCCGTCATTCCGGAGATGAAGTCCATCAAAATCCTGAGCATTGGGTAAGGGTTTACACCTGAATCCCAACCCTCCAAAGGAAAATCTTCTGGCAACAATCTTAAGATACTTCTGTCCTGACCCGAATAGAGGTCTGTTTGGTAAAATTTATGGTTCAAGGCTTTCGAAAACACCTCCAGCAGCCCTTCCAAAACCTGGAATCCTGCAGCTTCTTTCTCCAAAACAGGTTTGGACCTATAGATTTTCTTAACAGATAATTCGGAAATTTCAGCCAAAGCTTTAGCCGATGGAATGATATCGGTCAATGCTTGGTCAAATTCCCCAGAAAGCATCTTCTCCTCCTGCTCCTCAAATGCCACTACCGTTTCCTGTATCAATTGGTTGATTGCCATAGCCCTCAAAATCGCAAGCTTTTGCGTTTGGGTTTGGTAAGTCTCCAATTTTGCTGGGTCAAATCTATCTTTCAAAATCGTCGCCAAAAGCCCAATTGTCTCCTCCAAAGTCACCAAGCCGAGCGTACAACCATCTTCCAGGTCAATTATACTGTAGCAGATATCATCGGCTGCCTCCACCAAAAATGCCAATGGATGTCTTAGGTAGCAGCCATTTTCAGCCCTTTCGATACCCAAAACCTCTCCCAGGTGTCTATAATCTTCAGCTTGGTCGGAGTAATACCCGAATTTCTTTTGACTTCGCCTTCTTTGATCACGCTCAAAAACTTGGGAGGTCCGGGGGTATTTGGTAAATGCTGCCAGTGTTGCAAATGATAACTTAAGACCATTATTCTTGGATACCAACATCCTAAATCCCTGGGCATTTCCCTCAAAATTGCAGAGGTCAGCCCATTCTTCCGGTGTCACTTCCCGTTGCCAAACCTGACCATAGGGGTGGAACTTGAAAAAATCAGAAATTGCAGTCTCGCCAGCATGACCAAATGGAGGGTTTCCAATATCATGTGTCAAGGCAGCAGCAGCGACAATGGCACCAATATCAGAAGCGTTGATTTGATAACTTTCAAGATTTGGATACTTTTTCAACAAATATTCTCCAGCTGTCTTACCCAAAGTCCTCCCTACTGAAGACACTTCAAGGCTATGAGTCAGACGGGTGTGTACAAAATCATTGTCAGGCAAAGGAAAAACCTGGGTTTTATCTTGCAGATTCCTAAAAGGTGCCGAAAAAACAATCCTATCATAATCCCTTTCAGGCTCGCTTCTAAACTGATTATCAACAGGTTGTTTCTTTACTTTCGGATCAAACCTCCCAGGGTTCAATAACTTTTCCCAATTCATCATGCCCAAAAATACAATCTATTCGACAAAATCATGTAATTGAAACAAGCTTTCCGCCAAATTCTCCCTAAGAGTGACTTATTGGCACATTCATTGGGTATGATGTAAAGAAGAACAATAATTAACCAACGATGTTATGAAAACTTACCTAAAAAATCTAAACTTACTGCTCTTGGCAGTTCTGTCAGTATTTGCATTGTCATGTAATACTGACGACGATGTCGGCATTGCTGAGGGCAAAGCCAGAGTCAATGTGTTTTTAGTAGATGCTCCAGCTGATTATGATGCTGTATGGGTAGAAGTAATAGGAGTCGAGATTTTACCAAAAGGGGAAAACGAAGACAATGGAACTGCTTGGATCAACTTAGGAAATGAAGCCGCAGAAGACAACATGATCAACCTCCTTGAACTGGTAGGCGGAAATTCCGCTAAACTGGGAGAAGTAGAAGTCCCTGCAGGTGAAATTTCCCAAATCCGACTGCTCCTTGGAGAGAACAATTACCTGATGAACGGTGAGGAAAGGATCGAACTAACCACTCCGAGTGCTCAGCAAAGTGGATTGAAAATAAAAATCGACAAGCCTATTTTAGCAGGCATTTCATATGATTTGATACTCGACTTTGACGCAGGAAAATCAATCGTAAAAGCTGGCAACTCTGGCAAATACATTTTGAAACCAGTACTGAGGGCAATAGCAGAAGAATCTGCAACCATTGAAGGCATAATTACCCCGCTTGAAGCAGCTCCAGTAATGGTTCTGGGGATTATTGGAGAAGATACAGTTTCCACTTTTGCAAGTGAGAATGGTTCATTTATGTTGAGGGGCTTGACCGAAGGTGTATATACTGTGGTCCTAGAACCAAATGAGTTGTATCAAGCTTTGATTATTGAAGATGTTACTACTGTAAAAGGACAAGTCAAAACACTCGACCCAATCGAACTAGACCCTGTCGCTGAAGACGAGGACTAAAACCTAACAGATGGGCTTGTCTCTTATATCAATTTAGACATTCCCCTACCAAATACGATTTAGAGGAGCATCCTAAATCATGGAAAAAGGCGAAAAGAATTAAATCCTTTCGCCTTTTTCATTTCACCTTTAATTTGGAGGCATTGACACACAGAGCATCGTTTTTTTGAAACTGAGTGATTATTACCAAGATTAGAACCTCATTTTTTTAAGCATCTTATCGAGAAAGCAGGACAATCCACAATCTTTTCCTAATTTTAAGTCGTGAAAAAATTCAACTTATTTTCTTTAATCCTATTCTGTCTGCTATCCTGCACCGGCACAGAAGAGCGGTCAAATTCTTTGCTGAACGTATTTATGGTAGATGCCCCTGCAGATATCGATGCACTTTGGGTAGAGCTATTGGGTGTGGACGTGTATGTCTCAGGGTCAGAAGGGGATGAAAATCCAGCTCCTAAATTTCTCCCTTATCAAGCGGGAAACCAAATGGTGGATATCGCCCAACTCATAGCAGGACAGGAAGTCATGATAGGAAGAGGGGAAGTAAGGGCCGGAAGCTTAGTAAAGCTAAAACTCAGGTTGGGAGATGAAAACTACCTTGTCAAAGATGGCCTAAGAATCAATATAGATCTTTCACAGGCTGACCTTTCGGGGTTGGAAATAGATGTGGATTTCAATCTTAGACCTGGTATATCACATGATGTTTACATAGATTTCGACTTGCTCCAATCCGTAAAAGCTCCAAGCAATGCTTTGGATAGATATGTCTTCAGTCCCAAACTGAGTATGTTCTCAAAAGCTAACAGCGGGGAGATTTCAGGAAGTATAAGACCTGCCACAGAAGACGTATTCCTATATGCCATACAGCAAAACGATACAATCACCACTGGGGTAGATACCAGAGGCAGTGGACAGTTTCTATTCAGGGGGCTGGAAGGGACATATACCGTATACGTTGTCCCAAAAAACAACAACTATATAGCAGATACCATTCCAACGGTAATTGTCCAGCCCCAAACAGTGACACAATTAGGAAACATTACACTCAGAGATAGGGAGTAGAGGATCAGATTTTGGAAAACCACATCAAATACATGCGTAGAGCTATAGAGCTCGCCGAGTTGGGAAGAGCCAAAGTCAGCCCAAACCCTATGGTGGGTTGTGTGATTGTCCTTGATGGAAAAATCATAGCGGAAGGATACCATGAATATTATGGAGGCCCACATGCAGAACCGAATGCCATTTCCAAAGTAAATGATGCCAATGACCTTCAAAAAGCCACTGTCTATGTAACTCTGGAACCCTGCGCCCATTTTGGAAAAACGCCACCTTGCGCCAATCTTCTGGTGGATAAGGACGTCAAACATGTCGTCATTGGTGCGGTGGACAGCAACCCTTTGGTAGGTGGAAAAGGAATTGAAATCCTGAGAAAAGCCGGAGTGATGGTAATCACCGGCATATTGGAAGAAGAAATCAGGTTTCAAAACAGAAGGTTTTTTACCTATATAGAAAAGCAGAGACCCTACATCATCCTCAAATGGGCACAGACCCAAGATGGTTTTGTTGCCAGAGAAAACTACGATTCAAAATGGATCAGCAATCAATACAGCCGCCAGCTTGTCCATCGCTGGAGGACTGAAGAAGATGGCATCATGGTCGGTACAAATACTGCCCGTTATGACAATCCAAAACTTAACGTAAGGGACTGGACTGGCAAAGCACCTATTAGGGTCGTGATAGATAGAATGCTTCAGTTAAGCCCCGACCTTTCTCTTTTTGACCAAAGCCAAGACACCATCTGTTTTAATTTGGTGAAAAATGAAAAGTTGGAGAATTTGGAATTCATCAAATTAGAGCCTGATTTTCCAATCTCAGCCATATTTTCGGAGCTCTACAAACGCAAGATCCAAAGTATCCTTGTAGAAGGGGGAACATTTTTATTGCAAAAACTGATAGAAGCCGAACTTTGGGATGAGGCCAGGGTGTTTACAGGACAAAGTAGTTTTGGGAAGGGAATTCCAGCTCCGAAAATCCAAGGAAAATTGATCCACAAATCAAACATCCTTGGAGATGAACTCATGACTTGGATCAAATAAACTAAAAAGAAAAAATGTCTGAATCGCTTTATATACCTACGACAGCATCAAAAGTTGATAAATACGAAGCCATTATCCCACAGATAGAGGCATTGATCAATGGTGAAAATGACTTGATTGCCAATTTGGCAAATATCTCTGCTGTATTGAAAGAAGCTTTTGGTTTTTTTTGGGTAGGATTCTATCTTGTCAAGGAAGACCAATTGGTTTTGGGTCCATTTCAAGGCCCCATCGCATGCACCCGAATCAATCTTGGAAAAGGTGTATGTGGTACAGCTTGGAAGGAAAACAAGACCCAACTAGTCCCAGATGTAGACGCTTTTCCCGGTCACATTGCATGCAGCTCGGCTTCCAAATCAGAAATTGTACTCCCCTTTTCTTCAGAAGGGAAGGTACTTGGGGTTTTGGACATAGATTCAGACAAGCTTGCAGATTTTGATAAAATAGATCAAGAGTATTTAGAAAAACTCATCAATATCCTAGAAAAAACGATCTAATCGCAAAATTCATATAAATTTTGCGATTACGATCGCTGATTTCATATAAAATTTGCGATTACAGAATAAAGTCCTCCAAATTATCTGGATGAATTACTTTGACCTCAGCTTCGGGATAGGTTTTCAAAAAAGTAGCGGGAATCTTCACTTTGGCTTTGGGATTCCATTTGAACTCCCAAGCTGAAAGCTTCCCTCTTACATCTTCAACATAGTCGATTTCTTGCTGTGCATGGGTTCTCCAGAAATAGCCAATATTATAATCCCCATTGAGTGCGTTCATTTTCAAACGCTCTGCCATCAGAAAATTTTCCCACAAAGCCCCTACATCTGTCCTGCTTTCCAATGGTAGGAAATTGTTAATCAGGCTATTTCTGATACCATTATCAACAAAATAAATTTTCCTTGATTTTTTGAGTTCATTCCTAAGGTTTCGACTAAATGAACCTACCCTAAAAACAATAAAGGTTTGCTCAAGCAAAGTGATGTACTTTTCCACAGTCTCATTATCCAATCCGGCAAGCATCCCAAGTTCATTGTAAGAAACTTCATTTCCTACCTGATAAGCCAGTGCCTGAAGTAATTTATGAATTTGATCAGGTTTTCTCAGATTACCCAAAGCAAACACATCTTTGAACAAATAGCTATCTGCTATCATCTTCAATCTCTCTTCTGCATCAGTGGGGTTTTGGACGATTTCTGGATAGTAACCAAAGACCATCCTTTGATTGAGCATTCTTTTCTCTTCCAAAAAATTGGTATGGGAGACCATTTCCGAAAACGAAAAGGGGAAAAGGTAATATTCCCATTTTCTCCCAGTCAATGGCTCCTTGATTTTATTTGATAACTCAAAAGCAGAGGAACCTGTTGCAAACACTTTCACTTCCGAAAAGTTATCCACAATAATTTTTATGCAAACACCAATATTCTCTACCCTTTGAGCTTCATCGATGACTATAGTCTTTGACTTTCCAATTAATGTCCTCAATTTGGTAGAACTTGTATTGGAAAGCATTTCCCTGACGTCTGCATCATCTCCATTCCACCACAATACAGGCGCTTCAAACTGGCTATTCAGATTTTTCAACAAAGTACTCTTCCCCACTTGCCTAGGACCAAATACAATAATAGCCTTACCATCAGCAATCCTCTTGTTTAATTTGATCTGAATTTCCCTGTTGATATACATAATCGCAAATTTAATATAATTTTTGCGATTACATTCGCTAAATTCATATAAAATTTGCGATTATACTATTTCACTTCCCATTTTTCTATGTACTTGGGTTCGAAAGCTGCCATCTTATCCAGCAATTCTACAGGATCATCGGAAACAATCACCAAATCCAACTGGGCTTGGTGTAGGAATCCTTCTTGGCAACTGAATGACAAAAAATCAAGCAATTTGTCATAATACCCATTGACATTATACAATGCAAGAGGCTTTTTGATATAAGCTAGTTGATTGAGGGTCATGATTTCAAAAAGCTCCTCAAAAGTCCCAATCCCACCTGCCATGGCAATAAAACCATCTCCCCGCTCAGCCATTAGCCACTTTCTATCCCGCATGGTTTCCACCACCGTCAGCTCTGTACATCCCCGGTGTGCCACTTCTATATCAACCAATTTCTGAGGAATGATACCATATACTTTTTTGTCGGCCTCTAACATTTTGTCGGCAATGACTCCCATCAACCCAACATTTCCAGCGCCATAGACCAAAGACATATCCCTTCGAATCATTTCATTCGCCAAAGCATGTGCAGCAGTGACATAAATTGGGTTTTTCCCTTTATTAGAACCACAGTAGACAGTTATTTTTTTCATCCTTTTTTTTTCAAAGTTAGGAAAAAGGAGTTGGAAGGTTGGGAAAGTTGTAAAGTTAAAATGTTTCTTGATGACGATTTTTGCACTTAATTGGGTTATCAAGGGGTTAGGGAATGGAAAGTTAAAAAAGTTTGAAAGTTGAAAGGTTTTGGGATAGTGTCTAGTTCTCGCTAAGCTTCAACTTTGTAACTTTTAAACCTTGTAACATTCAAACCCGAAGATATCGGGGATAAGTAACTTGTAAAAACAACATTTCTCGCTATACGCCAACTTTTTAACTTTCCAACCTTGAAACCTTACAACTTTATAAGCTTCAAACACACTCGCATTCATAAAAACCCTAATTTTACAACATGAAAATCTGCTTTGCTACAAACAACAAAAAGAAAATAGAAGAGGTAAAGGCTGCCCTTGGAGACACTTTTACCATTGTTTCTTTGGAAGAAATAGGCTGTCATGAAGAGCTTCCAGAGACTGGTGACACGCTGGATCACAATGCATTTCAAAAAGCACGGTATGTGAAAGAGCATTATGGCGTAGATTGCTTCGCTGATGATACGGGGCTGGAAGTAGAGGCTTTGGATGGAGCGCCGGGGGTATATTCTGGGAGGTACGCAGGTGAACCTAGAAGTGATGAAAGAAACATTGATCTCTTATTGGAAAACCTGCAGGAAGCATCCAACCGGAAAGCAAAATTCAGAACTGTCATCGCTTTGATTCTAAATGGGGAAGAGCATACATTCGAAGGGGTGGCAAATGGAGAGATACTCAAAACGAGAACAGGGACCGGCGGGTTTGGATATGATCCAATCTTCCAGCCAGAAGGATATGGAAAATCTTTTGCTGAATTGAGCATGGATGAAAAGAATGAAATAAGCCATCGTGGCAAAGCAGTAAGGGCCTTAGTTCAATTTTTGAAATAATTCCCTAATTTTGCCATCTATGAGCAAACCTTACATTGTAGGAATTACCGGCGGAAGTGCATCTGGAAAAACCCTTTTCCTAGACAAATTACTCAACTCCTTTGAACAGGATCAAGTATGTCTGATTTCCCAAGACAATTACTACAAACCTAGACACCAGCAGCCTATCGATGACAAAGGTGTGCACAACTTTGACACGCCAAACTCGATTGACTTTGAACAATACGCCTTGGACATCAAAAAAATCCAAGCTGGTGAGACAGTCTATAGACAAGAATACACCTTCAACAATCCCAATAAAAAACCAAAAACCCTTGAGTTTGTACCTTCACCAGTCGTAGTGGTTGAAGGGATTTTTGTACTCTATTATCCTGAGCTGGCAAATCTTTTGGATCTGAAAGTCTTCATAGATGCAAAGGAATATATCAAACTAAAAAGAAGGATCGTCAGAGACAAAGTAGAAAGAGGTTATGACCTAGATGATGTACTATATAGGTATGAAAGCCATGTAATGCCTACCTATGAAAAGTACATTGAACCCTTCAAGCACGATGCAGACATCATTGTTCCCAACAACAGGAACTTTGACAAGGCACTTGATGTGATCAAAACTTATTTGAGGGCAAAATTCTAAATTCGCTAATACACTGAAATTTAACTGTTTAATTTTGTGAAAATCAGGTAATTTTTAGCCGATCAAGCTATGAAAGTTTCCTGTTTTTTATATATTTGCAGCCCGTGAGAAGAGAAGAACGAAATATAAGCCTATTGAAACAGCGCATCACATTGCTGATGGTGATGTTTTTCTGTATGCTTATTTCGGGTATGGAATACTTTCCAAATCAGGTTTCTGAAGACTCCAAAACCAATAGAGAAACAAAGACCGAAAAGGAAAGTCCTCAACAAAACCAAACTTTTTTGGATGTAGCAGTAGATGCAGTAGTTCCCTTTGTCACAAGCTTGGGACAGCAGACGCTTTACATCATCTATGAAATCATCAACTTTGAATCGGTTTCTATTTCGAAAACCGCCAACCAAGTCTTATTAAATCTAGAATTCAGGGAAATACTTTTTGAGAGGATAATTTCCACCAACGCTCCCTAATCCCAAAACCTTTGCCACCTTCATTGGATACAAAACTGTATCCATATCAATCTTTCATTTTAAAAATCAATCTATAATTATACAATTACTATGCGTAACCAAGGTGTTATTGTGTTTTTGACGGTAATCGTTACAGCACTATGTCTGTACTACTTGTCATTCACATTTGTATCCAGCAATATCCAGCAGAAAGCTGTAGAATATGCTACTGACGAAGTCGGGAATGTTGACTTCGGCAAAAAACAATCTTATTTGGATTCCATTTACAGGGAACCTGTTTACAAGTTTTTGGGAGCTGATTTCACATACAAAGAAATCAAAGAAACCGAACTTGGTTTAGGTCTTGATTTGCAAGGTGGTATGCATGTCACTTTGGAAGTGTCTCCGGTAGAGATTGTAAAGGGCCTCTCGGGAAATAGCAAAGATCCTATGTTCAACACTGCAGTTGAAGAAGCAATTGAATCAGCGAAGACTACCAATGAAAAATTTGTGGATGTTTTCTACAGATCTTGGCAGTCTAAAGCTGGCAACAAAAAGCTGAACACTGTTTTTGCTACTGCAGCTAACAGAGGTAGGATTTCCCTTGAAACATCTGACTCAGATATCTTGGGGATCATCGATGCTGAGATCGAGAATGCGATCGAAAGATCATTCAATATCTTAAGGACTCGTGTTGACCGTTTCGGTACTTCACAGCCAAATATCCAAAGGATCCAGGGTTCTGGAAGAATCCAGATCGAATTGCCGGGTGTAGACAATCAAGAAAGGGTAAGAAACCTACTCCAAGGAGTGGCGAAGTTACAATTTTGGGAAGTCGCAGAGATCAATGATTATGTAGCAGAGCTGGAAGCTGCAAATGCACTTTTGGTAGCTGAGGCAAAAGCCCAAAAAGCTGGAACCAGTGTGGAGGAAGTAGTTGCTTCTGAAGAAGAAGATGATGAAACACAAGAAGAAGAGGAAATCTCTTCCCTAGAGCAGCAACTTGCTGATGGTGACAGCACTACTGATTTCTCTTCTGAAATTTCTCCTATTTTTGCTTTGACAAAAGCAAATTATGGTTTGGTCTATGAAATAAGGGATACCGTAACGATCAATAGGATTTTTGCAAGAGAAGATGTCAAGTCTGTATTACCAAGGGATGTGAAGTTTTTGTGGTCAGTAAAACCACAAAAAGCGGATGGCATGGAATTGCTGGAGCTTTATGGAATCAAATTGACGAGAAATTCTGAGCAGGCACTTTTGGAAGGTGATGTAATCACAGATGCTGCACAAGAACTTGACCAGACTTCCAGACCTGCCGTTGGTATGCATATGAATGCTGAAGGAGCAAGAAAATGGAGAAAGTTAACAGCTGAAAGTATTGGTAAAAGAATAGCCGTTGTTTTGGATGACTATGTTTATACAGCACCTACTATCCAAGGCGAAATCCCAAATGGTCGATCTCAGATCACAGGAAACTTCACTTTGGAAGAGGCAAAAGATTTAGCAAACATCTTGAAATCAGGTAGCTTACCTGCCCCTACCAAAATCGTAGAAGAGGCTTTCGTAGGACCTACTTTGGGTAAAGAAGCCAGTAACCAAGGTGTGATTTCAATGGTTGCCGGTCTGGTGTTGGTAGTGCTTTTCATGATCGCATACTATGCCAAAGGCGGTTTTGTTGCAATTGCAGCATTGGTTTTCAATATCTTCTTTATCTTGGGAATCCTTGCCCAGCTTGGAGCAGCATTGACCTTACCTGGTATTGCTGGTATTGTGTTGACCATAGGTATGTCGATAGATGCGAACGTTTTGATATTCGAAAGGATCAAAGAAGAGCTTCGAAATGGATCTGGATTGCTTGTAGCCATCAATGAAGGTTACAACAAGGCATTCTCTGCAATCTTGGATTCAAACGTTACCACCTTCCTTACAGGTGCTATTCTTTATGCCTTGGGACAAGGTCCGGTCAAAGGATTCGCAATCGTATTGATGATTGGTATTGCATCCTCCTTCTTCTCAGCTGTATTTATCACAAGGGTGATTGTCTATTGGATGAGCAAAAAAGGTGGTGACAAGAGTTCTATTTCATTCGCTACGCCATTCGCAAAAAATGTGTTGAGCGAATTGAACATTGATTTCTTGAGCAAGCGTAAAGTAGCATATCTATTCTCTACAGGGTTTATCATCATAGGCTTGGCAGTGGCATTGATCAGTGGATTGAAATTCGGTGTGGATTTTACCGGAGGTAGATCATATATCGTAGAATTCAGTCAGCCGATAGCCACTTCAGACTTGAAAGTAGGATTGGACGGTGAATTTGACGGTTCTGTAGAAGTGAAGACCTTTGGCGGAAATAACATCTTGAAGGTCACCACGTCATACCTGATCAATGAAGATGACGATGCTTCAAATGCAGAGGTTGAACAAAAGGTAAGGGAAGGGATTGCTACGATTACCGGTCTTGCTTATACCAAAGATGCTACCAACCTTCAAGACAACCAGTTCTCTATCACCGGTTCATCCAAAGTAGGTGCAACTGTAGCAGATGACATCAAAGCATCCTCAGCAGAAGCCATGTTCTTTGCCTTGATCGCAATCTTCTTGTATATCTTATTGAGATTCCGTAAGTGGCAATTTTCACTTGGTTCTATCATTGCATTGATCCACGATGTATTCTTTGTAATTGCCGCATTTGCGATTGCAAGTGCATTGGGAGCCACATTTGAGATTGATCAGGTATTTATTGCAGCGATGCTCACGGTGGTAGGTTACTCCATCAATGATACCGTGATTGTATTTGATAGAATCAGGGAAAACATCGAAAGCCGAGGCACTTCCAAACTTGTAAAAATGTTCAATGATGCCATCAACCAAACAATGGCCCGAACATTGATCACTTCATTTACTACCTTGATTGTAGTGATTGTGTTATTGGTATTTGGTGGTGAAGTATTGAGAGGTTTCTCTTTTGCATTGTTTATCGGCGTATTGGTAGGTACTTATTCGTCTATCTACATTGCTACACCAATTGTAGTGGATTTGATGAAGCGTGAGATTGAAAACGAGGTGGAATCAGCCAAAAAGCCGGCATAAACCTGTTTTCTAAAAGAAAATGAAAGGGAGTTGAGCAATCACTCCCTTTTTTTTGTTTTAAAGGAAATTAATAAGGTTACTTCGTTCCATAAAGAAAGATTCAACTTCCCGAAAATATCGGGACAGGCACTTCGGTGTTGGGAGGAGTGATATCATTAGTTTCTTATTTCCTCCGCCTCCGCATTGTCATGCGGGGTTAATGATATTCATTCCCTTCGGGAATATGGGGTATCAAAAAATCAATAGTCTTATGGAAAATGGTGTTTTCTAAATACATTATTTAGAAAACACCTTAAAATTCCGCATTTACACCTTTTCCCGAATGGAACAAATTGATAAGCCGTATGCAAATACGGTGGAAAGAATGATTCTACTACACACATTCCAAACAACTCCAATGGTGATGATTTTCCACAATGTAAACGATCCGTTCCCAAACGGGAACAAATTTGATTAACCCCGAATGAAAATACGGTGGAAAAAATGACCCAACTGTACCTTATCCCCAACTCTATCGGAGTTGAATCTGGTAGAGAAATACAGTTTTATTAAACATCAAGGCAAAGAATCTCCAAAAAATACCAACAAGTTGGTATTTTTTGGGCTTTCCAAAGACCGTAGCTTTGTAGAAATAAATTTCTTTATCATGAACTCAAATTTTTATCTTATTTCTATTGGGATCAGCCTGTTTGCATCCCTGCTTTTTTGGGGAATCAAGAACAAACCACAAATCAAAAACCATGGAGTAATATTATCGATCCTTGCATTGGTTTTTGTAATGGAAACAGCTGGGGAATATACCGCTTCAAGGTCAATCAACAATTCCCTACTTTACAATATAGGCTGGGTTTACATTGAATCTATTCTCCTTATATTCTATTTCTACACCCTGGAGGATGATTCCAAAATGAAAAAGAAAATCCGTCTCTTGACAATCCCAATAATACTGTGGGGACTAATCAACACAATCTTTTTACAAGATATTACCAAAGAATTTCAATATTATTCCTTCCTACCATTTGCAACCATGATCTTATTTCTAAGTATTTACTTCCTGAAAAAGATTTTGGATCTTAAAATATTCGCTGAAAAAAACCTCTTGGAAGTCCCCCATTTTTGGATCATTTGTGCTATATTATTTTTCTACATAGAAGCCACTGTGCTTTTCGGAACTTATCAGTTTTATCCTGACATAGTCAAGGAGAATGTCTCGCTCTTCTTTTCTTTTAACCGAGTTTTGGCAGGTATTATGTACCTAACATTTGGCATTTCATTTTTTATTCCCTTATTTATGTACAAAAGAAATTCGCAAGCCTATTAGGCTAAAACCACCTAAATTCAATTAAAATGAACAGAGAAGAACTGAAAAAATTTAGAGAGTACTATCGAAAGCATGGAAAAATCAATAAGCCAGGTTTAGATTTCCGAGGTGAACCTATCAAAGAGCAAACCGATTGGGTTTGGTTTGACAGGGAAACAATAGAAAACGCATTAAAAGATGCTGATCCAGACGGGAAAATTGGCGGACTGAAAATGTATTTCGGCCAGTATGACAAAGAAACTATAAGGATGATTCCTGAAGATCGCGAAAAAAAAGAAGCGTATATTGGAAGAATTTCATTAGTTTTGAAACCATGTAATATGACTGGAGAAGGTCTTGAGGAAGTGAAATCATGTGATGAGAATGGCGATGATGATGATGACGATGATGGATTGAGCTGGAATGGGGGTAGGATTTGTCCGCCAAATTGCTGATGTAATAGTATAATGGAAATAATAGATTGGTATAATGGACTAATTTTAATGGGGTTGCTTTTAAGCACACCCCTCTTTTTTTTTAAAATATCATACAAAAAACAGCATCTCATTACTTTTCTTATTCTAATAGTTGCAACTATGTTAGAGTTTTATGGCACATACACCTACTTAAGAAAAATAAATAATACAATAGCCTACAATCTGTTTTTTGTCTATGCAGAAACTTTACTTATTCTGTGGCTTTTTTCAAGTATTCTTAACACAAAAAATTCTCTTAAAGCCATTAAAATTGTTTCTTTGACTTATATTATTATAGGTCTAACTTTCACTCTCTTAACAAAAGATCTAGATTCATTTCACTCATTTCCTTTTTCCGTCGGATGTTTTGTAATAATTACATTCAGTATTTATTTTTTCTCAAATGTATTTGTCAAAGAATGGTATACAAATGAAAATTTATTGGCTAATCCAATATTTTGGATTGTTACATTTGTGTTTCTCTTTTACTCCGCGACTTTTTTATACTTTTCATCTCTTAATCTATTAATTTCAGTTGACCCACAATTAAACTACATTCTGGGGACTCTAAATAGAGTTATGGCTGTACTTATGTACTTAGGAATGGGCTTTTCATTTTATATCCCTATCCTAGTTCATAGAAATAAAACTTCTAACTAGAATTCATTATTAAAAAAAATATTCTATCAACCTTCTTGTAATTTCCTGAAATTCCAGTCTGACTCAATATGATGACCTACAGTAATACTATTAGCCAAATTTAACACTTGGAATTAGGGAGATAATCGTTCACAATCAACATTTCATTGTCAATACCAGTCAAAAAAATGCAGGAAACATAGTGATAAGTTGTTACTTGGCAATAAAGCAGATATACAGAATACTCAAATAAAAAATCATATTGACCTAAAATTTTAATAAAAATTGATTCTTCAAATGAATTTTTATTAAATTTCTGACATACAAATCATTCCTGATGACTGAGCCTACACCTGATATTTTCTTTGTGATCCTTTCCGGTTTTTTTTTGATGGTTGTGATGGTGACCTTTATTGTAACATTGGTTCTAATCCATCGAAATCGACAAATCCAAAATCGGAGAAAACTTGAAAGCATCAAAGCTGATTTTGAAAAAACCATTTTGAATGTAGAAAAAGAGATCCAAGAAGAAACACTTCAGCATGTGGGAAGGGAATTGCATGACAACATTGGACAATTGCTATCACTCACGAAACTCACCCTCAACAGTTCCAAACCTGAAAAAATCCAAGAAGGAAAACAACTTGTCAACCAAGTCATCGGGGAAATACGAACACTTTCCAAAACGTTGAACCTGGATTGGGTAACCACCATAGACTTGGAAACCTATATCCAAAGGGAACTTACGAAACTTGAGCAATTGGACTTCTGTAAAGTCGAATTTGTGGTCGAGGGAGAGGATTTTGGCCTTGAAAATTCAAAAAAATTGGTTTTGATCAGAATCATTCAGGAATGCCTTAACAATGCCATCAAACATGCCAAACCAGATTTGCTATCAATAAAACTCCGCCGTACCGAAAAAGCCACTGAAATAACCATTGCCGACAATGGCATTGGCTTCGACACTTCAATCGAAAAAAACGGTTCTGGATTGTACAATTTGAAATCCCGTATGAAAACTATTGGGGGAGAAATAAAAATAATTTCTTCAGAAGGAAATGGAACTCAAATCAATCTTTTATTGCCTAATTCAATTGCATAAGTTATCTTTTGGGATATTACCCGAAAAATGATCAAAATAGCAATCGCGGACGATCATAAACTGTTCGCAAAAGGACTCCAAAGCCTACTGGAAGAGGAAGAGGATTTCGAAGTATGTGGGACTTTTATCAATGGTGAAGAATTGATGAGCTTTTTGGCATACAACAGCGCCCATGTTGTCCTCACGGACATGAACATGCCTATTCTCGACGGAGAAGGCGTGATCAGTGAAATCAAAACCTATTATCCCAGAACCCGTGTCATCGTCATATCCATGTATGATGATGAGGCTATATTCAAGAAATGCCAAAGACTTGGAGCAAGTGCCTATATCTTAAAAGACGCTGATCCTGATGAACTCATCTATACAATCAGGGAGGTAATGGAAGGAAGTCATGTGATGAGTTTTCAGAAAGTACTCCTGCAAAACAAAGATGATGAATTTGATGACTCTTTCAAGCAAAAATTCAAGCTGTCCAAAAGGGAATTGCAGATACTAATCATGATCAAAGATGGCAAAATCAACAGGGAAATTGCCGAAGAATTGCACTTAAGCCAACTCACAGTGGAATCCCATCGCAAAAAAATCAACTCCAAACTAGGTGTGAGTTCTGCATTGGAACTAGTAAAGAAAGCGATTGAAATGAATATCTAAAAATTCAGTCTAAAAAATGGAAAAAATAAAAACAGCCCTGGTTGGATTCGGTTCAGTTGGAGAAAAAACACATGCCCCACTGATTTCAGTTTGTGAATACCTGGATCTCGTCGCTGTAGTAGAAAGAACCAAAGAGAAATCGAAGGAGAAATATCCAGAAATAAGCATTTTTAGAAGCCTTGAGGAATTGCTTGAAGCAGATGTCGCAGACCTCATTGTGATAGTCACTCCAAACCACCTGCATTTTGAACAGGCAAAATCATGCTTGGAAAAAGGCAAACATGTATTGGTAGACAAACCTGTCACCTTGACCTCTAAAGAAGCCGAAGAGTTGAAAAATCTGGCTGAAAGTAAGGGGGTGTTGTTATCGGTCTTCCAAAACAGAAGGCTGGATGGTGACTTTAAGACAGTACAACAGATCATCAAAGAAGGGGTCCTGGGAAGACTTGTTCATTTCGAATCACATTTTGACCGCTTCAGACCTAATCTTACAGACAATTGGAGGGAAAAAGACATCCCCGGAAATGGGATTACATTTGATTTGGGGACACATTTGATTGATCAGGCTTACCTTTTGTTTGGCAATCCTGAATGGGTCTATGCAGACATTCGATCCCAAAGAACTGATGCGATTTCCGATGATTATTTCGATATCACCTTAGGATATGATACTATAAAAGTAAAGCTCACGGCAACTGTACTTTCCAATGCCCCAATGCCAAAATTTTTGCTTTTGGGAGAATTGGGCTCATACTCCAAATATGGACTCGATGTACAAGAGAAGGCCCTCAAAGCCGGGGAACTACCTCATGGTAAAGATTGGGGAATAGAGCAAGAGGCAGCTTGGGGCACAGTGTTCTTAGAAAATACAGCTTATAAATATGAAACCCACAGAGGGGATTACAGGTTGTTTTATACAAATATTGCCAAAGCAATAGCTGGTACAGAAGAACCTGATGTCAAAATAGATGAGGCAATTGCAGTTCTTAAAATCATCGAAGCAGCTTTCCAGAGCAACAAAAATGGAAAGAGAATTTACCTTTGACTTTTGATGGGTTTTGGCAGAGTCTTTGTAAAAACATGCTAAAACCAATTATTTACAAACTATGAAAAAGTTAATGTTATTTTCCATGCTGTTGTTTTTTGCAGCAATTTTAGAATCCCAAGCCCAAATTAGTGCAGGTGTTTACAGATTGAGTTCTGCTACATTTGCATCAATCGGTACGGATCCAGAGAACAAAATCTTCGGTGAAGCAAGAGTCTCTACAGGAGGTAACGTAGGTATAGAGGGCACTTTCGGGTATAATTTCGTCCAAAAGGATGAAGTAAATTTCTACAGTGGCTTCCACCTTGGTACGGAAGGCCGCAGGGATGGGGTCTATTTGGGCATCCCATTGGGAGTCTTGGTAAAGCCATTTTCAAATTCCAGAAACTTTGGTTTCTTGCTTGAAGCTTCTCCAATTTTCCCAACCGAATACGGAAATTACTTCAGGGCGGGGATAGGCCTGAAATATACATTTAGATAAAAATTTAAGTCAACGGTCAACAGACAACTGTTTTGGTGATCGTTGGCTGTTTTCCAATTCACATATTTTTGTATTGAATTGTTAATGTATCTACATGTTCTTAGGCTTTTTCCCAACGGAATGACTATTAACCAATCACAAATCAGCTCAATCACCTAGTAAACAGCTTGATTTTCATAAACCACAAAATTGCTCACTGAAGGAAGCATGGTCTTGGACTGTTGTCCGTCAACTGTTGACCGTTGACATTTTTATAGCCATCTTTGCAACATGAAAGGCAAACTCTATCTAATCCCATCTAGTCTAGCTGAAAATACTTCACAATCAGTCATGTCTCCACAGATAAAAGAGGTGGTCAAAAACACCAAACATTATCTTGTAGAAGAACTGAGGACAGCAAGAAGATATATCAGCAGCCTTAAACTGGGCATTGTGATAGAAGATTTACATTTGGAAATACTGAATAAAAAAACGCGAACCCCGCAACTTGCAGAACTGATGCAACCAATCCTCAATGGGCAAGATATGGGAATCATTTCAGAGGCAGGTTGCCCCGGAATCGCTGACCCAGGGGCCATTGCCGTTGCATGGGCACATGAAAAAGGTATTCAAGTAGTACCACTTTCTGGACCAAGCTCGATGTTTCTAGCCTTAATGGGATCGGGCTTCAATGGACAATCTTTTGCTTTCCATGGCTATCTCCCTATTGACAAAAAAGACCGGATTGCTGCGATCAAAAACTTGGAAGCAGAATCTATCAAGAGTAACCGAACCCAGATTTTTATGGAGACCCCATTTAGGAACAATCCACTTTTTGAAGATTTGAAAAACACACTTCATCCAAACACAAGACTGTGTATAGGCAAGAACCTGACTGGTGCAGATGAATTTATACAAACAAAGACAGTACAGAATTGGAAAAAGACCAAAATCGATCTTCACAAAATCCCTACTGTCTTTATCATTTATGCTGGATATTAGTCCTGCTTCTTGAAATTAATGCTTGAGGATCGAAACCTGACTGTTTTATACGGTTCAGAATGTGTTTATTGATTTTCTGATCATTAAGCCTGTCAGGTTTATGTCATTTATAAACTTTACAAAGTAGAGTTAGGCAATAACGCTGTATAACTCTTTCAATACCCTCACTGTATAATCTATATCATCAGCTGTATTGAATCGACTGAAAGAGAACCTTACGGAATCCCTTTCGGCACTTGCACCCAGAGCTCTTAGCACATGGGAACCTACTGTAGCACTACTGCTACAGGCTGAACCACCAGAAGCAGATATCCCATGTAGATCCAGGTTGAACAGCAGCATCCCGCTATTCTCTTCCGATGGGGGCAAACTCACATTCAAAACTGTATATAAACTCTTGTCCAGATCAGCTGACAAGCCATTGAAAGCAACACCCGGGATACATTCTTTCAGTTGATCAATAAATCTACTCTTCAAGCCCTCAACATGTTTGCGGTGTCCATCCATGTCTTCATAAGCCAATTCCAAAGCTTTGGCTATACCAACGATACCTATTACATTTTCGGTCCCACCACGCATATTCCTTTCCTGCGCACCTCCATAAATGAATGGCGTGATTTTCTTGTCTTTTCTAACATATAAAAAACCAGAACCCTTTGGCCCATGGAACTTATGTCCACCAGCAACTATGGAATCTACAGGGAGACTTTTAAGATCATGGACATAGTGTCCCATGGTCTGCACAGTATCAGAATGAAAAAAAGCACCAAATTCTTTTGACAAATTTCCAATTGCATCCAAATCATTGATGTTCCCAATTTCATTGTTTGCATGCATGATAGACACCATGCTATTTGGATTGGATTTCAGCAGCTCCTGTAGATGATCAAGGTTCAACGCCCCATATTTATCAACTTCTACCTTGCTCAGTTTTATAAATCCTTTTTTCTCGCATTCTTCTAAAGTATGCAGCACAGCATGATGCTCAATAGGGGAAGTAATGGCATGTTTTATTCCATGTGTATGAATCCCGCAAACGATCGCCGTATTATCAGCCTCTGTACCACCAGAGGTGAAAAATATCTCCGAAGGAGAAGCATTCAGCAATTCCGCTACCTTCTTTCTTGATTTCTCAATGGCAGATCTCACCTCCCTACCATGGCTGTGCACGGAAGATGGGTTGCCATAGTGCTCTTTCATATAAGGAATCATCGCTTCAATGACACGATCATCCATGGCTGTCGTAGCGGCATTGTCTAAATAAACTTTCATTCTTCTTTAATATTTGGGCTGTAATTTTAATATTATACTGGCTTGATCACATACTAGGATTAGCAGATCAGTATATTCAAGAAGCAGTTACTACCTCTTTGATGTCTTGCATGATCTTTTTTGCCAAATGCTCGGCAGTAGCCTGGCTTTCCGATTCGGAATAAATACGAATGATAGGTTCTGTATTCGATTTTCTCAAATGAACCCATTCCTTATCGAACTCAATCTTCACTCCGTCGATATCATTGATTGGCTGTTTGGAGTATTTCTTTTTGATCGCTTCCAATACAGCATCTACATCAATCTCAGGTGTCAGTTCTATTTTATTTTTGGAAATATGATAACCAGGATAAGTCGCCCTCAATCTTGAAATTGACTTTCCAAACTTTGCCAAATGTGTCAAAAACAAACCAATACCAACCAATGCATCCCGTCCATAATGGGACTCAGGATAGATGACCCCTCCATTTCCTTCTCCACCGATCACAGCATTGGTTTCTTTCATTTTGTTCACTACGTTCACTTCTCCCACTGCCGCTGCTTCATAGACTCCTCCCCGCTTCTCTGTCACGTCCCTCAATGCTCTTGTGGAGCTCAAGTTTGAAACTGTATTGCCTGGAGTTTGGGAAAGCACATAATCTGCTACCGCCACCAAAGTATATTCTTCACCAAATGGAGAACCGTCTTCATTCATAAAACACAGTCTATCCACATCAGGATCCACTACGATTCCAAGATCAAATTTCCCCTTTTTCAATTTCTCTGAAATGTCCCTAAGATTTTCAGGCAATGGCTCAGGATTGTGTGGGAAATGCCCATCAGGTGTACAGAACATTTCTTCGATATGCTCTACTCCCAATGCACGCAACAATTTCGGCAATGCAATTCCACCTGTAGAATTCACACAATCGATCACAACTTTGAAGTTTCTGGCAGCAATCGCTTCTTTATCCACCAATTTGAGCCCCAGCACATGCTCCACATGCCTATCTATATAATCATCAATAGTCGTATAAGAGCCAAGCTTCTTTACTTCCGCAAAGTGATAATCATCCTGATCCGCTTTGACCAAAATATCTTTCCCCTCTGCATCTGAAATAAACTCTCCTTTGTCATTCAATAGCTTCAGTGCATTCCATTGCATGGGGTTATGACTTGCTGTAAGGATGATTCCACCACCAGCTTTTTCCAAAGGAACTGCCAACTCCACAGTAGGAGTAGTACTCAAACCCAAGTCGATCACATCTATACCCAAGCCTTGAAGTGTAGCGGATACAAGCTTGGAAACCATCTCACCGGAGATCCGAGCATCTCTGCCGATTACAATTTTGGGATTATTGGTGTTTTGAAGGACCCAAGAACCATAGGCTGCTGAAAATTTCACTACATCTAGAGGAGTCAGACCCTCTCCAGGTTTGCCCCCAATGGTGCCACGAATACCGGAAATCGATTTAATTAAAGCCACTTGAAATGTTTTAGGTGATATTGAAAAAACCCAGCTTACTGGATGGTTAAAAGATATTTATTTAAATTTCGCCAACACTTTGTCAACCTCATTGTCTGGGTTGCCACAGCTACTGTCGGCATCTACTGTTTTCCCACAGTAACTGCAAGTCCCACCATCCTTATTCAAATAAGGGTTTTGGGAAGCACAAGTACCTTTGAACTCGCCGTTTTTTAGGAATATAAGCCTGACTGACATCATGATGAAAAACAGTGCCACAAATGCCAATGTCAAATATAGAGTTGCCATATAGAATTAATTTTTACAAATTTACGCAATACTTTCAAAACCCCCATACTTTCCAATTAGTTTCCCTCCTATGCCTGAATTATCAAATAGAAAACAGCAGCTTGAAGCTTTCGATCGCTTATTGACTATCATGGATGAACTGAGGGAACAGTGCCCATGGGACAAAAAGCAAACTATTGAAAGTCTCAGGCACCTGACCATAGAAGAGACTTTTGAACTTTCAGATGCGATTCTGGAAAATGACATGGATGAAATCAAAAAAGAACTTGGTGACATTCTTCTCCACATTGTTTTTTATGCAAAAATAGGCTCTGAAAAAAAATCCTTCGATATCAGCACAGTCATAGATAGTCTTTGTGAAAAACTGATCAGAAGGCATCCCCATATCTACAGTGATACCATTGCCGATGATGAAGAGGCCGTAAAGCAGAATTGGGAAAAAATAAAGCTCAAAGAAAAAGGCAATACCTCAGTCTTGGGAGGAGTGCCTAAATCCCTACCAGCACTGATCAAAGCCATGCGAATTCAGGAAAAAGCTAGGGGAGTTGGATTCGATTGGGAAGAGAAGAATCAGGTTTGGGAAAAAGTGGAAGAAGAAATGCAGGAATTCAAAGCAGAATTCAATGTGGCAGGAGACATGGAGATCGATCACGAAAAAGCCACAGGAGAATTTGGCGATTTGCTGTTTTCATTGATCAATTATGCGAGATTTATAGAAATCAATCCTGAGGAAGCATTAGAAAAAACCAATCTAAAATTCATCAAAAGATTTCAATACCTGGAAAATGCAGCCAAAGATTCTGGCAAAAAAATCGAAGACATGACTTTGGCAGAGATGGATGTCTATTGGGAAGAGGCTAAAAGGAGGTGATTGTTTTGTCAAAAATAGAGATTTTGGAGGTTTTACTTTGATATTGGTTGATATTAGATCCGCCCCGGCGGACAAGTTATTTATTGATATTTAAGCATTTATGTTAAAAACTAAGTTTATTCTGATGAAATGGTTTCTTCAAATATATTAAGATGATTGAAAAACATAAATAAGGGGCTATCTAAAATCTTCCACACACAAATGTAATTCAGATCGATTCGTAGGGGCGTAGCCCTGAAATCTAAAATGAGTACACCTGAACAAATTAAACATCAATACAGACATAATTTTACATAACCACATTAAACTAAATCGCATTTCCATAGTCTAAGTGAAATAATTTAAACCAATCAATAAATATGAAATTAATCACATCATTGGTCCTTTCTTTGGGGCTACTTTCCAGTATTCTATTTTCCAGTACAGAAATTGAAAAAGTTGCAATCAACAAAACAGAAAGTTCGGTTAGCTGGAAAGCCAGCAAAGTTACTGGGGAGCATTTTGGGAAAGTAAATATTTCTGATGCTAACCTAGATTATGAAAGTGGCAAAATCTTGGGAGGCTCTTTTGAAATCGATATGACAAGCATCACAGTAGAAGACATCAAAGATGCCAATTCCAGCCAAAGACTGGTAAACCATTTGAAATCCGATGATTTCTTTTCGGTAGAGAAACACAAAAAATCAACTTTCACCATCACTGAAGCGACTTCCAGCAATGGCAAAGATTTTCAAATCACAGGTGATTTGCTAATTAAGGGAATCAGCAGTCCGGTGACTTTCCCAGCAGAACTGACCGAAACAGGCAACAAAGTAGTAGCAATCGGAAAAATCACATTTGACAGAACAAAATATGATATCCAATACAGATCAGGAAGTTATTTCGAGAATTTGGCTGATAAGCTGATCTACGATGAAGTCACTTTGGATGTAAAATTGGTTGGGACGAAGTAACTGTAATATGATATTTGTTGGTATTAGATATTGACAGATACTGGCTACTCCATTATCTAAAGAGTAACAACCATCTATTATTATTTTAAAATTAAAATTGAGGCTGTCCTAGAAGGACGGCCTTTTTTGATCTCTATACAAAAGCGTAGACAAAAATTTCCATATTATAAAACTTGCTTTGTAACGGTTATCTGGGGCGTAGCCCTGTTATCTTCGTAGAAAAAATATATGCGAAACCGAATTTAAGGGGCGTAGCCCTGTCATCTGAATGTATCAAATTAATTTTAAACCTGAGAGCTGATGGGAATTTGAAGAAATCAGGGCTACGCCCCTCTTTTGAATTACTTGCCACTTCGTTTTCTACGAAGAATTCAGGGCTAACGCCCCCTTGTGTAAATCAAGAAGCAAAGGTAATTTTTATAACAAATATCAAGTTTCAAACCTAAAATATGAATCTCTCCCAACTAAAAAACCACAAACTTCTCAGCTTGTGGTTTTTTATATCTGTAAATCTAAAATCTTAGATCTTAATTCTAAAATTACTTCCCTCCAAGGGCATTTGCTCCAGCTACAATCTCTAGGATTTCGTTGGTAATGGCAGCTTGACGTGTTCTATTGTACATCAACCTCAATTCTTTCAATAGTTCTCCAGCATTTTCTGTCGCTTTGTCCATAGCTGTCATTCGAGCACCATGTTCAGACGCATTGCTTTCCAATACCGCTTTGAAGAATTGGATCTTCAATGAAGTAGGTACAAGTTCTTCGATGATATACTCTCTGGAAGGCTCAAGGATATAGTCAGTATCTGCTCCTTTTGTTTCATTCTCTTCGGCTTCAGAAATCATCGGCAAGAAGTTTTCTGTAATCACTTCTTGTGTTGCCACATTCTTGAAGTGGTTATATACCAAGACAACTTTGTCGTAATTTCCTTCTGCAAATTCAGCCATTGCAAATTCAGCTGCCAGCTTCACATTCTCAAAAGAGACATCAGAAAATACCTGATAGTAAGTATCAATTACATTGTATCCTCTTTTCTTGAAAAATTCAAATGCTTTTTTGCCTAAAGGAAGGATTGTGATATTTTTTCCAGCAAACTGATTGTTGACAGCAAAACTTGAAGCCTTTAACACATTTGTATTGAAAGCGCCACAAAGTCCCTTGTCGGAAGTGATAGGTATTACAAGCACATTGTTGATTTCGCGTTTTTCAGCAAAAACAATATCAGCTTGTCCGTCACTTGCGGCAGAAACATTATTCAGAATAGCAGTCAATTTCTGAGAATAGGGACGCATCTGTGTGATTTTGTCCTGGGCTCTTCTCAATTTTGCCGCAGCCACCATTTTCATGGCTTTTGTGATCTGCTGCGTAGAGACTACCGAATTGATTCTTTCCTTTACTTCCTTTAAATTAGCCATATATTATTGTGATATGGAGAGGTATTTTTATAAAAACATACTTGAAAATCCCTTTTCAAGTATGTTTTGATCGATTAATTACTTAGCGTATTTTGGAGACAACTCTTTTGCAGCTTCTTCCAACAACTTACCTGCTGTATCAATGTCACCTTTTTTGATCGCAACCAAAGCTTCAGGATAACTAGCAGCCAATAGTAAATAGAATTCTTTTTCGAATTGTCTTGCTTTTTCTACAGGAACATTGTCCATCAAACCTTTTGTAGAAGCATAGATAATCGCTACCTGATTCTCAACTGCTACTGGAGCATATTGAGCTTGCTTCAAGATTTCCTGGTTTCTTCTACCCCTTTCGATTGTTCTCTTTGTAGAAGCATCTAGGTCAGAACCGAATTTAGAGAAAGCTTCCAACTCACGGAATTGAGCTTGATCCAATTTCAAAGTACCCGCTACTTTCTTCATAGACTTGATCTGTGCAGATCCACCTACCCTAGATACTGAGATACCTACGTTGATCGCAGGTCTGATACCTGAGTTGAATAGGTTTGTTTCCAAGAAGATCTGTCCATCAGTAATGGAAATCACGTTCGTTGGGATATATGCAGAAACGTCAGATGCTTGTGTTTCGATAATCGGAAGTGCAGTCAAAGATCCGCCACCCTTCACCAAATGCTTGATAGAATCAGGCAAGTCATTCATTTCTTGGGCGATTTTGTCAGAAGCATTGATTTTCGCAGCTCTTTCCAACAATCTTGAGTGAAGGTAGAATACATCACCAGGATATGCTTCACGTCCTGGAGGTCTTCTCAATAGTAGGGAAACCTCACGGTAAGCTACAGCTTGCTTAGACAAATCATCATATACAACCAAAGCAGGTCTTCCTGTATCACGGAAGAATTCACCAATCGCAGCACCAGTAAATGGAGCAAAGAATTGCATTGGAGCTGGATCAGCAGCAGAAGCAGATACTACTACAGTGTATGGAAGTGCACCACCTTTTTCCAAAGCAGCGACAACACCAGCAACAGTAGAAGCCTTCTGACCGATGGCAACATAGATACAGAATACAGGTTCCCCTCTATCGTAGAATTCCTTTTGGTTCAATATCGTATCGATAACTACGGCAGTCTTACCTGTCTGACGGTCACCAATAACCAATTCACGCTGACCTCTTCCGATTGGAATCATCGCATCAATTGATTTGATACCTGTCTGAAGTGGCTCGGTTACAGGCTGTCTGTAGATTACACCTGGAGCTTTTCTTTCCAAAGGCATATCATAAAGTTCACCTGCCAAAGGTCCTTTTCCATCGATTGGGTTACCCAAAGTATCCACAACACGGCCAAGCATACCTTCACCTACATTGATAGAAGCGATTTTTTTGGTTCTCTTTACAGTGTCACCCTCTTTCACTTCTTTCGAGTCACCGAACAATACGGCACCGACGTTATCTTCTTCCAGGTTAAGCACCATTGCTTTGAGTCCGTTTTCAAACTCTAACAATTCACCAGCCTGAGCTTTAGAAAGTCCATAGATACGGGCTACACCATCACCTACTTGAAGGACGGTACCCACTTCTTCCAATTCAGCCTCAGTTCTGACACCAGAGAGTTGTTCTCTCAATATTGCCGAAACTTCGTCAGGTCTTACTTCTGCCATTATCGAATATGATTAAATGTTATTGCTATGATTTATATTTTACTTTCGTAGTGATTGTAGGAAAACTCCAAGCGAAGTGCTTTCAACTTGCTGCTGAGAGATTCATCCAGTTGCCTGTCATTTACTTTCAAGACAAACCCTCCGATGATATCTGTATCAATTTTCTCTACCAATTCAATTTTGTCCAGTCCGGAAATCTCTTTCACCACGCTCACAAACTTGCTTCTGAGTTCGTCTGTAATTGGGAATGTAGTCGTAAGGTCTGCTACCTGGATTCCTTTGTGGAGATTATATTGTTTTTGAAATTCTCTAGCGATATCCACCAAAAGATCCGCTCTGTTTTTTCTGGCCACAATACCGTAAAAAGCCATCGTCATTGCATTTGATGATTTCTCAAACAAAGCAGTCAACACCTTCAACTTCTTGTCGAAATTGATAATCGGGCTTTTTAGGCTCAAAGCAAATTCACGGTTGGCAGTAGCCACCGCAGACAATTGCTTCATATCTGCCAAGACTTCTTCAAGCACACCTTTTTCATTGGCCAGCTCAAGAAGGGATTTTGCGTATCTGGTAGAAACTCTAAATTCAGACATCTTAGTTCAAGTTAATATCTTTGACCATTCCTTCTACAAGCTCTTGCTGAGCTGCTTGGGACGAAAGATTTTTTCTCAATAATTTATCTGTAACTTCCAATGTAAGCTGTGCGACTTGGTTTTTCACCTCAGTCAATGCCGCTTTTTTCTCATTTTCAATTACAGCCTTTGCATTCTCGATCATTTTGGCTCCTTCGGAGATAGCTGCCTGTTTTGCATCTTCAATCATTTTTGCAGAAGCTTCATTGGCAGTTTTCAAAATGTTATCTCTTTCGATTCTTGCTTCTTGAAGCAATTTCTCGTTTTCAGATTTTAGGTTAGCCATTTCAGCTTTCGCTTGCTCAGCTGCCTTCAATGCATCGTCAATGCTCGATTCTCTTTCTTCCAAAGCCTGAAGGATAGGTTTCCAAGCAAACTTCATCAAAATAAACAACAAGGCTAGGAAACCGATAAGTTGCCAAATGATAAGCCCCGAACTAGGTAGTATAAGATCCATGTATATTGAGAGTTATATTTTCAATTTTTTGTTCAAATAAAGAGAAGGGACTGGCCAATCGCCAATCCCTCTTTTCTGTTGTTCTTAGAAAGTAAGACCACCTGCGTTCAAAGCAATAAGTAGACAAACTACTACTGCAAACAGGGATACTACCTCAATAAGAGCTGCAATGATCAACATGGCAGTCTGAACTTTACCAGCAGCCTCAGGCTGACGAGCAATAGATTCCATAGCCTGACCACCAATTCTACCGATACCTAGACCTGCGCCTATCGCTACAATTCCAGCACCGATACCTGCACCCATAAGTGCCAATCCAGCAGACAATAATAATGAAGTTAACATACGTGTGTATTATTTATAAATTGAACAAAGAAATTCCTAATTAATGATGCTCATGCTCGGCTACTGCACCACCGATATACATCGCGGTGAACAAGGTAAACACATAAGCTTGAATCGTTGCTACCAACAATTCGATGACATTCAAGAAAGTCACCATCAAGGTACTCACTACCCCAATAGCATAAGACTCAAATATGAATACCAATGCAATAAAAGCCAAAATCACAATGTGTCCCGCTGTGATAGCCACAAAGAGACGGACCATCAAGGCAAATGGCTTGGTAAACAAACCAATGATTTCGACCGGTACTATTACCAACAACAATGGAATAGGAACCCCTGGAGTCATAAATACGTGCTTCCAGTATTCTTTATTGCCGTTTACATTGACCAAGATAAAGGTCAAAACAGCGAGCGTAGCAGTCACTGCAATATTCCCCGTGAGGTTGGCTGCTCCTGGCATCAAGCCCATCAAGTTACCTATCCAAATGAAGAAAAATAGAGTAAGTAGGTATGGAACAAATTTCTTGTACTTAGGGCCAATTGCTTTGTGGGCAATTTCATCTCTTACAAAGATCACAATTGGCTCAATGAATGAAGCGATTCCCTTAGGGGATCTCACACCATGTTTTTTGTAATGACTTGCAGCTGACAATACCAGATACCCCATCACCAATATTACCAAAAACAACATGGCAACATTTTTCGTAATGGAAAGATCTGTAAAGCTCCCGCCATCTGCTCTATGCAAATGGTCATGCTCATCGATAAAATAACCATCCTTGCCATGCGCCTCCCCAAACTTGTGGGTATCGTGGTCTTGAAAATCCGAAGACATGAATATGTCCAAACCGCGATCTGCAGAGTATATGATAACTGGTAATGGCAGCGTCACATGTGTATGCCCGAAAGTAGCAAAATGCCACTCATGGGAATCCTTTATGTGATGCATAATAAATCCAGTCTTGTCTTCATCACCACCACTGGCAAAAGTGGGAGTTGAAAACGTCAGCAAAAAGGCTGTAAATAAAACACTTAGGCAAACAAACTTACGGAACATCAAATCGAATTTTTATGACCTATTTTGAATTCGGGCGCAAATTAGCTATTAACCCGTATATATCAAATATTAAGTAGAACAAATAAATAACAAAGAAATTAGCAACGAACAGAATTATATTCTCGACATCCAATAATAGATAGATTACAATGAAACCCAAACTCGCCAAAAATCTCAAAGCTGTTGCCCCAAGAAGGATATTTGGAGAATTTTCTTTGCTTAGCTTTATCAGATAATGCACAAAGGTACCTGTGAGCCAAGTCAATAAAGCAAAAAAAGAAAGGACCTTCCACACTGACGGATGAATCCAATTCGGCTGGATATAATTTTGAAGGGCATAGATGATACCTGCCAAAACGAGAGTTAGCGCCAAAATCCTTACCGTAAATATTTTTATGCTTGACATGATATCTGAACGAGGGCGCAAAATTAAGAATTTTTATTCTTTTCTTCTATCTTCTCGTCATTTTTAAGTGATTGAAAAAGTTGATAAAAAGCCAAAGTGATCGAAAGGAAACAAAAAAGCAAAAGCCAAACGGGAAATTTCATTTGGCTTTTTTGTTGAATTATCCATCCCAGCCAAGTTCCAAGACCTATTATGGCAAAAAGTTGAAAGGACAACCCTATGTATTTTACGTACACGGGAAATTTATCCTGTGACAAGTTCTTTTTCTGATTCTTCAAGTTTTCCTTTTCCATTGACTGCTTTTGGGGTGATTTCCCCCATCTCACATTTTCCGTTGAAGGTGGCGCCGTTTTCGACTACCAATTTCTGGGTATAGATGTTTCCGTTGATCAAAGCGGTTTTTTTCAAGTATAAAACCCCAAAACAATGGATCTCTCCTTCAATCTTGCCTGAAATCTCAGCCTCTTCTGCTTTTAGGTTTCCTATGACCAAGGCAGATTCTCCAATCACTATTTTGTTTTTGGAATCCAATGTCCCCTCTACTTTTCCTTCCACCCTGATGTTTCCTTGTGCCTTGATATCTCCTTTTATCCAGGTTTCTTTCGAAATCACATTGCTGGAATTAACCATTTCCGCAACTGATTTTTTATCTTCTTGCTTGTTGAACATACTAATTAAATGTGATAAATTCTTGGGGATTTAGTGGGCTGCCTTTGTACCATAGCTCAAAATGCAAATGCTGCCCTGTAGTCAATTCACCTGTGTTGCCGATGATAGAAATGATCTCTCCTCCTCTGATGATATCTCCTACAGATTTCAATAATACAGAATTATGTTTATAAAATGAAATTAATTCATTTGAATGCTGTATACCAATCACATATCCAGTATCCAAAGTCCATGAAGACATTATGACGGTGCCACCTGCTATTGCTTTGACTGGTTCATTTTCACTGGCGACTATATCTGCCCCAAAATGACCAATTTGGGGATCAAAGCCAGATACGACCACCCCTTTTAGCGGAGGAAAAAAATAAGTCTCCGTAAATGTATTTGGCATATAAGAACTCGGCGAAGTGAAGTCCAGAGGAACTCCCCTAAACTCCATCTCGATAGCTTTGGTGGATTCATTTTTCTCGAACAGGTCTATTTTATTCCCTGAAGCACCTACTCCATCAATACTGATTGAGTCTTGCGTGTAGGGATTTCCATCTGCCTCCCCGGTTATGATCCTCTGGATGTTTTTGACATACATATCTTTTTGCTTCAAATCCACCATCAGGGAATCGACAATCTCGGACAGCTCTACTATTCGGGTCATGTTCTCAGTCTCTAGATACTCAGGGTCAAACCAGGCCTTCAGGAATGTCTTGGAGGCAACTAGGGACAACCCAAAAGTGACGAATAAAAAAAGAAATATTATCAAAGCAATCTTTACTTTTGTAATACTCAATGACGAGATGACAGAAAAATCCTCTTCTTTTCTGATTACGAAGAGAAACTTTGTATCGATCCAACCTCTCACTTTATCTTTTAGTCCCAATCTATTGTTGATTTTAAGTATTTGTAAGTCCCAAAAATATAATATTAATCATAACCGTTTAATAAATTGAAGCAAAACCTTTATTTTGGTCAATTGAATTTCCCATGTCAGCAATGAAAACGCAACACACTTGTTTTATTATGTTTTTGATCTTGCTTTTTTCGGCATGTTCCTCAGAAAAAAACACTTTTACCAACAGGCTCTACCACAATACAACTTCAAGGTACAATGCCTATTACCTCTCCAATGAGAAGATCACCGAATTGGAAACCACAATCAAAAACAACCACAAAGAAGACTTCAGCCAAGTACTCCCTGTATTCTACCCAATTGACAGTGCCACCATCGAACAAAATGAAGAATTGCTCAAAGAAGCAAGAGAGCTCTCTTCCAAGGCCATTGATTGGCATAGAATTTCTAAATGGGTAGATGACAATTATTTTTTGATCGGGTTGATAGATTATTACCAGGCAGATACCGATGATGCCATCAACACATTCAAATACATCAACGTAAACAGCAAGGACAAAGACCTTAGACACAGAAGTTTGATCCAATTAATGCGGATATTTATCGATCAAAAAAATTACGATGATGTAATATTTGTAATAGATTACCTTTCCAAAGAGTCCAAGATCAACAAGGACAACAGGTATCTGCTTTTCAAAACGCTGGCCTATTACTACCATTCAAAAGGTGAGGTAGAAGGGAAAATTGGCGCTTTGGACAAAGCACTTCCATATACCAAAGACAAAAAAGAAAAGTCCAGAATCAACTTTATACTGGCCCAACTTTACCAAAGGGAAGGGCTGGACGCATTGGCTTTTAGCTATTACCAAGAATCCCTCAAAGGCAATCCTCCATATGAGAGAAGCTTCTTTGCCCAACTCTATGCCCAGAAAGTGGCAGAGCTTGACAAGTCCAAGGATTTCAAGAAGGTAAGGAACTACTATGATGATCTGTATTCAGATAGTAAAAATAAGGATCTGAGGGACGTCGTCCTATATGAGAAAGCTTTGTTTGAGCTCAAGCAAGACGATAAAGAAGAAGCGGTAAGCCTCTTGATAAGGGCCGCCAAAGAGGAAGGATCCAATCCCATCCAAAAGGGCTATATCTATCAGAAACTTGCGGAAATAAGCCTTGAGACGGACAAAAATTACCAGGCAGCAAAATATTATTACGACAGTGCTTTGACACATTTCAGACCGATGGATCCTTCCTACAATCAGATTGAGGCTAAAAAAGGGATTTTGGATGAGTACGTGTTGCATTTTGAGACCATCACCAAAAATGACAGCTTGATCCTGCTCAGCAAAATGAGTCCAGAAGAACAAAGCCTTGTAGCTGAAAACTATATCAAAAGCGAGGAGGAAAGGCTACTGAAAGAGGCTGCCGCAAAGGAGAAACCCAAGAATTCCGGGATTTTTGACAACCTATTAGCTTTTGGCGGGAAAAGTAGCGGTGAAAGTTTCTACTTTGACAATACTGTTGCCATGCAGCAGGGGTCCATCGATTTCTTCAGAAACTGGGGAAACAGGCCACTCCAAGACAATTGGAGAAGAAGCTCCCAGGGCTTTTCCTCGTCTGGCCCAAGTGAGATTGAAGAAGGACGTGACTTGGAAGAGGAAGAGGATCAAGAAGAAGAAAGCATTTCCGAACAAATACCCAGCAAGGAGAGTCTCTTGTCCCAAATCCCAAAATCGGAAGAAGACATTGACAAACTCAATTCGGAATTGGAAATCTCCTATTTTGAATTGGGTAAACTTCTGTATTTTGATTTTAAGGAGCCTGAATTCAGCATTGAGAATCTGGAAAACCTGATCACGGCATATCCAAATACGATCAAAAAACCTGAAGCCTATTATATTCTGTACCTAGCCCAAAAGGAAAGAGATGGAAATTCGCAACTCTACAGCCAAAGACTAAACAGGGAGTTTCCCGAATCACCATTTACATTTTCGGTGAACAACCCTGGTGGGGCATCTGGAAACCTCGCCTACATGCAGTCATCAAACGGCTACAAAGAAGCTTACCAACTGTATCAATCCCGTGACTATGGACAAGCAAGAAGGGTTCTCCGGACTACATTGGAAGAAAATCCGCTGACCAGAAATACAGAAAAACTACTTTTGTTGGATGTAATGGTATCCGGGAAACTCGATGACCGTGAAAGATATAAAACAAGACTGGAATCATATATCCAAAACACAGAAAATCCAGAGCTATTAAAAATGGCAAGAAATATGCTAATAGCACTTACAGGTGAAAAACCAGAGGAGGATCTGTTGTCTGAGGTAGAAAATGAAACTGATTCCGAACCAACTGAAGATTCAAATGTAGAGGCAATCGAGGAAGAAGTAACCCCTTATAAAGAGAATCCTAATCAAACACATATATTTGTGATTGTTTTGGAGCCTGAAAAGTCAAAGGCAGCCAAATCGCTTTTGGGTGAACTTGAAAACTTCCATTCCGCCAACTTTTCATCTTTGAGATTGAGAACTGGCAACATGAACCTCAACAAGGAAAATGCCATCTACATAGTCAGCCCATTCAATAATGCGGAGAAAGCTATAGAATACAGAAAAAAATTCTTGGATGATTTCGAATCAACATCCTTATCGGACAGTGATAAATCCCAAAGTTTTTTGATCTCTATAGAGAACTTCCAAGAACTAAACAAAAGAAAAAATATAGAAGAATACAGAACCTTCTATAAGAATTCGTACAAGTAAATTTCCTTATTCAATTTCATTCTTAAAATGACCAAAAAAACAATAAAATACCTCTGGTTGATATTCGTCGCCGGACTGTTCAGTTTTATAATTTTTGTATGGGCAGTCAGTGTCAATTTTCTCGGCCTGTTTGGGGAATTGCCTGATTTCAAAGCATTGGAGAACCCACAAAGTGAATTAGCCTCAGAACTATATTCTGCAGACAATGTACTTTTGGGCACCTATTTTAGGGAAAACAGAAGTCCGGTCACTTACAATGATTTATCCCCGAATCTTGTCAAAGCCCTGATCGCAACAGAGGATATCCGCTTTGAAGAACATTCTGGAATAGATTTCCAAAGTATGGGAAGGGTGTTTTTCAAATCTATCGTCCTGAGGCAAGGGGCAGGTGGTGGAAGTACCTTGTCACAACAAACCGCCAAAAATCTTTTCAAAACCAGAACCAAGGAATCACAGGGACTCCTAAGCCGAATACCGGGGTTGAGGATGCTGATCATCAAAACAAAAGAGTGGATAGTCGCCACTAGATTGGAAAGATCGTATACCAAAGATGAAATCCTTACGCTCTATCTGAACACATCTGAATTTGGAAGCAATGCCTATGGTATCAAAACTGCAGCAAAAACCTTTTTCGACAAAACGCCGAACGATCTGAACCTTCAAGAAGCCGCAGTACTAGTAGGATTATTCAAAGCCCCTACATACTATAGCCCTGTTTTCAATCCAGAAAACTCCCTCAGAAGAAGAAATACTGTATTGAGCCAAATGGAAAGATATGATTTCCTCACAAAGGCCCAATATGACTCTCTCAAAGTACTTCCCATTGAGCTTGACTACAATGTCCAAAACCACAACCAAGGACAGGCGCAATACTTCCGGGAGGTCTTGAAGGCAGATTTGATCAAGTGGACAAAAGAAAACCTAAAGCCAGATGGAACCCCCTATGACCTTTATGGGGATGGGCTAAAAATATATGTGACAATAGACAGCCGAATGCAAAAATATGCCGAAGAAGCTGTACAAGAACACATGAAAGCTTTGCAAGAGCTGTTTGAAAAAGAAATGGGCAATAGAGATCCATGGATAGACCAGCATGGAAGGGTGATCCCCAATTTCCTCGAAACACAAGTCAAAAGGACAGAGGCATATAGAAACTTGGTAAAGAGATACAATACCAACACAGATTCGATTCAGATCAAACTCAATGAAAAGAAAAGAATGAGAGTGTTCTCTTGGGAAAAAGGTGAGGTAGACACATTGATGAGTACCATGGACTCGCTGAGACATTATAAGAAGCACCTTCAAACAGGTTTCATATCAATGGATCCTGAAAACGGACATATCAAAGCATGGGTGGGTGGCATCAACCAGAAATACTTCAAATATGACCATGTGAAGCAAGGAAGAAGACAACCGGGATCTACATTTAAACCGTTCGTATATGCCGCAGCTATCGAAAATGGATACAGTCCTTGCTACTCGGTAATCGACCAACCTGTAGAGATCAACATCCCGGGACAACCAACTTGGAGACCAAGCAATGCCGACAGTAAATTTTCTTATGAAAAATTGACTATCAGAAGGGCCATGGCTCAATCGATCAACTCTATCACTGCGTATATGATGAAAAAACTCAGTCCAAAGGTAGTTGTAGAAACTGCAAGAAGGTTGGGAATTACAAGTGATTTGGAAGAAGTCCCTGCGCTTGCTTTGGGAACCAACGATGTTTCCATCTATGAAATGGTTGGTGCCTTTGGGACATTTGTCAACAAAGGAGAACACATTACACCTTTTTATATTGACAGGATTGAAGACAAAAACGGAAACCTGCTACAACAGTTTACACCGAAAAAGAAGCCTGCTATGAGCGAAGAGCATGCGTACTTGATGGTCTACATGCTTAGAGGTGGATTTGAAGAAACAAGAGGTACTTCACAAGGTGTTCCATATGCACTTCGGGAAGGAAATGAACTTGGAGGTAAAACAGGTACTACGCAGAATGCATCTGATGGTTGGTACATGGGAATCAGCAAAGATTTGGTATCGGGTGTATGGGTCGGTGGTGATGACAGGGCGATACACTTCAGAAGCTGGATCAATGGTCAGGGCGGCAGGACTGCCAGGCCTATTTGGGTGAAGTTTATGGAAAAAGTGTATGCAGACGAAACCTTAGGAATCACCAAAGGTCCATTCCCAAGACCTGAAAGACCATTGAGCATTGAAATAAACTGTGATCAGTATGAAATGCAAAGCAATCGATTTAGTGATTATGACTATGATCCAAGGAAAAACGATTTCTAAATTGACCTCCAATTAATAGTTTTGAAAAACAGCCTCCGACAAAGGCTGTTTTTTTATCTTTGTACAAATATGGAAGCTTCTTTTTATACACCGGACGACTACAATACCCTTCCCGACCAGCCCGGGGTTTATAAATATTACAACGAAAATCAGGAATTGATCTATGTTGGAAAAGCGAAAAGCTTGAAAAAAAGAGTCTCCAGTTATTTCGTAAAAAACACGGGGGTCAACCACAAAACCAGAAAAATGGTTAGGGAAATCAGGAAGATAGAAATCACCTTGGTCAATTCCGAGTTTGATGCCTTACTCCTAGAAAACAACCTGATCAAAAAAACACAACCCAAGTACAACATCCTCCTAAGGGATGACAAAACCTACCCTTATCTTCTAGTCACAAAAGAGAACTTTCCCCAAATCTACCCAACCAGAAAGATGATTCAGGGCAAAGGGACATACTATGGTCCATTTGCCAGTGTCAAGGCAATGAACAATGTGCTGGAATTGATCAGGAGCCTGTTTACAATCAGAACCTGCAAGCTTGACCTGAACCCATACAAAATAGCCGAACAAAAGTATAAAGTATGCTTGGAATACCATATTGGCAATTGCCTTGGCCCTTGTGAAGGGCTACAGGGAGAGCCAGCTTACATGAAAGATATCGAACAGGCCAAAAATATCCTCAAGGGAAATCTGGGCATTGCAAAAGCGTATTTCAAACAATACATGCAGGAAGCTGCTGAAAAATATGCTTTCGAAAGGGCACAATACTACAAAGACAAGCTTGATCTATTGGAGAAATACCAAGCGAAATCAATGGTAGTAAACCCGGGCATCAAAGATTTGGATGTATTCACCATCGTCACGGATGAGAAAATCGCTTACGTCAATTTCCTTAAAATCAAAAATGGAAGCATCAACATCACCAAAACTGTAGAACTCAAGAAAAAACTTGACGAAACTGAAGCGGAACTGTTGCTGACGGCAATAGTCAGGCTTAGGGATCAATTCAACAGTGAATCTCCCGAAATCATAGCCAACGTAGAATTTGAAGAAGAATACGAAGGGCTCAATGTACATGTACCCAAGATTGGGGACAAAAAGCATTTGCTGGAACTTTCTCTAAAAAATGCCAAATACTACAAAAAAGAAAAAGCATTGGCTGCAGGAGATGTCCAAGACAAGAAGTTCAGGGTCTTGAAACAACTGCAAAATGACCTTTCACTCCAAGAGATGCCAGACCATATCGAGTGCTTTGACAACTCCAATATCCAAGGAACAAACCCTGTCGCCAGCATGGTCTGCTTTCTCAACGGCAAACCGGCAAACAAGGAGTATAGACATTATCATATCAAAACTGTAGAAGGACCAAATGATTTTGCATCTATGACTGAGGTCGTAGGGAGACGGTACAAGCGATTGATTGAGGAAAACAAACCTTTGCCAAAACTAATAGTCATTGATGGTGGAAAAGGGCAGCTTTCGTCCTCCGTGGAAGCATTGAAGAATCTGGGGATCTATGGCAAAGTTCCAATCATAGGAATTGCGAAAAGGTTGGAGGAGATCTATTTCCCTGAGGACTCCTACCCAATCCATATTGATAAAAAATCAGAATCCTTAAGACTTCTTCAACGTATCCGGGATGAAGCCCACCGATTTGCAATTACATTCCATAGGGATGTGAGAAGCAAAAAAGCTTTTGGAACGCAACTTACCGAGATTGAAGGAATAGGGCCAGGGACTTCAGAAAAACTTTTGAAACACTTCAAATCATACAAAAAGATCAAAGAAGCAAGTCCTGAAGAGATTGAAGCCCTCATAGGTAAAAGCAAGGCAGAAAAGCTCTTGGAAGCAATAGGACAAAAAAAGAGCGATTGACAAGTCAATCGCTCTTTTTTTTACCATTCCCAAAGGGAATTTTCATAATCCAACAGTTTGTATTCAAACTCCAAAGCATCAAGGAAAGCCTGCAACTCTGGATTCGGGTGTTGCGGATCTACCATATCCACAATCAAAGCATCGTGTCTATTGGCATATTTCCTTACCACGGATCTGAACAACCTCAAATCAAAAGCCTGATCATATGTCAACTCCTTTGAAGCATTTTGGAAATTGATCCATTTGGCTTCTGGGTGGTCTTTGAAATGATTGTAAAAATCCTTGAACCTGATAAATGCCACCGATTTTTGCCCGGCATTGGAATTGGTCTCAGATGGCATTACAATTTCGATATGCTTCACATCAAACTTCGTTTGGGAGTGGTGCTTGTCAAAAAGGAAGTCTTCCCTAAAATCCAAATAATAAAGGTTTTTCACAAATATGCTATCTCCATTCGCAGCCATCCAGAAATTATTCTGGAATTCAGCAATTGAAAGAGGCTCTGTAAACTCCTCATCTGCGAACACCTCCAAAGCATTGTCTTCGACTACAGCTTTGTAAATATTGTTGATAATACCATTGCCCTTGGAATCTCCAGATCCATAAAGAGGCAAGTTGTATTTTTCTCGCAGATCAATCCTTCTCCAAACCGCAATCTGATACATTTTATCATCTTCCCTGATCGGTCTGATCGAATAAACTGTATCCATCTTAAACTGACGGTCACCTGTGCCGGATGGGTTCATGCTCGTAGGAACTTGCGCAAAACCATCTTGACTCAAGTAGAGACCGAGAAATAAGATTAGACTTAATATTTTAGCATGCTTTTTCATATGCTGATTTATTTACTGTCCTAATGGACATTTCAATTTTTACTTAATTGCAATTATTACAATCTGCGGATTCGGAAGTGGCATTTTGATTTTTCTGTTCTGGAAATTAGTTCTGGTAATCTCTGTTACCCTAATAACCAATCGATCGCCAGTTTTGGCTGTCTCCGCCAAATTCCTTATCCCTACCGTCTCTCCCGAGATATTCACAGAACCTCTCGGTACTTCACTCCTGATTAATGTAATTTCCCCTCCTGTCACTTCAAATTTAGCATCCCTCGCCATTGTTCTGGCGAAAGTAGGTTCTGCAACTGCTTTTATCAGTATAGACTGAAGTGGCGCAACTCCTTGTGACAAGTCGATTGGCCCTTGGGCTGTAGAAGGGACAATTGTAGGCATCGGAACAGGTCTGATATCATATGACACATCCCCAATCCTATTTCCTCCACTACTCACTCCTATCACTGTTTTACCCGATGCTCCCGGAATGATGGTTACTTGCCCAGGTCTAGATCCCGAAATCGCTGTACCATTGCTTACCGAGAATGACGGAGAATAGCTATTCCCCAATGCCGGCACATCAATCATCAAATCATTGGCACAATCTGCATACAATTGGTTAACTACTTCAGAAGTAACCCTAATTACAGGTTGAGCTACAAAGTACTCATACTCTATTGGCAATACTTGATCTTCTCCTCCCACATTTGTTGTAATCTCACCTTTAATCACACGTCTGGAAAGCCCTTTGTCATCATATTGCCCTGGAGTAGCCGTGAACTCTATTTTCCCGAACCCTCCTTCTACAGGAACATCTCTCCCATCTATGGTCATCTTTGGGACATCCGATGATGAACTAGATGCGATAAACATATCAGCTTGAAATTTGGTACCCGCAGCTACCACATTAGACTGAGCTGCAATCGTCGCCTGTACTATATCAGCTTTGTAGAAGAATGAGCCTATTGTATTTGTAATGGCAGCTAAAGATTCACTCTCCACATTCAGGACTTCATTTTGAAATTGTGATATCAATGTCAATACAGCTCCAATCGGTGACTTGACGAAAGTGAGGTTGACGAAATCCTTTGTTCTAACGTCTGGATCATTTTTGAATAAGTCAATTTGATCCGCATCCTTTGCAATAGGCTGAAATGTCATATCAATACCAACTTCTTTCAACAATGCACTCACTTCCTGGGGATACTTATTCAGGATCTCCTGCATTTCATACCCCTTACGGTTATTGTTGAAGATATTTCCAGGAACGTCTACATTCTTGAGGGCAGAGGTTTTGAACATTCCCTGATCGTCCTTTGCATTGGAAACGGTGATCAGTTCTTCTTTCATTGATTCCAGGTAGTTGAATACCTCTGCTGTCTTTTTTCTTAGTTCTTGAGCTACTTTTACTTTTGGTAGATCTTTTTCGTTATTACCTTGTTGCTCAACTGTCCCAGCTATCGATTGGACAGCAAATTCATTTTTAAGGATATAATTCTTTGATGTTCTCTCCAAACCATCATTGATCAATACAAACTTCTGAAGGATCTGATTGCTTACCTGTAGTGCCAACAATGCTGTCAACACAAGGTACATCATCCCAATCATCCGCTGTCTTGGTGTTTCTTTACCGCCGGCCATATTATTTTTCTAAAAGGTTAAACATACTTTATTGTTCAATAAGGCTTAACCTTTCATGGCTGATAACATGCCACCATATATTTTATTCAAAGAACTTACATTCGCATTCAATTTTGCCAATTCATTCTTGAAGGCCTCAGTCTCTTTTCCAGCTTCATTCAATCCTTCCAAAGCAGAAGTCATGTTGGAGTAGAACTTGTTCAAAGTCTTCACATGTGAGTTGGCATCTTGCAATTCCATTTCATAGACATTGTTCAATGCCGATAGGTTTTTGGTCACGGCCACCACTTGGTTATGGTACTCTTTTGCATCTGTCGATGCAGAAGACATCTCAGTAAGTGCAGCAGCAGTCTTTCCATAAGACTGGTTGATATCAACCAGGGTTTTGGAAGCTGACTTTACATTTTCAGCGTATTCATTTGTAGCTACGGCAGCATCTGAAAGCTTGCCCATTTTTTCGGCAGAGGAAGCAAGGTTTTGCATTCCTTTCCCAAGACTTTCGATCAGTTCGGGACCAATTTTGGCATTTTCCAACATGTCGTCCAATTGCTGGGTAGCACTTGGTCCTGTCGCTGCCATTTTTGCAGCAGCTCTCCTCTCGGCAGGCGTATCACCTCCAAGTTCCGGGTATACTTTTGTCCAATCTAACTCTTCATGCTTTGGTTCGAATGCCGATAAAAAGAAAATTGCAGCTTCTGTGGATAGACCTACACCAATCATCAAACTTGCGAAAGGCCAATCCAAAATCTTAAACATTGCTCCAAGGATTACAACGGCAGCTCCGATACCATATATCTTTGGCATAATGGAGCTATAAAATTTATACTTAAATGATTGTTTATTCTGTTCCATTTTGATTAAAGTGTCTTTTTAGGGATTGTGTGTTGTTCAAAAGTTTGTTTATCGTTGTCTTCTTCTATTGTTTCCAACATCCATCGATCCAGATCTACCCATAAATGTCATTGTAGTCCTGAAGCCTATGTGGGCTGTTTTCACATCTTGATATTCATAAGTCCTAGTACTTGTCTCTAGATAATGTGCAATATCTTTCCAAGAACCACCCCTTACTACTTTTCTAGTCTCTCCTTCATTTATGTATTTAGGATCCAAATCCCACGTCAAGGCAGTCCCTACTTCACTGAAATCATCCAACACCCATTCAGAAACATTTCCGGCCATGTTGTAAAGACCAAAACCATTTGGTGCAAACACATCAACAGGGGCTGTGTACGAAAATCCATCATCAATATAGTTACCACGTCCCGGTTTGAAGTTTGCCATAAGACATCCCCTCTTGTTTTTCAAGTACGGACCTCCCCATGGATACTTGGCCACATCTTTTCCTCCTTTGGCTGCATATTCCCACTCTGCTTCGGTAGGTAACCTGAATGGGGGCATATCAAATTCAGACTTGTCGTTTGCATTCATATGAAAAGTTCTCCACTCACAATACATATTCGCCTGTTCCCAGCTGACACCTACTACCGGATAGTTATCAAAAGCTGGATGGTCAAAATAGAATTCCATCAATGGATCACCGTAATGGTATGAAAAGCTGGTAGACCAAACTGTAGTGTCAGGAAGTACTTCATCAAGATTGAACTGTGGGGGATCTTTCAAGGTGGTAGGGGTAGAATATGAGTACTCACCCAATCTTACCGCCTCGATAAACTGTCTGTATTTATTGTTCGAAACCTCATATTTGTCCATATAGAATTCGGATATCGTAACCTGTCTATTGAAAGCAGAATTACTGGCAGCAATATCTTCATCAGCTTGCCCCATCCAAAAAGTCCCTGCTTTGACAGCCACCATATCTATGGGGAGGTTTTGTTGCCAACCTACCCTTTTTGCGACTCCCGTAACCTCTCCTCTCCTGTTATCCTTTTCACTTGCAGACCCTTTCTTTCCAAAGAGCCCACAACCTTGCATTACCGATGCCGCTATAACCATCGCTATTACAGGGAAATACCTTGAAATCATTTTTTTATACATCAATGACACTAATTAAGTTATGTAAATAACTGTTAAATTCCGCTTCCAACGAAAGCGAAATTTAAACGAAAATCTGAGAAAATTACTAACCAATCCCAAAATTTTATTCGTATTCTTTTAGAATCTGAATCTTGGTGTCCGCTGGATTGCCCGTTGAAACTCCCTCGATACTTGTGGCAGGTTGTAAGTCAACATAAACTCATGGCTTGTTGGAGACTTGGCCTCCAAGCCACCAACTACCAAATCAAATGCGTATCCTATCCTCAATGAGTTATCTTTAAGAAGGCTATAGCCCACCAAAAGAGAGACCGATTCTTCCCCCCTAAATGCTACACCTCCACTAATCTTTTGATTATGTGTCGCTATAACGCTCAAGTCATAGGAAAAATTATTAAAAGACACCGTTTTTAATAGAAAACTTGGCTCAATCGTCAGAAAAGCAAATGTCTTGATCCTATATCCTGCATTTAGATAGGAATGGTTTTTCAGTTGGTTTTCTATTGCACCATCTCCGAAATCAAACCCCGGCTCATTGAGATGCTTTGAACTAGCACCTACATAGAAGTTACCTCTATCATAAATCGCGCCAAGACCAAAATTCAGATTCATCTGCGTCTCCCTTCCACTTGCAGGCACATTGGGATCAGGATTGACAAGGATCCATTCGTCATACTTGACCGTACTGGAATAAACCCCTCCCGACAGACCAATACTCAATACCCCCCTTCTCAATCTTTTGTGATATCCTACCGCCAGATTCACTTCTTGGTTGGAAGTCGGACCAATATTGTCATTGACAAATGTCAAGCCATAGCCCATATTCAACTTGTCCAGTGAACCTGATGCAGTCAGCAACTGGGTGATGGGTGCAGGGCCGTTGGATCCCGAATAATTTGCCCATTGGGTCCTATGCAGAGCGGAGAAATTATATCCTTTTTCCTTTCCCGCAAAAGCTGGGTTATAAAACAACCCATTGTACATATACTGGGTAAACTGGGCATCTTGCTGTGAAAACACAGTTTTGGCTGACAGCAATGTCAGCAATAAGAACGGTAAAAATTTAAGTGAGGGGTATTTCAGCTTATCCATGTATCAAAAGATTTTATCTTTTCAGAACCTATTCTACACAATTAAACTGAAAAACCCCACAAAAGATTGAAAAGATGTCATAAATTATTTGCCTTTTTTATATAAAGTTCCAAAGCTCCAGTCATACTTGGGGCATTTGGCATCGGCGCCTCAATATCCAAAAGGAGATTTTCCTCCCTCACCGCCTCTGCCGTCGTTGGTCCAAAAGCAGCTATCCTTGTATTGTTTTGCTTGAAATCCGGAAAATTGGTCATCAAAGACTTGATTCCCGATGGGCTGAAAAAAGCCAAAACATCATATTTGATATCCCTCAAATCTGACAAGTCCGCGGCTACTGTATGGTATATGATTGCTTCTGTAAATTCGATATTACTTTTAGCCATATAAGTAGGGATTTCATCCTTTCTGATATCCGAACATGGGAAAAGGTATTTTTCCGATTTGTGCTTTTTGAAATAATCAAACAAATCAGACGCTGTCTTTTGCCCTACAAACAACTTCCTTTTTCTGATGACAATGTATTTCTGTAGATAATGGGCTGTCTGGTCTGAAATACAAAAGTACTTCATGTCAGCAGGCATCTCAATTTTCAACTCTTTACAGATTGTAAAGAAATGGTCAATCGCATTTCTACTCGTAAAAATTATGGCAGTATGCTTGAGTATATCAATTTTCTGCTTCCTAAAATCTTTTAACGAAACCGGCTCCACTTGAATAAATGGCCTAAAATCAATTTTAAGATTATATTTTTCCGCTAACTGAAAATAAGGTGACTTATCATCGCTAGGTTTAGGTTGTGAAACTAATATGCTTTTAACTGGGTGGAATCTGTCTTTAGTAGATTTACTCATAGTGTATCGCTTATTCTTATTTTAACCTTTTTTTGAAACTTGCTAACCCATGATAAATTTAGAAATTATCAAAAAGGGCACTAATTCCGCGGTGCAAATGTAAGCAAATAAATGGTAATTATTAAAAGCTACACGATTCATCATGATAAACATCAAAAGTCCGACGCCAAACAAATAGATCCAAAAAATAAATATGGCCGAATTTTTTACTATTATTCCCAACTGATCCGGGCTATTAAGGGCAAAAAACGATATTATTATGACAAAAAGTACCGCCAAAACAGAAACTACCCTCAATAAATAGAAAAAATGCGAAAATTCATTTTTCCCAAGTTCATAGATAATCGACATGAATTTGATGAAAAGAAACTTGGCCACCGTCAATCCAAAAAGCACCAAAGTTGCAAATAGCCAATATAGAAAAAGCTCATTCACACCCCCTTCTACAAATTTATTGACACTTTCAAAACCAACCTCCTTGACACCCACCATGGCTATCAGCGCCAACAGCAGATTTACGATGATTATGTAAAAGATGATATCCAGGGAAAAGAATTTCTGGATGGAATTGGACTCGGAAAAATCTTCTGCTGTGAATATTCCCTGGGGATTGATGATATAGCTCAAAACCAAAGGATAGATGACTTTATAAATCGCAATCAAAAACAATATCAATATCATGGCCAGGAAAAAGAAGTCATAAAAACCATCTGTTTCCCTACTTTCGATTTTCTGGATGGAATTATCTTCGAGCACCTCGGTAGTCCTACCCAAGTCGAAGTACCCTTTCTTGATGGATACTTCGGAAGTATTGATCCCCTTCTTCAATACCGAAAAATCCAAAGTCGGGGCATCCTCAAGACCAAAACCGGTCCGAAGCTCTTCTATCGAAATCACCAAGGCTGTATCTATAGGAGTATGGAACCACAGCACCTGACCCAAAAACACGGTTGCACCAGATGGGATTTCCAACAAGAATCCGGACTTGGGGAATTTTTCAAGATCAAGCGCCACTTGGACAATCTCAGAAGACTGAAACCAGCCAGGCTGGTTGACATAAGCCAACTTGGAATCATAATTTTCAATCACTTGTCCCAACGATTGAACTTGGAAAGCAAAAAAGCATATCCCAACCAATAAAAGCTTCTGAATTCTATTCATATATTTAAAATCTTCCTGTATAGCCAAAATGGATCTTGGAAAGGTTCAAAGCAAAATCTTGACCATTGGACTTTCCTAAAGCATAAATAAAATTGAAAATCCCGCTGCCGGTTTCCAAACTGAAGCCCAGCCCTGTGGAGAAAGTGTAATCTGTATCCAATCCCTGCACCGTATTTTCCAACCTACCAGCATCTGCAAAAATCATAAAATATGAATAGGTATCAAAATAGAATCTTGGTTCGAAGTTAAAATAGGCATAATTATTCGCAAAAAAGAAATTTTCATTAAAACCCCTGATAGTCTTCAAGCCCCCAAGCCTATACATATCGTTTCCCAGAAGATTATCATTCACCATGAGTCCTCCGGATAATCTTGTCATCAAGCCCCAATTGGAATTGAAATAAAAGTGCTTCTCAGTCTTCCCTCTTATGTAGTATTGTATAGTCTTTAGCGTAACCCCCTCATATACTTCTTCAGGCAGGCCCGTATTTCTCAAGATCTCTTTATTACCAATCGCAAACTCCATTTGTCCATAGAATCCCCTACGCGGCAGCAATATGTCATCCAGTTTGAAAAGCTGATACTCCACCCCATAGTTATTGTACCTAAAATCAGCAAACTCGGGTAAAGACTGTACTTCCCCAAGGCTTGTCGTCGCCAACAGATCCCCTGCCTGCCTTCTTCCAAAAAACTTGATGTAATTATCCACTCTGAACCTATATCCAAAATCCAACCTGAAATCCCTGTTCAGGAAAGTCGTATCTTCTTTCAACAGGAAAAATGAAGCCCCTATGTCGATCATTGAACCCAACACCATCGGTTCTACAGCCTCTATTCTGAGGTTTTGTGAATATTGGCTGAGTCGTTGCCAGTTCAGGATATAATTCCTCCCACGGCCTCCTACATTGTAAAGTGCCAAATCAAACTGACCGGTTATTAGGAGCTTGTTTTCTTCTATTTCATTTGGAAGAAAACCAACAATCCCGTCCAAAGTGTTTATTTTCCTGTCATTTATTGGGAGGTATAAAGTCGCCTCTTCATTCTGAAAACTGATTTCAGGTTCTCCGGACCATCTGAGGTATGGCAGGTTTTTGATCTGCCGAATCGCCATTTCCACCTTTTTTTGTGAAAATGGCTCTCCCGGAAGAATCTGGAGATACCTTGCCAAATACATTCTTTTTGACTTCGAATTGCCAGATATCTTCAGTGTATCAAAGGAAATGTAAGGGCCATGCTCTACATGCAAAGCTCCCGAAAACCCTTCCCCAGCTCTTTGGAGACTATCCAGTTTAATGGATGCAAAGGGGAATCCCTCATTTTCATACTGACTTAGAATCCTATCAAAAATCCCAGTTACCTGTTGGTATTGGAATGGTTTATTCTGAAACCTCCCTTGGTCAAATCCAGCTTTGAGCAGTACCACTGGGTCGACATTTCCCGGATTTAGCTCTACCCAATTGAACCTCGGTCCCGTCGCGATACCAATACGAAGTGTATCATTCTGATAAAACTTCAAATACTCGCTTGCCCCCAGAAATCCTGAAGCGTACAATTCGTTGTAGAGATCCTTTATCTTATTGACTCTGTCAAGAGAATCCTTGAAAACCAGTTCTTCTGATTTACCTATCTCTCCTGTAATCTCATAATGAAGGTATTTCCCTACTTGCGCCTCGGTCGAATAGACGCTCGTATAGAATAGTACTGCGATAATGAGGATTACTTTTTTCAATTCAACAGGGGAATAAACTCAATGCAAATTTAAAAATAAGGTAGATTTTGATACTTCTTAACATCTCCTCTATCTTTATATCCAAAACGATCCATTTTGTCCGGTATATACATCCATATTCCTTTTTGCAAGCAAGCCTGTCACTATTGTGACTTCCACTTTAGCACCAATCTCAGCATGGCCGAAGATATGGTCGACATGATTTGTAGGGAAATAGAATTGAGGAAGGATTATCTCTCCACCAACCCAACCATCAAAACTATCTATTTTGGAGGAGGAACACCCTCCATGCTTTCGGCTTCCCAATTGGAGAAAATACTGTCTACTATTTACAAAAACTACCCCATAGCCCTAGAGGAATTGACCATTGAGACCAATCCGGACGATTTGAAGAAAGAAAAGCTTGACAACCTGAAAACCTTGGGGTTTGACAGACTGAGCATAGGAATCCAAAGCTTTGATGCCAATATCCTCAAATATTACAACAGAGCGCACAATGCAGAGGAGTCACTAAGGGCAATCGATGCTTCAAAAGATGCCGGCTTCGAAAAACTGTCCATAGACTTGATCTATGGATTTCCGCATGAAGACCATTCGATTTGGGAAAGAGACCTCTCCATCGCCGTAAGCCAGGACCCCGGACACATCAGCAGCTATTGCCTTACTGTAGAACCCCATACAGCTTTGGGAAACTGGGCCAACAAAGGAAGATTCAAACCCGCTACGGAAGATTTTTCGGCAGAGCAATTTGAGATGCTGCAAGACACTATGGAGAAGGCTGATTACATTCAGTATGAGATTTCCAATTTTGGGAAAACAGGTCAATTTGCCCTACACAACACCAATTATTGGAAAAGCGTCCCATACTTAGGTATCGGACCGAGCGCCCATTCTTTCGATGGAACCGAGCGCGGATCAAATGTCGCAAACAATGCCGTTTACATCAAAAATCTGTCAAAAGGCTTGCATTCATTTACCACAGACCCAATGTCTAGGGAAGACCTCATCAATGAATACATTTTGACATCCCTGAGGACGATTTGGGGCGCAGATATCGATGAATTGAATAAAGGCACCAAGGAAGATTTTCTTACCCTGAAGGCAAGCTTGCTCAAACAGCTTGAAAATGAAAAACTGATAGAAATAAAAGGGAACCACTTACACTTAAGCAAGAAGGGGAAGCTTTTGGCAGATAGTATTGCAGCTTCGCTTTTTATCTGATAAATTAGCTTACTTTTGAAATTGATATGGAGAAGTACAAAGATCATTCAGGGAGAAAAAAAGATGTTGCACCACTTCAAGAGGCTTTTGATGAATTACTTAAAGCTTATCGGCTGAAAGATAAATTCGATGAAAGGCTGTTGGTGCAATCTTGGCCCGAAATGATGGGAAATACCGTGGCAAGCAGAACTACCTCCGTGTACATCAAAGACAAGAAACTTTTCGTAAAAGTGACATCCGGCGCCATCAAAAAAGAAATGTCTATGAACCGTACCAAAGTGTTGGAGATAGTAGAACAAAGATTCGGAAAAGGAGTTATTACAGAAATTGTCTTTTTGTAACGACAAGGTGTGTTTTTTTTTATTACGGGCTATTTTTCAGCTTCTGGTTCAAATAAATTCACCAGTTGTTTCCCACCTGCAACAGAGCCTCTCAAAACTTGATCAGACTTTTTTTGTCCTTCAATTGAGTTTCACGTGAACGCCAAAAATATTGAATGGCTCTAACTAAACCTTTTCGGTATTTCTCTATAGACAGTATTTTCAGGTTACTTTTTGCCTAATGTGAATTTACCCATTCAGAATACACACCAATATTCCTCTTCCCCAAAAGAGGAAAGCACTCCTTTATGGAATGCTTTCCAGTATATTGTGGGAATATCTTAACTTAATCCTGTGCGCCAAACACCCTTCTCATCAAAGCTGAAGTTCTGGCCATTGGATCCTTTCGGATATTTTGCTCTTCTTCTGCAATCAACTTGAAAAGACCATCAATTGCCCTGTTTGTCACATAGGAATTCAAGTCTGGGTCGATTTTCTTGTTTGTCAAGGGGATCGCATTATATGAGTTGGCGATGTCACCATAGTATTTGGTTGCTCCAACTTCATTGAGTGATTCTTGGATCCTTGGTTGAAAAAGCTCCACAAGCTGTGATTCGGTAGTCCTACGCAAGAATTGTGTCGCAGCATCCGGCTCGCCCTTGAGGATATTGAATGCATCTTGGATTGTCAATTGCCTGATGGCATTGATAAAAATAGGTTTCGCCTCAACGGCTGCTTTTTCAGCTCCCCTATTGATGGCTAGTAAAGCCCTGTCCACCTCTGAACCCAATCCGATTTGCCTCAAGGTAGACTCTACCCTCCTTGCATCTTCTGGAAGGAGGATTTTGATCAATTCATTTTTAAAAAACCCATCTGTTAGGGAAGCTTTATCAGCACCTTTGCTGATCCCCTGGATCAAAGCCTCTTTCAAGCCAGTCGAAACTTCCCCCTGAGTCAATGGCCCTTGTCCACCTGCCGATTGAAGGATTTTGTTCAAGTCAGCAGCAGTACATGATGCCAATAGCAAAATCAGGATTAGCGAAAAACTAAGTAATCTACTCATAATTTAACTTTTAAAATTTTAACATTAATTTATACTTATTCAGGTAAATCCATTCATGAAAATCAAGTTAGTTTGTGTATAATTGTAGTCTCCTACACAAAATGCTCAAGCTCCCAAACCTAAATATCGGCAAGATAAGTCTTTTGGTTGCCATTATGACTTGGCTATCCTTACTTTTTGTTGATATTACGAGACTTTTTGGAAATCTCAACCAAATGGACTCCGGTACTGCACCCGAAATATCCTATATTCTAGAGATTCTTTTCTTTATAGTTATATATCTTTATTTCAACCATTCTATCAACACCAGTTCGAGGAACAAATTCATTGACCTCATCTGGAGGGCTGCCATTACCGGTGTAGTGGCTACAAGTATATCAATATTTATATCAATTTTCTATTATTTTCTTGGAGAAAGCAGATTGGCTTCCGATCCTTTGCTTCGGAACCTATTCTACCATGTTGACTTTGCTTTTGCGACTATCTTTTTGGTATCATGTACCTTGTTGTGGAAGCATCTCATACTTTACCAAAAAACAAAAGCGGTGGTGCAACAATGGCAGGCATATGAAATTGGCCTGCTCGTGAGTATGTTTTTTGTGTTTTTCAACCACAATACCCTGGATTACAGTTTTCTTTTTGGGCTTGCAGTGCTTGTGATTTTTGGTGCTTCTCTGGCCATCAACCTAAAATGGATCCCATACCTCACTTTCAAGGAAAAGTGGAAGTCCATACTGTTTATGCTGCTCATTCAATTCTCGGCAGCATACCTATTTATCCAGATCCTATCATATAGTCAAGACGGCAGCCTCAACCTCAATCTCACCGACAATCTTTTTCTACTATCCTTGTTTGCGTTTGTCTTTATGTACGCAATGTTCAGTTTCCTTGTCACGCTTTTCAACCTTCCCACCTCCTCGGTATTTGAACAAAAGCTCGTGGAAGCTATCAATTTTCAAAGGCTAAGCCAATCCATCAAGCCTGGGGAAAATGAAAACCAGGTGCTGGATATCCTGATGGACTCATGTATGAGTGCCGCTTATGTAGATGCCGCATGGCTTGAATTGTACCCCTCTGGGGAAGAATGTAAAGTGATACATCAGAGGTATGTCAATGATGAAGAGCGCAAGGAGTTACAAAAACTTATTAATTCCAGTAAGCCCTTTTCGGAATTCTCCTGGCAGGCCAAAGACAATGATTCCAAAATTCTATCCGGAAAAATCCCCGATCTCAAGTACAAATCGGTGACCATAACCCCCTTGGTCATCAATAAAGAAACCGTAGGAAGGATTGTACTTTTGAAAGAGGTCAAGGATGGGTTCAATAAAGAAATGATGAATATCATCTCTACTTTCGTGGGACAAGCATGTATTTCGGTGGAAAATTATAGACTCCTGAATGAAGCACTGAAAAACGAACGCTACAAAGAAGAACTTCTGATCGCACAGCGGGTACAGCGGAGTTTGCTCCCATCAGAACTGCATCATGATGAGACTTTCGAAATCCACGGGTTTTCCGAAGCTGCAGACGAGGTAGGGGGTGATTACTATGAAACACAGGTCATAGGAGAAAACGAATTCGCGGTTATTATAGGAGATGTATCAGGCAAAGGAACCTCTGCTGCATTCAACATGTCCCAGATGAAAGGTATCTTCCATAGTTTGGTACAGCTCAATCCCAGCCCACGTGAATTTTTGATCAAAGCAAATAAAGCCCTGAGCCATTGTTTGGAGAAAAACCACTTTATCACAACAGCCTATTACATCATCAACACAAAGCAAAGAAGCATCCGTTATTCAAGGGCAGGGCATTGCCCTACCTTATATTACAATGCCAATTCGGATAGCTGTGACTATCTGAGTATCGATGGCATGGGATTGGGCATACTGAGAAATCAGCTTTACGAAAAATATGTCTATGAAAAAGAGCTGGCATATCATGACCAGGATATCCTGGTGCTCTTTACAGATGGTATTGTGGAAGCAAAAAACGAACACTCGGAAGAATTTGGGTATGAGAGACTCAAAAAAGTATTGGCCAAAAACCATCAATCAAACCCCCAGGAAATCCAACAAAAAATCATTGATGAAGTTTACCGATTTATTGGCACTTCCACTTTGCCTGATGATGACTATTCCATCTTAGTAATCAAGTTTATAAAATAACCCCATAGCTTTAAAAGCGTATATAAAAACATGTTGAAGATCGAAACTGCAAAAACCTCAAAGTATACCACAATCAAACTGATTGGAGAAGTTGATGCGAGCAATTCAGTGGAACTGGATGAAGCTATTGTCTCTTTGGTTGAGGGTGACACCATGAACCTATTGGTGGATGGAACCCAGCTTGAGTACATCTCATCGGCTGGACTTGGCGTTTTCATGTCTTACATAGAGGAGTTTAATGACAAGGACATCAATCTGGTCATATTCGGACTCAATGAAAAAGTATTTCATGTATTCCATATATTGGGACTGGATCAATTGATCAATATCAAACCAAATGAAGAAGATGCACTGACGGCATTATGATGAAGCACGAGCTAAAATTATATTGTGAAACAAGTAGGCTTTCGGATTTAAGAAACTTTTTGAACAAAATTCTACGGGACACTTCCTTATCCGATATCGAGCAACACCAAGTAACCTTGGCAGTGGATGAGGTATGTGCCAACCTGATCATCCACTCACATGGATGTAATTCTGAGGAATATATCCTCGTAGGGGTAGAGATAGGCACCGGTGAATTAAAAATCGAAATTATGGACTCAGGTGATGGCTTTAATATCACAGAGTACAAAGAACCAAAAATCCTCCAAGTCAAAAAGGAAAAAAGAAAAGGGGGCTTAGGCATTATCCTTGTTAAAAAGATTATGGACAAAATCGAATTTGAGACCTCAGGGATTCAAAATACTTGCAGGCTATTCAAAAACTTAAAATCCAAATAATTGTTAATTCTATATTCTTTATCAACAACAGCCAAAAAATTCTACATTTTAATTTGTAACATTGCAGTATAATTTTCGGCATGCCATCAATATGAATATCAAATATTTCTATATCACTTTATTGGTCCTTGCTTTTTCCTGTAGTCCCAAAACAACCATCAAACCGGAGGACAATCAGGCAAAAGGACCTATACCTCTGTTGACAATCGGAAACGAGGATATCTTTGCGGATGAATTTTTGCACATCCTTTCCAAAAACAGATCCTTCCAGACCAAAGAAGAACAGATTTCCAAAAAAGAATTCGAAGACAACTTTGACCTGTTCGTCAACTTCAAGCTAAAGGTAAAAGAAGCTGAAAATGAAGGATTGGATGAGGTAGATGAATTTCAAAAAGAGTTTTCGATGTTCAAGGAAGACTTGATAAAGCCCTTTTTGATCAAAAACTCACTTCAGGAAGGGGAATTGAGAAAAGCTTACAACCGTATGCAGGAAGTGGTCAAGGCAAGCCATATACTTTTGCAATTCCCTATGAATGCCAATGGAGATGACAGTCTTGCGGTATTTAGGATGGCCGAAAAACTGAAATCCGATTCGGAAAATGGAGCCAATTTCAATGAGTTGGCAGTAGAATATTCAGAAGATCCCTCCGTTAAGGATAACAAAGGAAGTCTCGGCTATTTCACGGCGCTCCAAATGGTCTATCAGTTTGAAGACGCGGCGTATAGATTACAGCCAGGTCAGATATCCGATCCTATCCTGACCGAATATGGCTACCATATCATCAAGTTGGAAGACAGAAAACCAAATCCTGGTGAAATACTGGTTTCCCATATATTGGTAAGAACACAAACCAATGACCCAGTAGTGGAAGAAAGGGCATTGAGAAAGGTTGGGGATATTTATACCGAACTTCAAAAATCCGAAAGTATTTGGGAAGAAGTCTGCAACATGTATTCTGAAGATATGGGTACTAAAAACACAGGAGGTAAGCTTCCGTGGATCGGTATCGGGTCGGTTATTCCCGAGTTCGAAAAAGTCGCTTTCAACCTCTCAGAAATTGGTGAGATCTCAACTCCAGTAAAGACCCCATATGGCTACCATATCATTCGGTTGGAGGACAAAAAACCCATCCCGTCATTTGATGATATGGAAGAAATGATCAAGTCAAAAATCCTAAGGGACAGCAGATCAAGCCTGATCAAATCACAGGTAAGTGCCATCCAGAAGTCCAGGTACTCTTTTGATGAAAATGATCAGTTGTTAGATTCGATGAGAAATATTTTCAAAAACAACCAAAAGCAGACAGCAATTGAGCAAATTGCCAATAAGCCATGGAAAGAGGAAATGATCATCTCCATACAGGGCGTTCAAAAACCTGTTAGCGAATTTATCAAATTCATAAATGAGGATTCGCAAATAGTACGTGTTGGAACCAAAGAATACTTTACGGCTTGGTATGACAAGTTTGTAGAAGTCAATCTAAATGAAGCGGAAGAAAAAGACCTGGAAGCCAATAATAAGGACTACCAATTGATATTGAAAGAATACAGAGATGGAATCTTATTGTTTTCTTTGATGAACCATAAAGTATGGCAAAAAGCGTTGGAAGACAGTCTGGGGCAAGTTGCATTCTTCGAAGAAAACAGGGACAAGTACCAATGGGACGACAGGTTTGAAGCATTGATTGTCAAGATGGGAAAAGACTCAAGAAAGGATGCTGTCAGAAGGTTTTTGGCGGACAAAAAGTACCAGGACAACCTTGAGACACGATTGGAAAACACCTTTCTCAATGACGACCCTTTGGCATTCACAATTCAAAACAACATCTTTGAGATCGGATCGCATCCGGTACTCAGTCGGGCAACCACAGACAAGTCATTCCAAGAACTCAATATTGATGGAAAAACGCACTTCGTGATCCTTGGAAACAAAATCCCTGCTGGCCCGAAAAAATTCGAAGAAACCAGGGGCAAGGTTATCCAGGACTACCAAGAGCACTTGGACAAGTCGATGATAGCAACATTGAAAGAGAATTATATCATCCGAATCAACGAAGAAGAAAAAAATAGAGTGTACGATATTGTTACGAAAAATTAATCTTATTCTCCCAATCCTGGCAATTTTCCTACTTAGCTCCTGTGATCTATTCAAAATAAAATCAGAAGAGGAAAGTGAGGAGGATGATCCTGTAGTGGCAAGTGTGGGCAATCAAAACCTGAGAAAATCAGATGTGGCAGTGGTAATCACCGGGAACACCAACAAAGAAGATAGTGTAAACATTACCAACCGCTATATACAATCGTGGATTCGGAAGCAACTCATGATCAAAGAAGCCGGGAAAACCATTACCTTTGATGAAGCCGAGTTGAACAGGAAGCTTTTGGATTATCGATATGCACTGATGGTATATGAATTTGAAAAAGCACATGTCAAAAACAATTCTGATTCAACAATAAGTGAGCCTGAGATAATCCGGTATTATGAAGAAAACAAAGAGAATTTCAGTTTGAAGGAGATCATCGTAAGAACCAATTTCTTCAAACTGGAAAAAGCAAATTCCCAAAACAGATCATTGGAAAGGCTGTTGTCATCCAACAAGCCCGAATCAAAAGAAAACATACAAGAAATCGCACTCAAGCATGCCGCCAACTATTACCTGGAGGATTCTACTTGGGTAAGGCTAGAGGACATTATCATCAATACCCCCTTAGCGCAAAACAACAACAAAGTAGAGCTGCTTAGAAACAACAAACTGATCAAAGTAGATGATGAAGTCTACACCTATTATTTCAAAATACTGGAATATAAATTGCAGGATCAGATACCCCCAGTAGATTTTGTGAAAGACGAGATCTCAAAAATATTAATGAATAAAAAAAGAGTAGCTTTGGTTGAGCAACTACAGAAAGATATTTATCAAAGAGCACAAGAAAATAATGAGTTCAAAATATATGATTAAGGCAAAATACTTCTTTGCAATCACAGGTTTGATATTGATGACGAATGTTGCATCCGGCCAAGAAGAGAAAAAAGAAGAAGAGAAGAAGGAAACTCCAAAAACAGGACAGGTATTGGACAGGATAGTTGCGAAAGTGAATAACTCCATTGTCCTTGAATCTGATGTCCAGAAGACATACATGGAAGCCATATCCAACTCACAACAAGGGTTTGAAGCACCGACAAGATGTGATATTTTTGAGTCTTTGCTTATCAACAAACTCATGGTGGCTAAAGCTGAAATAGATTCAGTAATTGTCAGTGATGCAGAAGTAATGATTCAGGCAGATCAGCGGTTTTCAATGGTCCTACAGCAATTGGGAGGAGATGAAAATACACTTGTAGAAGTCTATGGTAAAACATCCGAGCAATTGAAAGCCGAAATTACCGATGCATTAAAAGAACAAATGATCGTGCAGAGAATGCAGGGAAAGATTACGGAAGGATTAGGTGTATCCCCTGCCGAGGTAAGAAGGTTCTTCAATTCTATCCATAAAGATTCATTGCCGTTTTTCTCCGCTGAGGTGACAGTAGGGCAGATTGTACGCAAACCTGAAGTCAATGAAGCAAACAAAAATGAAGTGGCAGCATTCTTAAAAGGTCTCAAGGAACAGATTGGAAAAGGAACTTCGGATTTTGCTACACTTGCCAAACAACATTCCCAAGACCCCGGATCTGCCGTACAAGGTGGTGAGCTTGGATTCTTTAGAAGGGGCGAGCTTGCACCAGAGTATGAAGCTACAGCACTTGGCTTGAAGCAAGGTGAAATCTCTGATCCAGTGGAGACCATGTTTGGATTCCATATGATCCAATTGTTGGAAAGGCGTGGAAACACTTTCAATACAAGGCACATCCTAATAAAACCTGAGCCGTCCGAAGAGGACATCCTCAAAGCAGAGAGATACCTTGACAGTCTTAGGACTGTGATCATGGATGGTAAGATTGAATTTGCCAAAGCTGCCAAAGAGTATTCCGAAGACAGGAACACTTCCGATAACGGAGGATTCTTTTCCGACCCGGGATCGGGCTCAAACAAACTTACATTGAGAACTTTGGAAGATCCTGTATTGTATTTCACTATTGATAGCATGAAAGTTGGTTCTATTACCAAACCGATGAGATTTGAAGACCCGAGAGAAGGAACAAAAATCAGGATCCTTTACTATCAAAACAGATATCCAGCCCATAGGGCAAATATGAATGATGATTATGAAAAACTCAAAGCTGCGACGATGAGGAAAAAAGAAGATGACATCCTCAGCACATGGTTTATGACCGCAAAAGAAGATGTCTATATTGACATAGATCCTGCATATGACAAATGCAATGTGTTACAGGACAAATAATAACAAGTCCTAAAACACAAAAAAGAGCTCTGAATTGATTTTCAGAGCTCTTTTTTTGTTTAGGATCAAATGGAGCATTTATTTGATGCATGAAATAGTTCTTCTACTCCTTCACCTCTTCATAATCTACATAGTCACCCCCTTTTATTTCTTTGGAGCGCTTTGCTTTGAAGTTATCAGGAATGTGGTCTACATGCACGTTCCCATTTTTTGGATTTGTATTTCTCTGTTGTGCTTGCTGTTGTTCCTTGGCAGCTTCGCTTACTTGCTGGGCAAATTTCGCCAACTTGCTTCTCAGAAAGTATCTGATCAACTGCCCCAACAGCCATCCGATTCCCAATATAATTATTAATGCTTTTACCAATTGTTATCTGATTTTTATTGAATTGGGAATCAAATTAAATCTGATTCCCAAATTAAATTATCTACTCAAATACAAGTTTCGCTCACCATAAATCTTCAAGAAGAAGTCATCCATCAAATCGTCGATAAAGTAGATCGCTTCACCGGTCGATTTCATTTCTGGTCCCAATTCTTTGTTGACATTCGGGAATTTGTGGAATGAGAAAACCGGTTCCTTGATAGCATAACCTTTTTTCACTGGTTTGAATTCAAAATCCGTGACTTTATTCTCTCCCAACATCACCTTAGTGGCGTAATTGACATAAGGCTCTTGATAAGCTTTACAGATAAATGGAACGGTTCTAGATGCCCTTGGGTTGGCTTCTATGATGAAAACTTTATCATTTTTGATGGCAAACTGAATATTGATCAGTCCTTTTGTCTTCAAAGCCAGGGCAATTTTGTGCGTATATGTCTCTATCTGTCTGATTACCAAATCCCCCAAATTGTATGGAGGCAATACTGCATAGGAATCTCCAGAATGGATCCCGGCAGGCTCGATGTGCTGCATGATCCCAATGATGTAGACATTTTCACCATCACAGATTGCATCTGCTTCTGCTTCTATCGCACCTTCCAAGAAGTGGTCCAAGAGGATTTCGTTGTTTGGGATATCCCTTAAGACATTCACCACATGCTCTTCCAGCTCTTTTTCGTTGATCACGATTTTCATCCCTTGACCACCCAATACATAAGAAGGTCTTACCAAAAGTGGAAAGCCAATGGTTTTGCAAAGCTCCAAAGCTTCGTCAGTATTGTGAATCGTGCCGAATTCAGGATAAGGCACATCATTTTCTTTCAACAATTGTGAGAATCTCCCCCTGTCTTCTGCCAAATCCAATGCCTCATAACTGGTGCCAATGATCTTGATCCCGTATTTATCAAGCTTTTCTGCCAACTTCAAAGCGGTCTGTCCACCCAATTGGACGATTACGCCTACTGGGTTCTCCTGAAGGATGATCTCGTAGATATGTTCCCAGAAAACCGGCTCGAAATATAATTTGTCCGATATATCAAAATCCGTGGAAACAGTCTCAGGATTACAATTGATCATAATCGTCTCGTAGCCACATTCTCTGGCTGCCAAAACTCCATGGACACATGAATAATCAAACTCTATCCCTTGCCCTACTCTGTTTGGACCAGAACCTAGTACGACTACTTTCTTCTTGTTGCTTGATATTGATTCATTCTCATCTCCAAAAGTAGAGTAGTAATAGGGGGTCTGCGCCTCAAATTCAGCAGCACAGGTATCCACAAGTTTGTAAACTCGCTTGATCCCCATTTCCTTGTAGCGCTTGTCAAATACTTCGCTTTCCAAGCAATCCAAAAGATGGGCAAGCTGTCTATCTGCATAGCCTTTTTTCTTGGCTATATCCATCAAGTCACGGGAAATGGTATTGATATCAAATTTCTCAATCTCCTTTTCCAGGTGAATCAACTCTTCGATCTGCTTGAGGAACCATTTGTCGATTTTGGTCAAATCATGGATAGTCCTAAACGAAATCCCTAGCTTAAACGCATCATATACGTGGAACAACCTGTCCCAGCTGGGATTGGCCAAACTGTATAAAATCTGATCCTGGTCTTTCAGTTCTTTGCCATCAGCGCCCAGTCCGTTTCTTTTTATTTCAAGTGATTGACAGGCTTTCTGAAGGGCCTCTTGGAAATTCCTCCCAATCCCCATCACTTCACCTACCGCTTTCATCGAAAGGCCCAATCTCTTGTCAGAGCCTTTGAACTTATCAAAATTCCATCGAGGGATTTTGACAATCACATAATCAATGGATGGCTCAAAAAATGCTGAAGTTGTTCCTGTGATTGAATTTTGTATTTCATCCAAATTGTATCCTATGGCCAGTTTTGCTGCCACTTTTGCTATCGGATAACCAGTGGCTTTGGAAGCCAAGGCTGATGATCTTGAAACCCTAGGGTTGATTTCAATCCCTATGATGGTCTTATTGTCAGGACTTACAGAGAACTGGACATTACATCCCCCTGCAAAATTCCCAATACCATTCATCATTTTGATTGCCTGATTTCTCATTTCCTGAAAAACCGTGTCTGGCAAAGTCATCGCTGGTGCTACTGTGATCGAATCACCGGTATGCACACCCATAGGGTCAAAGTTCTCAATCGAGCAGATCACCACCATATTGCCGATAGAATCCCTCAAGACCTCCAACTCGTACTCCTTCCAACCCAAGATACTCTGCTCTATCAACACTTCATGGGTAGGAGAAGCTTGAAGACCTGTTACCAAAGCTTTTTCAAAGTCCTCGGCTTTTTCCACGAATCCCCCACCTGTACCCCCTAGGGTATAAGAAGGTCTGATGACCAATGGGAAGCCTATTTCCTGCGCAATCTCATTCCCCTGCAAAAAGGAGGTCGCTGTCTTTCCAATACATACGCCAACCCCCAATTTTTCCATCAGGGCTTTGAATTTCTCTCTATTTTCGGCCGTCTCTATCGCATCGATATCTACGCCAATCATCCTAATTCCAAATTTCTTCCAAATTCCTGCGACATCACAATCTATGGCAAGATTGAGGGCTGTCTGCCCTCCCATGGTTGGCAATACACAATCAATGGTCGGATGTTCCTTTAGGATTTGAATGATTGATTTCTTTTCCAATGGGAGCAAATACACGTTGTCGGCTGTAACTGGGTCAGTCATGATAGTTGCCGGATTCGAATTGATCAGGGTGACAGTGATGCCTTCTTCCCTGAGTGACCTGGCAGCCTGAGAGCCTGCATAGTCAAATTCACATGCTTGACCGATGACAATGGGACCTGAACCGATGATGAGGACGTGTTTGATACTGCTATCCTTAGGCATTATTAGTGAGGGTTTAAGAGGTGTAAATACTTATGGCTAAATTGGTGCAAATTTAGACAAAAAAATTTAAGTAGCCCGATCGAATGAAAAAAAAGGATAATAAAATCCCGATGTTTACTTTTTGGTGGCCAATGTAAACTCCGGAATGTCGATTACCTGAGTCTATCCATTTGGAAAAGCCCAAATTTGTTAAATAATTATAATTTAAGTTTTCATATAAGGTTTTAAGATGATTTTACTTAATATTGTCGAGTCTTTCGATTATTTTATTTGTTTTTGAACATTTTATATGAATATCCAATGAAAAAAAGCTTTTTGTTTCTATTGGCCTGCCTTCTGATGGGGCAGTTGTATGCACAGAAGGTCACCATCAGTGGGACTATCAAGGAAGAAGGTTCCGGAGAAAATCTCATCGGCGCCAACATATATGACAAAGTCGCCCAAAAAGGTGCGGTCGCCAATCAATTTGGATATTATAGCTACACGATCGAAGGTGGAAGTGTAGATCTATACTTCAGCTTTGTAGGCTACCAAACCAAGAGACTTCAATTTTCTCCCAAAAGTGATACATTGATCAATGTCTCTCTGGTACCGGACGGTGTATTGGATGAAGTAGTGGTCACAGCCGAGTCTTCGGAAAAGGTGCAGGAAATCACAAGGATGAGCTCTATCAATGTCCCAATAAAACAAATCAAAGAGCTTCCCGCATTGATGGGCGAAGTAGATGTATTCAAAGTCCTACAACTGCTCCCTGGAGTGCAATCAGGTACAGAAGGAGCAAGTGGTTTGTATGTCAGGGGTGGTGGCCCCGACCAGAATCTCATATTGTTGGATGGAGTACCTGTATACAATGCATCCCATTTATTTGGGTTTTTCTCCGTGTTCAATGCCGATGCGATCAACAATGTGGAGTTGATCAAAGGTGGGTTTCCTTCAAGATATGGAGGAAGGCTATCATCTGTCATTGACATCACCATGAAGGAAGGAAACATGCAAGAAGTCAAAGGCGAAGGCTCCATCGGCCTTATTGCATCCAAAATCACTGTTGAAGGACCTATCAAAAAAGACAAAACATCTTTTATCCTTTCGGCCAGAAGAACTTACCTTGACCTATTGGCAAGACCTATCGTGAAAGCAGCTTCAAACGGCAACGAAAATGTAGGCTATTATTTTTACGATCTCAATGGTAAGGTAAACCACAAAGTCAACGACAAAAACAGGCTCTATTTCAGTGTATATACCGGAGATGACAAGGCATATTCCAAATTCAAAAACTTCTATGTCAATGACAATGAACGCACTGACTTCCAAGAAGAGTTTGGGTTGAAATGGGGCAATTTCATTTCTGCATTGAGATGGAACAACGTAATCAACAGCAGGCTATTCAGCAACTATACCTTCACTTACAGCAAGTATCAATTCGATCTATTTAATGAATATGACGAAAAAACAACAACAGCCTCAGGTGTAGAAAGAAATGTTTATTCTGAACGTTATTTCTCGGGAATAAGGGACTGGGCAGCCAAAGCTGATTTCGAATATATCCCAAACCCAGATCATTATATCAGATTTGGCACTAACATCATTTTGCATAAGTTCTCCCCGGGAGTCTATGCAAGCAAAAGCACCCAACAGGAAAATGACCTGCAGTTGGGTGCCAGCGAACTCAATTCTACCGAATATTCCCTCTATGCAGAAGATGATTTCAATATCAGCAGTAGGTTCAAAGCCAACCTCGGACTTCATTATTCGGGATTTCTTACAGATGGCCAAAACTACAACTCCCTTCAGCCTCGACTAGCTGCCAGGTATTTGGTCAATGAGAGCACCTCTATCAAAGCTTCTTTTGTCACCATGGCCCAGTTTATCCATCTATTGACAAATGCAGGCCTGGGACTTCCTACAGATCTTTGGGTGCCTGCTACACCAAACATCGGCCCACAGAGAGCCATGCAGGCAGGACTAGGGGCAGTCAAAAACATCAATGGCTTTGAGTTCAGTGCTGAGGTGTATTACAAAACCATGGATGGGCTGATCGAATACAAAGATGGGGCAACCTACCTGAACATCGATGAAGATTGGCAAGATAAAGTAGCAGTAGGTGAGGGTAAAAGCTATGGTGTGGAGCTACTTGCACAAAGAAAAATCGGCAGGGTTTCGGGATGGCTGGGCTACACCTGGTCCAATACCGAAAGAAGATTTGACGAAGTGAATTTTGGGGAGTGGTTTCCTTACAAATATGACAGGAGACATGATATCAGTCTGGCATTGACCCACGAATGGAAAGACAATAAGGACTTTTCGCTCGTATGGGTTTATGGTACCGGAAATGCAGTTTCTCTCCCAACACAAAGGTATGAGGGGCCCGAAATGAACCGATGGGGAGGAGGATCATACAAACCAGAAGTCCAATACTATGAAAGCAGAAATAATTTCAGAAACCCAGCATACCACAGATTGGATTTGAGCTTTAGCTGGTGGAAGACCAAAAGGTGGGGAGAAAGAAAATGGACCCTTGGCATATACAATGTCTATAACAGGATGAATCCATTCTTCATGGATCTCAGCTACGACAGAAGTGGAAATAGAAAAATCATCCAATACAGTCTATTCCCAGTAATCCCTTCATTTTCCTACGGTTTTAAATTCTAAGTCATGATGAAATCAAAACAGACATTCCGAACTTTTATAATGATCTTCCTTGGGATAATTTCATATTCCTGTGAAACAGTAGTGGATGTAGACATCCCCTTTGATAAGCCGCAAGTCACCATGAATACGGTATTGAAGGCCAATGGATTCCCGAAAGTAAGACTGACTTTCAGCAAACATGCTTTGGATAACAATTACATTTATGAACCCATCAAAAATGCCCAAGTCTATCTGGAAAGCGAAGGTGTCTCCTACGAACTGGAGTTCGAAGAGGAAAATGGAATTTATAAAACCCTCGATTTCATGATACAAGCAGGAAAGCACTATACGGTTTCTGCCAACGTTCCTGACTACCAAGTTGTGACGGCTACAGAAACAATCCCTGAAATCGTCCCAATCAAAAACTTCAGCTATAATGGAGAAACACAAAAAGATTCATGGAACGTAGAACAAGACATTACCATTTTATTTGATGATCCAGTAGGGGAAAACTACTATGAGATCTCCGGTTATTCGATCACCAAAACCACCTATCTCGACCAAAATGGCAATGAGCAAGAACATATCGATTTTCGGAATCTCTACTTGAATCCCAAAAACCCGACATACCAAAATGATTATGGTTCTAGCAATACCGTTTTGATCAATGACCAGCTGTTTGAAGGACAAGAGGCAAAAATAGACATGTTTTCGTGGGGGACACATTTCTCTCCGGAAGTTGACTCTGAAATCTATATTATATTGAAATCCGTCACAGAAAGCTACTACAAATTCCATACGACATTTGGCCTCCAAAGGTGGAATGATGGTGACCCATTTGCACAGCCAGTTCAGGTGTTTACCAATATCCAAAATGGTATGGGGATCATTACTGGTGAATCGAGTTTTACCTATCAAGTAAAATGAATTTTAAGCGTTTATCACGCTTAAAATTCATTTCAGAAAATTATGTTGTAATTCTTTTTACTCCCGATATGTTATAGCGCTCAAAAATCGAGCATTTCTACATCCACTTTAATGCTGGGCTTCCCCATGACCGAATTCCATTCCCCCAAGCTACTTTCCCTCGACAAATATTTACCCAAAGGAAACTTGACAGGCAAAGTAATGATCCCGAGATCATTATCCCCTCGAAAATCAACAAACTCTAATGATACCCAAAATTTTTCGCTTATGATCAAATTTTCACTTTCAAACATGACTGAATAGGCACCATTCCCTCTCTCCTTAACCTCATACATCTTTTCCAGTATCTTTTCGCCTGGCCTTCCTTCCAGTTTGACATCTTCTCCATAGATATTGACCCTACATATTATATGTCCAATTTGATTGCTCTGAAGTACGAAATTAACTTCATTCAATTTCATCATCTTACCTTTCGGATCAATTTCAATAGCCAATTCCCTTCCTAAATTTGCCCTTGCATTTGATTTTATGGGATTAAAAGCAAAACCAAATCGTGATCTCAATACAAGGCTTCCAAATGATTTTTTGCCTTCAACATAATCTGCACTTACGACAAATTCACTCATATCAATCAGGTTTTGTTTGATTGAGATGATCTGAGGTTCAGAATCTGACAACACCATATTTTGTACAGGGATTTTAAGCTTTTCATATCCGATCCTTGAGACTTCGATGGTATCTGAATCGGCAAGTGATGATAATTCGATTGAAAAAAAACCTGACGAATCGGAGACAGTTCCCACAAACTTATTTTTGATGCCAACATTCGTATAAGGAATCGACATTTCAGTGTCTCTATCGATGATCAGTCCAGAAAGCTTCAAACTTTGTTGGGAGCTGGCATTGTTTGAAATAAAAACAATGCAAAATGCAAAAACTGACAAAACCTTTGAAAATGAGTCCATACATTTCCAATATCGTGATTTCTATCAAATGATGGTTGTTTGCTGTCTTGAATGCTGGATATTATGAAGAATATTAGCTTTTTTTAACTTTCATTCCAACCTTTTTTAGGTAAGAAGACTCTTTAAGTTGAATATGGAAAAAAACTACTCCAATGAAGATGAACTGATTGAAGCCTGCAAAGCTCAAAATGCTCAGGCTCAGTTTGCGCTCTTTGAGAAGTATAAGGTAGCCATGTTCAATCTGATCTATAGAATCTGCAATGATTATGATCAAGCGAATGATCACTTGCAGGAAGGATTTATTGATGTATTTAGAAATATCAAAAACTTTCGCAAAGACTCGACTCTAGGAGCTTGGATCAAAACAATAATGATTCGAAAAGCGCTGAAAGGCATCCGTTCTGGGATAGCATACGAAGAACTGAATGAGCAAATCCAATCAAATGATTTACTGCTAGACCAATGGATTGACGGAGATATGCTAGATCAAGCCATCCGAAACCTTCCAGAATCAAGCCGTGCAGTATTTGTACTTTACGAAATCGAAGGCTATTCCCATGAAGAGATCTCCAAAATGCTCAAAGTGAGTATTGGAACTTCCAAGTCTCAGCTTCATTACGCAAAAAAAGTATTGCAGAAAACCCTAAGCAAAGACTACTACTCCAAATGAAAGATCCTAAACATAATTCTTGGAAAAACCGCTTGACAGAGCACCTTCCGGATGATAAGGTCTGGGATAGGCTCTTGGATAACAAATCCTTGGATCAGCAAGTATCAAATTTGAAAAATCTGCTTCCTATTCATCTCCCCAAAGAAAATACTTGGGCTGAGGTTCAGAAAAGTCTCAAACGCAAAAAGCGAATAGTAGCCTTTTATAGATTTTCTACAGCAGCAGTATTCCTTTTGGGGATTTGGGGAATGGTTTGGATAGTGAACAGTCAAAACAACTTTAAAGAAGAGTTCTTAACGACTGACATTTCAAATACAATCATTATAAAACCAACTCTGACCCAAGCTCAACCACAAGAAGTTAGGAAGATAGAAAGTGTTAACGCTACAAAAAAAGAGGTTTCATCTTCTGAGGAATTGATCCAAACTATGCGAAAAGAAGAGGCAGTGGAAGCAATCGAAATTGATATTCCTCTCCCTGAAATATTTGTGGCTGAGATTCATGAAAATGAAATAGAAACCGAACTTGATGAAAAAATGGAAATCAAAGGAGGTAAAAAAACCATTGCAGTCAACTGGGAAGAGTCTGGCAGAAGGATTAGAGTTGATGGATTCAACATCGAACTTACCGAGGAAGAAATGGCTGCAATGAAAGATCTAAACAACAGAAAGAAAGGCAAGCTTAGGCTGCATGTAAATGCCCTGACTGCCCGTCTTTACGAAAAATAATACAGCTGAATTCCTAAATCCTGTGCACAGCGATTATTCAACCAAAACTCACTAACCAATGAAAAAACTTACCATTCTAATCTTCTTTTGTAGCTTCAGCTACCTTGCACAGGCACAGCTAAAAAGTAATACGCCTAGATATATTACTTCATTCAAAAACTTTGCTGAAAAAAACCCGGATTACTTTACCGACACTTTGGTTTTCGTTATGCCAAACAATGCTCAGGTAGAAGCTATATTTAATAATGTAGACTATCAAAAAGAAGAGGTTGAAGAAAAAATATTCAATGCACTAAAATCAGCAAAAAACATCAAAGAAAATGAAGTCAGAACATATTATTTACATTCTGATTGGCTTAAAAATACGCTTCATGAAGCACTAAGGGATATCTATGTCCAATATGTTCCTTACAAACCTGATTTTACGCTAGGCCTTCCTTTTGGTTTAGACTATATAGGTGGAAAGTTTGCTCCTGAGATGGGATTTAGAGCTGTGGTTAACTTAAAAAAAGTAGGTCTTGGAGCCTCTTTTACCAATTCGGTTTTTTTCTCTGACAAACCAGATGGTGGAATCAATGTATTCCATAATCCATTCGTAAATGCCGAAATTGTACTAAGCCCCAGTAGCGCTCCTTGGAATACAATTCAGGTTGGTTATCTGTTGAATGATTCAGGACCCATTTTTCAAGGTGAAACGATTAAATTAGCCTATAGATATCACATCAAAGGCAACTTTCAACTGAATGCAGGCTTCATAATTACTGACAATATTAAAACAATCATCCCAACAGTGGGAATTAGGTTTTTCTAATTTAAAAGTCTAAAGATCAGGTTATATATAGAATATTTAATCTAAGGGTATAGCCTGGTTTTTTTAAGTCAGTTCTGCTTTTTATCGGTTTATTTTTCTTCGCCTTATAACAGTTCAACCTCACGATGTTCTCGGGACAGGCATTTCAGGGTTGTTACACTCGTCACTTACTTTGATCCCCGGGTTGCAACCCGGGGTTATTGAAAGTTAAACCACTTCGTGGTTTTTATCTTATGTTTCGTGGCTCTTGATTCTTGTTTCTTGACTCTTCTGTCTTTGTCTCGCTTCTAAAATCTAACTTAGCGCATCTCTGCCCCTTTGAGTTCTTTGCGAGAAACACATTGTTCTTGCTTCTAAGCCTTTCCCTTCTCCACCAACAAACCTGTAATTTCATTCATGGCTTTCACCTTATATTCAAAATCTCCCTTAAGCGTGTCTCGGTATGCGTTGAGATTTTCTAGTAGGTCGTCTACTTCCTCGGGCAGTACTTCTTCTAGCAGCTGGCGAAATCTTTTGGCTGTAGTTGGGGATTTGCCATTGGTGCTGATGGCAATTTTCAGGTTCCCTTTAGTGACGATTCCACCCAAATAAAAATCACATAGATCAGGAGTATCTGCTACATTCACCAACAAAAACCTTTCTTTTGCATCATCGTGGATCTGTCTATTGACTGCCTTATCATCGGTAGCGGCGATGACAATGTGTTTTCCTCCCAAATACTTCTCATGGTAAAGATCTTCTATCAGTGTCACGTTTTCCACATCCTGGGCCAAAGCCAGAAAATCTTCGGAAAACTCCCTGGAAACCACCGTCACCTGGGCTTCCGGGCTACTTTTGAGCAGAAAACTCAACTTCTCTGTCCCCACAAACCCTCCACCAACTAGCAGAAAATTGAGTTCATGGGCTTTAAGGAAGATGGGGTAAAGGGTGTTTTTGGACATGGGATATGGGATGCTAGATATGAGACTTTAGATTTAAGATGCTTCGCAAGGAGAGATCATTGTTAGAAATATGCCTTCGGCGAAATATTTTGAAATAGATATTGATGGATATTTCCTCTGGGATATTGGATATTGAAATATAATCCAAGAAACGGGATAGAAATATACTTCGTGAAATTTAATAGAAATAAAAAAGCTTTTGAGATAGGGTGAAGTATTTCAATTTATGACTATCTGCTTTCTTCCACGTAGCCAAACAATAGATTGTTGGATGAACGATCCGTGGTTCTGTTGACGAGTATCCGCAACTTATAAAGCTACTTCTTACCCAACGTGCAACATTGCGGATACTCATATTTCAATTTATTTCTACTGTATTTCAATCATATTTCCATAATACATCAAACTCGATTTACTTCAACATTTACCACTTCAGCATAAATTTCCTTCAACCTATAACTTTCCTTCACTACTTCACCGATGATGATAATCGCAGGAGCTCCTACTCCTTCATTTTCGGCTTTTTCCTGGATGTCATTTATCGTACCAGCTACTACTTTCTGATCCTTGGTAGTTCCACTTTGGATGATCGCTATGGGAAGATCATGCTTAGAATAGTCTTGGTAGGTTTTGATGATTTCGGGCAGTTTTTTGGTTCCCATCAAGATCACAACTGTGGCTGTAGACTGTGCAGCCAATGCTATGTCCCTCGATATCTCACCCTTGGAAGTCGTGCCTGTTATCACCCAGAAACTTTCGGAAACTCCTCTTTTGGTAACAGGAATCCCTACTGCCGCAGGTACTGCGACGGAGGAGCTGATACCCGATACAACCGTTGTTGGTATTCCGAAGGCTTCAATATAATCAATTTCCTCGGAACCTCTTCCAAATACAAATGGATCTCCACCTTTCAGCCTAACCACATGGCCATGCTTCAATGCATATTCCACACAAAGTCTATTGGTATCCTCCTGTGGGCAAGAATGCTTGCCCACCCTTTTTCCTACATATATCTTGATTGCCTTATCTGGCGCATGCTTGAGCAATGATGGATCTATCAAAGCATCATAAAGTACCACATCAGCTTTGTTGATTGCCAAAATCCCTTTGAGCGTGATCAACTCCGGATCGCCTGGTCCTGCCCCTACTAGGGTCACTTTAGGTTTGATTTCACTTCTCATGCCTGTACTTCTTTAGCTCTATAATCACTGATAGTTCCGAAAACACTTTGGGCGGTAGCAAAATATGCCTTCGCAAACTCCTCAGATGGTTCGTTACTTTTTATTTGGTAGGTAATCTCTTCTATTGAATTGCCCAGTTCGATTTTTCCAGTTTGGGTAAATTGCTCGTCATATTGTTTCAATATGCTGGCATGTGAATTGGTATTCACACCTTCTGCAAGCAAAATAGCCTTTGCTGTATTTACCAAACCTGCATAGGTATGATAAATCGCATCTGACCATGCCCCAGATTCCAAACTCTCCTCTGCATTGGCGATTTTCTCACGTGCCTCCAAAAGCAACGTAGAAACCAAATCAATGATCACCCCTGCACATTCTCCTACACCGATTTCTTTGACATATGGATCATTGTTTCCCCAATCGATAAAATCACTTTCAACCACATCGTCGATGTTTGCTGTATCTTTTAATATCTCGTAGAAATACATTTGTCCCTGGCGGTCATAGTAAGCAAGGAAATTCTCTCCTTGAAGAGCATTTGCTTCGAAATCATCCAGTAGAATCCTCAATGCCTGAGGACCTCTTTTACTTGGGATCTTGATTACTTTGTCCGCAAACCTTCCTTCTCCATTTCCCAAAGTACCTCCACCTAGCAAGACCTGCAAAGCAGGAAGTACATTCTTACCAGCCTTGATAGACATGCCTTGGAATCCGATAGACGCCATGTTGTGTTGTCCACAGGCATTCATACAGCCTGATATTTTGATGGTCAGGTCTGTATTATTGAGGTATTGTGGATATTCGTTGAATATCACATCCTCCAACACATCGGCAGCTCCCGTACTGGATGCAATGCCTAGGTTACAGGTATCTGTACCTGGACATGCGGTGATATCACCAAGTGTATTGTACCCTCTATCTACAAATCCCAATTTTTTCAACTCTTGGTAGAAAAATGGAATCTGCTCATTTTTCACATCCCGAATCAGGATATTCTGTCTCAGGGTGAACCTAATTTCATTGTTTGCATGCTTCTTTACCAAATCTGCCAATAACCTTGCCTTATCGGTATAGAAATCCCCCAATTTCACCTTTATCCCAATGGCAACAAATCCCTCTTGTTTCTGGGGAATGATGTTGGTTAATTTCCATTGCTCATAAGCCAAATCAACCGGCTCCTCTACCTTGATGATTACATTGGAAGGAAGTGTTTGCGCAGCTTCATAATTTTTATAATCTATCGGATAAGTCTTGAATGGCAAAGATTTCTCCTCTTCCTTGACTAAGTCCAAGAACACATCCAGCCCTAAATCTTTGACCAAGAACTTCATCCTTGCTTTCATCCTTTTGGCCCTTTCGCCATGTCTATCAAAGATCCTGATCACACTTTCGATGAAAGGGATCAACTTTTCTGTTGGCAAAAACTCATAGACTGCATCGGCATGTCGAGGCTGGGAACCAAGCCCACCTCCAAGGAGTACTTTGAATCCTCTGACCGTTTCACCATTTTCAACCTTTACCTTGGGAATCACCCCGATATCATGAAGGTATGCCAAGGCCGTATCTTCATCACTTGAGGAAAACGCTATCTTGAATTTCCTTCCCATTTCTTGGGAGATTGGGTTTCTGAGAAAATATTGGAAAGTGGCTTCTGCGTAAGGAGTCACATCAAAGGGCTCATTGGGATCAATCCCTGCCATTTCTGATGCTGTTACATTTCTTACGGTATTGCCACATGCCTCCCTGATCGTCACATCGTCTTTTTCCAATTCAGCCCACAATTCAGGGGTCTGATCGATTTTGACATAGTGAATCTGAATATCCTGACGGGTAGTGATATGGAGTCTTCCTGTTGAATATTTGTCAGAGACCTCAGAGATACGATGCAACTGCTCTGAACTCACCCGTCCATAAGGAAGTTTGATTCGGATCATTTGAACACCCTGTTGCCTTTGCCCATAAATCCCACGGGCAAGCCTCAGGCTTCTGAATTTCTCATCATCAATTTTACCATCCTTGAAAAGGGCGATTTTCTTTTCAAGTTCGATAATGTCTCTTTCAACTACCGGATTTTCTATTTCTGTTCTAAAGCTTTGCATTTTATTTTTCTCTATAGGTTATATAGGTTTTTTATATTGTACAATGTAACAAGTACGATGTACTAAGCGCTGTAAACCTGCTTTAATAATTGACTTGGTGTACCTTAGTTCGAATCCCCTCACCTTTCCACCCCTAAATCAATCTAAGATCTCCCTTCTCAAATCTTCAATTAATAAAACCAACACTGACTGTATCGAAAGAGCCTTCATCTATGAGGATGAAGCTTCCAGTTGATTTATTTTGTTTGTATGAATCAAAATGGATGGCTTTGCTCAATCTGAAGCTTACTTTTCCGATGTCATTCAACTTCAATTGGTCAGTAGCTTCCTCCCCGGAGAAATCTGTATGGATTCTTGCCTGGATACTTTCTACTTTTGCCAAAACCCTATTGACACCATGTTGAAGTGTATATTTATCCCCCACCCGAAGTGGTTTGCTGTTTACCTGGCAGATGGTTGCAGCTATTGATTTTTCTGATTGTGGTAAATCATTCGTCTTGACGATGGTATCTCCTCTGCTTACATTCACCTCATCCTCAAGGGTGATCGTAACCGAAGAGCCCGGGATGGCTTCTTCCAATTCATTTTCAAAGAAATGGATTGATTTAATCTTGGATTCTGTTAGAGATGGCAAAACTGTAATCAAGTCACCTTTTTTCAGACTTCCACCGTAGACTTTGCCAGCGAAGCCCCTGAAGTCGTGATACGCCTCTGTCTTTGGCCTGATCACAAACTGAACGGGAAATCTTGCCGAACTGCTCTCTTGCAGATCTTGTGGCTCCAATACTTCCAAATGGTCCAAAAGGGTGTTGCCAATATACCAATTCATCAATTCAGACTTTTCGGAGACATTTTCACCTTTAAGTGCAGAAATTGGAATAAATGTGATCTGCTCACTTTGAAAGTCACTCTTTGCTACCAATTCTTCAAAATCCGATTTGATTTTCAAATAGACTTCTTCATCATAGTCCACCAAATCCATCTTGTTGACAGCCACGACTACATGGCTCAAACGAAGGAGATTGCTGATGAAAAAGTGTCTATAAGTCTGTTCGATCACACCTTTTCTGGCATCAATCAATATGATTGCCACCTGTGAGGTAGATGCTCCCGTCACCATGTTTCTGGTGTATTCCACATGTCCGGGGGTATCGGCCACGATGAAATTTGTCTTGTCGGTATTGAAATAAATATGTGCTACATCAATGGTAATACCCTGCTCTCTCTCTGCCACCAAGCCATCTGTAGCCAAAGAGAAATCCAGGTAATCATATCCCCTTTGCTTGCTGTTTCGCTCGATTGCCTCAAGCTTATCAGTGGTCAAGGATCCCGTATCGTATAGTAGTCTACCGATGAGTGTACTCTTCCCATCATCCACCGAACCGGCTGTAGCTATCTTTATTAATTTTCTATTTTCAGTCATCTTAATTTCTTTGTATTTCGCAGATTCCACGGATTTCATTTTTATTTTTTTTCTCCGAAGTTCTAATCAAGGTTTAACCCCTTCAGGGTTTTTCTTTTTTTCCGACATTTGTTTATCAAACAAAGAGTTTAAAGTCTTGCATCTTGTGTCTAAAATCTTGAATCTCTTTTTTTTAAAAGTACCCTACTTTCTTCCGTTTTTCCATTGCTGCTTCTGAGCGTTTGTCGTCGATTCTTGCTCCTCTTTCAGAAATGGTCGATAGTCTGATTTCATCCACTACTGCTTCCAATGTATCTGCTTCTGAAAGTACGGCAGCAGTACAAGTCATATCCCCAACTGTTCTGAACCGCACCATTCTCTCTACTACTTCTTCAGAAGTATCTCTGTAAACATGCTGATTTGCAGTCCAAACCATTCCATCTCTAAAGAAAACTTCTCTTTTGTGGGCAAAATAGATCGAGGGGATTTCCATATTTTCGTTTTTGATATATTCCCAAACATCCAGTTCAGTCCAGTTTGAAATAGGAAACACCCGAACATTCTGTCCTTGATGGATTTTTCCATTGAGCATATCAAAAAGCTCTGGTCTTTGGTTTTTCTCATCCCACTGACCAAAATCATCCCTTACCGAAAACACTCGCTCCTTGGCCCTGGCTTTCTCTTCATCCCTTCTTGCACCACCGATACAAGCATCAAACTTAAATTCTTCGATGGCATCCAGCAAAGTCGTCGTCTGTAGTGTATTTCTACTTGCATAACGCCCCCTTTCCTCGGTAACTTTACCTTGGTCAATAGAATCCTGCACATTCCGTACAATCAGCTCAAGTCCAAGTTCTGCCACAAGTTGATCCCTAAACTCGATCGTTTCAGGGAAATTGTGCCCCGTATCGATATGTAGCAAAGGGAAAGGGATTCTAGCCGGATAAAATGCTTTTTGTGCCAGTCTCACCAAAGTAATAGAATCTTTTCCTCCTGAAAAAAGCAAAACCGGCTTTTCAAATTGGGCCGCTACCTCTCTCAGGATATGAATAGACTCCGTTTCTTTGGGATTTGGTATAAATAGGTTTGACATAACTTCTTAATTTGTAATGTTTTTATTTCTTTACAGACTCTAAATTTCTTGATTCTTATCTCTCGATTCTCATCTAGCATGCAGCCCACACTCCTTCTTCGAATCCTCCCACCACCATCTGCCGGCCCTCGCTTCCTCTCCAGGTGATATTGCCCTTGTACATGGTGCGCAACCTATGCTGACAAATCCCTTGTCATGCAAAGGATTGTAGGGAATACCATTTTCATTGATGTATGCAATCATTTGGTCATAGGTCCAATCCAACAATGGGTTGTATTTTATTATTTGGTTGGCTTCATCCCATTCCAACTTTTGCATATCACTCCTATTGGGGCTCTGCTCTGCCCTAAGGCCTGTCACCCAGATACTCTTTCCTGCCAATGCCCTTTTGAGAGGCTCTACCTTTCTTACATAGCAGCAGGATTTTCTGTTTTCTACAGAATCGTAAAAACCATTGATCCCTTGCTCCTGAACCAAAGACTCAACGGAGGATCTTTCAGGATACAATAGCTCAATCCTCTTTTTGTATTTACTTTCTGTTCTGGCCAACAAATCCAAAGTCTCTGGAAACAACCTTCCTGTGTCCAGAGAGAATATATGTATGGGGATATAGTTTTCCACGATCAGCTGGGTAATCACTTGATCTTCCTGTCCCAAAGAAGTGGAAAACACCACCTTGTCCCTAAATAGATCAGAGAGAAAACCTAAGCCTCTTACAGGACCTAGACCATCAACTTTAAGTCTTAACTCATGCAAATTCTTTTGGATGCTCATCTTTTTTTTCTTTTGTAAATTGTTCCCAAACCCTCTCGTGAAAATAATAGAGTATTATCTTACTTACTACTTCAATAGATCCAATGGAAATGGCCATCTTCAACTGACCAGTAATAAAGAACGAGATGACAATCGTATCGAATGTCCCTACTATCCTCCAAGAAATCGATTTCAATAAACTCTTGATATTGCTATCCTTGCCTGTTTTGTCTACAAACCATTTTTTGATCGGCTGATCCAGAATCATAGGAACTTTATTAGAAGTTGAAATACAAAAGTATATAAACTCTATAAAAAAAGTAGGGTTTATGGAGAAAAAATTTTATTCTTTATCCAAAATATCTGCTAATGACTTGTTCTCCAGGACATTAAGCATTTCATCCCTTACTTGGATCATGACTTTATTCAATCCGCATTTTGCTTCATTTTGACATTCTACACATGGCTCATAGTAATTTAAGCTAACGCACGGGAGCAATGCAATGGGACCATCCAACAACCTGATCACTTTGGAAAGTGCGACATCTTTGGGTTCTTTGATCAGGTAATAGCCTCCACCTTTTCCTTTTTTGGAGCCCAGGAACCCGGCCTTCTTAAGTTCAAGGAGAATATTCTCTAAAAATTTATGCGAAATCCCATACTCCAATGCAATATCTTGGATAAGTACATTTTTTTGGTCTCTCTGCTTGCCCAAATAAGTGAGGGCATGAAAAGCATACTTGGTTTTTTTGGATAACATAAAACAAAAATAGCCTTTTTCTTTGATTTGAAAAGGGGAAACTAATGCCTGTTGGTTTCCGAAGGGAAAATTTAAGCCAAAAATATAGGCTTTACATAATTAGGGAGTTGAAATAAATGGGTGAAATTCTTCTGGCAAATATTCCCTCCCATAAGATTTGATGGATTTGATTTTAGCATGAGGACCAATATTTTGAACCATCTTTTCCTCTAGGTCCATGGTAGCCTTTTCTACTCCCAAAAAAGAAGGGTAAATTTTGAATAGTATCAATTGTGCTCCTTTCTGAACCAATTTCAATTCTTGCTCTTCACAAAAGTTGATCAGATCAACTAAAAGTACACCTCGACTTTCTTCCAATTCTATGACCTGATAGATTTCGGGGTAAAGCACCATCATCTTGACTGGTTCTTTCATTTTTTCTTGTGCCATCGAATGAAAACTTAGCATGGACAAAAATAATATAAGGATGGATTTCATGATCAATAGTCAAAATGTTTTAAGCCAAGACGTAATATGATAGAAGATTGTTGTAAGGATAAAACAAACAGGCTTTGGAATATGAAGTTTTATTTAATGTTCCACACAAAGTGTCCTCGGCTCTGATAACTAAAATCGATATTTTAGCGAATCAAAAAATTAGATTACAGGGCTATCCCATCATTTCCACACTTTTCCTGACACAGGGGACTACCTGGTCTCCAAAAAGCGGGGTAATGGACTATTTCAACAGTTACATCAAAGCTGATTTATTTGCGGACGACGATTCTCTTTTTTAAATTTTAATCAATCATCCCTGCAAATATAAAAATAACTTTTATATTTGCAGGGATGATTCGACGACATCTACATAAAGAATTTGCTTTTTCAGTATCCAATTTTCCTGTGACGGGGATCATTGGGCCAAGACAGGTGGGCAAAACCACTTTGGCCAAAACCTTTTCATACGAGAAACCTTTTCTTTATTTGGATCTAGAAAAACTGTCGGATCTTAACAAATTAAATGATCCGGAACTCTTTTTGACCTCCATACCAGACCACACAATTATTTTGGATGAAATCCAACACAAGCCCGAATTGTTTCCTTTGATTCGATCATTGGTTGATGAGCAGCGAACTCCCGGGAGATTTGTGGTTTTGGGATCAGCCTCACCTGAACTATTGAAACAATCATCTGAAAGCTTGGCAGGAAGGATCAATTATATTGAAATGTACCCACTGAACCTTTTGGAAGTAGAAGATCGAATTCCGAAGGAATCATTATGGATAAATGGAGGATTTCCTGAACCTGCTTTAAGCACCAGCAAAAAATTTATCCAAAACTGGTACAGAAGTTTTATCAACAGCTATATCCAAAGGGACTTGCCTTCACTTGGGCTTCCCGCCAACCCGAATGTAAGCAGACAAATGCTTATGATGATGGCCTCATTGAATGGCGCGACACTTAATTATAGCATGTTGGCAAAATCCCTGGGATTAAGCATTCCGACAGTAAAAACCTACCTGAGCTTCTTTACAAATGCATTTTTACTGACCGAGCTTCCATCTTGGTACACAAATATAAAAAAGCGTCTAGTGAAATCCCCAAAAATGTACTTCCGAGACAATGGAATGTTGCATTACCTTTTGGGAATCAGTGATAGGGAGTCCCTTTTCGGAAATATTGCTGTAGGAACATCTTGGGAGTCCTTTGTAATCCATCAGGTAAAATCAGTATTGAATATCGATGATGAAATATACTATTACAGAACCCAAGACGGTGCTGAGATTGACCTACTGATCAGAAGGGAAAACCGATGGCTTGCTGCAGCGGAGATCAAACTCAGTCTTTCACCAAAACTGACCAAGGGAAGTTATTTGGCCATGGGAGATTTGGGGGTAGAGAAACTGTTTGTCATCACGCCAGGTGAAGGCTGTTACGCTTACGAAGCAAATATTGAAGTGATTGGATTAAGGGAGTTTTTGAAAAAAATAATAGACTGAGCATAATCTCAAGCCGAAAGATGAGCAAGAATAGAATCACCGATAAAGCATGGCTTAAATAAAGAACAAGAACGAAAAAGGACTTCCGATATCATCCATGCAGTACTCAGCACCTTGTTTGGAATGATATTGCTTGTTTTCACGATTTACTACCACCAAATAGTTGCGCCAATCAGATCAACCCGAAACATTCAAGAACACCAATACTGGATCTATATTTTTGCTTTGGCAACATCCGGCTTGGCTTTGTTAATCAACGGACTGATGAAGGCTGTGGATATCAGAAAGAAATATTTTTGAGCATGTCTAGAAAACCTCGGGAAATCTTGAATTTCAAAATGATGTTTATGAGACTGCCTTTTCATACATATTTATATCAATACATTTTGGGGGCAGTTTCCCCATGGCCATATTTCAAACTCAATACATCTTCGTACCAAGCTTGGCCACACGTCCCCTAAACTCCTTCGGGGATTCCCCTTGTATTTTTTTAAAAGCCCTATTGAAATAAGATAGGTTTTGGAATCCACATTGGTAGGCTATCTGGGATATTGGCATTTCGGAGTCTTGCAATAGCTGGCAGGCCTGATGCACCCTCACCTGTGCCAAAAATTCCGTAAATGTCTTCCCTGTCCTTTCCTTGAAAAATCTGCAAAAAGCCTCTTTGCTCAGATGGGCCACCGCAGCCACTTCATTCAAACTAATGGCATTTTGGCTTTGTGTTAAGATAAAAGACATCACCTGTCCCATTCTTTTACCCTCAGTCTCCGTATAATCCCTTTGTGGGATCAGGTGATTCAGCAAATGGAGCTCATCGGAGACCTGTAGGTTTTTCAAAATCCCCAAGGCTGTCAACATCTTATCCAATCCCTGAATCTCGGAAAACTGCATCAATTCTCCACGGATCTTTTTTTGTTCCTTTCCCAATACTGAAAAGCAACCTTTGGTCTGTGAAAGCCAGTGTTGTAGCCCGACAAACTCTTCCACCTCTACCATACTTTTACCCAAAGCTTCGAAATCAAAAAACAGGGTGTATCCCAAGGATTGCTTTTCGGATTCAGGTTCGAAATACTCAGGGTCGGACCGAAATACATGTGGCATATTGGAAGAAAACAAAAACATATCTCCCGGACCAAATCTCCCCAAGTAATCACCTACCATCAACTGCCCCTTCCCCTCCAAAATCAAGGTAAGCTGCCACTGTGGGTGTTGGTGCAGCTTGTCATAAAAATGCCTCCCTGAATCTATCTGAAAACGGACAAACTCCTTGTTGGATTTTGGGATCTGGAATGAAATGATTTTTTTCATGGATAGGAGAAAATACAAGACGTAAGGTTTTAATATACCTTGGGTAATTTACGTAAAGGGACAAGAGCAAAACCTTGAAGTTTTACTCCAAGGCCCAGAGACCAAATCTATGGATTTGGTCTCTGGGCCTTTCGTTGACAGTCAACTATTGGCAATTATACACAACGTTTTAATTGCTTAAACTTACTTAAAGGCATAGTAAACCGAACAAACATATTTTTCGATTTTGTTATTTCGATATTAAATTAATCTATTTAACAGAATTTAACTACTATTCCGTCAATATTGTACCAACAACTACTAATTATGTATAGAAAAAAAACATTTTGGGACAGTAACTTTGAAAAAAGAATCGATAGGTTTATATCCTTTCTATTCTGATTCAGAAAAGGGTATCTGAACATAACTACAAAAGTCATCCAAATCGCCATAGGCCTGACGGACTTGACTATCCTCTAATCCCTCCTTTCTGAAAAACAGATGCAAACAAATCAAAACTACAACAATATGAATTGGCAAGGTGTATTCCCAGCAGTCACAACCAAGTTTCACCAAGACGGTAGCTTGGACATGGACATGTTTTTCAAAAATATCGATGCGCAGCTGGAAGCTGGTGTAAATGGAATAATTTTAGGCGGTACACTGGGAGAGTCTTCCGTGCTATCGTTGGAAGAAAAAATCCAATTGACTACAGAAACAGTCAAATACATCAATGGAAAAGTCCCTGTCATCCTCAATATCGCAGAAGGCGCAACAAAAGATGCTATCTACTGGACAGGGAAAGCAAAGGAAATAGGTGCATCAGGACTGATGTTGCTTCCCCCCATGCGCTATGCCGCAGATCATCGGGAAGTAGTTGCCTATTTCAAAGCCGTGGCAAACAGCACCGACCTTCCCATCATGATCTATAACAACCCCGTGGACTACAAAACATTGGTGACTTTAGATATGTTTGAAGAATTGGCTGCATGTAAAAACATCCAATCGGTAAAGGAATCTACTCGGGACATCTCCAACGTCACCCGCATGCGAAACCGATTTGGTGATCGCTTTAAAATACTTTGCGGAGTAGACACTTTGGCAATGGAAGAACTGGTCATGGGGGCTGATGGCTGGGTAGCTGGCTTGGTCTGCGCCTTCCCCAAAGAAACCGTCGCGGTGTACAATCTCGTGAAAGCAGGTAAATATGAAGAGGCTTTGAAAATTTACAGGTGGTTTTTGCCCTTACTCGAACTTGACATCCACCCCAAACTCGTACAATACATCAAACTCGCTGAGCAATTGACAGGCATAGGTACCGAATGGGTTCGGGAACCAAGGCTCACATTGGCTGGGGAAGAAAGAATCAAAATAGAAAACATCATCAAGATAGGCTTGGAGAGTAGACCGGTGGTTTGAGAGAAGAAAGATGCGAGAGGCTAGAAGCGAGAGACGAGATTCAAGACATAAGTGAAGGTCTCGCAGAGATCGCAAAGTTGCAGAGATGCGCTGAGGATAGTAGATGCTGGATTACAATCAAGTACCTAGCGAATTCTTGATTCATTATTCGGAGTTCAAAATTCATAATTTAAAAAATGTCGAATATTGTTTCTAGGGCAAGTTGACTGTCAACCGTTGACGGTTGACAATTATCCGCATCATTTCATATGCATAATTTTACTATAGGTGTCATTGCGGATAATCATATATCGAATTATGAAGTCCTATAAGAAAAAGTAAGTCTCAAAAAACAATGAAAAAAAGCGTCAACTATTTTCAGGACGTGACAAAGAGCCAAGACAGAGAGAGAAACTTGACCCTGTGGCCTTTGTCCCTCTGCTGCCTCCCGCAATTATACGGGACAAGTTTTGCGAGAGCCGAGAATTTGCCCTAAATTAACTTAATCCACTATTCAACCAATAACTAAATAAATCAACCATGAACTACGACCATATTTTCCAAGAAGCGCACGAGGCATTTTTGTATTATAAGAATGTTTCAGGAAAAGACAAAGCGGATTTCCTGAGGAGGATTGCTACTGGTATTGAATCAGAAAAAACCACCTTGATCCCTTTGGCTTCAAGTGAATCCAATTTACCTGAAGGAAGGATCACTGGAGAACTAGGCAGGACAGTTGGGCAAATCAGGCTTTTTGCTGATCTGATAGAGGAAGGAAGTTGGGTCGAAGCGGTCATAGACCATGCCAACCCAGAAAGAACACCTGCACCAAAACCAGATATCAGAAGATTTTTGACAGCCCTTGGACCAGTAGTGGTGTTTGGTGCGAGTAATTTCCCCTTGGCATTTTCCACAGCAGGAGGCGATACTATTTCGGCTTTGGCTTCGGGTTGTCCTGTGATATACAAAGCCCATCCTGCCCATCCGGAGGCTTCCAAATTGGTGGGGCAAGTGATATCCAAGGCAGTGATAGATTCAAACCTCCCCAATGGGATATTTACCCACGTGGAAGGCGGAATAGCAACAGGACAGGAGCTTGTCAAGCATCCAATAGCCAAGGCAATAGCATTTACAGGTTCATTTACCGGTGGCAAAGCCATTTTTGACCTTGCCAACCAAAGAGCTGAACCTATACCGGTATTTGCAGAAATGGGATCTGTCAATCCCATCATTACATTGAAGAATAAGTTGGGTGCAAATATAGATTCCTTGGCAAAATCCTTTGTAGGTTCCCTTACCTTGGGAGCTGGGCAGTTCTGTACCAACCCAGGCTTGGTCATGGTACCGAGCATACATGCAGAAACTTTTGCAATTGCCATCAAAAAAGAACTGGAAGATATTGCAGCGGCACCGATGCTTCACGAAGGCATTGCCGAAGCCTATTACAGCGCACTGTCTACTTTGCAGGACAAAAAGGAACTGGAATGGATCCAAGTAAGCGAAGCCAAAGACCTCATCCAAGCCTATCCTGCATTGGCAAAAATCAAGGCCAAAGACTGGTTGGAAGATGACCATTTCCAACAGGAAGTCTTCGGATCTTTTGCTCTGATGGTGGTCTATGAGGATTTCAGCGAACTCTACGCCATCGCCCAGAGGCTTCACGGGCAGCTGACTATTACCGTCTGGGGAGAGGATGAAGAGCTTTCCAATAAAATTGACCTGATCAATCTCTTGGAGGAAAAATGCGGGAGACTACTCTTCAAAGGTGTGCCGACTGGTGTCGAAGTAGGATTTGCCATGCAGCATGGTGGACCTTACCCTTCCACGACTGATAGCCGCTCCACATCGGTAGGAGCCTATGCCATCAAGCGTTTTGCCAGACCTATCGCCCTACAAGACATGCCGAATGCATTATTGCCGGATGCTTTGAAAGAAGAGAATCCGTTAGGGATTTGGAGGACTGTGGATGGGGAATTTAAGAAATAATTGAAATGTACTTCGTGAAATAAAGTAGAAATATGCTTCTCGAAATAATGTAGAAATAAGGCTTCGCCGAAATATATTGAAATAGATATTGATGGATATTTGCAGTGCGATATTGGTAGATATTGACATGTAATACATGAAATCAAGGTAGAAATCCACAGCACCAGACAAGTTATGCCTACGGCGAAATATTGTTGAAATATATTTCGTGAAACATGGCTATGCTTGGTTGCGGAGTGGGGAAATTGCTTTTAACAATTTCAAAGTGAGAATCTTCGAGGGTTGTCCAATTTAGGAGGATTGGTCTGTGGAGACACAGTCCAATGCTGATTAAGTCCAAACCCCCGAAGGTTTTTTTGGATAAAAGCGATTTCCTAGGTTGCAGAGAAATTCGCCAATGTATTTCAATTTTATTTCTACCCTATTTCAATCGTATTTCCACCATATTTCAATTCTATACTAATCTTAAAATATGAAAAAAACCTTCCAATGCATTGATGCGCACACATGCGGCAATCCGGTGAGAGTAGTCTCCGGTGGAGTTCCATTTTTGAAAGGAAATAATATGCTGGAAAAGCGTCAGTATTTTCTTGAAAACCTAGACTGGATCAGGACAGGCTTGATGTTTGAACCAAGAGGCCACGACATGATGTCTGGCTCCATGCTTTTCCCTCCACACGAACCGGAAAATGACTTCTCTGTTCTATTTATAGAAACTTCTGGCTGTCTGGCTATGTGTGGGCATGGAACTATCGGAACGATTACAATTGCCATAGAGGAAGGGTTGATACAACCCAAAAAACCCGGCTTTCTACGGATGGAAACCCCAGCTGGCTTAGTGTTGGTGGAATATAAGCAAGAAGGTAAAAAAGTAACCTCCGTCAAACTGACCAACGTCAAAAGTTATTTGGCTGCCGAGGGGCTGGAAATCGAAATCGAAGAGCTGGGCAAGCTGTCTGTTGATGTGGCATATGGAGGCAATTTTTACTGTATCGTAGATCCGCAGGAAAACTTTCCAGGTCTTGAGAATTTCAGGGCAGAACAATTGATCTCGATGGCGAGAAACCTGAGAAAGCAGATGAATGAAAAGTATGAGTTTGTCCATCCAGAACACGATCAGATTAGGGGTTTATCCCACATATTGTGGACAGGAAAAACCTTGGAATCCACCAGCACGGCAAGAAATGCGGTTTTTTATGGCGACAAAGCCATAGACCGATCCCCTTGTGGCACAGGTACATCAGCAAGAATGGCACAGTGGTACGCCAAGGGCTTACTCAAAGCCGGTGAGGATTTTATCCATGAGAGTTTTATTGGCTCCAAATTCACTGGAAGGATAGAAGAAGTCACCGAGATCGCAGGTAAATCTGCTATTATCCCAAGTATTGAAGGTTGGGCAAAAGTGTATGGATACAATACAATTATTCTGGATGATGACGATCCTTATGTACATGGATTTCAGGTAATTTAGAATATGGAAGATGGAACGCGGATGACGCAGATAGAGCGGATGGTCACAGATATTTTTCATCTGCGTCTATCCCCAAAATCCGTATCATCTGTGTTCTATAGCACACTGAGCCTATCCCGTAACCGGGGTGGCGCTGATCGAACAGATGACCACAGGTTTTTCATCAGCGACTAACAGCATAATCCATGTCATCTGTGTTCTATAGCACATTGAGCCTGTCCCGTAATCGGGATGACGCTGATCGAACAGATGATCACAGATTTTTCATCAGCGACTATCTGCATAATCCGTGTCATCCGTGTTCCATCCTGAAAAAATCCTCACTCCATGGGCTAAGTGTAGCAAATACGAAATTAAATTGGGGATAATTTTCTTGGAAGTAACTATATTTTTTTGGTTTGATTAGATTTTCATCAAATTTAACCTCCAAAGCAATTGGTGGCTGCATATCAGGAATAATAAAATCCACCTCTTTTCCATCTGCTGTACGCCAAAAACGAATAGCATCCTCACCATGCTTATCAACCAACATTCTAAACACTGTCATCTCCCATAGCTCACCTTTATCTATCCTCATATTTATCGACTGGAAATTATTGACCAGACAGTTCCTCAAGCCTGTGTCCATCAAGTATCCTTTTGGCATTTTTGTGAGTTCCTTTCTTAGATTCGCATAGAATGGTTTAACCAAAGATAAATGGAAACAGGTTTGCATGACATCCAAATAGCTTTGGATAGTCTCATTCCTTGTTTTCAAAGTATTTGCCAATTCATTGATATTGACCAATCGACCTGATTGTGACGCTATCAACTTCATAAGCTGGAAAAACACTTCTTCATTTCTAATACCCGCCTCTTGAATGTCTCTTTTCACAAAGGAATCCCTTATTTCTTTAAGAATTTCTTTCTTTTCATTGATATCTGATTCTATCACCACAGCAGGATATCCACCAAAAAGCATATATTCCTCCCATTCCAATCTTATCAATTCTATCTTGACTGATTTGTAGCTTTTATTTACTTGTATTCTTTTGATTTCATCTAATAATGACTTCTTGTTTTTCAACATCAAAAACTCCTCAAAGTCACAAGTATTGATTCTGAAAATTCTTTTTCTTCCAGCCAAGGAGTCTTTAAATTTATCATCCATATAAAAAGCACTGCTACCACTGCAAACTATCTTGACTTGATCGTTGTGATCATCATAAAGCAATTTCAAAAAATTGGATGGGTCGTTTAAATATTGTATTTCATCAATAAAGACAGTTACTTTTTGCTCCGTTGTCGGCAAATATGCCAATAAATTCAATGGAGAAATATTCAAGTCCTCCAAAAAGAGTCTGTTTTCGAGATTCAGAAATAAAGTGGGCTCTCCTTTACTTTTAAGGTTTTGTTCGAGATCTTTTAACAAGGTAGATTTACCTGTTTGTCTTGCTCCTGTCAATATCGTAAACTCTTTCTTCAAACAATGCTTCAAGAGTTTATCAAACAATTTTCTTTTCATGGCACCAGTCTTTATTAACACAATTATAGCTAAAATATTAGATATTTTTACTATTACAATAGATAAATTATCCGATATTTTTACTATTATGATCAAAAGACTATCGTGAAATCGACAAAGAACTTCCACAACACCCATCAATCCAATACCATTTTTCGTCAACCCATTCCAACTCTATTTTTCCAATAAACCTTATATTCGTAGATTGAAAGAAGCCAAAAGCATATAACCAAGACGCTTATCTTTCTCTATCAATACCATCAAAAACCTAAGCACCAAGTACTTTGTACATGGTACTTGATATATTGTACAAAAAATGAAACCAACCATCATCATCGGCGGCGGCATTGTAGGCTTATTTACAGCCTACTACCTACAGAAGCGAGGAATAGCAGTCACTATCATCGACAAAGGAGACATGCTTTCCAACACCTCCACAGGCAATGCCGGAATGATCGTACCGAGTCATATAATCCCTTTGGCAGCACCCGGGATGATCAGCAAGGGGATCGGTTGGATGTTTTCTTCCAAAAGCCCATTTTATATCCACCCCAGGTTTGACAAAAAACTATTGGAGTGGTCTTGGCTATTTTATAAATCTGCCAATGCAAAGCATGTGGAAAAGAGTATTCCGTACCTCAAAAACATCAGTCTACTCAGTAAGTCCTTGTACAATGAGTTCAAACAAGACCACATTGATTCAGAATTGGAATTGGCAGAAAAGGGCTTGATGATGCTCTATCAGTCTGCAGATATGGAAAAGGAAGAAGTGGAATTTGCAAAATTAGCGAGACTTCATGGCTTGGAGGCAGAAGTACTCAGTCCATCGGATATCGAAAAAATAGAACCAAATATACAAGTCAATGCCAGGGGTGCAGTTCTTTTTCCGGGAGATGCACATCTCTCCCCTACTGCTTTGTACAGTTTTTTGAAAAAACACCTAATCGAACAGGGTGCAGTTTTCAAACCCAACCTTCAAGTCAGAGGGTTCGAGAAGTCAAGAGACAAAGTTACCGCTGTAATCACAGATGCAGGAGCAATCGAAGGAAATCAGTTTATCCTATGCGGAGGAGCCTGGACAGGTGAATTGGCAGGAATGTTGGGATTTAGATTGCCGATGATGGGTGGAAAAGGCTATAGCTTCATTCAAGAAAACCAGCCTGAGATCAAGCAAGCAGCCATTCTGACTGAGACAAAAGTAGCGGTGAGCCCATATGGGCAACAAATCCGATTCGGTGGGACAATGGAAATAGCCGGCACCAATGAAAAAATCAATCTCAACAGGGTCAGAGGCATATTTGAGTCCATCAATCGCTATTATCCCGATTTCCAATCCAAATTCCCTGAGCCCGAACAAATTTGGAAAGGACTCAGACCCTGCTCACCTGATGGCTTACCATACATCGGACAGGCACCAGGCCTAGAAAATGTCCTTGTAGGATCTGGACATGGAATGATGGGAATCTCCATGGCTCCTGCTACAGGAAAACTCCTCACCCAAATCCATCAAAAAGAGTCCGAAGAAATCCTGATTGATGCATTTGGGGTTGGTAGGTATTAGTGACAAATCCGGTATAAGTAAACTAAAGTTTGCAAAATTTAAAAGTTGAGGGCTTAACTATGCCATTTATTTATGCCATTATCTGTACACCAAGATCATAGCCTACTGACTATGACAATTCCCAATTGAGGCTGTGGAAAAACGGTTTTTCACCATTAAATCATTCGGGTTGGCACCCTTCAAATTTCATTTTTACACAGCCTCCATTGCCTACTATACCAGTGGAAGAAATGCGGACAATATAATCTAAAAAAACTTATAGGATATCCCCACTGACCCCACTTCATCTTCTTTGAAATTCTTAAAAATAGATTCCAATGTAATCTTAAACTTAGGATGAAAATGAAAATCGATAGCTATCCTGTTTTTATAGTCCTCAAAAAACGAATTCTTAGTTCCCAAAGACCTTCCATATTTTATAGTCCAATCCGATCCGAGGAGATTTGTCCTATACCCCAAGTTGATGAAATGATCATATTTATAGCCAAATCCCGAAATCTCATCTTTGGACAAGAAACTATACCCTGTGTACGATAACTCCAACCCGTCAGACACTCCTGACCTTTTTCTATATTTCCCCAAATCTAAAAGCATAGAAATATCAATAGCTATTGGAAAGTAAGACCCAAGGAATCTAGGTCCAAAGTCCGCATTAAATTCAAGCCGCTCTATCCCTTCGAGATTATGATAACTAACAATCTCCTTCTCTCCGTTATCCCCTATTTTTAGATCCTTATTGAACAACCTATTATTATACCGACCAAACCAGCCATTGTCCAAAAGCATATTTCTTACGATATCAGTAATACCAGCTTCCTTCAAAATATGTAGCTCATCAATCTCTCCCAAATAAATCTCTATATCTGTCAAGCCTTTTCGATTGGTAAACCTTACTGTATGTCTGTGAATGGGAATTGCTGTATCTCCAATTTTTTTGTATTTAGTGCTCCCCCCATTTTCATAGGTCAACTGGGCAGTTTCCGGACTGAATCTAATGTTGTAATTATTGACTTTAAAGTCCAAACCAATTTGATTCACCAATTCGAAAAACGAGTCAATATTTTTTTCGAATTCGGGAAAATTTTCATCTTCACCAATATTTGTCCATAGGTACATCAGTTTCTTTTCTTCGCCGATATAAACTTTTAAAGTGTCATTGACTTTCTTTAATACAAAGTCCTCTTGGTCATAAGATGAATTGAAGAATTTGAAATCCCTACTTTCCTTAATTTTCTCTTGAGCATAGGATTTGCCGACAAAGCAAAGAGACAGTATCAAAACGAGTAACTTAATTTTTCTCATGATTTCCACGAATTAATGATTTTAAAATTGATTCTTGATTTATACTACTTTCCTTAGCTAAGTCTATATTTCTGTTGGCACCGAGAAACTCTGCCAATGTCATTCGTTGGAGGATTATTTTTTCTTTAACCTCCGATTTTGGATTCACCTTGTCCAAACTTGCCTGCAATCTCTGGGCAGCTAGACTAAGTTGAATCTCAGCTGAATTTGATTCTGTTGTTTGGATATTACCAGTTGAATCATTCTCGACTAGATCTGTGAGAAAACTGTCTACTGCTTTAATTTCAGGTTCATTTAATGCTTGTCTTAATGGTTCTTCTTTTGGTGGAGCAGTTTTCGACTCCTTGACCAAGGCTACATTTTCATTAGGCCTTACCAGTTCTGGCTTTTCCACTTCAGGAAGTGTAATAATTTTTATTTCCTGATTCTCTACTTCTGTCATTAATAGGTTTTCCTGAAAATCATCATTTTCTGAAAACAAAAAGATTCCAACCGAGGCAATCAGAGCTGCCGAGGCCGCAATCCACCAGAAGTATGGTTTTTTGCGATTACCTTTGGGATTGATTTTATTCCAAATCTCTTCTTGACGAAATTCTATTCCTTCAGGAAGATCTACATGATGGTCTATATTTTTTCTGTCAGGATGCATGGTTCAGTCCTAGTTTGGTGATTATTTCTCTCAAATATGCTTTTGCTTTACTCAGTTGGGACTTGGAAGTCCCAACCGTTATACCAAGTTTTTCGGAAATTTCAGCATGTGAATACCCTTCTATTTCATAAAGGTTGAAGATTGTTCTATATCCCTCAGGAAGCCTCAATATCAATTCGAAAAGCTCCTGATTGCTGAGTTTGTCTATTGCTGACTCACTTTGTTCTGCTACATTTTCATCTGGCTCGATGGTCTGTGGGGCATTTTTTCGCTTCCGCAAAAACATCAAAGACTCGTTTACAGCTATTCTTCTGATCCAAGCTTCAAATGATCCTTCCCCTTGGGGTTCGAAACTCGAAAGCTTGCCAAAAACTTTGGTAAATGTTACACTGAGAATTTCTTCGGCATCATGTTGATTTTTCACATACCTCAAACAAAGCATGAATAAGGGCTTTCCCATCAGCTCAAAGATTTTTCTTTGCGCCTTAGGCTTTCCTTTTTTTGCATCTTGTATAAGGTCTATGTCGATCAAATCAAATACTTTTGGCTTACAAAATAATAAATGCAGCTGATGGGAAAATGGTTGTCTGCCCCAGCTAAATTTCTCCCAATTTATCTTTACTTTCGACACCAAACAGAAAATCTTGAAAAGAATGAAACGGGCAGCGCTTCTCTTACTGCTTTTTACATGTATTACCAATTGTAAAACAATTGAAACCACTCAAAGAAAAAGCCCTGATCCACAGGAAATTTCACAATCTAGGTCAAATTCATTAGCAAAATTTGAAGAATCTCAGGTTGATCTATCTTTTGTATCTGAAGAATTCAGGGATTTTATTCCAGAGGTAATTTCAAGAGATCTTTTTTTGGATTACAATGGTTTTGTTTTGGAGTTTGACACCATGACCCAACATGCCAAATGGGTAAGTTATTTGCTTTGTAAAGATAATCTGGGGCATGGAGAAGAAAGGTCAAGCAATTTTAGAATGGAAAAAAGGTTGGGTCACCATAGCCCAAGGGATGCTTCTTACAAAAATTCAGGATATGACAGAGGCCATTTGGCTCCTGCTGCAGATATGAGCTACAGTACTGAAAGCATGTACGATAGTTTTTATCTTACCAATGCCAGCCCCCAAGTTCCTGGATTCAACAGGGGAGTATGGAAAAGGCTTGAGGAGCAAATCAGAAAATTCGCTGCGGAAAAAGATACAATCTTTATTGCTACAGGCCCGATCTTGGACAAAACCCTTCCAACAATGGGCAACAGTCAGATTTGCATTCCAGAATATTATTACAAAGTCATATTGAAAAAAGACCAGTTGAGCCCACAAGGCATCGCATTCATTTTGAAAAACGAAGCTGCATCAGGTACTTTGAGCAGTTTCGCTGTCAGCATAGACAGTGTAGAGGTTTTGACTGGAATTAACTTTTTCCCTTTGCTTGATGCAAAACAAGAAGCTCAAGCAGAAAGCAAGTTTGATCTAAAATATTGGTTTGGGAGTTGAAGTGGAATCTCATCATTTGTCAGAGAAAATAAAAATACCCCTAAACTCTCGCCTAGGGGTATTCCCAACCAACCACAACCTACTCCATTTCTACACTTTCAATATTCTTGAAGTATACCTGGTTCTCAGCATCCAAATCTACCAGAACTGCCGAATCATTTTTGATATATCCAGATAAGATCTGTTTGGACAACTCATTTAAAATCAACTTTTGCATAGTCCGCTTCAATGGCCTGGCGCCGAATTGCGGATCAAACCCGACTTGTCCCAAATAATCCAAAACCTCTCTGGTGGCATCGATTTCAATCTTTGCTTCTGCCAACCGCTGCTGTATTTCCTTCCATTGGATATCAACTATCTTTCTGATCACTTTCTGCGTCAATGGCTCAAACATGATCGTTTCGTCAATCCGATTGAGGAACTCAGGTCTCACTGATTTTTTTAAAAGCTCATAAACCTCCGTTTTTGTCTTTTCCAAAACCTCTTCCTTGTTCCACTCTTCCATTTCAGCAAACCGCTCTTGGATCAGACCTGAACCAATATTTGTCGTCAGGATAATGATCGTGTTTTTGAAATTGGCAATCCGGCCTTTATTGTCCGTCAACCTCCCATCATCCAATACCTGCAACAAAATATTGAATACATCCGGGTGGGCTTTTTCTATTTCGTCCAAAAGCACTACGGAATAGGGCTTTCTCCTAACCGCTTCGGTCAACTGTCCTCCTTCATCATAGCCCACATATCCTGGAGGCGCTCCCACCAGCCTGCTCACCGCATGTCTTTCCTGATACTCGGACATATCGATCCTTACCATGGCATTGTCGTCATTGAAGAGGTACTCGGCAAGTGCCTTCGCCAACTCTGTCTTGCCTACACCTGTGGTACCCATGAATATAAAGGAACCGATAGGGCGTTTTGGATCTTGCAAGCCTGCCCTGCTTCTTCTCACGGCATCTGACAAAGCCGTGATGGCTTCAGACTGCCCAGCTACCCTTTTTCCCAATTCATCTTCCAAGTGAAGCAGTTTTTCCCTTTCACTTTGGATCATTTTGGAAAGTGGTATACCTGTCCATTTGGATACCACGGCTGCGATATCTTCATGGTCGACTTCCTCTTTCAGGAGTGGTGACCCCTGCTGCATTTCAGCCAACTGGGACTTAAAAGCCTCCAGATTCTTTTCTGCTTCTACGATCTTGCCATACCTGATTTCAGCTACCTTCCCAAAATCACCTGCCCGCTCAGCTTGTTCTGCTTCCAGTTTTAGCTTGTCAATATTTTCCTTTTCAGTCCGGATTCCTGTAATGACACCTTTCTCACTTTCCCATTTGGCTTTGATACTTTGTCTTTTTTCGGTGAGTTCGGCGATTTCTTTACTGAGGACAGTCTCTTTATCCTTGTTGTTTTCCCTTCTGATTGCTTCCCTCTCAATCTCCAACTGCATGATCCTCCTGTTGAGCTCATCCAATTCCTGCGGAAGAGAATCTATTTCCATCCTGAGTTTTGCGGCAGCCTCATCCATCAAATCAATTGCTTTATCAGGCAAAAACCTATCAGAAATATATCTTTGGGATAATTCGACTGCAGAAATCACCGCATCGTCCTTGATTCTTACTCCATGGTGCAATTCGTACTTATCCTTGATTCCCCTGAGGATGGATATCGCATCTGCCGCATCCGGCTCGTCAACTATCACTGACTGAAATCTCCTCTCCAAGGCTTTATCCTTTTCGATGTATTTCTGATATTCCTTCAGTGTAGTTGCTCCAATTGCATGCAACTCGCCCCTTGCCAGAGCAGGTTTGAGCAAATTGGCTGCATCCATTGCGCCCTCTCCGCCACCAGCACCGATCAGAGTATGTATCTCGTCTATAAAAAGAATGATCTGACCATCCGAATCTGTCACTTCCTTGATCACAGCTTTGAGACGTTCTTCAAACTCCCCTTTGTATTTGGCACCTGCTACCAGCAAACCCATATCCAGGGATATCAATGTCTTGGTCTTGAGATTCTCTGGTACATCCCCACTGACTATCCTCTGTGCCAAGCCCTCTACAATCGCTGTCTTGCCCACTCCCGGTTCACCGAGCAAAATCGGATTGTTTTTTGTTCTCCTGGCCAAAATCTGCAAGACTCTCCTGATCTCTTCATCTCTTCCGATTACAGGATCTATTTTGCCTTTTAAGGCCAGTTCGTTCAGGTTCTTGGAGTATTTTTCCAATGCCCTGTATTTTGATTCTGCGTTTTGATCTGTCACTTTATTGCCTTGTCTTAGTTCCTTGATTGCTTCGATCAATGGTTTTTCTTTTAGCCCTTGATCTTTTAATAGTAGAGCGGCCTTATCCGTCCCATTGAGAATAGCCAAAAGCAAATGCTCAATAGCTACATACTCGTCCCCAAATGTCTTAAGGTAGTCCTTTGCTTTACCCAGTACTTGGTTGGAAGCATTGGACAAATATGGCTGCTGTCCGCTCACTTTGGGGAGGTTTTTGATTATTTCGTTTAATCCCCCAGTGATTGACTCTTTATTTATATTCAGCTTCTTGAAAATAAAGTCTGTTACATTTTCATCCTCGGAAAGGATTCCCAAGAGCAAATGTGCAGGCTCAATCAACTGCTGCTGTTCAGACATTGTCAATTCCGCTGCTTTCTGTATTGCTTCTTGTGATTTTATAGTGAATTGATTGAAATCCATATTGCTAAATTTTGATTATCATGTGGCTTTGGTTCATTTTCATCAAATCTTCAACCAAACGGATTTACACTGATTTTTCGGAAAAAACGACATGAAAACGAACAAAAACTCTTTAAAAAATGCCAAAAAGTCAGGGATTTCATAAAAAAACCCATGCCTGATGGACATGGGTTTTTTGTTCATACACTGATTGATTTTACTATCGATTCCTATCTTCCCTTGATCTGTATCTCTGCATATCCCTTTCAAACTTGGAAATATCGGCGTTTGCTTTCTCCACATCAATCTCCATCTGTTTTAACTTGAGCTCCATCTTGGCCAATTTATCATTGGTGGTTCCTTTTTGGACTGCTTTCTCAATTTTCAGATTTTGCTGGGAATATTTCAACTCAGCTTTTTGTCTTTTCGAAAGTGCTTTATCATACCCACTTTGGGCTTTCTCCAGGTTTTTTATCCGTTTTTCCTCAGCTTTTTCGGCAGCTTGGATTCTTTTTAATTCCTTTTCCTCCGCCTTTATTGCTGCTTTTTCTTCTTTAGCTGCCTGTTTTTCTTCCTTGGCAGCCTGTTTCATTGCCGCAATTTCTTCCTTGGTCTGTTCTTTTTTGCTCTCCGCTTCTTGTGCAAACCCCTGAAAACTAATGAGCAGGCCTATTAAAAAAATCCCTGCGATGGTTTTTATCTTTTTCATAACTAATAGAATTTGTTAAACGTTAATTTATAATAATCTACACAATTTTTATTCCTAATCTTCTCAAGAACTAATTTAATCCAAAATTACTCAAATATTCTAAAAATATTAACAGCCATTTAACTTCATTTTTAAAACATAAATTTTGTACTTTACATCATCAAAAAAGTACCTACAAAACAAACCTAAATACTTCCCCCGAAAGAAGGCGAAATTATTTTCTGATAAACGTCAAAAAAATGAGTTTTTATTCCAAAACAACCCAATTCAACAACATTACCATTGATGGAAAAGAATTTTTATCCCGTAAAAATTACTTTTTTCAGTTATCTTAACTCTGGTTATCAGCTTTTTTGTAAATTCGAAAATAAGCACATATAGATGGAAGTCTTCGATCAGTTCCGGTTTAATATAATATTCATACCTGTCTTTATCACAAGTATACTTTTTTTGTTTCTTATTGTTTTGAGTAAAAAGAAAGACAATCAGTATGGGGAAAGATATTTCTATTATTTGGTCATCAGCTGCTTTGCCTATGCTGTTCTTTACAGTATGGAGATCATATCCACCAAATACGAGTACATCCTTGGCTTTTACAAGCTGGAATATTTGGGGGGCGTATTCCTCACCCCATTACTCTTGGCTTTTGTGCTGAAATATTCAGGAAATGAAAAATATTTAACCAAAACCAATCAGACTATCTTGTTTGGCTCAGCGGTATTTTTCTTGACGATGATTTTGACCAATTCATGGCATCACCTATTCTATAAATCATTCGATGTAGTCCAAAACGAATTCTTCTACCCTATTACTTTTGAGCCGGGAATCTTCCATTGGATTTATGGTGGCTACAACATCCTAATGGTGGTTATGGCAAATACCCTGTTGATAAGAATGATGCTGTTTGTCCCAAATGCATTCTCAAAACAGGTGTTTGTATTCGTGATTGCCTCACTAGTACCATGGCTTACCCATATAATTGATTTGTCTAATCTATACACCTATAAACTTGACTTAGTGCCTTTTTCATTGGCAATTAGTGCCATCTTTATGTACTGGGGATTATTCAAGCTCAACCTATTCAAGTCTATCCCGGTAGCATTTGAACAGATTTTCAACGAACTGAATGACGGAGTGATCATCCTGGATCCCCTTGGCAACATCATAGCCCAAAATAAAGCAGCATCAAAACTACTAGGCATCAAAACTTTACCTGAAAACCAAGAAATCATCAGTCTTTGGCCAATCCTCACACCTTATCTGGACATTCACAGCCAAACGGAGCCCTTAGAGTACCAACCCAATCCGAACCAAACTTTGCTGATCAAAAGGGAATCTGCGACAGTAAGTGATTCCCAAGAGTATTTGATCCATTACATTATGATTCGTGATATCACGATGGAAAAAGAATCTGAGGAACGTATCAGGTCAAATGAGCTGATGTTGAAATTGGTCAATGAAAACCTTCTCAGAAATGAAAAAATGCTCCAGTCAATCGCAATAGCGACAAAAGAGCTCCTCTCAAACCCTGATTTTTCAATTGCTACACAGAAAGCAATCACTTTGTTGGGAGAAGGAGCATGTGTAGATCGGGCTTATTTATTTGAAAACAGCATCGATGATGAAGGAAAGAGGTACAGCTCACAGCGATTCGAATGGAGTGCCAAGGATGTCCCACCAGAAATCAACAACCCTGAATTGCAAAACTTACCAATGGAACTCTACGGTGAGGCTGTTGCTTTTTTGGAGCAAAATCAAATCTACCAAGCTATAGTGTCGGAAATAAGTGATCAAGGGATAAAAGAGCTGCTGATAAACCAAGACATAAAATCAATTCTGTTAATCCCCATATTTATTGGTCAAAATTTTTGGGGGTACGTAGGGTTTGACGATTGTACCAATGAAAGAACCTGGAGTGAGGCAGAAGCTGCCCTTCTTTTGAGTTTTGCAGACAGCATCTCCAGTGCATTGGAAAGAAAAAACCTGGAACAAAGCTTGGTCAAATCCATGCAACAAGCAAGGGAAGCGAGTGTTGCCAAATCTGAGTTTTTGGCAAATATGAGCCACGAAATCCGAACGCCCCTTAATGGTGTCATTGGATTTTCAGACCTATTGATTCGAACAAGGTTGGACAAAACACAAAGGAGCTACCTCACGTCAATCACGCAGTCGGGTAACCTCCTTTTGGAATTGCTCAATGACATCTTGGATTTTTCCAAAATTGAGGCTGGAAAGCTTGAGCTAAGCCCAGTCCGACTAAATATCAAGGATATTGCTGAAGAAACACTCAACGTCATCAAACCAGCATCAGAAGTCAAAAACGTCAAGTTAATACTTTCGCTTGACTTGGATCTTCCAGAAACAATAATCCTAGATGTCACGAGGATCAAGCAAATATTGATAAACCTCCTCAGTAATGCAATCAAGTTTACAGATACGGGGGAGATAGAATTATCCATTCAGGTAAAAGAATTGAACCCACGGATCCAGAGATCAAAGATCATTTTTGCTGTGAGGGATACGGGGATCGGTGTTTCCAAAGAAAAGGAAAAGATCATTTTTGAAGCATTTGCCCAAGAAGACAACTCCACTACCAGAAAATATGGGGGCACAGGTCTGGGGCTTTCTATTTGCAATAAACTTCTCGAACTCATGGACAGCAAACTTGAGCTGGTTACCAAACCCATGGAAGGCAGCAAATTCTCCTTTGAACTCGAAGTGCCATTTGAAAATCATGAACCTAAAGTCGATAATGAAAAAACTGTCTCTACCTCAAGCACCATAGAACCTCCACCCCTAGCCACAGTCAACAAAAAATTCCTTCTGGTGGATGACAATGCCGTAAACATGCTATTGGCCAAGACCATTGTGAGAAACCTGGTGCCAAAAGCTACAATTTACGAAGCCAAAAATGGCTTGGAAGCCGTGCAAATGTTTCAGGCATATGCACCTGATATCATTTTCATGGATATCCAAATGCCTGAAATGAGTGGGTATGAAGCCACTATAGAAATCAGAAAAATTGAAAACAAAAACCTCCGGACTCCTATCATTGCACTGACTGCAGGAACAGTAAAAGGGGAGTACAACCGCTGTATAGAGGCAGGAATGGATGACTATCTCAGCAAACCTATCCTTGTATCTGATATTTCCGAGAAACTGTCCCAATATCTCAAAAACGACACCCCAAACAAACCCCAACTTTACGATTCCAAATTCGAGGAGTACAAAAATACCGATCCTGAATTTTTCAAAGAACTGATTGAAGTGAGCAGAAGGAATATTTCAGAGCTGCACAATACACTCTTAAAGCACGCAGCAGAGAAAAACCTGATCAAGCTAAAGCAAACGGGACATGCTTTAAAAGGGATAGCGCTCAACCTAGATTTGAAAAAACTATCGTATCTGTCCAGCGAAATCGAAAAATTGAAGGAATTCCCAGAACAATCCAAAAATGGCATCATCAAAGAAATTGACCAAGAAATACAAATCATCATGAAGAAATTGGATCATGAGGTCAGTAGTTTAGGTTAAAAAAAATGAGGCTGCCCCATAAAAACCCAAACAACTTCTGGAATCGAAAGTTGGGTTGTGGGACAGCCTCATCTTCAAGATTTATTTTTTGGCGACAGCCTCTACAGCCTCCCAAACCCTAAAAAAGTTTTTGTAACAAATTTTCTCCAAATCTTCTTTAGAATAACCCAGCTTCATCAATTCAGCAATTAGATTTGGGTACATAGAAGCATCTTTCAGCCCTTCGGGCAAAGTATCTCCCACCCCGTCAAAATCCGATCCCAGACCTACATAATCTATCCCTACCAATTTGACCACATGGTCAATATGCTCTGCAACTTTCGAAACATGGACTGTCGGTTTGTTGTCAGCCATATAGTTACCGATGTATTCCATTGCAGCAGAATCTCTTCTCTCAAGGCCATTTTCTTCCAACCAAGCCTGGATATGGGTACGGTTTTCGGCATTCTTTTCAGAATATGCCTGATCCACAAAGCTCCCTCCAAATGTAATCATGACCATCCCATCCTTTTCGGCTATTTTTTTGATGATTTCATCAGATACATTTCTCTCAAAACCAGGAGTAAACTGCCTCACTGAGCTATGGGTAGCCACAATTGGCGCAGAACTGATTTCCGCAACATCAAAAAACGTCTTGTCTGTAATATGGGAAACATCTATGATCATCCCCAAGCGATTCATCTCCCTCACTACTTCTTTTCCAAACTCACTCAGCCCTCCATGTGTCTCCGTATCATCATAAGAAGAATCCCCCACCAAATTATCCTTGCCATGGGTCAAGGTCATGTACCGGATCCCCTTGTCAAAGAAATAGCCCACATTCTCCAGGTTATCTTCAATAGCTGCTGCATTCTCAATACCCATAGGGAGTGAGAGCAAGCCATTTTTGAAGTTCTCTTCAATGTCTCTTGGAGATTTGGCCAGCGCCAAGCGATCCGGCCATGTGCTGACCAACCGTTCAACCATCATAATCAAAGTATCCGCCAATTCTTTGGCTCCCCCCTTTTCCTGATAACCAGCAGGAATATAAATCGCCATGAATGGCGCATCCATTCCCCCTTCTTTTGCCCGAACATAATCAATATTGCCTTGATCGCTTCTATTGATAAAGTCATATACATCTCCAGACATTGTATTACCCGTATTGTACATTCTGTAGGGTAAGTCCATGTGACCGTCTACCAAAATGGTACTTTTTGTGAACTCTTTGGCAAGCTCAATCCTCTCTTCGTCGGTCAACAGTGCGTAATCTACTTCTCCATCCTTTTCACTGCATGACATCGATAGCGCAATACTGAATACTATTGGTAAGATCTTCTTCATAATGATTTAGGTTTTAAAACCAATTTATACAATCAAGAAGATATTACATTTACAAGATTTATAAACGGTTGAAATAAAGGGTAAAACAGAACCCTATCTCTATAGGAGTGCCAAAACCAGACATCTTCCCTTCTGCAACGTTGGGTTACCCCATCGAAAAAGATATTTAAAGGCTTATTGGGATATTGTCAAATGACGAAATATTTCTGTTTATTTCAACCAAACTTCGAACTATCCCACTTCCGGTTCATTGAACTCCTCATGTAATCAATCTACCGGATAACCCTTCGCAGCCCACCAGATACCTCCCAAGATGTGTTTCATAAAATTGTCATCTTGAAAAGCCCAATCTGTATGGCCCAAAGCCGTATAAAAAACCCTGCCTCCATCATACTCGTGTGTCCAAGCCAGTGGATGAAAATCCCCCATACCATCTTTGGCTTCATAGGTTTTTTCGTCTGCGGTGATCAGGACATTTACTTCTGGATTGAAATTTTTGAAAGCATAGATTTCATCTGACCAAATCCATTTTTCAGGTAAATGATACGTGGCAGGATGGTTTCTATTGATCACATTGAGCTTCAATGTCTGCTGATGGGGATGGTTGAGAAACTGGGCACCGATCAGTTTGGTAAACCACGGCCATTCGTATTCAGTATCGGTGGCGCTGTGAATCCCAACTATTCCTTTGCCACTCTGTACGAATTTTTCTATGCTCTTTTTCTGTTCTTCATTGAATATTGTCCCAGTAGTACTCATTAAGATGATGACATCATAGCCAGCCAAGTTTTTGTCAGTGATATGTGCTTCGTCTTCCGTGGTGTAGATTTGGAACACATTGTCTTTGGCGAGTTTTTTAAGAGCCACGACACCATCAGGGATTGATTGGTGGCGAAACCCCTTGGTTTTGCTGAATACCAAGACTTTGAATTGATTCTGCGAAAAAGAAACTTCGCTGGTGCAGAATAAAATCGAAAATGTCAGCAAAAATGGAATGAGATAGGTTTTTAGGTTCATTGTCAATAGGTTTAAAGTTTCAAGCTAACAAATGATTTTCAAAAAGTGAAGTGGTTTTTGAAGAAAGGGAAATGGTTTTATGTCTAAACCAAAATATGTCTATGGAATCTAATTTACTCATTTTTCACAAACACAAAGTATCGGAGATACTTTAGTCGCCTTTAGGCGAAACCAAACCTATCGGTCTTTAGCCGATACTAGTCTAGTTCCCAAGAAGATTTACTTCACCAACTCCGCCAAGAGCAAAGTGTACTTTCCTCCTGCTTTGGTACCAATCAGAAATTGTGAGCCACCGTCCCTGAGCTTGTACTTTTTCTTGAACTCATCTGCTGAGAGGATATAGTTTCTTGTGATCACATTTACCTTTCCGGTAGGAACTAGGTGTTTTAATTCTTTTTTTGGATTGGAGATCTCCTGAATTACCCTGAATACCCGCCCTGGAATCTGACTTTTGGGTAAGTGCTGGGATGTATAGAGATGGCTATTCGGATGCAGTTTTTTCAGGTCGAATTTAACTCCAAATACTTTAAAAGCTCCTGCTTTCAAGATGCTTCCCATTGGCTCAATAAGGTATTGTCCAATCGATCCAAAATTGCTTTCTGACTTTTCCTCTTCTTCAAAAGTGAAAGAAAAAGAACGCCCACCATCGGGATGAAGGTCCATACAATGGATTTTTCTTTGGACATCCTCCACTGTCTTTTTCCATAAAAGCAAGATTTCCTTGACCTCGTTGCGTACAGAGATTGTCCAGATCTCTTGGACTTCGGGGATTTCGATCAGCGCCTGCTTGATATCCAGCATTGGGGAGGCTTTGATCAAAACCGCATTGGCTTTCGATTTCATCAAATCCCAATATCGAACCACATCGGGTTCACAGTCGGCAAGTTTGTAGAGTTTTTGATTTGCCCCTCCTCGACGTGCAGGGTCTACATAGATGAGATCGAAGGTTTCTTGATATGAACTTAGAAACTCCAAGCTATCTCCATTGACTACCGTGAATTTATTGGGAGAGAGCTGCTCAAAGTTATGGTGGGCAATGCGCGCCAATTCATCTTGCCGCTCGCAATATGTAGCTTTCTCAAAATTTCCGGAAAGAAAAAACGTGTCTACACCAAAACCGCCTGTGAGGTCAACCATGGATTCCCCATTGACCAATGTTGACTTGAACTTGGCTGTTTCTTCTGATGAAGCTTGCTCCATGGAGATGGAAGCGGGGAAAAGTAAATTGGGGTTTGAAGCCCAAGAGGGGATTTTGCTTTTTGCTTTTTGCCTGGCTGAAATCTGCTGAATAGCCAGCTTGATGTCAAAATCAGTTTTGCCAGCATATTTAAAAAGTAAATGTGCAGGATCTTCCCAAAGATGATCCTGCACAAATTTTATCATTGATTCGGTATAGATATGCTCTATGCCCAATTTTACACCAAGCTATGCGCTACCAAATATTCTGCGATTTGTACGGCATTGGTAGCGGCACCTTTTCTAAGGTTATCTGCTACGATCCACATATTGAGTGTATTTGCCTGTGACTCATCCCTTCTCAATCGACCTACAAATACTTCATCTTTTTTGTGTGCCGTCAATGGCATCGGGTACACATTGTTGGCAGGATCATCCTGAACGATGATTCCTGGAGCCGATGCAAGCAACGCTTTCACCTCTTCCAAGTCGAAATCTTTGTGGAATTCCACATTGACAGCTTCAGAGTGACCACCCATCGTAGGGATTCTGACCGTGGTGGCAGTTACCTGGATGTTGTTGTCATTGAAGATTTTCTTGGTTTCGTTGATCATTTTCATCTCTTCTTTGGTGTAGCCATTTGGTTGGAATACATCAATATGTGGAAGTACGTTCAGATCAATTTTGTGTGGATAAACCATGTCTGCCTTTTCACCTGCACGCTCTGCCATCATCTGATCCACAGCTGCCTTTCCAGTACCTGTCACAGATTGATAAGTGGAAACTACGATCCTTTTGATGCCATACTTTGCCCTCAATGGCTCCAAAGCCAAGACCATCTGTATGGTAGAGCAATTTGGATTGGCAATGATTCTGTCATCTATACGAAGGTCTTTTGCATTGATTTCAGGCACTACCAGTTTCTTGGTAGGATCCATTCTCCAAGCAGAAGAGTTGTCTATTACAATGGTGCCTGCTTCAGCAAACAGCGGTGCCCATTCTTTGGAAGTATCACCACCAGCCGAAAAAATAGCGATGTCAGGCTTCTCAGAAACTGCCTGTTTGAGTCCAATTACCGTATATTCATTTCCCTTGAAAGTCATCTTCTTCCCTGCGGATCTTTCACTTGCTACCAAGAGTAATTCATCAAATTGGAAATTGTGCTCTGCCAGCACTTCTAGGATTTCTGAGCCTACCAATCCGGTAGCTCCTACAACGGCTAGTTTCATTTTAATAGTTTTTGAATTGTTTGAATTTAAACCGCAAAGGTAAGGTAAGATTTTTCAAAATGAACCTTTATGGCGGTGATAATTGCTTAAACATCAAATATATGTTGGATGGTTTGCCTATTTTGGAATAAAATTGATTTAAACGTTTATTTTCCAAACATATTGAAGGTGATTTGCTATTTTTAATTCATGAGGATCCTTCTTTTTGTATGGAGTTTCATTGCTTTTTCCATACTAGGCTGTAGTTTTTTCAAACAAGCCGAAACTTTTGCCCAAAATCAGGATTTTGAAAGCAACTTTGAGATTGTAAACCATCCTGATGAATTTTTGCCATTTTGGTCCGCCAATGAGGTCAGAAGCACTTCGGCTAGGATCTTTCAAGCCAATCAGGAAGGAAGAAACAATTCCCGGGCTCTGGCTGTACAACCCATTGGGAGTTTTGATGGACTGATTTATAGCCGGATTAATTTACAGGATTTGGTCTCGCCTAAAATTGCTTTTTTTGCCAAAACAAACCAAAATGGAGCTGGAAATAGACCAGCGATCGTTTTGGTTTCATTTTCCTTGGACCAAGATCTATATTCAAATGCAATCCAAGTCGGAAATGACGATACTTTTGGCAATCGGAACTCGGATTATCACTTGTATGAAATAGCTGTCCCGGAAGAATTTTGGGAGGAAGAAATTGTTTATTTGAAAATAGAAGTGAAGTTTGGATCTGGCACTGGATCAGCAGCGAGGTTTTTTATGGATGATTTTGGGGTATATTCTGGAGATGAGCAAGTAGATCCAATCCGTGTGAAAGAAGCATTGATCCTTCACCCATATGCAATCCAAGTGACTTTTGACAGATACATCCAACAATTCGACCTGTCCCAGGCAAGCCCTCAAGGCTTGGAAATTGAATCCATAGATTTTATCGATGAAAATGAAATAACCATACACACACCCACCCCTATCCCAAAAGGGATTTTTCAGCTTTTATTTGAAAATATAAAAGACATAAACAATGCAGTGACTGAAGAGGCCACAATTCTGGTGGATAACACAAAAATTCAAATAGGTGAAATACTCATAGAGAACCCCTATACAATACGTCTCGGTTTCAGTCAGAATTATTTGGAGTCAGATGTAAGCCAGACATCCAAGTTGATGGTCAATGGATCGAACCCGAAATCTATCAGTCTCCATGGAGATGGCTACACGGTATTGTTGGAATTGGCAACACAACTTGAACGGGATCAACTGATAAACATCGAAACCCAAGGGATCCAAAACATTGCCCAAGAACTGGGGCTTCCCCAAGGCCGCACTTTTTACTATTTGGATGGGATTGAGTCGATGGCAGCGATTGGAGAAAACCAAATCAGCTTCACAAACATAAGCGAGCTGGACTATGCATCATTTGGAGTTGACGATTTTTCCATTGTTGATGGAGAATTTGGGTTCTCGGAAATCATTGTTTCAGCAGATAAGATTTCCTTTGATTTAATTTCCAAAGAGTCATTTGAAGAGAGTGTATCCTATACGATCGAAATCCCTCCGAGAAAAACTATCCGCGGCAAACAGTTGCATGGCTCTTTTAGGGATTTTGTATGGGATGCTACTCCCCCAGAGGTCGTAAGGGTGGATGGGATTGGAGATAGAGAAATATTGGTGATTTTTTCAGAACCTATAGACCCTGTTTTTGCAGTGATTCTAAGCTACTACAAAATCAATGGCCAAGAGCCTATCGAATCCCATATCCAAGGAAACAGAAATTCTGTAATCTTAAAATGGGGTTTTGGTTTTGAAGATAACCAAGAATATGTTTTACAAATAGAAAACATCCCCGATCTGGCAGGTAACGTAATAGAAAAAATCGATTTCAATTTCCTCTTTGAGCCTCCCGTGGGTGTAGCTTTCAAAAACCTCATCATCAATGAAATCATGCCGGCTCCAAGGCCGGGAAACACATTGCCAAATGTCGAATATGTGGAAATATATAACCCCAGCCCAGACCCTATAGCATTGGGAGGCTTTCAATTGGCCAATTCGAGGAGAGCCACAACACTTCCTTCTGAAGTGATATTGCCGGAGCAGTACATCATCCTATGCCCAAGAACCCAAATTCAACAATTTACCAGATATGGCCACGTGATTGGCTTGACAAACTGGCCCACTTTGCTGAATTCTGCAGATCAAATCAAGCTATACGATAATGATGGAGGAGTCTTAGACAGTTTGAATTACACAACTGCAAGTTATGGAGGGAGTTCATTTGCTTCTAGTGGATACAGTTTGGAAATTGTCAATCCACTTATCGATTGTAATTTGACCGGTAATTTGAAAACTTCCATTGCAACAGAAAGGGGAACTCCGGGAAAGGTCAATTCTGTGTTTGATGTGACCCCAGACCGAAGCAGTCCGATCCTGATAAGCTCAAGTGTTATTTCAGACAACCAGGTTGAATTGTTTTTCTCGAAAATTTTAAGTCCCAATTTGGAGAATTTGATTTGGGAATTTAGCCCTAACTTGACAATCCAGTCTATAGAAATGGGAATTGGGCAAGAGACTTTGGTCTTGACATTCGAGGAAAACATCAAAGAAGGCACACAATACCGGGTGAAATTGACTGGGTTGAGAGACTGTATCGGAAACAGTATTCGAGATGGTGAAAATGAAAGCAGTTTCACAATTCCATCCTTGGCCGAGATTGGTGATGTTGTCATCAATGAAGTACTGTTCAATGCCAATACTGGTGGACCCAAATTTGTTGAGATTCATAACCAATCCGACAAATTCATCAATCTGAAAGATTGGAAATTGGCAAACCTAAATTCGTCCGGAGAAATTGCAAACAGAAGATCTGTTTCAAGTGAAGACCTGATTATACCCCCACATGAATTCTTGGTTTTTACCACAGATACCGAAAGATTGGCTTCTGAATATCCCAAAGGAATCAGATCAAAATATATACAGTTAAGCTCACTTCCCAGCTACCCCCAAGCATCAGGCAATGTGGTGTGGCTAGATCCTGACGAGGCAATTTCAGAGATTTTCTCCTATTCTGAAAAAATGCACCATAGGCTGTTGAAAGAAGTCCGGGGAGTATCACTGGAAAGACTGTCTCCCAAGGAATCGGTGGATAATCCTGAGAATTGGAAATCTGCCTCCGCTTCAGTAGGCTATGCAAGTCCGGGATATAGAAATTCCAATGTATTTGAAGAAATAGATGATTTTGGCATAGAAATACAGCCCAAAGTATTCGTGCCGGATGCGGCAGGGGAGCAAAACTTCACCCAGATTTCCTATAAAATGGATCAGTCGGGAAAACTTGCAACCATGAGGATATATGCTGTCAATGGGCAATTGGTCCGGGAAATCTGCCAAAACGAAATTTGGGGGACTACCGGTTTTTACACCTGGGACGGTACAGACTCCGATAGCAGGAAAGTGAGGCCAGGGTACTATATCCTTACAGTAGATTTATTCGACTTGGAAGGAAATGTGATCCAAATCAAAAAAACTTTGGTAGTAGGAGCCAAAATCCAATAATTATTACCCATTTATAAAAATAATTCTTATATTAAGACAGTTAACCTCAAACCCAAACCAAAATGAACCAAGACATCGTAACCAATACCCTCAAGACCTATTTTCTGGAAAAAGGCAAAACCATTAAAGTAATCCAACGATATTTAAGGATCAAATACCGTCTGATGATGGACGAAAAACTGTTGGAAAAAAGGATTCAAAACATCTCAGTAAATTAAAAACCGCACTAGTGCGGTTTTTTTATTTTTGATTTCAAAAACCTAGGTGTATTTTAGGGGCTTTTAAACCCAAGGGGTATAAAAAGAGTATACCACAACATAAACACTAAAACTATGAGTCAAGACCAAAAAACTGCATATTCTCCAGACGAGCTGAAAGAGTTTGAAGAAATAATATTACAAAAATTGGGCGTTGCAAAGTCGGAGTTGAACTCATTGAAAGAAACACTGAGCAAGAAAAACGACAGTGGTACTGATTTCACAGCATCTACATCCAAGCTTTTGGAAGATGGGGCAGATACTCTTGAAAGAGAAAACATGAGTCAACTGGCTGCCAGACAGCAGAAATTCATCATCAACTTGGAAAATGCCTTGGTAAGAATCAAGAATGGCACCTATGGTGTATGTGTGGATACAGGAAAGTTGATTGCGAAAGACAGGTTGAAAGCTGTGCCACATACAATGCATTCCATAGAAGCTAAATTGGCAAAAAAATAAATTGGATTTCCTACACAGACATATTGAAGCACTGGTGTTTTGCGCACCCACTCCGATAAGCATGGAAGATTTACAAAAATGCTTATCGGAAATGTTTGAATCAGATGTACCTAAAGAACATATTTTGACTGCTTTGAATGAATTGCAGTCAAAATATGAATCCGAAGACTTCTCTTTTTCTTTGGAACATGTGGCTGGTGGGTATCAATTTTTGACCAAACCAGCCTACCAGGCCAGTATTTCAATTTTGCTCAAACAACAATCCCAAAAAAGACTATCTACCGCCCAACTGGAAACACTTTCCATTATTGCCTACAAACAGCCAGTCACAAAAACGGAAGTCGAACAAATCAGGGGTGTAAGTTGCGACTACTCCATCCAAAAACTTTTGGAAAAAGAACTGGTCACCATCAAAGGAAAATCTGAAAGCATAGGCAGACCGATATTGTATGGTACAAGTGAAAAATTTATGGAGTATTTTGGGATCAATTCACTTTCGGACCTGCCCCAGCCAAAAGACTTCTCTGCCGAAGAGAATCAAATAGGGGAAGCCAAGGAATAGGAGGTTTACCTGACTTTCACTTCTGCATGGCAGGAGATCAGATACTTTCTTCCAGTATCCAGTTCCATGCACAGAACCCGGGTTCTTCGTGTTTCCAATTTTTCAAAAACCCTTCCCCGGATTTCAAACACAGTACCGGATTTGATTTGCTGTAGTAGTTGTATGCCCTCTTCTTTGGCTTCTTTGTCAAATTTCCTCAACTCTACCATCAGAAAATAATCTGAAACAGAGCTTGCTTTTGGATTCCGCATATGTCTTTTCAAATGGATCAAAACCTCGATCGGAAAAATCTTTGGATCCAACATTGGCATCATCAACTTTTGAAATGTCAGCTTCCATTCCCTCCCATGCGGCTTGATATTGAGTCCGTACATCGCAAATGCATGATAATGGGCGACCTCATGGATGTAGGTAATCAAAAATTGAAATGGGTTAAGGTCATGGTTGATCGTGATGGTTTGGGTCTTTCTGTCACTTCGATATCTGAAATCGCCCAGCTTCGAACTTCTCGTATTGGTAATGTAGAAATTAAAGGGCTTTTCTTTCCAAATATCATAGCAATAATTGACAGCCCCTTCCGGCAAATGTTTTTGAAATGCTTTAAAAAATGCCTGATCATTATTCATGCTGCTAATATACAGCCAAGCTTAATTGCCATTTACAATGTGCCTGTTTTTTAGATAAAAAATTACAGAAAAAATCTATCCAACCACAAAAAATCATGATATTGACATAGGTGTTTGTCGGGGCATTGAAGAATATGAAATAAAATACACATATTGGATCACATTCTTAATATTTACGGAGGAACTAATGCTTTCTATTTCTCCTTATTTCCAATTAAAGCACTTTGTTTCGTGTTGATTTTGCTTCACAGACAAGTAAGAAAACAGACCGGATGAAATTTTACGAACAACCAGAAGATTTATACTTAGCCCTTTTTGAAGTGGTACAGATGAGTGGTGTTTTTGCGGACTCCAAGACCTTTGTGGATTGCATTCCAAAGCGGGATGCCAATACCATTTTGACCGACTTTTATCGTGCTTTGAAGCAAAAGGACTTTGATCTATTGACCTTCATCAAGCAGAATTTCATCATCCCAAAGGAAAATGACGAAATCATCATGGATATGCCAAAGGGGATTTCTTTGGAAGAAAGACTGAAAATCCAATGGCAATACCTCACAAATGAAGCGGATGAAGAAGTCGAAGGGTCCAGCTTGATCCCATTGCCAAATCCGTACATTGTACCTGGGGGTAGATTCCAGGAGATATATTATTGGGACAGTTATTTTACCATGTTGGGACTCAAGGCTTCCGGACGGGTAGACCTGATCGAATCCATGGTGGAAAATTTCGCCCATTTGATCCGCACAGTCGGCCATATTCCCAATGGCAATAGAACCTACTTTCTGTCACGTTCCCAACCACCATATTTTGCCAAAATGGTAGAGTTGTTGGCAGATGCAAAAGGGGATAAAGATATCATCAAAAAATATCTGACAGAAATATGGGTTGAATATCTTTTCTGGATAGAAGGTGAGACTGAGATCCCCCTACCCGGCAAATACTACAAACGTGTGGTAAGAATGGATGACGATACCGCATTGAACAGGTATTGGGATGATGAAAATACACCAAGGGCAGAATCCTATGTGGAGGATATAGAACTTTCTGATCAATCCAGACGATATCCAGAAAAACTGTTCAGAAATATACGGGCAGCATGTGAGTCTGGGTGGGATTTTAGCTCCAGATGGCTTTACGATCCCATGGATTTGAAAAGTGTCCAAACCATAGCCCTGATCCCGATCGATCTGAATGTGTTGCTCTCGGAGACAGAAAGGATTATCATCGAATCGATGGAACTCTATGGTGAGGACGAACAGGTTATTGCCAGGATGAAAAACTTCAGAAAGAATAGGATTGAGGGGATAGAGCGCTATTGCTGGGAACAAGACCGCGGGATTTTCTTGGATTATCATATCAAATTCAAGGAAAAAGTTGACCGTCCATCATTGGCAATGCTCTATCCACTGTGGGCAAATACAGCTACCCCAAGCCAAGCAAAAAGGGTGTTGGATTATGTGGAATACCATTTTCTCCGGGACGGGGGACTCGTCACGACAGAAATCAACTCCGGCCAGCAATGGGATGCGCCAAATGGCTGGGCTCCTTTGCAGTGGATTGGGTTTCAGGCCATGCTGAACTATGGAAGAGAAGATATGGCAAAAACCTTGGCTGAAAGGTGGACAAAACTCAATGAATCCGTATTCGAAAGAACGGGGAAAATGATGGAAAAATACAACGTCGAAGACCTTAGCCTGGAAGCGGGAGGTGGAGAATATCCAGTCCAAGACGGTTTTGGATGGACCAATGGAGTATACTTGGCGATGAAGGAGTGGTTGAGAGAGAATGGCTGAAAGCTAAGTTGATTTGTCAAACATGAAATATGAATAGAGGCATTATATTATCGCAACAACATATTGAAAATAAAATTTACAATGTGCGAGGCCTACAGGTAATGTTAGATAGTGACTTGGCAGAGATGTATGAAGTTTCTACTGGTAGGTTGAATGAACAAGTAAAGCGAAACATTGAGCGTTTTCCTGATGATTTTATGTTTCAGCTTACACAAGAAGAATGGAACAACTTGATATCGCAAGAAGCGAAACCAAATCTAAGATCGCATTTTGCGATCTTAGAAAATAGGCAAGGAAAGCACCGAAAATATTTGCCATATGCTTTCACTGAACAAGGTGTTTCGGGTTTATCTGGCATATTGAAGAGTCAAGCAGCAGCCAATATGCACGTTGCGATTATGCGTGCTTTTGTTCAAATGAGGAAGTTTATAAACGACAACTTAGGGCTAATGCAGCGAATGGATGTTATCGAACGCAGACAATTGGAAACTGACCAAAAATTTGAGAAAGTATTTAAAGCCCTTGAAAGAAAAGACATCATTCCATCCCAAGGCATTTTCTTTGACGGACAAGTATTTGATGCTTATGAATTGGCTTCCAAAATCATCCGCTCTGCCAAGAAAAATATTGTGTTGATTGATAACTATATAGACGAAACAACCTTGACCCATTTAGCCAAGAAAACAAAAGCGGTAAATGTTCTTTTATTGACCAAAACAATTTCTAAGCAATTGGCCTTAGACGTAAAAAAAGCCAATGAACAATACAGTAATTTTGAACTCAAAACCTTTACCCAAAGTCATGACAGATTTTTGATAACCGACGGGGAAGAAGTTTATCACCTCGGTGCCTCATTAAAAGATCTGGGTAAAAAATGCCTGCCTGCCGGACAGGCAGGGTTTGCCTTTTCCAAAATGGACAAAATTCTGGTAAATAGTATTTTAAAAGAAGTTGACTTATGAAAAAATTGAAAATAATTGTATTTGCAATAGCTCTATTTAGTTGTGGGCTTGCACTTGGACAAAATGAACCACATGCTTTTTACTTGACATGGCAAGAGGATCCTACTACGACCATTACGATAGATTGGCATACTGATGAGACTGCCTCTTCGGAAATAAACATCAGGAGAAAAGGACTAGATGAATGGTCTAAAGTGGAAAGTGATGTGCTTCCTTATCCTTTTTCCGAAAGGCTCGTCCACAGGGCAAGTATCAAGAACCTAAGGCCTGAAACTTCCTATGAAATCAAGTTTCCCGGATCTGAAGAAGTTTACTATTTCAATACCCTCCCATTAAGCTTGGATAAGCGATCTTTGAAAATTGCCATCGGGGGTGATTCCATGCATAGAAAAGAATGGCTGGAAAAAACCAATAAAGTAGTCGCTTCCTATGAGCCTGACTTTATCATCATCGGGGGAGATATGGCATACGAAAATGGCTTGGCAGACAATGTGGAAAGAATTTATGATTTTTTTGATTCCTACAAAAATACCCTCGTGACAGCAGACAATAGGATATTGCCTTGCATCGTAGCTGTTGGGAACCATGAAGTTGTCGGAGGATATCATACCAAACACAATGGGTACGAACAGACGGATGCATTTAGGAGTAGAATCGCACCTTATTTTTATGCCTTGTTCCCATTTCCGGGACAACCGGGATACAATGTGCTGGACGTAGGAACGTATTTGAGTTTGATTATCCTGGATACAGAGCATTCCAATCCCATTCTGGGTGTGCAGACAGAATGGTTGGAAAAGACCTTGGCAGAAAGGAAGCATGTACTTCATAGAATTCCGGTTTACCATGTACCTGCCTATCCTTCTGTCCGAAAATATGAAGATAATACACAGACTTTGGTACGGGAAAATTGGGTTCCTATTTTTGAGAAAAATGGAATCAAGTTGGCTTTTGAGAATCACGACCATGCGTATAAGAGAACTTTTCCAATATTGGATGGGGAAGTAAACCAAGGAGGGATTGTGTATGTAGGTGACGGCTCTTGGGGTACTGAGCCTCGTGAAATCCACGATGTCGCAAGCACTTGGTATCTCAAAAATGCCCAATCTATCAATGCATTTACACTTCTGACTTTGGAAGGAAGTCAATTCAGCTTGGTATCCATAGATTCTGATGGGAATATCATCGATAGTTTTCCCGAAAATCCTCTGGCGAAATAAACCATTTGCAATATTCAGATTCCAATGTTGGTTATTTCTTTTTAGTTTAGGGCATGGAAAGAAAAATCGCACTTGTCACAGGAGCTACTTCTGGGATAGGCAAAGCTACGGCTATTGCTTTGAGCAATTTGGGATATAATATCATAGCCACTGGAAGGAGAAAAGATAGATTGGAGATCCTGAAGGCAGAACTGCCGGATGACATAGGATTGCTCACCCTTTGCTTTGATGTCAGAGATAAGGAGGCCGTAAAAAAAGCCATATCCGGCATACCAGATCAATGGAGGGATATAGATGTCCTGATCAACAATGCAGGAAATGCACATGGTATGGATCCAATTCAATCAGGCTCACTTGAGGATTGGGATGCGATGATAGATATCAATGTAAAAGGCCTTCTGTATGTGTCGCACGAAATCATGCCAATCATGATCAAAAGGAAGTCAGGAATCATCGTCAATATTGGTTCGATCGCAGGCAAGGAAGTATATCCCAACGGGAATGTATACTGTGGCTCCAAACATGCTGTCGATGCGATTACCAATGGAATGAGGATAGATCTAAATCCATTTGGAATCAAGGTCATTGGAATACATCCCGGATTGGTAAAGACTGAGTTTTCATTGGTCAGATTCAAAGGTGATGCAAATAAATCAGACACGGTCTATCAGGGATTTGAACCATTGCTTCCCGAAGATGTCGCTGAGACTATTGCCTTTGCAGTAAGTAGGCCAAAGCATGTGGTTTTGGCAGATATTGTCATGTTCCCTACAGCCCAGGCTTCAGCCACCATCGTCAATAAAAACCAAAAACCATGAAAATTCGAAATGTAGATTACTTGGTAATAGCGCTATTTCTTGTTCTTGCCTGTGAAAGTAAAGCACCGGAAAGCGATGTTTTGGAATTTGAAAAACCAGTGCAATCAGATGAATCAATACAGGAAGAAGAAATTATCCTTGTAGAAGATGAATTCATTGGTGAATTGGAGCAGCGATTGATTGATGCTGGTTTGGTGGATGTCGCCACTGTGATCCCAGATATATATGTGGATTTGAAGTATTCTACTACAGACAATTTCTTTGGAAAAGATGTCTATGGAGATTTGACTCGATGCTATGTTCAGCCCATTGTAGCAGAAATGTTGCTCAAATCCCACCAAAAACTAAAGGAGGAGCATCCAGAATTGACATTTCTGGTCTATGATGGCGTTCGCCCACAGTCAGTTCAGCAGATTCTTTGGGATAATTTGGATAAGCCCGATAGCATCAAGCCGCTCTATGTCGCCAATCCACAAGTAGGTGGATTGCATAATTTTGGAGTAGCTGTGGATTTGACTTTGGCAGATCAAGAAACAGGGGAGGCACTGGACATGGGGACTGGATATGATTATTTTGGCTACCCAGCCTATCCTGATAGAGAAGGCCAAATGCTCAAAGAAGGAAAAATCACCAAAGAGCATATCTCAAACAGGGAAATCCTGAGAAAAGTAATGAAGCATGGAGGTTTCTCAGGGATAGGTTCAGAATGGTGGCATTTCAATGCCTTCTCCAGAAAAGCAGCCGCCGAGAAATTTGGGATGGTGAAGTAGAGTAGGTAAGTAAATTGTATAACTAATTATTGAGTACAAATTCAAATGTCAGAAGAACAAAAGAAAATATTAGAGCAACAACTCTGGAACATAGCCAACACGCTACGGGGAAAAATGAATGCCGATGAATTCCGGGATTACATTTTGGGATTTATTTTTTATAAATATTTGGCTGAGAAAATGGAAATTTACGCCAATGCCATTCTACAACAAGACAATATTCAATTCAGAGACATCCAAGAGCATACTCCCGATGGACAAGCTTACATTGATGCCATCAGGGAAGAATCTTTGGAAACATTAGGCTACTTTCTAAAACCTTCAGAATTGTTTGGCGAGATAGCAAAACGAGGAAATAGTGGAAGCAACAATTTCATCCTTGAAGATTTGCAAAAGATATTGACCAACATACAGTTAAGCACGATGGGAACACAAAGTGAAGAAGACTTTGAAGACCTTTTTTCTGATATGGATCTTAATAGCAATAATCTTGGCCGAACTGCAGATGCCCGAAATGCTCTTATAGTAAAAGTGCTATTGCATCTAGATGAGATTGACTTCAAGCTTGAGCATACAGAACTGGATGTTTTGGGCGATGCCTACGAATACCTAATCGGTCAGTTTGCCAGTGGTGCAGGCAAAAAGGCAGGAGAGTTCTACACGCCGCAAGAGGTTTCTAAAATCCTGGCAAAGATTGTTACTACTGGCAAAAACAGGTTGAAATCGGTGTATGATCCCACTTGTGGTTCTGGGTCGTTACTTTTGCGTGTTGCCCGAGAGGTAAAAGATGTCAATAACTTCTATGGTCAGGAAATGAACCGCACCACATACAACCTTGCCCGAATGAATATGATTCTGCACGGGGTGCATTATCTAAAGTTCAACATCAAGCAAGAAGATACTTTGGAACACCCTCAGCATCTGAACGATATGCCATTTGAGGCGATAGTGGCCAACCCGCCGTTTTCCGCAAATTGGAGTGCCAACCCTCTGTTTTTGAACGATGATCGTTTCAGTCAGTATGGGAAGCTGGCTCCGGCAAGCAAAGCAGATTTTGCATTTGTACAGCACATGATTTATCATCTTGCAGAGAACGGTACAATGGCGATTGTATTGCCGCATGGTGTTTTGTTCCGTGGAGCAGCTGAATTACATATCCGTAAATACCTTATCGAACAGAAGAATTATTTGGATGCCGTAATTGGATTGCCAGCAAATATTTTCTACGGTACCAGCATCCCGACTTGTATTTTGGTTTTCAAAAAATGTAAGGAAGATCCAGATCATATTTTATTTATAGATGCCAGCAAGGAATTTGAAAAGGTGAAAAACCAAAACATGCTGAGAGAGGAACACATCGATAAGATTGTGGAAACCTATCGCAAAAGAACAGCAATTGAAAAATACAGTCATTTGGCGACATTGCAGGAAGTCGCAGAAAATGACTATAACCTGAACATTCCACGCTATGTGGACACTTTTGAGGAAGAAGAAGCAATCGATATCCAAGTCGTGATGGCAGAAATAAAAACCTTGGAAGCCAAACGTGCTGAATTGGACAAAGAGATTGATGTGTATTTTAAGGAATTGGGCCTTTTTTTTTAATTTTTCATATCCTTAATGTTTTTACTAACGAAAATTGAATTATCGAGATGGCGAATAAAAAATTAAAAGTAGGCAACGTTCAAAGATACAGGAAATCCAAACATCCCACAGCTGAGATTTCCGGGGTTTGAGGGGGAGTGGGAGGTGAAAAGACTGGGTGATTTAATGGGGTTCAAAGTAACAAATTCGTTTTCTCGTGATAACTTAAATTACGAAATTGGTGCTGTTAAAAATATTCATTATGGTGACATTCATACTAAATTTCAAACCCTTTTTGATATTACAAATGAAATCGTTCCTTTCATTAATGAAGAAATGAATATTGCCAGAATTTCGGAAGATAATTACTGTAAAGAGGGGGATATAATTCTTGCTGATGCTTCTGAAGATTTGAATGATGTAGGTAAAAGTATCGAAGTTGTAAATCTAAATGATGAAAAGCTACTGTCAGGATTACATACTTTATTAGCGAGACCAAAAGAAAATATTTTCCATTTAGGCTTTAATGGCTACTTATTCAAATCCAATCAAGTTAGAACTCAAATCCAAAAAGAATCTCAAGGATCAAAAGTTTTAAGTATCAATGTCGGACGGATTTCAAAAATTGAATTATCATTCCCTTCTATACAAGAACAAGAAAGAATAACTGCTTTACTGAGGTTGTTGGAAGAGCGTATCCATACTCAAACAAAATAATTGATCGATTGGAATCCTTAATCCGAGATCTCAGAAATCAGGTATTTAAACATAAAATGAGATTTAAAAATGAAAATGGAAGTCCTTTTTCAGAATGGGAAACATATAATTTGAAAGATATTTCAGAAAGAATTACACAGAAAAATTCAGATAATAACCAAAATGTATTAACCATATCTGCACAGTTGGGATTGATAAGCCAACTTGAATTTTTCAATAAATCTGTTTCCGCAAAAGACGTTTCGGGATATTACCTTTTAACATTAAATGATTTTGCTTACAATAAAAGTTATTCGAATGGTTATCCAATGGGAGCTATAAAAAGACTGAAAAGATATGAGAAAGGAATTGTTTCAACGTTATATATCTGTTTTCGTTTCACTGAAATAGTGAGTAATGATTTTATAGAGCAATATTTTGAATCAGGAATCCAAAATGTAGAAATTGAAAAGATAGCGCAAGAAGGTGCCCGAAATCACGGTCTTTTAAATGTTGGGGTCGCAGATTTTTTTAATATTGAAATAAATATCCCACCTCTTAATGAACAAAAACGAATAGCATCATTCCTAACTTCAATTGACCAAAAAATCCAAACAGAAAAAGCAATTTTAGAACAACTTGAAAATCAGAAGAAATATTTGCTGCAAAATATGTTTTGTTAATCATTATCCACCGATAAAAAAACAACAGGTCGCTCCGATGGGCTTTGGTTATGGATTTATTTTTTACAAACAGTTCGTCCCTATTGGACTTTATCAAGCTCCATCGGAGCAAACTGTTTGTAGCAGCAGAAATGAATGTTTTGTTTTTAGCTCCATCGGAGCGACCTGTAAATTAACGCCCCATTAATACAAAAAACGAATTTTTATGGGGCGATTTTGTTTACAAACGGTTTTTTATAAAATGCTTTCTGTAGAAAGCAAAAAACATGCAATAATGCTTTTTAAACAAAGCAAAATAGAGCCATCATTCCTGTATGGCTTTTTGTATTAGCATATTATCATACAAATAGATTTTGCAATAAAAACTTTTTCTGTTCTTCTAATTTTTGTAAAAGCTTAGTTTCTACATCAATTTTTGTGTCAATAGATGAAAGGAAATTGGCGATTTTGGTTTGTTCTTCTTGAGAAGGTACTGAAATTTTGAATTTTGAAAATTCTGACTTATTAATAATTGGCATTGTAGATGAACTCTGTATGGATTTTATAAATTCAGAAATATTTTCTACAGCATAGAATACAAATTCATTATTAAAGTTTGAATAAGGGATAATGGAATTTATTTGTTGATTTGTAACACAAGGGTTTACAGATAAGCTCATTTTCCCAATTGATGCAATACAAGTAAACATTATGCTTTTTGGTGGGAGGATTTTTAGTTTTTCAGTTCTTTTAATTGTTCGTTCAGTGGAGTTTTGGTATTTGCTTTCAGATATATCTGTAGGAGTAACAAACTGTATATCTCCATTCCACAATCCTAAATCCTTTGTACTTGGTGTTTTGCCAGTAATTATTTGTCCAATATCTCCAAGCATCAAGATTTCCCACTCGGGAAATTCATTCCCATTATCACCCTTAAACCTCAATTGTTGAGAAAATATCTCCCTAGCAACGCTAACTTTAAATGCATTGACACCCTCAATTATTTTG
>NZ_JBHUHR010000015.1:264631-434683 GCF_042682445.1 Belliella marina
TAATATTTCTTGACCAACATTATATCTTGTACTTCCTCCCGATCTTGATGTTATTTGATTTCTTACTAAATCAGTTTTTAAAGACTTATTCAAAAAAACAGGTTCATATTCTCCCACTTTTTTTCCTCTAATTACAAATCCTCCAAATGTTGCAGTTTTGTCTCTATCCAAATAAACACTTGTAGATCCTACTTCTTCTCTTGTCTCTGAACTTCTTTGAAATAAGATGTCTCCGTAGTTTACCGGAAATTTGTCAAAGATGTCTTTATTGACATTTACACTTCCAATAATTTTATTGTGTGTTATGAACTCATTATTTAGAATGTCCAATACATTTATAAATTTGTATCCACTCCCATATTGGTCTTTTGTAGCATTTATACCATTCTTAAATTCCATTAAATCACCCAGTCTTTTCACCTCCCACTCCCCCTCAAACCCCGGGAATCTCAGCTGTGGGATGTTTGGATTTCCTGTATTTTGAACTTTTGTGATTAAGGATTTTAAATCCTAAATGCAGAAGATTCAAAATCCTTAATTTCTAATTGCTTTTCTTTGAGTTGTCCGATAAAAGATACCAACAGAGATATTAACAAAGAGATCACTCCTTTGGAGCTTTGATATTGAACTTGATTTTCTACAAACACCTCATCTCGGTGGAATTTCTCTTAAGCTCCATCGAAGCAAACCGTTTGTAGCAGATTTATGTGCGGATATGTGTTTAGCTCCACCGGAGCAATCTGTTTTTTTAACAATCAAACAATAAATGATTTAATAATTAATCTTAAAACCAAATTTGGATGAACAAGCAAAAACCAATTTCAGAAATCGTAAAAGTGTGGAAAGTAGACAAAAAACAGTACGTAAAAAAATCAAGCTTTTCGGCTTATGTGCTATTAATAGAAAACCACATATTACCCGTATTTGGAGACAAATACAACATTGAAGAAGCAGAAGTGCAAGTATTTGTATTCCAAAAACTGAAACAGGGGCTTAGCCATAAAACCATCAAAGACATCCTGATTGTCCTGAAAATGATTCTCAAATTTGGAGCGAAAAACAAATGGCTGGATTACACACCTTTTGACATCCAGTATCCCACTGAGCGGGAAAAACACAACATCGAAGTGCTTAGCCGAACCGACCAGAAAAAAATAATGAACTACATTCAGGAACATTTTACCTTTCGCAACTTGGGGGTTTACATCTGCCTTTCTTCGGGAATGCGCATCGGGGAAATTTGTGCCCTGACTTGGGAGGATGTTGATACAGATACCGGGATTATTAACGTGAATAGGACCATCCAACGTATCTATGTCATAGAAGATGGGGAAAGAAAAACGGAACTTATCTTGGACACGCCCAAAACCAAAAATTCCATCCGTGAAATCCCCATTAGCAAAGATCTGCTGAGAATCCTCAAGCCTTTTAAAAAAATTGTGAACCCGTCATTTTTTGTATTGACCAACGATGCCAAACCTACAGAGCCCAGAACATATCGCAGCTATTACAAAAACCTGATGAAAGAATTGAATATGCCAGAGCTTAAATTCCACGGACTCCGGCACAGTTTTGCAACCCGCTGTATTGAGAGTAATTGTGATTACAAAACAGTGAGTGTACTCTTGGGTCATTCCAATATCAGCACCACCTTAAATCTCTATGTCCATCCCAATATGGAACAGAAAAAGAAAGCCATTGAGCAGATGTTCAAAGCATTGAGATAGTTGTGATAATCGAGGCTTTGCTATAATGATAGCAGAGCCTTTTTTTGTTATATTTGGTAATACATGCTACATCAATCCAAAATTGTTTTTGATTAGCAATAACCAAAACGGGTCGCTCCTATGGAGCTTTGTGATTATTGTGCACTTTGTGCTACAAACAGTATGCTCCTACGGAGCCATTAAACGAAATAAAATCCATAAAACCGTTCGTAGAGAAAAAATGATAACCAAAACGGGTCGCTCCTATGGAGCTTTGTAATTGCTGTGCCTTAAGTGCTACAAACAGCATGCTCCTATGGAGTAATCAAACGAAATCGGCTCCACATGAAAATGTTTGAAGAGAAAAACTGATCGCTCCTACGGAGCAATTAAACAAAATCAAATCCATTAGAAAGAAACCGTATGTGAAAGTATAATAATCAAAGCAGTCCTGTAGGAGCGAAACTGTTTGTGGAAAAATAATAACCAAAACAGCTCGATAAGAGCAAAACCGTTTGTAGAAAAAAGAAAAGCCAAAACAGCTCCGTAGGAGCAGAACCGTTTGTAGAAAACATCATTAACCATCAATCAAGCTCCGTAGGAGCGACCTGTAAATATGCCTAACACCTATACACAAATTTACATCCAAATAGTATTTGCCGTAAAAGGCAGGCAATATTTGATTTCAAAAAATAAAAGAGAAGAATTACACAAATACATTACGGGAATTGTTCAAAATAGAGGTCATAAAATGCTTTCTATATTTGCAATGCCAGACCACGTTCATCTTTTGGTGGGGCTCAAACCAAACATTTCCATTTCCGATTTGGTGAGAGATATCAAATCAGGTTCATCAAAACATATTAATGACAACAATTGGGTAGTGGGCAAATTCAATTGGCAGGAAGGCTATGGGGCTTTTTCATATTCTAAAAGCCAGATTGATAATGTTGTAAAATATATTTTAAACCAAGAAGAACATCATAAAACCAGAACATTCAAAGAAGAATACATTGATTTTCTAGTTAAATTCGAGATTGAATATGATGAAAAATATTTGTTTGAATGGATTGAATAAAACGGGTCGCTCCTATGGAGCTTTGTAATTTGCTGTCCACTTGGTGCTACAAACAGTATGCTCCTATGGAGCAATCAAACGAAATAAAATCCGTAAAACCGTTTGTAGAGAAAAAATGATAACCAAAACGGGTCGCCCCTATGGAGCTTTGTAATTTACTGTCCACTTGGTTCTACAAACAGTATGCTCCTACGGAGCAATTAAACGAAATCAAATCCATTGGAGAGAAACCGTTTGTGAAAGTATAAAAACCAAAGCAGTTCTGTAGGAGCGAAACTGTTTGTGGAAAAACAATAACCGAAACAGCTTGATAAGAGCAAAACCGTTGGTAAAAAATGAATAGCTGAAACAGCTCCGTAGGAGCAGAACCGTTTGTAGAAAATATCATTAACCATCAATCAAGCTCCGTAGGAGCGACCTGTAAATATGAGTAAACAATCCGAGCAGATTTTAGAAGAACAACTCCTGATCCAGTTACAAAAATTGGGGTATAAATCTATCACCATTGCTGATGAAAAAGCCTTATTGGTCAACCTGAAAAGCCAATTGGAAAAGCACAACCATATCAAATTTAGCGATAGTGAATTTGAAAAAGTATTGAATATTCTCAACAAAGGTTCGGTATTTGAAAAAGCTAAAATTCTCCGTGAAAAAAAGCACCATATCATCAGGGACAATGGAGACAATCTGTATTTTGAATTGCTGAATGTAGAGCATTGGTGTCAGAATGAATATCAGGTAACCAATCAGATCTCGCAAGAAGGAAAATATCTAAACCGTTATGATGTAACCTTGCTCATCAATGGTTTACCATTGGTTCAAATAGAGTTGAAGCGAAGGGGTTTGGAAATGAAGGAAGCTTTTAACCAAATCAATCGTTATCAAAAACATAGTTTCGGAGCAGGCAAAGGATTGTTTCATTTTGTTCAATTGTTCATTATCAGCAATGGTGTAAACACCAAATATTTTAGCAACTTCGGCACAAACAAACAGCAATATCTCCAAACTTTTCACTGGACCGATGAGCAAAACAATCCAATGAACAACATCCTGAATGGTTTTACAGACACGTTTTTAGAACCCTGCCACGTCAGCAAAATGATATGCAAATACATTGTGCTAAACGAAACAGATAAATGCCTGATGGTACTTCGTCCGTATCAGTATTATGCCGTAGAGAGCATTATCAAAAAGGTGACTGAAAATGAAATTTTGAACGGGTATAATGTAGAAAAAAACGGTTATATCTGGCATACCACAGGAAGTGGAAAAACCTTGACAAGCTTCAAGGCAAGCCAGATTTTATCCAAAATTCCAGCTATCAAAAAAGTGGTTTTTGTGGTGGACAGAAAGGATTTGGATTATCAGACCAATCAGGAATATGATAAATTCAGCAAAGGCTCAGTAAGCTCCGCTACCAACACGGATGACCTTATTCGGAAATTCAATGACCCAAATGTCCGGATTATTGTTACGACTATCCAAAAACTAAACAATGCTATTTCGGGTAGGAATTTATTGAAAATGAAGTCCATTCAGGATGAGAGGATGGTCTTTATTTTCGATGAATGTCACCGCTCTCAGTTTGGCGATACGCATAAAAACATTGTTGCTTATTTTACCAATATTCAATTGTTTGGTTTTACGGGTACACCGATTTTGGAAAAGAATTCCGACGGAATGAATACGACGGCAAGCCTTTTCGGAAAATGTCTGCATAAATACGTGATAACCGATGCGATACGTGATGAAAACGTATTGAAATTCTCTGTTGAATACATACAAACGTTTAAGAAAAAAGAAAATATCATTGATTTGAAAGTTGAGCAAATCAACGAATCTGAAGTGTTTGAAGCTCCTGAGCGCAAAGAAGCCATTGTAGATTACATCATTCAATACCACGATCAAAAGACACAAAACAGAAAATTCTGTGCAATGATGTGTGTACATAACATTGATGCTGTGATCCAGTACTATGAAATTTTCAAACGTAAGAGATTAAAGGGTGAACATAACCTGAAAATAGCTACCATTTTCAGTTTTGCCCAAAACGAGGATGAGATGGAAGAACAAGTTATTTCTCAACTCAATATAGCGGCTGAGCCTCAAGCGGAATACGGATATACACCGCATCGTAGGGAACTGTTGGAAATTTATGTACAAGATTTCAACGAAATGTTTGGTGAAGCTCAGAATATCCAAGACAATGAAGGCTTTTACAAATACTACAATGCTGTGGCCAAAAAATCAAAACATCCTAAACACGAAACGGATATTCTTTTGGTTGCCAATATGTTTCTAACTGGGTATGACAGTAAAAACCTAAATACATTATACGTTGACAAGAACCTACAATATCACGGATTGATACAAGCTTTTAGCCGTACCAACCGTATTTTGGATAAGAATAAAACGCAGGGGAACATCGTGTGTTTTCGAAACCTGAAAGACAAAACAGATGAGGCAATCGCTTTGTTCAGCAACAAGGAAGCCATTGATGAAATTATCGTTGAGCCTTATGAAACCTATGTTGAAAAATTCAACGAAGCGACCCAAAAGTTACTGGGAATCGTCCCAACGGTCGATGCTGTAGATGGCTTATATTCGGAAGAAGATAAACTACAGTTTATCTTGGCTTTTCGTGCACTGATGCGCTTGCACAAAAAGATGAGTCATTATACCGAGTTTACTTGGGAAGATTTGCAAATAGAGGAACAGCTTTTTGCAGATTACACGAGTAAATACTTAGATCTGAAAGATGAAATCAACCCCGATAATTCACCGGAAAAAACATCTATTCTGAACGATATAGATTTTGAATTGGAATTGATACGACGGGATACCATCAATGTTACCTATATTATCCAGCTGTTGATTAAATTCAAATCTAAACAAAGCACGAAAGATAAGGGGAATATTGAAAATGAAATCTTCAACTTGCTCAATACCGAAGCTACCCTTAGGAGCAAACGGGAATTGATAGAGAAATTCATTTCAGAAAATCTTGGGGTTATCAGTGATCCTGATGACATTTCTCCAGCATTTGATCAATTTTGGAGCGAAGAGCAACAAAAGGAATTTACCAAAATCATTCAAGAGGAAAACCTATCGACCGAGAAGACTGAAAAACTTATCGAAGACTATCTGTTTGCGGAAAGAGAACCTCTCCGAGATGAAGTGTTGGAACTTATAGAAGGAGAAAAGCCAAGTCTGCTCCAGCGTAAAAAATTAGGCGACAGGATTTTGAAACGTATCAGGGGTTTTGTGGAGACATTTATAAATGGAATGAATACAAATCCATAGATTTTGGACTCTTGGAGAAGATAAAGGGAAAAAGAAGAAAGGTTTGACATTCAAATTTTCAAAGAAAACTTGAATGTCAAACCTTTTTTGATTCTAAAAAAGACATTTATCTATATGAGTATCCGCAATGTTGCACGTTGTGATAAAAATGACTTTATTCGATGTGGATACTCGTCAACAAACAACAGTTCACACTTGTGCGCCGCGGCGTAGTCAACAGAAACTCAAATTGCTCACCCAACAATATTTTGTTTGGCTACGTGCAAGAAAGCGGATAGTCATTTTTATCTATAGCATCGACCTAAACTGCTTCAAAAACCTGACGTCATTTTCTGTGAATAACCTGAGGTCTTTGATTTGGTATTTTAGCATTGCTATACGTTCTATTCCCATTCCGAAGGCAAAACCTGTGTACTTTTTGGAATCTATCCCACAGTTTTCCAATACGTTTGGATCGACCATTCCTGATCCGCCGATTTCTACCCAGCCAGTTCCTTTGCAGACATTGCATCCTGATCCACCACATAGTTGGCAAGAAATATCAATCTCGGCACTTGGCTCTGTAAAAGGGAAATAAGAAGGCCTAAACCTCACTTTGGTTTCTTTTCCAAACATCTCCTTGGCAAAGTGGTAGAGCGTGTTTTTCAAATCTGCAAAACCCACATTTTCATCAACATAAAGACCTTCCACTTGATGGAAAATACAATGTGCCCGAGCCGAAATCGCTTCATTCCTATACACTCTTCCTGGAGAAAGTGTTCTGATCGGTGGCTTTTGGTTTTCCATCACCCTTACTTGCACTGAAGAGGTATGGGTCCGCAAAGCGATATCAGGATTTTTTTCGATGAAGAATGTATCCTGCATTTCCCTTGCCGGATGGTTTTCCGGAAAATTCAATGCCGTGAAGTTATGCCAATCATCTTCGATCTCAGGACCTTCAGAAAGGTTGAACCCAATCCGCTCAAAAATCTCAATGATCCGCTGACGTGTAGCAGTCAACGGATGGATTCCGCCTACAGCATTGTTGGTAGGAGGCAATGTCAAGTCAATATCCTGGGATTTTGACTGCTTTTGGCTGTTGTTTACCTTGTCAATCAATTCTTGGAATTTCTCTTCAGCAAGAACCTTCACTTCATTGATCAACTGGCCGTAGGCTTTCTTTTCTTCGTTGGGAACATTTCTCATTTCAGCAAAAAGCTCCCCAACGACACTTTTTTTACTGATATATCTCATTCTGTAAGCTTCAAGCTGTTCTGCATTTGTAGCATCAGCCGCTGCTATTTCAGACTTTATGGCATCTAATTTCTCTTGTTGCATCTGCTCCAGATTTTTTGAAAATACAAATCTATAAGATTCTGATAGAATGGCGGATTTTTTATACCCTAAAATCCGAAAACCTTTCAGGTTTTGTTGATTGTTGGCTGCCAGTTAAAATTATTGAGCGAAACCTGAAAGGTTTTTATCAAACAATTATTTGATCGCACGAACATATCAAGGATTTTGGAAATCACAACAAAAAGGCTTTTATTCCTTCTTTTTAAGCTTGGCAATGTAAAACCCATCAAAGCCACTCTCTTGGGCCAATACTTTTTGGTCTTCCAAAAGTTCGAAAGCCTTGCCCTTTTCGGAAGCCAAGAATTTGGCAATCTGATCCTGATTTTCACTTGGCAGAATACTGCAAGTGGCATAGACCATGATTCCCCCTGGTTTCAACATCGCAGAGTAGTTTTGGATGATCTCTTGCTGGATTTCTTGGACTTTTGCGACTGATTCTGGGGAGATTTTCCATTTGGTATCCGGATTTCTTCTCAATACCCCCAAACCTGTACACGGCACATCCAACAAAAGTCTGTCAGCAGACTCTTTCAACCTTTTGATGGTTTTGTTTCCTTCGATTACTCTTGGTTCGATGATGCTTACCCCAGCTCTTCTCGCCCTTAGTTTGGCATTTTGTAGTTTCCAACCCTCAATATCCATAGAAAGGATCCTGCCCTTATTTTCCATCAATGCCGCTAGATGGAGAGATTTTCCACCAGCACCTGCACAAGCATCGATCACCCGCATTCCCGGAACCACATCCAATGCCTGCGCTACAAGCTGTGAAGAAGCGTCTTGTACTTCAAACATCCCTGCTTTAAAAGCTGGGTTTTTGAAAATATTCTGTCTTTTCCCTAACACCAAAGCATCTTTATATCCTTTTGGAGCATAAGTTTCGACTCCCTCTTCAGCCAATCTGTTCATGAGATCTTCACGGGAAGTTTTTAGGGTATTTACTCGGAGTACTACATCCGCCTGTGTGTTGAGCGTTTCGATCTCTGAATCCCACATTTCTCCCAAAAGGCTCTCGCCCATTTCATCCAACCATTCTGGAATCGACTGAAGCGTTGCTCTGTCTTGGATTTTGTTGAATCTATGTTCCACCATCTTGGAATCGATTCCTTTGAACTCTTTCCAGTCAGGCAGTTCGTTTCCTTGAAGAAGCCAATATGTCCCAAACAAATGGAATGTATTATCAGATGGGCTGATTTTGTTGATCAATTTCCACCAGCGAACCATATCATACACCGATTCTGCTATGAATCCCCTGTCTCTAGCCCCCCACTTGGGATTAGAGCGTAAAGTTTTTTCAATGACTTTATCTGCATATCTGTTATTCTTGAAAATGTCCTCAATGGCCGTGATGACCCCGTGGACTGTACTGGTGTGAAGCTTCATGATTGTATATTTGAAAGGGCAAAGATAGGAAGAAAAGCGTGGAATTGGGGAAAAGAGAAAAATTCAAAATATAATACTGAAAATAAATTCTCGGTATCATCATTGCGGATTCTTGGAAGGTAGAGGAAATGAATGTAAAGATGATTAAGTTTGAGCTATGGGAGAGAAAAAATGTCCCCACTGTGGGAATTGGTCCAAATGGACGACAGATATCAACGATTTGTGTGAACATTGTGGAAAGCCTTTGGGTGGTCGAGATTTAGAATACAAAGAACAAAGGGATCGGGACACAAAAGCCAATGAAGAGCAATGGATTTTTTACATCAAAGAAACGGACACTGAGTTCGTCAAAGGCATGAAAAAAGTCGGGAATTTCTTCTACACCATCTATATGGCAATCTTGACCTTCTTGGCTTGGGTGATTGCTGCTCTTCCAGGCTGATGTCCGTATTCAAGAATATTTATTTCATCATAGCTTGCCTGCTTTTTTGGATCAATCAGGCAGTAGAAAAGGTATTTGGGATTTTTATTCCTTATGTCCATGCGTATTTGGATGACCTATTGGCGATGCCCGTGGTATTGGGATTGACTTTGCAGGTATTCAGGTGGATTCATCCGTCGGGAAATCAATTTTGTTTCACCAAAGTTCAGTTGGTCGTAGGTTGGCTTTATTTTTCATTCCTCTTTGAAATATTGCTCCCCAGGTGGTCAGCTATCTATACAGCCGATATTTGGGATGTATTTTGTTATGGAATCGGTACGGTTATTTTTGATAGATTGATCAATAGGAAACATTAACTTTGTCCAAATTTTAAAATTCAATGAATCTAAGATCCCTCTTCAGCCAATACTCAGAAAAACTTCAGGCTATTTATGATAAGCAAGAAGCAGAAAGTTTGGTTTTTTGGCTTTTTGAAGCTTTTTTGAACAAAGGTAGATCGGAAATTCTCAGAGATGAATTCATCGAAAGTGCACCGGAAGAATTGGAAAAGGCTTTGTTCCAGCTTTTGGAGAAAAAACCGATTCAGTATATTCTGGGTACAGCGCCATTTTATGGAAGGGAATTCAAGGTTGATGCTTCTGTTTTGATCCCCAGAAATGAAACCGAAGAGCTTGTTCATTTGATAATCAAAGAAAACAAGCGGTTGAATCTCCGCATTTTGGATATTGGGACTGGTTCGGGCTGTATTCCTATCAGCTTGGCACTTGAGATCCCCTCTTCCAAAGTGTACGCATTGGATGTAAGTAAAGAAGCTTTGGCTGTGGCAGAAGAAAATGCAGAACAGCATGAAGCAAGAGTTGCGTTTTTTCAGACAGATGTTTTACGTGAAGAAATACCTATAAAGGAGTTGGACATCATTGTCAGCAACCCTCCTTATGTTTGCGAATCAGAGAAAAGCTTGATGCATGAAAATGTATTGCAGTTTGAGCCACACCTAGCCTTGTTTGTTTCAGATGAGGATCCTTTGGTTTTTTATAAAGTCATCGCACACAAAGCCAAATCACATCTAAAAACTGGCGGGAAAATCTATTTTGAAATCAATGAAGCTTTGGGAAAAGCAACCCAAAACCTTCTTGTAGATCTTGACTTTTCAGATGTAAAAGTATTGAAAGATCTAAATGGCAAGGATAGGATGGTGAAGGCTGTGTGGGGTTGAATAGCTTCATGATTTATTCAGTTAAAAAGACATCCATATTTGAAGTATAGTTATTAGTCAAATGGTGATCAGTGGATTATGGGTCAAGGGTTTGATTCACCATCATCGAGAAGATAATTTATTGAAATTCATCTGTAGCTTAAATCAGCCGATTTTTGAACTTTATACACTATACTTTTTTGCTTACACCTCCATCACAAATTCCCCAATCCAAAACAGTTTGTCTGACTTAAAGACAGCCGTTCCTTCTTCTACCTCGATGAAAGTAGCATAAGTAATGCGCTGGATTTGGCTATCATCCTCTTCCTGAATCTCAATAAATGTACCTTCAGGCGCATGAAGCTGCAAGGCGGTTCCGTTATGTTATTTTTTGAAAAAATATTTTTAGAAAAGAGTTTTCTTCATTTTAGCTTCATTTTCGTGCTTTTACTTTGAAGCATAATCAAACGATACTACCATGAAAAATTTAGCGATTTTACTTCTGCTTTCTGTATGTGCAAGCTTTAGCTATGCCCAATCAACAGAACCGGAAAAAACAAAACCAACAAGTACAGAGCTTCCTGAAAAGGCTGAAAAAGGAGCCGAAATAAGTCAAATGGCGACCACCATTGAAGGTGGTAAAGAAAAAGGAATTAGTATATCGAGTGCCGCTAGAAAAAGCTCCCTGCTTAGACAAAGGGCAGAATTGGGAAACGCCAATTCAGAAGCAGGTAAAGAAAGAGCTGCTCTGGGAGAGGCAAATGCTGAAAAGGGTAAAGAAATTTCCAACCAAGCCAGAACGGGTGGGGATGTAAGGCCTGCACTACCAGCACAAGCTACCAGACCAACTATCACAGTACCACAGGCAAGACCAAATCCACCAGTGGTCAGACCAACTACACCGGAGAGACCTGCAAGGCCAGTGACCCCTCCAGGAGGTAGACCAGGCGGAATTTAAAATGAACAATTAACCAACTACCAATTAAACAGGTGCGCCTTTTTAGAAGCGCCTGTTTTTGGTTTATCTTTTCCTTTAAAGGGTATTTATTTAAATCTTGCAAAACATGAAATTAAGGTTAATCCTAGTATTCGCTTTTTCCATTACAATAATCAAATCTGCAATCTCTCAAGAGAGTGACTCAACTGATGTTTCCGGGGAAAAAGAGGTCTATGACTTTATCTTGATCAATGCCAAATACCAGAATGCATTCCATTTTCTTGGAAGGGATTTTGGGGAAAATATCCCACTATTTTCCACTGATATGATGTATTATTTCCATTCTGGATTATACTTCAATGCTTCTACCATAAAATTTATGCAAGCTGAATTGCCTTGGCAATATGCTTTGAGTTTGGGGTACAATAAAGACTTGAGTGAAAAAACAGACTTAAACCTAAGCTACTCACAATTTTTTGTCAATGAAAAAAGTGATATCACAGGTATTCAAAACCTTGGGTTTCTTCAAGGGACCTTGGGGTGGGAATGGGGTTTGCTATACAGCAACATCCAAGCCCAGTTTCTTTTCAACGAGCAAACAGATTATTTCCTAAGCAGTTCACACTCTAGATATTTTGAATCTGATAAGAAATTATTCAAAAAAGTCACGCTTTCATTTGAACCGAAATTCACCTTGATGGCTGGGACCTCTCGATTTTACCAAAATGGTTACGATTTGATTGATCAAGAAAACCAGGATTTGGAGAAATTCCAGCTTTTGAGCTGGGAAGCGGTATTACCGGTTGCCTTTGGGATTGGATATTGGGATATAGAATTCCATACTCGATATATCAATCCCCTGAACATCCCAAGCTTCGATGAATCCAGGAAAAGGTTTATCTTTACTTTACAGACATCATACGCTATTCCGATCAAAAAAACCAAAAAGTTATGAGAGTTTTATTAGTCGAGGATGAAAAGCAATTGGGGATCGAGATAATAGACTTCCTGAAAAATGATGGATACGTCTGTGACTGGTCCGTTAATTTAGATGACGGGTCAGAAAAATTAGCCACCAACCCATATGATTATGTATTGCTCGATTTGGGACTGCCGGATGGTGACGGTCTGGAATTGATCAATGAAATCAATACCTGCCAAAAAGATGTGTCTATCATCATTTTGACAGCAAGATCCGAAGTGAATGATAAGATTGAAGGTTTGCAGCAGGGAGCTGATGACTACTTATCCAAACCATTTTCACTCTTGGAGCTCAAAGCAAGAATGCAGGCAATAGCAAGGAGAAAAGGAGGCTGGAACAACAATGTTTTAGAAATTGGGTCATTTCAAATAGATCTTAACAGCAAAGAGGTATATCATGGTCAAGAAGGGATTCCCATGACAAGCAAGGAATTTCGACTTCTCCATTTTCTTCTGATTAACAAGAATAGAGTTCTCAACAGATTTCAACTTGCTGAGCATTTGTGGGGGGACCATTTAGATGATGACCATCAATCCAATTACATTGATGTACATATCAAAAATATCAGAAAAAAGATGGGGGCTTACGCAGATGTGGACTGGCTAGAAACAGTCCGTGGATTGGGATACAAAATCAGAAAATAATTTTCATGAGGATTTCCAGGCAATTACTTTTATATAACTTTCTTTCCAAAGGGCTAATCCTTTTGGTCTTCATGACTGCCGCACCCTTCTTGCTGAAATATTTTGCACTGCGGAACACTGACAGCCAACTCCTTGAAAAAAAGAACGAGGTACTGGAGATTATTTCAAAAAATGGGATGGACACTTTTATAGCCCAAGAAGATCCAAGTGTTGGCTTTGGATCATATAATATTCTCAAAGAAGAATATATCTTACTTGAACACTGGGAGTTCAGTACGGATGTAGATACAATTTTTGTGGAAGACAGGATTCTTGAAAAAGAGAAGGTCACTTACCGCGTATATTCGCACACTTTCAATTTTGGAGACAACAATTATATTTTAGAGATCGGTAGAAGTATAGAGACAATCAAAGAGATAGAGGCAATCCTTTTCAATATTCTAATAAGTGCACTGATCATATTCCTTGTGCTGACCTCTATTTTGGATTCACTTTATACAGAAAGGATTTTACTTCCCTTCAAAAAAATCATCAAGTACAAACTCTCTCAAATCAACGAACCACAGCAGTTTCCCTATTTGCAAATTGCGAGCAATACGGATGAATTCAAACTTCTAGACCAATCTATAACAGAAATGATGAGAAGGATCCAAAAATCCTTTAATCAGGAACGTATTTTTATTTCACATGCCTCCCATGAATTGAAGACCCCCATTTCCATCCTTCAAACAAAGGTAGAGACATTATTTTCCAGTGATGGGGTGAGTGACCTTCAGATGGAAAAATTATTGGATATGCAGATGACTATACAAAAAATGAAGAAAACGGTAAATGCACTTTTGTTAATCTCCAAAGTGAATAACACCCAATTTCTTAGAACCGATTCTGTCCCTTTAAATAAAATCCTTGTAAACCTGGGTGAAGAGTGGTTGGCATTTGCGGAAGACAAACAAATAACTTTGAAAATCGAAAGAAACGAAGATTTTGTTTCTAAAAACAGTAATGAATCTCTTTGTAATATGATGATTCAAAATGCACTGATCAATGCTTTGAAATATACTCCTGAGGGAGGGGAGATCGTGTTGAGTGGGGCGTACCAAGTTGATAATTATGAAGTTCATGTACGTGATACAGGCCCGGGGATTTCTGAGAATCTTTTGCAGCAAGTGAAGGATGGGATTGTTTTTTTGAAAGAGGTAGAAAAAGACAAATCTGGATTTGGCTTACAAATTATGTACAAAATAGCCTTGTACTTAGGGGTCGAAATCAATATAACAAGTAGTGATAAAGGAACTGCCGTATGCTTTAAGTTTCCAACGATAGTGAATGAGCTATAGAAATACTGGGAGGTTAAATTGCTTACACCTCCATCACAAATTCCCCAATCCAAAACAGTTTGTCTGACTTAAAGACAGCCGTTCCTTCTTCTACCTCGACGAAAGTAGCATAAGTAATGCGCTGGATTTGGCTATCATCCTCTTCCTGAATCTCAATAAATGTGCCTTCAGGCGCATGAAGCTGCAAGCTAGCTCCGGCAAACCATTTTTTGAACTGTCCATTTTTCACTGGAAAATACCTCATGGGGGCATCCCAGACCACCAAATCAAGAAATGAAAGCTTAGCTTCCAATCCAAAAACCTGTTGATGGTCAAACCCAATGATATTGACTGCCTCATGTTTGGTAGCAATCAAATATTGTAATCCTTCCTCAAGATAATCCTCGTTGTTGACTCCCAAAAATTTTACTGGATACTGCTCTTCCAATAGGATGTAATTTTCTTTTTGGAAATCCATACCCGCTATGATCAAATCAATTTTGATTCCCCAAGAAATCACTGTATGAACCTCCTCCTGTGTCACCAATACGGTAGGTGACCATTCCAAAAGCGGAGCTATATTCTCGTAGCCAAAGCCTTTTGTGTTCAAAATCAATAAAGCTGGTTCTTGTTGTTCTTTTACAAAGTGGTGGGAAGACATGGTGCTTGTGTAATTTTTTTTTTAAGTAATGAAAAGATCAAACCTAAATATAAATAATTACTAACCATTGTTTTGAAACTAAAATCGTTTAAAATTTGTAAATTTATATTATGGAAAAGATCGTAATTCAAACTAAGGATAAATCAAAGCTTGATCTAGTAAAGTCAATGCTTGAAGCTATGCGGATTGACTTTAAAGTAGTTACAGATCAAGTTGTATCAAAAGAAAACCCTTCGCCAAGTAGAGACCCGTATTTTGATAACCCAAAAAATATTGAAAATATACTCGAAGGAGTAAAGCAAGCGCAATCTGGGAAGGTTGTTAAATTGAGCAAAGATAAACGCAAAAAAATGCTAGGCTTGTGAGTTTTGAAATCATCTTTACTAAAATTGCCGAAAAGGATCTCTTGAGGCATAAAAAATCTGGAAATAAAAAGCTCATCAGAAAGCTTGATCAATTGTTAGACGAACTTGAAGAACATCCTGAGACTGGTACCGGTAAACCAGAGAGATTGAAGAATAATCTATCTGGATTGTGGTCAAGAAGAATAAATCATGAACATCGTCTTGTTTATTCTATTGATGGTGAAAAAGTCATAGTCACAGTAATTTCAGCTTTTGGACATTATTAAACCGCTATAAAATGATAGCGGTTTTTTTGTGACCAACCCGACACATACTGGTTGATGTCTAATCTTTACTTTTAGAATTAGATATTTTCACTTCCAAGTTCTCAGGAAAAACTCCTGGGCATTCTTGAAAGCTAATTTTTCAAGTTGATCATGTCCCAACTTTTCAGATAGTGTAGCTAAGACTTCGGGGTATTTGCTGGCGTTTTCCACATTGGGAAAGTAGAATGGAATCCTTCCAATATCGGGGAATCCAACTGTATAGAAGAAATCTGCACCAAAGCAGATCTGGTTTTCAGCTCCTTTTTCAAATCCATAAAGGATGTGTTCGTAGATTCCGTTTGGATCCTCTGTATCTACGAATGCTCTCAGGAAATTCACTCCGACAATACCCTTTCTTAGGATGATTTCTTTGACAAATTCATCTGTCAGGTTTCTTTTGTGATTCCAAATCGACCTGAAGTTCGAGTGGCTGGCGATCACAGGCACATTCAAACTATTATTATCGATATGGTTGAGAATACCCTCTGCAAGTAAATCGGATGTATGGGAGAGATCTATGGCTATTTTTTTCCCTGACATATAGTCCAGCAATCTTTTACCATCATCTTTTAGCCCGATGCCTTCAGTATAATTTCCACCACCAAATCGATTTTCTTTGTGGTGTGTCATGCTGATGTAAGCCAATCTCCCTGTTTTTGAGATAATTTTATCCAATCGCTCAAAAGCAGTTTGGATAGGTACAGTTTCATTCGCCAAACCTGATGCGCTCTCTATTGCCGCCAAGATTCCGGTTTTATTTTGATCTTCAATATTCCCCAAAAAGTCGGTATCAGCTCTTTCGAGGTCTGTGGAAAATGCATTCTGAATAGCCTCAAAGTGGGCCACTTGCTTATCAGCGAAGTCCATGCTGCTTGGAACTACATCTGTGAATATCGCCAATACCTGCATTTTTACATTTCCAGCTTTCAAAAAAGGGATGGCACAAGCAATATCTTCAGTTTTGTCCGCTCTGGCTCCTGGCACACTTGCCAGATAAGAAAGCAAATCACAATGGGTATCGACTATTGGGGTCTTCATGGGGTTGATTTGATTTGAAGATCAAAGAAACTCAAAAAATGACAGTTTTTTTATACTTTTAGACTTCTTTTGAGTCAAGAGGCTCAAAGTCTTCAATGACCTAAAAGCCTCACTCAACAGATAAGTCTCTAATTATTACGAAGAAATCAAACATTCATCACTCAACCACTTTCGATATGCCTATTTCAAAGCCTATTAATTTCACCAAATGGATAGACGAGAACAGACACTTGCTCAAACCACCGATTGGAAACCAACAGATTTATAAAGACAACGAAGACTTTATAGTCATGGTAGTAGGCGGTCCCAATTCCAGGAAGGATTATCATTATAATGAAGGTGAGGAGTTTTTCTTTCAAATTGAGGGGGATATAACACTTAAGATAGTGGAAGATGGCAAGCCAAAGGACATAAACATCAAAGAAGGAGAAATTTTCTTGTTGCCACCCAAAACCCCACACAGTCCGAGGAGACCTGCGAATACGATTGGATTGGTCTTCGAGAGATATCGAAGAGCAGGTGAGCGGGATGGGTTTATATGGCATTGCGAAAACTGTGGCGAAAAACTCTATGAAGAGTATGCCGAAGTCACTGATATCGTCAATCAATTACCACCAATAATGGAACGCTTTTGGTCAAACCCAGAACACACCAAGTGCAAGAGCTGTGGAACGGTAATGACCAAGTAAGGAAGAAAGCGAACTGAGCAATTTCATACCTATATATTGACTAAACAAAACAGGATTAACCCTAAATAAAACGAAAATGTCCCATCCAATAAATTTTGATTTCAGTGAAGAGTTTGCTCGGAAAATGGATGAAAAAGACCCGTTGAAAGAGTTTCGTTCAAAATTCATTTTCCCCAAAGTAGATGGAAAAACGGCGATATACTTCTGCGGAAATTCACTCGGAATACAGCCCAAAACTACCAAGCAATACATACAAAAGGAGCTGGACAATTGGGCTGATCTGGCCGTTGATGGGCATTTTTATGGAGAAGATGCTTGGTATCATGTCCGAAAAAAATCCAAACCGGCACTGGCAGAGATCGTTGGGGCGCATGAGCATGAAGTGGTGGCAATGAACAATCTGACATCAAACCTCCATTTTTTGATGGTGTCATTCTATCAACCCACAGCCGAGAAATTCAAGATCATCACAGAAGCAGGTGCATTCCCCTCAGATATGTATATGCTGGAAACCCAAGTCAAATTCCATGGCTTGAATCCTGATGAAGTAATCGTAGAATTGACACCCAGAGAAGGAGAACATACTTTGAGGACTGAAGATATCCTGAAAACTATTCGGGAACATGGGGATCAATTGGCCTTGGTGATGATGGCTGGGCTGCAGTATTATACCGGACAGCTCTTCGATATGGAAGCTATAGCCAAGGCTGCCCGGCAAGTTGGTGCTTATGTTGGCTTTGATTTGGCACATGCCGCTGGCAATGCCCAATTATCCCTGCATGATTGGGAAGTTGACTTTGCGACATGGTGCAGTTACAAATACATGAATTCGGGTCCTGGAAATATTTCGGGGGTATTTGTGCATGAAAAACATGCCGAAAAACCAGATTTGCCCCGATTTGCAGGTTGGTGGGGCCATGATGAAGGTGAGCGTTTCAAGATGGAAAAGGGTTTTAAACCCATGTTTGGGGCTGATGGCTGGCAGCTTGCCAATTCAAATGTATTGGCATTGGCAGCCCATCAGGCATCATTGGATATCTTCTTGGAAGCAGGAATTGGGAATTTAAGGAAGAAAAGCGAAACTTTAACTGGATATTTGGAGTTTTTGATTCAGAATATAAGTGGAAAAAGCGGTGTAATAGAAATAATTACACCAAAAAACAAGAACGAAAGAGGTTGTCAGTTATCTTTGCTCGTTCATAAAGGAGGTAAAGCGGTGTTTGACGAACTGTACCAAAATGGTATAGTAGGTGATTGGAGACATCCGAATGTTATCAGGATTGCTCCGACCCCCTTGTACAACAGTTTTACAGATGTCTTCAGGTTTGCCCAAGTCCTGAAACAGTCTCTCCTAAAGTTTGCATAAAAGTAGGGCATTGAAATGGAAGTGATGGATAAAAATGATATTAGCATCTTAGGTGCTGGATTAATTGGATCTCTTTTGAGTATTTATTTGAAAAAAAGAGGCCTTGATGTTTCAGTATTTGAAAAAAGGCAAGACAACAGACAATCACAATATAAAGAAGAAGGTCGTTCGATCAACATGGCTTTGAGTGATAGGGGTTGGAAAGCATTGGATAAAATTGGTTTAAAGGATAAAATCATGCCTTTGGCCATACCGATGTATGGAAGAAGGGTTCATGATGAACATGGAAAGACTACATTTATCCCCTATGGCAAAGAAGACCAAGCTATCTACTCAATCTCAAGAGGCAGGTTCAACAGGGTACTGATTGACGAAGCTGAAAAAGAAGGGGTGAAATTGAATTTTGGCCATAGATGTGACCATGTCAATCTCAGCAAGGGGGAATTGCATTTTACACAAGGGGAAGATAGAAAGCAGGTCCTTTCGAATATAATCATCGGTGCAGATGGAGCGTACAGTTCCTTGAGGATGGCGATGCAAAAGCAAGGAAGGTTTAATTACAAGCAGGAATATATCTCCCATGGATACAAAGAGTTGACAATCCCCGCAACAGCTGAGGGCGAGTTTGCCATGGATCCCAATGCGCTTCATATTTGGCCGAGGGGGAAATTCATGCTGATAGCACTGCCCAATCCGGACAAATCATTTACATGTACCTTGTTTTTACCATTTGAGGGAACAAAGGTTTGTTTTGACAAAATCAACGATGAAGTAGATGTCAAAAGTGTCTTCAAGACATATTTTGATGATGCGTTTCGTCTAATGCCTAACCTTGCGGTAGAGTATTTCAAAAACCCAACTTCAGCATTGATCAATATCGAATGTTTTCCTTGGGTACATGAGCGGGCATTATTGATTGGGGATGCATCACATGCGATGGTTCCTTTTTATGGTCAGGGGATGAACTGTGGTTTTGAAGATTGCTTTATATTGGATGGTTTGATTGATAAATTTGGAACTACTGCATGGGATTTGGTTTTTGCGAAGTTTCAAAAAATCAGAAAACCTGATACAGATGCTATCTGTCAGTTGGCACTTGAGAATTTTGTGGAAATGCGGGACGCAGTCTCTGATCCCAAATTCTTGATCAGAAAAAAGATCGAGGCGAAGCTCCATGCCTTGTATCCAAAGGATTGGATCCCACTATATACCATGGTGACATTTTCAGACATTCCTTACTCGGAAGCCTATGCACAAGGTAAATTGCAGGAATCGATTATGAATAAGGTCATGGCAAACCCTTTGATTACCCAAAACTGGGATAAGCTGGACTACGGTGATATCATAGACCAGATGGATGCTACAAAAGCAGTCTAAGTTTATGAAAAAACCAAAAAAGGGCTGTCTTAAAAGTTGATTTTGTGACTGCCTAACCATATATTATTTGGGCAACCACCCTACAAAAGCAAGAAGGGAAGAGAAAAAGGCTAAAGGATCAACCTCTTTAGCCTTTTTCTTCTTCCCATTTTTGTGGTTGGTTCAATTTTCACATTTGTATTTTGAGAAAACAAGCTGCTTTTAAAATATGCCAGACTTTAATCGGCTTTAGTCCATTTTATAGTGCATCCTATAGCTTTGGTTGTCTCCAAAGCTATTTTTTCCCCAGACAACAATGCATTCATTGCATTTTCTACGTACTTTTCTGTGACTGCGGAAGGATTCTGGTAGTTGTTGTCAATAGCCCCGATATATTTCACAATAAGCTCATCACCTTCCTTGTTGAGTAGATATACATGGGGAGTCCTTGTGCCTCCATATGCTTTTATGATTTCCTGTGATTGGTCGTAAACATAGTGAAAAGGGAAGTTTTTGTCATTTGACCTTTCCTTCATTTTATCGAAACTATCCCCTGGACTTAATTTCGCATCGTTGGAGTTGATGGCAATTACAGGGTATCCTTTTGAAGCAAACTTCTCATGCAGGGCAATCATCCTGTCTTCATATGCCACTACATAGGGGCAGGTATTGCAAGAGAATATAACTATTGCACCTTTTGCACCACTGATACCTGATATAGACACCCATTCACCATCTACGCTTTGGAGTTTGAAATCCGTGGCAGCATCACCAATCTGGTAACCTGCATTTTGCGCCAAAACCGCATTGGGAAGTGAGTAGAGCAACATCCCTCCCAATAGTATCATGATCAATTTTTTCATTTTATTTAAGGTTTATAAGTGATAAATTATTTTATGTGGATATACGCTTCCTTGCCAGTAGACCTATAGACCATCCTCAACAAAGGATCCATCCAGTATGTTGATGTTGTTAACCGTTGACATTCGTGCGCCTTGGCGTAGTTGAAGATTATCAGTAACATTATGCCCTTGGTATTTATTTACTGGCAAAGTAGCAGATAATCATATTATTTTAAATCTAAAGGCTTGATATCAATGACAGGAGCTCTTCTTCAGACACTTCCCCTTCATGGAACACTTTCTCTCCATTAGGTTTGATAAATAGTGTTGCAGGGATTGCTCCAGACCACTTGGGACTTACTTTATTGATCCATTTGTCATAATCCACATCATTCAATAAGTATACTGGGTTTTGGATTCCTCTTTTTCCCATAAAGCTCGTGACCCTTTCAGGATTTCGACTGTCATCCATTGATATGAACACCAACTCCAAATCTCCATTGTCGGCAGCCACACTTTCAAAATAGGGCATCTCCTTTACGCAAGGAGCACACCAAGTTGCCCAAAAATTAAAGACCCTGATTTTTTCTGATGGTTCTGTCATCATGCCTTCAAATTCCTCAAATGTAATAATCCTGAAATCCTCAAGATTGGATTCTGTACTCGGTGCGGAAGCAAGAAAACAACCTAGGAGAATAGGGAAAACATATGCATGTAGGTAGCCTTTCATTTTTATTGTTGTGCTTGTTATATAGAAACAATCAAGCAGTACCTGAATGTTGTTCTAAGTTATAAATGAACAGCCAAATTTTCTTCTATTCGGAATACAATATTTTAGCCGTAAAAGAACTACGAATCAATGCCAAATTTGTTTGACCACTCATCAAAAACCTTTAAAAAACGACGTATGTCAACAAGTAAAAAAGCAAGTGTTTTTTATCCACAATTACAAAAAGTTATCCACAACACTATTCCGTAACACTTCATCACACTGACTACCAATCACTTATGAACTTGATAAAACAATAGTATTTGTGGATAATATGCTGTAAATGAGATTATTAAAATTTACACATGTTTTTCCAAGGTGGATAAATTCAAAAACAGAATATTATTTTTCAATAAGGGTCTGCTCTGGACATTCAACTTCCGTGAGGCCTAAACCCTATCTCAGTAAATATACATCTTCCCCACTTTTTTGATATAAATTTTCCAACAAGGGAATCCTCTTAATGAGGTTTTCAAAGGCACTTTCCTGATCAATGATAACCTCGGGCCTTTCTGTCAAAAACTCTTGGTATACACTGGCCATATCGGCAAAATCATCGAAATCCTTCAGGATCCTGTTGGACAATTTGCTGTTGAGATAAGAGGTAGCTAAACTGGCTTCTTTGTAATAGGCGATATCGTCTCCAAGCACAAGGATTCTTTTTCCTGCCGTTATCTTGTGCTTTTCCTGGTACTTGACTTCATAGGAGCGAAGATTTCCCGAATTTTTCTGATAAGCCAACCAAGAGTACCCAACCAACGGCACACCAATAAAGAAAACAACAGCTAAGACATTGAGCGCTTTGGCATGAGTCAGGTAGATGAAGATTTGGCTAATAAAATAAGTCAACGCAGGAATCAAAATTATCCACTGATAGGGAGTACTTCTATTGGTAAGAAAAATAGAGGAAATGGCAAAAACCAAAAATATCACAATCAATTGCCTCTGCTTTTGCTGGTTGACCGTGATCAATTTGAACCATGCCCCTACAAAATACCCAAAGAGGGCCAATAGGATCGGCAATGCAAACAACACGACCACGTCCATGAATCCCACATGAGAATAGATATCGATGATTCGGGTTGCGAAGAAATATTCGAATATAAATTCAGGCAAAGCATCCATCCAAAAATAATACAATCCACAGAAGACGATAGGAAGGAAATAACCAATCAAAGACAAGACGAATTGGTTGAAAGAAAATCCGCTCACCGCTATTCCAGCAACTATCAAAAAGGGCAAAAAGATCACCAAAGGAAAGTGGAAGCAAGTGGCAATCCCACCAAAAACCCCTACCAACAATACCGAATCAGACCCCTCTTTTTGTAAAACTGTCTGGGAGAATAACTGTCCCAGTGCCAAAACTATAAATGTACTGCCCATCAAGGCTGGCGAGATTGTCAAAAAATCGAAAGAAAGATGAAACAGGACAATCATCACTGCAGCAGGTATATAGGTATTTTCTTCAAATGATTTGTATTGGATAAATAGGGAATTGATATAAGCCACCTGGAAAAGGATCACAATCCCAGCAATGAATTTATATATAAACAAGTTTTTGCCAAATACCAGATGGATGATCCAATAGACCCCAGCTGACAGTGGGCCAGTGTCATCGACGACATCCTTGTACATGTGGAAGCCACTCGCAAGACGCTCTCCCGCGAGCATCCATATGAGCTCTGGCTGTATCATGGGAGCCTTCAATACCCAATAGTAAATACTACTCAAAACGACAAGTATGAGCAGGATTCCAATCATGCGAAAGGGATCATTGATTCTAAAAAAACGGAGCAAAATCTAGTTGATGTTAAAAGGTGTGACATTCATACCCCACGAAATTAAAGGTTACTCATTTAATTCACTAAATTTGTACCAACTATTATCATTATGGAAAGTAAAAGACAACAAAAATATTCTAAGTTGATTCAAAAGGAACTTGGGGAAATTTTTCAGAAAGAGGCTAAGCTATTGGTAGGCAATGCAATGGTCACTGTAGTCAGGGTGGGTATGAGTCCGGATTTAAGTGTGGCAAAGATTAATCTGAGCTTGCTGCTGGCAAACAACCAAGAACTTTTTGAGAAGATCAATGAGCACAAAAAAGAAATCCGTAAGTATCTGGGCAAGAGGATTGGAAAAAGTGTAAGGATCATTCCTGAGTTGGCGTTTTTTATGGATGAATCCGCTTCATATGCCCAGCATATGGACAAGGTAATATCCTCGTTGGATATTCCTGAGGCTTCAGAGGAAGATGGGGAGGAGGAAGATTAATTCCAAACAACTAAGTTCTTGAACCTCTCCTTTTTCATAGCGTCAAGATATTTCCGTAGCAAAAAGAAACGGAATTTTATCACCATCTTATCCCGGATCTCCATGGTTGGAGTAGCGATTGGTACGATGGCATTGGTGATCGTGCTTTCTGTTTTCAACGGCCTGGAGGATTTGGTGAGGGGGTTGTATGCCTCATTTGATGCTGAGCTGAAGATAGAAGCTGTTCAGGGGAAGTCCTTCGTTGTAGACAGTGAATTCCTGTCAAAAATCAACCATGTCGAGGGGGTAGAGATAGTTACCGAGGTCATAGAAGACAATGCCCTTTTCAAATATAAAGATTACCAGCACCTTGCCAGGTTGAAGGGGGTATCGGGGAACTATTTAGACCACGGGAGATTTCAGGAAGGATATGTCTCGGGAAAACTTGACCTGGGGACTGACTCCCAACCCAGGGCCATCATCGGTCAGGGCGTTGGTTTTTACCTTTCGATAGATATAGAAAATGAATTCGAGTTGTTGCAGGTTTTTTATCCAAAAGCCCCCAGAAACGCTGGCACTTTGGATCCTAGGCAGCTCTATTCCAGAAATGTAATCAAACCCTCCACATTTTTCAGCATCGACAAAGAATTTGATGACAATTATATCATCGCCCCTATTGGTTTTGTGCGAGACTTGCTGAATTACGGAGAAAAACTGAGTTCGATAGAAATCAAAGTCCGTGAAGGGCAGCGGATTTCTTCTGTAAAGAAAAGACTGAAAGCAGCTTTGGGTGAGGACTTTACGGTCAAAGATACGGATGAACAGCATGCCGGACTTCTCAGGACTATCCAAATCGAGAAGCTTTTTGTTTTCATCACTTTGAGTTTTATCCTTGCAGTAGCATCTTTTAATATTTTCTTCTCACTGTCTATGATGGCCATAGAAAAAAAGAAGGATACGGCTGTATTGGTTGCTATGGGCGCCAAGACCAAGCTGATAAAACAGATCTATTTGAAACAAGGGGCAATCATTGCCTTTTCAGGGGCCGTCATTGGTCTGGTATTGGGTTTCATTTTTTGTCTGATCCAAGACACCTTTGGCATTATAACATTGGGGATCAGCTCTTCCGTGATAGAAAGTTATCCAGTGAAAATGATCTGGACGGATTTCTTGTGGACAAGCATCGCTGTGATCGCCATCACATTTGTAGCATCCTATAGGCCAGCGGTAATTGCCTCCAAAGTGAAATCAACGGATCTATAGTATCTTTCATATATATCCTCTTACTCACCAATAGCCACTTAGTATATTTTACCTTTAATATTTCCAGGGGCTGTTGACTATGTCTCGGCGCACAAGTGTCAACCGTCGACTATTATCCGCATGATTTCATATGCATCTTAACTGCTGGTGCCATTGCGGATAACCATAATCTATGTTATATCAATTTCAGGATTTCATCGATGTATTCCCTGGAATTAGAGAGTCTAGGCACCTTATTTTGCCCTCCCAACTTCCCTCTGGATCGCATCCAGGATTCAAACAATCCTTCTGCCACCAAATGTACTTTGGGAGCTGTCAATGCCAAATCCTTGTAACGTTTTGCGTCATAATCTGAATTGATTTCCCTCAACGAGACATCCAATAAATCCCTGAATAAATCCGGATTGTCCGGCATGGTTTTGAACTCTACGATCCATTCATGTGCTCCTTTGGATTTTGAATCATTGAAGTACACGGGAGCTGCAGTGAAGTTCATAATGCTTGCTCTGGTTTTTTCAGCCGCCATCTGTATGGCTTTCTCTGCATTTTCCACAATAACCTCTTCCCCAAATGCATTGATAAAGTGCTTTGTCCTTCCTGAGATTTTGATCCGATAGGGGTATGTGCTTGTAAACTTGACAGTGTCTCCAATTTTATACCTCCAAAGCCCTGCATTGGTCGAAATCAAGATGGCATAATTTTTCCCAACTTCAACATCGCAAAGAGGGATTACTTTCGGACTTTCCTTTTCCAATTCTTCCATAGGGACAAATTCATAAAAAATCCCATAATCCAACATCAGAAGGAGTTCATCAGAATCTCTTTGGTCTTGGATGCCGAAAAAACCTTCCGAGGCATTGTAAGTCTCCATATAGTGCATGGTCTCACTTGGGATCAATTCCCTGAAAAGGCTTCTATACGGCCCAAAAGCCACTGCACCATGGAAAAACACTTCCAGATTTGGCCATACTTCAAGGATATTTTTTGCTTTTTTCAACTCCAATACCCTTTGAAGCAATACAATAGTCCAAGTCGGCACTCCAGAAATACTGGTGACATTTTCATGCATTACCTCCCGAGCCATCCGGTCTATTTTCGCCTCCCACTCTTCCATCAAAGCAATATCGAGACTTGGGGTTCTGGCCATCTGAACCCAAATGGGAAGGTTCTGGGTGATCACTGCAGAAATATCTCCCACTCGGCTTGTTAGGTCTGGAGAGATCGGGTTGGGTGCCAGACTGCCACCGATAGTCAGGGCTTTTCCAGAAAACAGTTTGCTTTCGGGATAGTTGTTGACATACAGGGAAATCATGTCTTTCCCACCTTTGAAGTGGCATTCTTCAAGCGACTCTTGGGACACGGGAATATATTTGCTCCTGCTGGAAGTAGTGCCTGATGATTTTGAAAACCACTCTATCTCTGTTGGCCAAATCACATTTTGAGTGCCTTCCATAGTTTTTTCTATGTAAGGCTTCATCTCTTCATAATCATGGATCGGGACATTTGAGGCAAAATCATTGTAATCTTTGATTTTTGAAAAACCATACATCCTGCCAAATTCCGTTCTTTTGGCATTGTCTATCAGTTCAAAAAGAATCTCTTCTTGAACTTCAATCGGGTTTTCCATAAAATTTTTGATTTGACCAATACGGTTTTTAAAAATCCAGGTCATAAAAGTATTGACTACTTCCATCAATTAAACACTTTACGTTTCAATTCAAAATTTTGTCCCAAGTATACTTTCCTCACTTGTTCGTCTGCGGCAAGTTCTTCTGCTGAGCCAGCTTTGAGCAATTTCCCTTCAAACATCAGATAGGCCCGATCGGTAATCGATAGTGTCTCATTCACATTATGATCGGTGATCAGGATTCCTATGTTTTTGTTTTTGAGCTTCGCCACTATAGTCTGGATCTCTTCTACAGCGATGGGGTCTACACCTGCAAAAGGCTCATCCAGCAGCACAAACTTAGGGTCTACAGCCAATGCCCGTGCAATCTCCGTCCGCCTCCTCTCTCCTCCGGACAGTACCATCCCCAAGTTTTTTCGCACATGGGTCAGGGAGAATTCCTCCAAAAGACTCTCGACTTTTTCTTTTCTCTCTGCTTTTTTCAGCTTAGTCATTTCCAACACAGCCATGATATTCTCCTCCACAGACAGTTTTCTGAACACAGATGCTTCCTGCGCCAAGTAGCCAATGCCTAATTGCGCTCGTTTGTACATCGGTAAGGATGTGATATTTTTATCCTCCAAAAAAATCTGACCCTCATTGGGCTGAACCAAACCGACTATCATATAGAAAGAAGTCGTCTTCCCTGCCCCATTTGGGCCCAATAAGCCAACTATTTCACCTTGTTTGACTTCTACGGAAATGTCATTGACAACTTTTCTGCTCTTGTAAACCTTCACAAGGTTGTCTGCCTTTAATATCATCATATCAATCGAATTTTATGTCTTTGACATACAGCTGCAAGCTACTGTTATTTCTGAAGGTATTTTCCCTGATTTCGAATGCCAAGTCGAACCTCATCTTTTGTTTCAGCATTTTGTATACAATCTCGTCCTCGTATTTGGTTCGGTCTGCCATTCCAAAAGCAATACATACCGGTTTGGTGACCTGACCATTTTGAACGACATTGAAACGAAGATGTTTTTCTTTGAGAATCCTCACGTCTTCTGCATATACTTGGTTGGCATAGAAAATAGGCTCGGAATTGCCCGGTCCAAAGGGTGCCATTTGTTTCAATATGTTATAGAATTTATAATTGATCTGATCCAATAGAATCTCATCATCCACCTCCAAGACAGGCATCAAGTGTACATCTTGGATTCTGGCACTGACTACTTTCTCGAATTTCTCCTGAAATGCCACCACATTTGATACCGACATGGTCAGACCGGCTGCATACTTATGTCCTCCAAATTGCTCCAGCAAATCACTGCATTCACTGATCGCTTCGTAGATGTTGAAATCATAAACTGATCTGGCACTTCCAGTGGCTTTATTGTTGGACTCTGTCAGGATGATTGTTGGCCGGTAGTACTTCTCGATACATCTGGAAGCTACGATCCCTATCACTCCTTTGTGCCAATCTTCTTTAAAAAGCACTGTGGATTTCATTTGGTGGATGGTATCTTTCTCTTCGATCATCTGAAGGGCTTCCCTTGTGATGTTTTCATCAAAGTTTTTTCTGGCTGCATTGACCGTATCTACGATTTCTGCCCGGCGCATGGCATCGTCGAGATCTTTGGAAATCAATAATTCCACAGAAGCTTTGGCATGTTCCAACCTTCCTGAAGCATTGATTCTTGGCCCGATCTTGAAGACGATATCAGAAATATCAATTTCTTTTTCGATCAGATTGCTTTTTAATATCAATGCTTTGATACCCGGCCTGGGGTTGTTGTTGAGCCTTTCTATCCCATAAAATGCCATTATCCTGTTCTCCCCGGTAATCGGGACAATATCCGCCGCTATGCTGATCGCCAACAAATCCAAGTAAGAAGTGACTTTGGATGCATCTTTGCCTGTTTTCATGGCATATCCCTGAATCAACTTGAAACCAACCCCACAGCCACTCAATTCTTTGTAGGGATAAGTACAATCTGTCCTTTTAGGGTCGAGTATAGCTACTGCCGGAGGCAGTTCCTCTCCTGGCGTATGATGGTCACAGATGATAAAATCCACTCCCAATTCCTTGGCCAACTTTACTTTTTCTATGGCTTTGATCCCACAATCCAAGGATATTACCAGTTTGAAATTTTCTTCTGCCGCATATCTGACCCCCCTTTCCGAAATCCCATAACCTTCTTTGTACCTATCTGGAATATAGAATTCCAAATGGCCATAAAACTGGCTCAAATAGCCATAGACCAGAGCCACTGAAGTAGTGCCATCCACATCATAGTCCCCATAGATCAAAATCTTCTCTTCGGCGGCGATTGCTTGGATCAGACGATCCACTGCCTTGTCCATATCCTTCATCAGGTAGGGGTCATGGAGCTTGTCCAAATCCGGCCGGAAGTAGTCTTTTGCTTTTTGGAAAGAATTGATGCCTCTGTTGACCAACATGTTGGCCAATGTTTCATTGACATTGATTTCACTACTCAAAGAATTCACATCCTCTATATCCGCCTTTTCTCTGATCTTCCAGTTGTACACCATAAGGCTAAATTACTAAACTGAATGGCTAATTAAGTATAGGGAGTTGAATTTATTTGTTCTTTTCTGATAAACTGGATTCTGGTTTATATCTTAGATATGTGTAGTTTTCTGAGAAAATTAAAAATTTACTGGCTAATTTAAAGGTTAAAAATATATCAGCTGATATTGGAAAGAATTAAGAAAATATAAGAATACGGATATGGAGCAGGGTTACCGTTTGCAACCTTTTAAAAATGATACTGAGCGTTTGGAATAATTGTTTAAAATGCGTGAAGAGATGTTGCAAAAGGATCCCCTGTTAGCGAAAGTTAAAAAACGAAGAAAAAATGAGCAAGAAGGAAAATAAAAAATTAGAGTCAAAGGAAATAATTCGCTCTTCATCAGCAGAATACTTAACCTTTATTGCAGCTACGGGAGAAGGCGGTGTGGATGCTATTTATGCTGAAGAAAATGTATGGCTGACACAAAAAATGATGGGTACGCTTTATAATGTAGAAACGCATACCGTGAATTATCACCTCAAAAGGATTTTTTCTGACAGTGAAGAGGAAAGCGCAGTTATTCGAAATTTTCGAATAACTGCTTCAGACGGTAAAACTATAATAAACAGCATTTTATAACTTCGAAAAACACTTTATTCAAATGTCTTTGATCCCATCTAAAAACAGATTAGCACATATAGTTTTCGAACATGATGACAAAGCTTCAAGAGCTTTTGACATAACCATCCTGATTTTGATATTGGGGAGCGTCATTGTGGTGATTTTGGATTCGGTAAGTGCTATCCGGATGGAGTACCATGCATTTTTCACTGTATTGGAATGGACTTTTACTGTACTTTTTACACTGGAATATTTACTTAGGATTTGGTTGAGCAAACGAAAATTAGGCTATGTCTTGAGTTTTTATGGTCTCGTGGATCTTTTCGCAATTGTCCCGACTTATTTGAGCCTGATTCTTTTGAACACCCAGTTTCTGGTAGTAATCAGGTCACTGAGGTTGCTTAGGGTCATCAGGGTCCTGAAATTGGGCAGGTACCTGAATGAAGCTGAATTTCTGAAAGAAGCATTGAAGGCAAGCAGGGCAAAAATCCAGATATTTATTGGGTCTGTTTTGGCGATAGTATTGATAGCAGGTACACTGATGTATATTGTGGAAGGACCTGAAAACGGCTTTACCAGTATCCCCATGTCCATGTATTGGGCCATAGTCACTTTGACTACTGTAGGGTTTGGCGACATCACACCACTGACAGCATTTGGAAAGTTCTTGGCTTCCCTGATCATGCTGATGGGCTATGGAATCATTGCCGTGCCGACAGGTATCGTAACTGCAGAAATGGCAAGTGTAAAGAATAGAATCAGCATGGCAAATGCACGTACTTGTAGCAATTGCAATTTTATAGAATCTGACCTCCAAGCTAAATTCTGCAAAAATTGTGGTGAGAAATTCCCTGAAAAATAAGCCTTGATTTTATTTCATCCGTTATACTTTTTAAAATTCACTAAAACATATGAAAAAATCTATTTTCTTTTGCTTGCTGCTGGTCAGTGTGGGATTTACTGCACAAGCCCAGTCCGACGAAGTCCAGGAATCATTCAATGAATGGAAAATCGTAACAGTGGTAGAGTCCATCATTCCGATGGGTCTTGGGAGGTCTAGGATGATCGAAAACATGACAGAGGTAGATACCGAACAGTTTCGGACTTCCAGGACAGACGGGAAGAAGTCTTCCCAAAGAAATGTAAGTCGCAAAGAGCTTAAGGTAGACAAATTTGACGAGGCCAAGCTGTTGAACTTTTTTAGTGCAACAGGGATAAATTTCCAGAACATTGCTTCAAATGATGCGATGATAGCAGCTAGAATCATGGAGCTGGAATCGGAAGGGTATGGTTTGGTGTATGTTACAAGTGCAGTTGAAAGCCATGCTGGAGCGGAAGATAGCAGTGGTCTGTTTATTACCAGAATGTTTTTCAAAAGGACTTTAACCGATTAGACATTGTTCGTCTGACCTCCCAAGCACTAGTCAGGGCTGAAGGAGGTCAGACAAATAGTATACTTTTTGGCATCGAAGTTATAATTTTTTTATCTTTCATTCATGAAGTTTAAGATTGCGATTCTAGGTACAGGAAATGTGGCTTCCCATCTCGTCCCTGCTTTGGAAAATGCGGGACATACCATCACTGAAATTTATGGTAGAAATCTGGAGGATGCAGAAAAATTGACTGAAAAGGTCTATGTGGCAGAAGCTGTAGATGATTTGGATTTCTCTGAAAGTGAAGCAGAAATATTCATTCTGGCGGTCAGCGATGCTGCCATTTCGGATATAGCTGATGAGATTATCCTACCTGAGGAAAGCATTCTTTTACATACTTCGGGAACTGTCCCATTAAGTATCTTAGGCTACAGCTCTGCCTCCTATACTGGTGTTTTTTATCCTTTGCAGACCTTTAGCAAGGGGAGGAAGATTGATTTTGAGGATGTTCCATTTCTGCTGGAGTCTGAGGATGAGGAGACTTTGCAAAAATTGAAAAAACTGGCTAAGAGCCTTTCTCCGAACAACTACTTGGTAAAATCAAAAGATAGGCTGGCATTACATGTAGCAGCTGTATTTGCAAGCAATTTCACCAACCATATGATAAGGTTGTCGGAAGAAATCATGGCGAGACAGGGATTGGACTTTGAAATGATCAAACCCCTGATCATTGAGTCTATCAGCAAAAGTTTGGAAATAGGTGCCAAAAAAGCCCAGACTGGTCCAGCCATACGGGGAGATTTTGGCACACTGGACAGCCATCACCATTTTCTGAATTACAATGAGCAAGTGGCAGAGCTGTACAGGCTTATCTCACAGGATATAATCGATGTGAATTAGTCCTCCCAAACTCCAAATTTCCCAGCTTGATAATCTTGATAGGCTTGCATGATTTCTTGCTGAGTATTCATCACAAAAGGACCGTGTGCTACCAAAGCTTCGTTGAAAGGCATGGCATGCCCCAAGAGGATTACTGAATCTTTTGATGCTTTTACCGTCAAGGAATCTCCATCGTTATTGAATTCAATGAGGTTTCTGAATGGAATATTTTCACCCTGAATCTGTACTTCTCCCCTCACTACATAGAAAAACACATTTTCTTCTTTTGGGATAATTTTGGTGAATGAACTCCCTGGTTTGAGGTAGAGAGTACTCATCAGCATCGGACTGATGGTTTCGAGAGGTCCTCGATAGCCATTCCACTCACCAGAGATCAGTTGTACGCTGATTTTTCCTCCATCCAGTTCAAAACGCGTGATTTCTTCATTTTGCAAACCTACGTACTTGGGTTTTGTCATTTTGTGTTTGGAAGGTAAATTCACCCACAATTGAAGTATTTCAAGGTCTCCTCCCTCTTTTTTGAATTTACCTGAGCTGACCTCCGCATGGATCAGCCCACTACCTGCAGTCATCCATTGGATCCCCCCTTTTTCAATAACGGACTCATGACCACCGGAATCTTTGTGCATGATGTCTCCTTCCAAGATAAATGTGACCGTTTCCATTCCCCTGTGCGGATGTGGACCAAACGGAAGTCCATTGTTATTTTTGGGGTAAGTTTGAAATCCATGGTGATTGAGAAAAATAAAAGGATCAATTTGCCTTAGATTCTGTGAGGGCAAGGGGTTGTAGGTGATGAGATCTGCGATTGGATGGTAAGATGCCGGATGTATTGCCTTGATTGTTTTCATTGTCGAATTTGTGTGTATATACATTCAAATCGCTTTTCCATCAAATTTGTTCCATGCTAAACAAAAAAAGCACTGGGTTTGAATCCAGTGCTTTTCTATAGTCTTTATTCTAAATGACTTCCCAATATTATTTTAACCAAGCTAATTGAACTTCGTCTGGCGCTTTCATCCTATCGGCTACCCGCATGTAACGGTCAGCTAGGTTTGCCAAATAATCTTGTGCTTTTGAAGCCACATCATTCAATCCTGACAATTTTTCGATATCCCACAATTTGACCAAGTGGTCAATGATTCTGGCATAATCCCATCCGGTATATACCCCGATTTTCTGTGTGATGGCAGAGAATTGATCAAACAGGGTAGGGTTTGCGCTTCCTTCTCCCATCAATACCGCAGGCATCACAATCTGCTTGCGCATCATTTTTTCGAATGCCATGATTGCCCCATTAGGATCTATTTTGAATATCTCAGACATAAAGCTTTTATAGGCTTTTTCATGCCTTGCTTCATCTCCGGCTATGGTTTTGCAGATCCTAGAAAGGACATCGTCACCAGCTTTGTCAGCCAGCTTTCCTGTATTGACGTGGGATACTTTGGTAGCCCTTTCTTGAAATGAGGTATAGATAATGGCTTGATACGGATCTTTTTCTGACTTTGGATCAAACCCATTGTAAATCAACCTGTGGATTGTCTGCTCCACTTTCTTCATATCGGCTCTTCCTGAGAGATAGAGATACTTGTTGAGAAGATCACCGTGACGGTTTTCTTCAGCAGTCCAAGCTTTGGACCATCTCACCCATCCCGAAGGGCTGAGCAAGCTTCCTTCCTCATTGATTCCTTCCAGCAAATTGAAATAAGTCTGGTAACTGGGAAGTGCCTCTTCGGTAATCATATTTCCGATTAGAGAAGTGATCACGGTATCCGGAATACCTGCAGCTCTCTCCTGAAGGAGTTTCACTTGATCGAAGGCATCCAATTTAGCCATATCCGGCAAAAAATCCGTTGGCTGCCAACAATCATCCGGATCAACCAAAACATTGTCCACAGCATGACCCACGAAATCATCCAATTGGCTGATGACTTCCATGTTTTTTTCTAATTCGTAATTGATATTTTTTGACTTGTTCATAATGTAATCATTCAACACCCTACAGAAATCCCCAAAAATTCTTTAGTCATAGATTTATGTCGGGAAATTGCTATAAAGATACGTACAAAATAGAGAAATGCGATGTAGTAAACCTTATTTCTAATTAAGGTTTATTACTCAATAGTTTAATTTATACGCAACTACCTTGTTCTTAAAGAACGTAGGAACAAGGACAAGGTTATCGGAAGGTATAAATCCTATATCCGCAGTATTCGATTCTTCGTCTTTGGTATCCAGTATTTTAGTCTCTTTTCCATCTTGGATCAGATAGATTTCCCCTTGCCATCTACTTGCTATGAAAGTATGCTCATCAATGACAATCAAACCATCACCACCAGTAACTACCCTATTGAGTGTTTCGAAACTTCCGTCCGAATTGTATTTTTTCAATCCTGAACCATCTAGTCCGTAAAGCACACCATTCTTGCCTACCCTTAGGCCATTGATGTTATCTTGGCCTTCGGCAAAAATACTGAAATCACCATTTTCGAAAAGATGGATTCTCCCGGTTTTCATATCGGAAAAATACACCTTGTCTCCATCCGTATCTATGTCATTTAGAAACTCAGCCCCTTCTATTGCATACCTCTTGCTGATCTGGGCTGTTTCGATATCTATCTCAACAAGCTCATCGATGTTTGTGACATATAACTTTCCATTGCTTATTCCCATCCCCTTGGGTGCATCTATACCTGATACCCATTCCTTGTGGAGAATCTCACCTTCTTTATTGATCATGGCAATGCTTCCCTTGCCGTCTTTTTCTGTCGGATTCCCGTCGATGTTTGAGACATAGATATCACCGGTAGCCTCGTCAAACAGGACGGATTCATTGGTGGGCAAATCCTCGGAAGTCTCCCACACTTTGGTTAGTGATGGTTCTGTGGTTTCTTCTATTTCAACTTCAGTGACTTCTTCCGTCTTTGTGCTGGAGTTACAACTCCAGATCAAGAACGATAGAAGAAAAACAAGTGATAATTTTAGATTGGTTTTCATAATTTGGTTTCCGTTTTTGGTTTGAACGTTAGGTTACTCTTCTTTGAATCCTTTTTTCAACACCTTAAAATTAAGCAATAATTTAGGAACTGGTATGCAATCAGGCAATTGAATGACAGAAGGTAAAGAAAAATCCCCTTAAGCCAGAAACCATAAGACAAAACTCCTTTACTTACAGACTCTTATAATCTCAACTCAAAACTTTTGGAGCTATATATTTCCCAATTCACCAAACATCAAATTACCTCCAAAAACATCTTGTTTCGAAATTGCCCGGGACTTTTTTCTTTTAATTGAAGAAGTTCACCCTCCCAATGTTCGGGACAGGCTCTTAGTGGTTGATTTTATCGCATCTCACTTTTGTCTGAGGTCTTTGCCTTGTGTCTTATATCCCAATGCCTTCTGCAAATCTTGCCTCTTTTCTCTACCATCTCATATCCCCCTGTCATATATTCCGTATTTTTAGACACTAAGGTATAAGTATGAAGCAACAGCTACTCGATCAAATCATCAAGGAACTCCATCATGAGGCCTATCTCTGGTCTCGGCAGTGTTGTGGTTTTGATGAGGAGCTCGCAAAGGATGTGTTGCAGCATGTGTATCTGAAAATCTGGGAAGAAAAAGCAAAGTACAGGGCAGAATCTAAAGTAAAGACATGGCTGTTTTCAGTAATCAGGTTTACAGCCTTGGAATGGCTGAAAAGGGATCAGAAAACCGTTTCTTTAAATGCTGATTTCGACTTGGCAGAACCTGACAAAATACCGGAAGCGACATCCCATGAAGAATTAATCCAAATGTTACCGGAAAGACAAAAGGAAATTCTATTGCTGGTATTTTACCATCAAATGACATTGGAAAAAGCCGCTGAAGTGATGGAAGTGACGCTTGGAACAGCCCGGGTCCATTACGACAGGGGAAAGAAAAAACTCAAAGAACTCATTTTAAAAAAACAACATTATGAAGCTACAAGATGATATTACCGATGTAGAGCTGGAAATGTTTTTTTCTGAGCTTCGAAATAAAGACAGTCACTTAAACACGCCCACATACCCCGGAAAACCAACTTTCAAGATCTGGAAGCTATTGCCAATTGGCATAGCAGCTTCTCTTCTATTGGGATTGTGGATTTGGAATCAAGAAAAAGATGACATTACCCTCTATCAGGATATGATAATCATTTCCCTGATAGAACGAGAAAACCAAGAACAAACCATCATCATTGAACAAGCCGCATCGATGGATGTGTGGGAATCTCCTACCGCATCCTTATTAAATGAATTCTAAACCAATTATAATGTTATGAAAAAATTATTCACAGTGTACTTATTGCTCTTGGCAGGGATGGTTCAAGGACAAGATTTGTTTCAGGGAAGTTTGTTTCCAGCCGAATTGATTATGAAAAATAGGGAAACAATCTCCCTAAGCGATCAACAAGCAGAAAAGATCAAGGCGATTCACAGCAAAAATGCTGGTGAATTCAGCACGCTGAGATGGGATCTGGATGCGGAAAATGAAAAACTGAAGAAAATACTCCAAGAACCAAAAATAAATTCAGAAGCAGCCCAAAAGCAAATGGACAAAGTCCTCAACTTGGAAAACCAACTAAAGAAAAAACAATTCAGCAACCTTTTGTCCATCAGAAATGAGCTGAATGAAGAACAAGCTACTCAATTGGCGAAGTTTAGCAAACCTAGCATTTCAGTAACAGGATATAAAGGCAACGGTAGGATTGAAGGGATATCAACAAATAATAGTGTATCCGTATTTAGTGGTACGCCCTCCTACTCCTCGGCAGATGGAGAGAAAAAATCAACGAGTATTGTACTCCGTGGAACAAATAGTCTGTCAGGGGAAAATCAACCCCTTTACATTCTCAAAAAAGATGGTAAAGATACAGTCATCAAGGACATGAAAGATATAAATCCAAATGATATTGAGAGTATAACAGTACTAAAAGATGCTACAGCAACAAGTCAATATGGACCAAAAGCTTCGAATGGTGTCATCATCATTACCCTTAAAAAAGGAGCGGACTTCAAATATGAAAAATAAAATGCAAACCCTTGAAGGGTTTGCAGACGAGAAAATTGTGATGAAGAAAAAAAGGTTATTTCTATCTATTTTGATTGGTTGTATTACTTCTATTGTTTTTGCACAGGACCTTAAAAGACAATTATTGGGAAAATGGAAATTGACAAAGAATGAAGCTTATGAATTTTCAATATTGCATTCCATACCTAACCATACCGATGAAGCAGCTCTTGTAGACATCATGGCATGGATGGATGATGTACATGAAAATACATATATGGATTTTTTTAGCCCAGATTCTCTCAGATCCACACTTATAGACAAGAAAGAAATAATACAATATGCTGATGTTTGGAATGTATCAGATCAGGATTCCATCATTACCTGGAAGACAAAGTTTCCACCCCATGTCCTTCAGGCAAAAGTTATAAAAGTAAATGATGAAATTCTTGAACTTAAATTTCTCAAAAACCAAAAAGTAGGGAGATATAGTACACATTTCAAGAAGTTGAGATCTGAAACTGACAAAAAATCCCTTTAAGTAACAATTGAAATCCGCTATTATATATAAAAGAGACAAAATACCCTTTGGAAACATAAATGGTTTCCAAAGGGCTTGTCCATGTCATACAGGGATTTATTTTTATCGTATAAAAATTACTTGATAAACCGCTCCATTTCCGAATAAAACCAATCCGGCTCGTCCAAGAACACAAAGTGGTAGGCACTTTCTGCGACTAGCAAATCTGCATCTTTGATGTCTTTCAGTTGGTTTTGGTATCCTAATGTCACGTTTTCTTTGGTAGCACCGAAGTTTTGGTAGGCGGACCAAGCACCAAAAACCTGAACAGGGATTTTGATCTTTTCCATCAATGGACGAATGTCTGTAGTGTACATTTCACCATAGGCCTGACCGATAATCTTGGGGTTGCTACTGATTCCCATCTCTATCACTTTTTCTCTTTTGGAAGGAGTAGCGATCATTGTTTCGACAATCGTTTTTTGGTTTTGCAAGGCTTGCTCCTCGTTCATTGAGGCCATCCCCGCAGTCATTTGCTCTACGATGGGCTTGGCAGACTCAGGAGTTATCCCCGGCATCTGCAATACAGGAAAATATGGCACACCATCCACTGACACCACTTTTTCAAATAACTCCGGCGCCTCTGCTGCTGCCCAAAGACTCAAAAAACCACCCATGCTGTGACCAACGAGAATGGCATTTTCCAAGTTATTTTCCTTCGTATAAGAAATCAATTCTTCTAAAATTGCTTTGAGGTAATGATCCTTTTTTACAAACTCATCATTACCAAATCCCTTGATATGAACCAAATGCAATTCATAATTATCCTTATACCTTCCCACCAAATCATCCCAAACATCAGAAGTACAGGCCATCCCATGAATCAAGATTATCGGCTGTCCTTTTCCCAAGACAGTTGTACTCATTACTTTCTCAGATTGCTGCGCAAATATTGTCCCTGTAAATGCCATGCATAATAGAAGCGTCAAGATAGACTTTGTTGTTTTCATGATTTTGCTGTTTTGTTTGACTCAAATTTGGCAGAAGGAATAGACTTCCTAAAATTACTTTGACATAGGGGGTCTGGGACTTGACGAAATGTAAAAAGCACTCTCAAAAACTGTTTCCGAGCCATAAAACTATCCTTTTCTCAAACAATTCGGTTTTATCGACAATTGGTCATTGAAAACTTACGATTGGTCAATCAATTTTGATTGCCTTCTTGATTATTGTGATTTTTGGAGAAAGAGAAAAATGATTTGGTGGACAATATATATCGTAGCTGTTGTATTTTTAACCTTAGGTTTGGCGAAGGCATTCCAAAAAGAAAGTAAAGACTAAAATTTGAATTCAAAAACATCCATAACCAATAAATTCATGGGGAACATTACTGGTAACTTCATCGGACAAATCCATCTGCTTGCATCAATTGCGGCCTTGATTTTAGGGTTTTATGTTTTGGTCTCAGACAAAGGAACCAAAAGACACAAACAAGTCGGCTATGCATATGTTCTGTCAATGGTTTTGGTGAACCTAACTGCATTTATGATCTATCGACTTTTTGGCAAGTTTGGAATATTCCACTGGTTTGCGATTATCAGCATTATGACAATCATCGCAGGCCTATACCCTTTGATTTCAAAAAAAACAAAAGACTATCTGGTTTACCATTTCAACTTTATGTATTGGAGCGTAATTGGTCTTTATTGTGCATTGATGGCAGAGACTTTCTCAAGACTTCCTGACATTGTGCTAAAAGAAACCGGTGAGCCAAATATGGTATTTTATAAATTTGTCGGAATCGGAACAGCAGTAGTAATGGTAATTGGAGTATCTTTCTATTTAAAATTTAGGCCAATTTGGCAAAATAAATATGGCCGATAAATTCTACTTCATGATCGAAAAACTTAAACACTATAAGATCCATCATTTTCTATTTTGGGCAGTATATTTTTTCTTTTGGGTCGATTACTATACTCCATATTATGAAAATATAATTGATCTTTATGGTGTAACGGGAATTTATCTGTTTGCACATGCATCACTTTTTTATACGATGCGTTGGATGTTTCTCTCTGAGGATCAAAAAAAACTGAATTCCTATCTTTTGATTATCATTTATCTAGTCTTGTGTGTGGTATTTAGTTTTGTCATGTATGCTATGATCAAGCTATGGCTTGGGGGTAGGCCAGAGGAAATTTTCAAGACAGACTTCATTCAGATCATCATGTTTTTTTCTATTTCTAACTTCTTCACAGTTGGCGCCTTATTGGTCCTTGCGATATTTTCACACAATAGAAGACAGCAAAGAATAGTTGAAGCCATGGAAAAGGAGCGGCTAGAGACGGAACTACAATATCTCAAAGCACAAGTCAATCCACATTTTCTCTTCAATACCATCAATTCTATCTATGTGTTGATCAAGATTGATCCTGAAAAAGCCTCCGACACCTTAATCAAATTATCAAACCTACTGAGATCTCAGCTTTACGAATTCGCAGAAGACAGGATCGACATCGCCAAAGAATTGGATTACCTCGAAAACTACCTTGCACTCGAAAAAATCCGTAAAGGTGAAAGATTGGAATTGACATTTGAAAAAGATGGAGATTTGGCTGGCTTTGAGGTTGCCCCCTTGATGCTGATTCCATTTTTGGAAAATTGCTTCAAGCATCTCTCCACCTACACAGACCGGCCCAATACTGTTCAGATCAAAATAAAAAAGGAAGGGAAGTTATTGGAAGCCACATTTTTCAATACTTGTGAAGTAAAGAATACAACGAAGGAACCAAAGGTTGGAGGAATTGGTCTGAATAATATCAAGAGAAGACTTGAACTTGTCTATCCAAAGCAACATGAGCTAAGTATCAGGCATGACCAAGAGGGATATTTTGTACATTTGAAAATAAAGCTAGAAGGATGAAAATCAAGGCAATCATTGTAGAAGACGAACCATTGGCCAGACAAGGTCTGGAAAGCTATGTCCATGAGATAGCGAGCCTTGAGCTTTGTGGTCTATGTGAAAATGCCCTTCAAGCCAATGAAATACTAGCTTCCGAAAAGCCAGATTTGATGTTTTTGGACATTCAGATGCCAAAGATCACTGGGCTCGATTTCCTCAAATCACTCTCCTCCCCTCCACTTGTCATCTTGACTACCGCATATCCCAATTATGCCTTACAAGGTTTTGAATTGGATGTGGTGGATTATTTGGTAAAGCCCTATCCCTTTGACAGGTTTGTCAAAGCCGTGAACAAAGCCAGGGAAATTCTTACCCTTAGACAAAGTAAAGAGAGTAATTCCAAAAATGCTTTGCAGAAAGACAGCATCTATGTCAAAGTTGACAATGCCCTAAAAAGGATCAATCTGGCCGACATCCACTATGTAGAGGGCATGGAGAATTATGTATCGATCTATACAGCCACAGATCGTCATATCACCCTGCTCACCATGAAAAGTATGGAAGAAATGCTTCCTACATCTGACTTTCTCCGGGTACACAAAACCTACATCGCCGCCAAGTCAAAAGTCTTGGCAATCACGGGCAATGAACTGGATATGGGAATCTCCAAAATCCCAATTTCGAGAAACAGGAGAAATGAAATTATTGGGGAGTTGACTGGGGGAGGTTAGAGATTGTAAGGTTGGGAAAATTAAATGAGCCTTTCCGTCGAGGTAGATTAAAAAGATTAGGGTTAGAGAGCTTGTTTGGGAATAGATGGGTAAACAATCAATTGACAATTTTTTTATTGATCCAGCAGTAAGGTTTGGTAAACACTGTATCAAAGGCATAAGGATTTCGGTTTTTGATATTCATAAAATACCAAAAATTGGCCTTTGAGTATATGCTTATACCCAAAGGCTTTATTGATTGGCAAAGACATAGGACTAATCAATCCCAACAGTCACATGGTTTGGATTGTGTGGCACCAAATTTTTCATAAATCTCGTCCAACTGATCCTGTTTTTCATCATAGGGCAGTTTATTGTTTTTCTGGATAGCCAATACCTGTTTTTTCAAGCTCTCCAATTCCGATTTCTTTTTGGTGTAACAATTAAGGTTGCATTGGGCTTCAGCTCTTCTTTTCGAAGCCTCCACACCATTGTTGTTTTGAAGCTCACTAAGTGCGGTTTTTGCTCCCAATATGTGGTTGTCCATTGATGCTATCATCAGATCAAATACCTCAATGGAAAACTCCGGATTGTCATATCCCTCTCCAAGTGAAAGTATGTTATTGCTTTCCATAAAATTTGACCAATTCTCACTGTTCTGCTTTTCAACCATGGTATTGTATCCATTCGGATTACCCTTGTCAAAAGCAGCTGCACCCAACTGATCAGCCAGATAGGAATTCATCCCCTGATACCCCCTGGTGTCAAAGGAAAAATCCGCGTCTTCATACCCTATCATCATAACCAAAGATTTGGAATCTCTCATGCCGATAAGCAGGTAAGTTTTGCCTTTGCCATCATAGACATAGCCCAAACCAGAGAATCCGAGAACTGTCCTTGGGGAAGTTCCCGAAAACTCTACATCGGGAGATTTGGCCAACCAAACCCCCACTTTCTTTCCATCTATGTTTACCACATACTCCTCACTGTCCAATCCCAAAAATTTATTGGTTGATTTTCTTCCAGACTTAATTGCAGAATCAAGAAAATCCTTAGCCTCCAACCCACTATTCCCTTCATCATAACCACCCAAATCCATATTGGTGAAAAATGACCCTTCCTTGCTTTTGATGTATCCCATAAACCTTTCGTTGTTGGGGTCAAACACCTGATGCATCTGGGCTTCCATTTTCTCCCGGCTCAATTTCTCCAACGCTTTGGTATCCTTGATAGACAATCCCTCTGCAGTACTATGATAGAAGTAACTCACCCCAAGCTCACCCTCTAAGGTATACAGCGCATAACTGATTTTCTTATCAAAATGCATGATTGCGGGCGGCCCCTGCCTGGGAGTCTTTGGGATTTTTGGTTGTTTATTTCCTGTAGGGATATCTGGACCATCGGGAGATGGCTGGCCAGAAGGTGACCCACCACCTATACCATTTGGAATGCTGCTCCCCTCAGCTCCCTGAAAACCACATGGGAAACTGAAAATTCTGAGCAACTCATTGTCCTTGAACTTTTTAGACAATTCATCTTCATCACAGTCATCGCTCTCTGGGGAATCTTCCTCAGTAAACTCCTGACTTGGTCTTCCTGCCTTCTCTGAAGGAATCTGGCTTGCCCGGATGACTTTTCGCTGTTGGGCATTGGAAAGTGTAGCCAACAATGGGCAACACCAAACCAACACCATAATTAATAAGAGATATTTTATTGATTTCATAGCAATTTTCCATTAAACGATTCCATTCTTTCAATCGGTTTACTTCCATTGTTGTAATTGGTAATGGATTTGACATGCCCAGTGTACCTGTCTACTGACCGGATATGAATCCAAAGAAATTCATATGTAATGGTTGCACTGCCCATATTTTGGGAGACGACCATTTTATGTCGAGAGCGACCATCAGTATTGTCAAAATTCACCGGAACTTGATTCCAGGTCTGCTTGGTTGTAGCCATCAAACCTTTGACTGACAGCGTGGTCTTCCCATCTTGGATGACGAATTTTGGATAAACCCCATCACTTTTTGTGTTGGTGAATACCAAATCTTGCCCCAAGAGCCCATGGACTCCAATTGCATAGAACAGCATCAATGTAAGGATTGCTATTCTCATGACTTTAGAGTTTGATGAATTCCACCCTTCTGTTTTGGGCTTTTCCTTCCGAAGTATTATTGGTAGAAACCGGCTGGGACTGACCCTTGCCATCTGTTTCCAATCTTGATGCATCTATCCCAAAATCATTGACAAGGGCACTTTTTACAGCTGCTGCCCTTCGTTTGGAAAGATCAAGGTTGAGATTTTCCGAACCGTCACTGTCTGTATGGCCAATGACCTGAACCCGAACACCCGCGTTTTGCTGAAGTGTCTCAGCAATTTCCTTCAACACTCCAAAGGAAGAATTTTTCAATACGTCTGAATTGCTGTCGAAAGTGATGCTATTGGTAACAAACTTACCTTCAGTGATCAGCTTGCTTCTGGTATCAGGTTCCCCCGAGGCAATTTTCAGGTCAGTGAAATACAGATCCCCAGACCAATAGTTTGTCCCAAAAAGCAATGCATACTCAACACCCGTTGAAAAAGCCCTAGGTAGATCATATATTTTTTCGTCGTCGATATATACCCTTAACCTTGTACCTTGTCTCCACATGGAGACTCTATACACGGATAGAAAATCCCCTGATTTGGTACCATTGTTTCGAAGTTCCGTACCTGTACTACTTTTGGAAAAATAGGAATACTGGATCCCTTCAGGAAGGGGATGGACTTCCACCAACACCTGCGTATCACCACTGAAATGAAGGTCATAAGCCATCCTATCAGGCATAGCTTCGACAAATATCGTCTTCAGTCCTCCCATGCTGTTCGAAAAATCCTCACTGACGGTGATGTCAAATTCCAACGTGAAATTTTCAGGTAGCTTATTGACAAAATCTGGGACAAAAACCCCTGACTTGGCAGGTAGCATCCAGTTCATGTCATCCCCTTCAAACCTCACTATTTCCCCTCCTGAATCTGTATTCCAATCTACAGGAAAATCTCCCATGGCAACATTCTCGAAACCTTCGTAAGCAATCACTTTTTCTCCAGATATAAAATCGAACTTAGAGTCAACACTTCTCTTATGACTGCTTCTTGACACACCCTCACCCTGATTTTGGAGATCCTCTGAAGACCCCATTTCAACCCCCTCCTCGGCTTGGCGTTCCTCCCGATTGTTCTTTTTATTTCTTTTTTTGAAAATACTGCCGATCCCCTCTTCAATTTTATTGAGGGCCTTATCGACACCCTGTTCAGACCTTGATTCCGCCCTATTGGTGGTTTGGTCTTTGCTTCTCTGCACTACCCGTTGACCTACTCCATTCTGGGCAGCCAATTCTTCTTGTATAGTAAGAAATGCCAGAATTATTAAAATTTTTTTCATCTCATGTATGGTTTTGGTGAATTTTAATTTTATACTTAGTGCAAAAACCCATTTGTGGTAAACCCAACTGAAAAAATATTTTTTGAGGGGTTTACCTTGAGGGATACCTTACACTAATGGAGTAGATGTGAAAGAACTACTGGATAGATTACAAAATGGCGATCAATCGGCACTAGAGCAGGTCTACGTCGATTACCGGATACCTTTTTTAGATTTTCTGAAAAGGTACAAGTTAGATAGGAATCTTGCTGAAGATATCTATCAGGATGCCGTATTGGCTCTATTTGAGAATGCTGTCAAAGGCAAACTCAAGGACATCAAAAGCAGCATCAAGACATATCTTTTTGCCATCGGAAAATATATGGTATACAAAAGGTTGGCAAACAGCAAGAATGATGGTGCATTGGTCACTGAATTGCCTGAGGAGCTGGAATGGGACGGTTTTGAATCTGAACAAACAAATTCCGCAATCATCAAACTTCAGGAATACCTCGGTCAGTTGGGTGAAAAATGCAGGGAAATAATCAAGTTGAGTTATTTCGAAGAAAAATCCACTGAGGAAATTGTAAGCCTTCTTGGCTATCCAAACAAAGAAACACTGAAAAGCCAAAAATCCAGATGTATCCAACACCTTAAGAAAAAATTTCAAGTTTATGAAAAATAATATGGAAGAGCTAATTGAGAAGTACCTGAACAACCAGCTCAGTGAAGAGGAAAAAAGTGATTTTGAAAATCAATTGGAAAAAGACCCGGAATTAAAGGCAGACCTTGAGTTTAGGCATCAAATCAAGATCGCCTCAACCCTCAATGAGAGAAAAAGACTCAAAGAAATCCTACATAAAAAGTCACAGGAAGCAAGAAAACCAAGATGGCGATCATGGAAGATGGCAGCAGCACTCGCAGTGCTGCTTTCCCTCACCTGGATAGGATACTGGCTGACCAGCCAATACTCACAACAAAACGATCTGTTTTTGGCACATTACGAAACATTTCCAAACCTTGAGATGCCATCCATTAGGGGAGGAAGTATGGACAGAAGCTTATCGGAGGCTTTCCTCGCCTATGAAAATGAAGACTACCAGATAGCCAAAGACCTCCTTCTGCAAGACTATGAAGGTTCGGGAAACATGGTCAGCAAATATTATGCAGCAATGGCTGCAATGGAGCTAAAGGAATATGATATCGCTTACAGCTTACTGGAAAGTATAGACCAAAATATCCCCGATATCTACAAGACTCCCAGAGATTGGTACTTAGGCTTGCTTTTACTGAAGGGAAAAGATAACGAAAATGCCAAGTCAAAAATAGAAAAAGTAGCCAAGACAGAGCATGTGCTTGCTGGAAAAGCAAGTGAGTTATTTGACAAAATACCTTAAAACGATCTTTTCCCTAAGGGAAATCAATTATTGCATTTTCGAAACGAAGGGGATTTGAGGACTGAGGATTTTGTGCTGATCTGTTTGATCTCTGAAGACACAGACCAAGGCAGTCCGGATTCTATTCTATGGGGACACGGCCCAAGACTGCCCTGCTATTGGTAGTCCTCCGCAATGATTTTCTGTTAATTGCGATTTTCGACTCCTTTTTTCCAAAACCAAAAAACAGCAAACATTACAAACGCAGAGAAAATTGCGAACAAATAAGGTCTATATCCAAAATTGGCTTCAGTCACTTCCGAAGTATCGCCATTCAATACGAATCCTGCCCAAAAATAAGGATGTGTTTTTAGGGAATTGTGTTTGACAAAATCTATTTTCGCCAATCTGAGTGCTTCATCTTTTGGAAACCCATTTTTGAGATACTGATAGAAATACTCCATCAATACGCTTGTCTCCTTATCTGAAACTGGCCAAAGGCTATATACAGACGCTCCTACTCCAGAATATGTCAATGCCCTGCCCAAACCCATCAACCCAAGCCCAGGCTCCAAGCTCCCCACTCCCGTATTGCAGGCACTGAGAACTACCAAGTCTGCCGGAAAATGCAAATTGTACAATTCATGAAAAAACAACTTTTCGTCTCCTGAAAAAACCAAAGCCGAATTTTCAAACGAAAAATCATCTTGTTCCGCATGCAATGCCAGGTGGTGAATCTTGAATTGGGTCATGTTCGAAATGAAAGTCTTTTTGGTGGCATCTGTGTTGAGAAACACACTCCCCCCTAGAATATTACCTACCAAAGAAGCTTCTTTTCTATTGTTCTTGATACTCGAATAGCCACTTCCATCATATGCAGGGGCATAACTCGCCAAAAAATCCCCATCAAACTTTTTTTCCCTCATGTTCCTATATTCAAAAAACTTCAGGGAATATGAATAGCTGACCGGGTTGGTCTGTAGGAGGTGATTACTTTCAGCATCCATCAGAGTTTCAAAAGGGATATAACTTAACTCTGCATGTGGTATGATGACCAATTTTTTGCCTAAAATTGGCATTCCATCGGGGATCAATCTTCGGAAAAGCACTTTGGATTCAGCTTTGAAATCCAATTTTGGATCTATCAATTTTTCCTTCAGCCCAAATATTTCCTTCAGGATGACATCCCTTTCCCCAAGATGGAATAAATGTATCTTTTCCCCTTCCACACCCAAGAGAAACCCATTTTTATCTGTCAGATAATACTTCAAAACAAGCTCATTGGCTTTCAGCATTTGCTGGATCCGGGATATGTCAAAACCAAGTGGATCATTCGCATAGCCCATGAAGCCGTCTTTTCCTATTTGGTCCTCAATACTGTCCAGCAACAACCGGTACATGATCAAATCCTCAGAGGCCTCTACCCCAGAATCTTCCAATCCTTTGACTGTAAGTATCAAATCATTCTTTTGCCTAATCAGCTCAAATGAACCACTTAGATTTTGGATGTTTTTACTCAAAAATTCCTTTACAAATTGTTGGGACTCATTTCTTTCTATCTGATTTACCCCCATCATAATTCCATTTTCTATCAGATTTGGATTGGTTGTAAGTATCGTCAACAATCCATCGGATATTTGGCTTTGCTTCTGGGCTAGCTGTGGGTTGTATGCTCCCTTCAGATAAAAGGCTTCAAAAGTTTGTGAAGCAAGGGTGTAAAAATTGTAGGCAATCTGAATCAAACTGTTGTCATTTTCAAGCAATCCAATCTCATAGATAGTATTGGCAGACTTGATCAATACGTCGATATACCCAATATTGTTTTTGCCCTGTAGAGACAGTATGTCCAAAGACCGCAATTCTGAAAAACCAATAGGATTCGCTGTCCAAAGCCCATAAATATCTGCAAGGAGCACTTTGGATTCGTCAACTTCCCCTGTCCTAAACAGCATCTCTGCTTTCAGGACTTTCAATACCAATTCGCTGACTCCAAATTTGTTTTTTTCAAAATACCTGAGAGCCTTATTGCAGTGACTGAGTGAAGAATGCCACTGTTTGTCATGATAATATACGATTGCTTTATTTGCATCCATCTTCATCTCAAAAAAATCCTTTGCACCATAGGATTTCATTTCGTCATAAAAAGACAATGCAAGATCATACTTGCCCATAGTCTTATACATAAAACCGATGTTTTCCAATGATGCAAGAAAATATGCTTCCAGCCCAGTCAATTTGGATCGTTTCACAGTTGGGTAGAGTACTTTCAACTCGTCCCATCTTTGGAGAACGGCTTTTTCTTCGGGGATGTTAGAAAGAAAGGTCACCTGGCTAAACAAAAACCTGACGTCATAATCCAGCAAGTCCAATTCATCTTCGATAAGGTTTTGTTTTGCATGGTCTGTGTATTCTGCAAACTTGTCCATGTAATACCTCCCCCTTTTGAGGTCACCATACTGGACAAATGCATCCCGGAGATTGTTGAAAATGGTCGCCATATTCCAATAATCATCCGAATAGTTGTTGGACCACAATTCGAAGGCTTTCTCGTAATGATCAATGCAGCGGTTGGAATATCCCATCCAATCATAGGCATAGGCCAGATTGTTGTGGCATAAAGCCAACAAATTCAAATCCGCTCCAGGAAATTCATTCAGGATTTCTATCGCTTGGAGAATATGGTCTGATGATTTGGCAAAATTGTTCAAAGCTGAATAGATATAGCCTAAGTCTTTGAGCACTTCGGCTTTTTCGTTGGAGATCTCATCTATTGGGAACAACTCAAGGGAATCCAAAGCCAAACCAAGTGCTTTGTCATATTCCCCAGCATCCAGCCATTGTTTGTAATTTTCTTTATCACTATGTCCATAGCCTGGCAAAGCAATGACATAAAGTAATTCCAATAGCAAAATAAACTTGCTCAGTTGCCAAAAACTCCCCATCCTTAGATTATATAAAAGATTTCCATTGACTAATATTTCCAAATATCACCAGACAATGATGCGTCCGATTGGTCAATCGTATAATAAATAAGCTCCAGCTTATTGGAAGCAGATATGATTTTTGATTTGGGTGCAGATTACTATTACAAGATGAAAAATAATTGGAAAAATTCCCAATTTTATGTTCATATTACTGTACTTATAAAGGCAAGTGTATTTTCCCTAAATTATTGAGCTATTTGAGAACTTTTCCAAAGTTCGAAACTTTGGAAAAGTTTACTTCTTGCTAACCAATCACCTCTCTGATTTCTTATCCCAATTGAATACACCTCCCATACCCAATTGGATAAACCAATAATTGAAATTATCTGTTGGAGAATTCGTGATCGGGGTGTAGAATGATTCCCAAGGAGAACTTCCTTCCACTTGTAAGCGTTTTCCAATTTTCAAATGGAGAAGCGGAGATTCATTTCTAAAAAGCCAATGGAAATCAAAACCAACGCCCAAAAACAAACCTGCCGATTCATGGAATAAATTGACAGAGTTTCCTGGTGAAGCTAATATACCATCTAGTGATGTGCCTGGTGCTGTGGTATTGGAAAGAAACAAGTTGGTGTCAGTAAAGCTAAATCCGACCTGCGGGTACAATGCAAACCAATCTCTCTTGAACACATGGTAGGCAAAGTTGAATGAATATGTCCATGGGTTTCTTTTAGACATGGCACGTGCCGGAGTATCTATGGTATTGACTTGATTACCCCAAAAAATATCAGCCCCCATCATAAACCTATTCATCCTATAATTAAACCCAAAGCCATAATTCAGATGGCCTCTTGGCAGAATCGGATAATCATTTTGGAAGAGATTTGCATTGATATTGGCATAAGGACTGATCGTATAGGCAGGAATAATCGCATAGACCTGTACACCTCGCTTATAATCAGACCTGTCTCTGATCACCCGACCCTCTTCAGGAAAATCTTGGGAGATAGCTTCGCCCAAGACTCCGATAGAAAACAATAAGACGAGAAACTTGAATTTAGCCACTTGAATTTAATAAAATCAAAACTTTGGTTATATCTCCGTTTCCAGTTTTCTGAAGTTCACCATTTGGAGAATGAGAAATACCTAACACCCTTCAAGTGGAAAATCTAAAAACCGAAACAAAACATTGACCCTAAGATTTACCCATAATTAAAATTGGTCTTTAATTAAAGAATAAGTATCAAAGAATGCCCTCTGAAATAAATAAAAAATTAGATATTAGTCAAGTAAACACTTAATAAAAAAACCTTCGATGTTTCGAGAAACACCGAAGGTTATATTCATTTTAGCGCTCTTTGCACTTTTGCTTGCCTTTGCGAGAAGCCTTATATCATCCCTACAGATCTCTTCACAAACTCTGTCAAGTCTCTACAGGCCGGTAGATTGATAACTTTTGTAAATTACAGCAAAAGCTTTCATTCCATGTCAAAAAAGGAATCTTGTATCATAATCTCATAATAAAGAAATTCATCATCTGACATTTGACTTTTCGCCTTTACTACGATGCTTGATGAAATTGGAAAATGTAGCAATCCCAAATCGGAGTTTAAATTACTTAAATTAATTTCAGACTTTTTTGTTAAACCTATATCATAAATTTCTAAAAAAACATCAAATTCTTTAGCCCCGCCTACTGAAGGGCCTTTAATAAAGCGATAATACCCTTTTTCGCTAGGTAAAACTTCTAGCCTGCCAAAAGCAACTTCATTATCCCATTCTTCATTAAAGCCCATTGCTTCTGAAAATTTTTTTTCGGGAGGAATGGGTTTGGGTTTACTTTTTTGACTTTCAAAATTATAGGTTTCAATTGAAATGTTAAAGGACTTCTCTGAATCCAAATCGTAATAGTCAATTTGAGATGAAGCAAAATAGCTGATAAATATTTTGTTATCATGGTAAAGGATGAAAGGGAAATCATCTTTCATCATGGTTACTTTGCCATCTGAATATTTAATTTCATGCTGATCTAAAAGGTTTTTATCAAAAATGTCTGGTAATTTAACTATTGTATCATTTAATATGTCAAGCCCAAAAAGTCCGGAGTAACTAGACAATAAGTCCTTTACGTAAAAATAATAGGTAAAGCTTTCATTGTTATACTGATTATTGAAATTACCCATTTCATGACTATGTGTACCAGTGAATACTGGATTACTCATATTTTTGAAAGCAGGATTTTTTAATAAGCTGAAATTTTTTAATGTCTTCCCTTTATTATCTAAAACAGATATGTTGTGAATCTGCGGAAGGATTACATGTCCGTTAGTCAATATGATTGATTTTGGAATTTTAACCGCTTCCGGTCCATCATCAGCTAATGTAAAGCCATGTAATACCTCAGCGGTATTATTTTTAAATTGAATCATGTCTAATGTATGATGGTAAACATTATAGACTAATATGCTATCAGAACCCGGATAAACAGCACTTGATGGGAATAAATTATAAGCACTTAAATTCTTTTGAGCAAATGACAAAGATTTTTGCTTAGATACTTTAATAAATTCAAAATGTTCAGGCAATTTACTATTGCCTGAACACCCAGTTAAATAAATTAAGCCTAATAAATAAATTTGATACTTAATTACCATTTTTATCAAACAATAATTACTGAACAACTTGAATTGCCACCATGCTCATTTAAATGAAGAGTTCCTGTTTGACCAGTATCTATATTGGTAATTGTTATGGATGATCCAGCACAGCAATTATTTGTAAAATCATTTATTATGCTATCAAAATCCTCTTGACTACCTGCAAAATAAGTATCACCATTACACGCCATACCAGTTACAAAAACAAATGATAATACCACGGAAAATAGTTTCTTTTTCATCTTTGAATAAATTTTTGTTAAAGAATATATCACTGACCCTCAATGATATAGAACAAATAATTACCGGTAAAAACTAATTCTTTTTAAAGAAAAAAAAAAAAAACGACATAGATGCAAATTCTAAACTAACAATCTATTAATATTTTTCATAACTATTTGGTTTTCAGTCATAAAATTTTCATCTGAAGGAAGTGCTTTTTATTAAGTATTTGATTATCAAGCATCCAGCACAAAGCAGTTTTTTGAAAAAAAATGTTTCCGAATATTCAAATTTAGATGAAGAAATTTATTTTTTGTCAGGATTGTTTCAACTTGATTTTTAAAAACAAAAAAACCTTCGATCCACCACTGTGGACCAAAGGTTTTATTCATTTTATCTGAGCGCTCTTTGCACCTTTGCTTACTTTGCGCGAGATATGCCTTATATCATCCCTACAGATCTCTTTACAAACTCTGTCAAGTCCTTACCTGTCAGCATACCTTGGGCAAGAAGCGCCAGGTCAAATGACTGCTTGGCAAGTTTGGTCTGTTCTTCTTCGTTCTCTGCTTTGAGGATTTTATCTACTACTGCATGGTTTCCGTTGATGGCTACTTTGTAGTTGTCTGGAAGGGAACCGTAGAAGCCCATTCCACCACCTGTAGCTGCCATATCCTTCATTCTACGCATAAATTCATCCATAGTGACAGTTACCGGAAGCTCTTCAGGATTCAAGCCTTCGACTTCCACACTGTAGGATTTGTTGTCAATCGCTTTTTCGAAGATTTCCTTCACTTTGGTCGATTGCTCCTCAGAAAGCAGGTTTGCGAAAGCATCATCCTTCTGGATCAACTTTTCTGCTACATCAGCATCCACACGCTTCAGTTGGGTTTTTTCTTCTTTACCTTCCAAATGTTGGATAAAGTGGCTATCGATCGGTGAATCCATCACCAAGACGTCATAATCTTTTTTGTTGGCAGATTGGATAAAGGCATCCTGCTTGTTGACATCCGTGGCGTAGAGATAAATCGTCTGCTCGTTTTTGTCAGTTTGGATTGCCTGTACTTTTTCCTTGTATTCCGGTAAGGTATAGAATTCACCTTTGGTGTTTTTCAACAAGACGAAATCTTTCCCTTTTTCGGCAAATTTCTCCTCGGAGATCATTCCGTATTTCACAAAAAGTCCAATGTCATTCCATTTTTCTTCATAGACTTTTCTGTCTTTCTTATAAAGTTCCGCCAACTTATCTGCCACTTTTTTGGTGATGTAGTTGTTGATCTTTTTCACATTTCCATCAGCCTGGAGGAAGCTTCTCGATACGTTCAGAGGAATATCTGGAGAATCGATCACTCCATGAAGCAGCATCAGGAATTCAGGAACGATGTCTTTCACTTCATCCGTGATAAAAACCTGTCTGCTGTAAAGCTTAATTTTGTTTTTCTGGAAATCAAAGTCGTTTTTCACTTTCGGGAAATACAAAACCCCTGTCAGGTTGAATGGATAATCCACATTTAGGTGAATCCAGAAAAGAGGATCTTCACTCATTGGATAAAGCTCCTTGTAGAATGAAAGGTAATCTTCATCTTTCAGATCACTTGGAGACTTGGTCCAGATTGGAGAAGTGGTATTGATGATGTTGTCTACTTCTACAGACTTCCACTTTTTCTTGCCTTCTTCATCTACGCCATCTTCTACACTATCTGTTTTGGTGCCGAACTTGATCGTAACAGGAAGGAATTTACAGTATTTGTCCAAGATTCCCTGAAGCTTCCACTTGTCGAGAAACTCTTCGGATTCTTCGTTGATATGGAGGATGATATCTGTTCCTCTTTCAGTTCTGCTTCCTTCGGAAATCTCGAAAGATGTACTTCCGTCACATGTCCATTTGGCAGGCTCAGAATCTTCCTGATAAGACAGGGAATTGATCTCTACCGTATGGGCTACCATAAAAGCTGAGTAAAACCCAAGACCAAACTTACCAATGATCTCGTTGGCATCTTTGGCGTCTTTGAATTTTTCCACGAATTCAGTAGCACCGGAGAATGCGATTTGGTTGATGTACTTTTTGATCTCCTCGGCAGTCATCCCAAGACCCTTGTCGGAGATAGTGATGGTCTTTTTGTCCTTGTCAAACGACACCTCAACGGTTGTATCACCAAGTTCTCCCGTATATTGACCCAGTGTAGCCAATCTTTTGATTTTCTGGGTGGCATCTACGGCATTGGACACCAATTCACGGAGAAAAATCTCATTGTCTGAGTAGAGAAACTTTTTGATGATGGGGAAAATATTCTCGGTATGGATCGAGATGGTTCCTTTTTCCTGCATAGCTATATTGAATTTTGATTATTGATAAACATTTTTGACAATACAGCCTTATCAATGCCTGTTCCAAAGGGTAGAAAATGTCATTTTGGCAGATTTAAACGAAAAACAACTTCGCTGATTATATGTAGAAATAAAATTGGAACAGGTATATCCACTTTCATACCTGTAACAACTTAAATATATTGTACACACTTTATTTAAAGTTGCAGCTGAAATATGCTTTGCTCTATTTAAAAAGGATGCATGTGTGATGGATATCATTTTTTCTTATGGACTAAAGACTGCGAGCTGCAAACCCATAGCGGTCTGATGCAAACAGCAATAAGTCTTGAACTTGATGGGTTAAGGTGGTTATTCAAATTATATATATGACTATATAGCAACCTGTGATTTCCAACTAAACACAACCATTAACTTTCTTAAAATCAGCAAGATAAATAAAAACCAGAAATTCTATAATTGGTTAAATTAAACGTATATTGAACGCTGAACAACTTTAATTTTGCATTCCGATTTTTATAATAGAGACAATTAGTGGACTTTGAAGGCAAAGGCAGATGGCTCTAAATCAACAATTTTTATTTGATCGACAATCAGAATTAAACTAAAACAACCCGAACTTCTCTGATATTTAAACTATGACTTTTGAAACCAAAAACCCTAAAAATGAGCTATATATCATCGCCATTGGTGCTTCTGCAGGAGGAATGGAAGCAATCCATTCACTTTTTGACCATACTCCCGAAGATGGGGTAGCCTATGTGATCATCCAGCACCTTTCTCCAGACCACAAAAGCTTCATGGCAGAACTTCTTGCCAAGCACAGCAAGCTGAAAATTTCGGTTGCCGAAGATAAAATGTATGTTGAAGCGAATCGTGTCTACTTGATGCCAAAGGGGAAAAACATGACCATCAAGAACCGAAAGCTACTTCTCACTGACAGTCATGCAAAGCAACCAAATACTGCCATAGACATATTTTTTGACTCCTTGGCAATGGAGTCTGGCAATAAAAGTATCGCCATCATCCTATCAGGCACTGGAACTGACGGAACCAAAGGAATCTCCTCCATCAAAAAAAATGGAGGATTCGTAATCGCACAGGATCCAGAAAGTGCCAAATTCAATGGAATGCCAATCAGTGCAATTGATTCAGGGAATGTGGACATGATTAGGAGGCCGGAATTGATCCCGGAGGAAATCATTTCACACTTGGTACAGAGTTCAATGGAAAGCAATTTCAACAGTCAAATCGAAGAAAAAGATGAAGTTCAATTGGCCAAAATCCTCAAACTGATTCAACAACATACACCTTTTGACTTTTCTGATTACAAACGCCCAACTATCATAAGGAGGATTGTCATAAGAATGTCTAAAAACAATGTTTCTTCCCTACAGGAATATGTCCAATTCATAGAATCAGATCCTTCGGAAATTGCTATTCTTGCAAAAGAATTTTTGATCAGCGTCACCAAATTCTTTAGGGATAAAGAGGCCTTCAAAGTAATCAAAGAAAAAGCCTTCACTGAGATCATCGAAAACAAACTGCAGGTAGACACTTTGAAAGTCTGGGTAGTAGGCTGTGCTACAGGTGAAGAAGCCTATTCACTTGCAATCCTTATTTTGGAACAACTTACGGAACTCAAGAAAAACCTCGAAGTAAAAATCTTCGCCAGCGATATTGACAAATCAGCCCTTCAGCACGCATCCAAAGGAATCTATTCTGAAAATATCTCAAGGGATGTCTCCAAAGAGAGATTGGAAAAGTTCTTTATAAAACAAGACAACAAATACAAAGTAAGGGAGAACATCAGGAAAATGATCGTTTTTGCCGAACATGACATCGTCAAACAACCTCCATATGGAAAAATAGATTTGATTAGCTGTAGGAATCTCCTGATATACATCAACCCTATATTACAAAGAAAAATCCTTGCTTCACTCCACTTCTGCCTGAATATGGGTGGTTATTTGTTTTTGGGTCCAAGTGAAAGCTTGGGTGAACACAAAAAATCTTTTGTTGAGGTGGACAAGAAATGGAAAATTTTCAAAAGCATAGAAGTTGCCCGAAACCTAAGGAACACCACCTATAGTACTCCGGGATTGGAACGACAAATGATAAATATCAACCTGAATGCAACTCCACAAAAAGGCCGTGTAAAAAACAACTTGACTGACCTTATCAACCAAACATTGTTGGAAGAATCAGGCTATGATGCAGGAGTTTGGGTAGATACCAATTTTGAGATCATGCAAACTTCCGGTAACTACGAAAAATACCTACTTCCCAAAATATTCAATTTCAACCTGCTTGAGATGTTGCCAGAGGAGCTTGCAATAGCCACCTCAACGAGTTTGAAAAAAGCAGTAAATACCAATAGGAAGACAATAATCAAAAAGGTTGCTTTTAGAAGAGATGACACTTTACATTCGGTAAATATCCTTGTGAAACCATTCCTTTACGAGGATCAATCAGCCCAAAATGTTGTCCTGGTACTTTTCAGCGAAGAACAGATAAAAAGTACGGGCAAAAAAGATGTTGAATTCTTTGGGGTGGAGGCGCATACTTCACGGTACTTCGAGGACATGAAACTTGAATTGGCCGAAACCAAAAACAAGCTAAACGAAGCCTACGATGCATTGGAAGTATCCAATGAACACATTTCTTCTTACAACGAAGAGTTGATTTCCGGCAATGAAGAATTGCAAAGCACTAATGAAGAACTGCAATCCGTGAATGAGGAACTACAAACAGTCAACAATGAATACCAACTGAAAATCAAAGAGCTGGCAGAACTGAATGACGATTTGAACAATTATTTCAAATCCACCATCAATGCACAACTCTATGTAGACAGAAGCCTTATTCTTCGCAAGTTCACACCATCTGCCATATTGCAAATCAACTTGAGAGAAAGTGATCTGGGAAGACTAATCAGTGATATTTCAACCAATATCAGATTCTCAACACTGATGGATGATATAGCCAACGTCATATCTACCGAAGCAACCGTAGAGAAAGAGGTGCAGACAATAGAAGGAAGGTGGTATCAGATGATGGTGATACCATATATCAAACAGTTGGGTAACCAAAATGGAGGGGCGATCATTACTTTTAACGATATCACAGAGCTAAAAAAGGTGCAAAACAAACTCTCAAGGATCAATGAAGATCATGATACATTTATCTATACTGTTTCTCATGATTTGAAAGGTCCTATAAACAATCTGAAATCGCTAACTACGCTCTTGAAAGATTCTTTTGAGTCCACGCAGGAAGAAGATCATGAAATCCTCGATATGATCATGCAATCCACATCCAACCTGAGTTCCATAATCACCGAGCTTTCCGATATCGTCAAAATTGAAAAGGAAATTGATGTCCTCGAAAACATCAGCCTGGAGGATTTGTTAAAGGAAATTGAATCCGGTATGAAGGACACACTTTTGCTATCCAAAGCTACCATCAATCTGGATCTGAAAATCCGGGAGATCCCATTTTCAAGAAAAAACCTCAGGAGTATCATGACAAATATTTTGAGCAATGCAATCAAATACTGCGCTTCTGACCGGACTCCCGTGATTAATATCTATTCGGAAAAATCAAATGAAACTATTATCGTTTCCATCAAAGACAATGGATTGGGTATTCCAGAAAGCAAAAAAAAGGAAATCTTTGCAAGATTCAAGCGTGCACACAACCATGTTGAGGGAAGCGGGGTCGGTTTATACCTTGTCAAAAAAATAATCACCCTTGCAGGTGGAGACATTGAGGTCGAAAGCGAACTTGGAAAAGGATCTACATTTAAAATTTATTTCAAATGTACTGAAGCGCTTTAAGCCCCCCTATTATAAAAACAATCCTCAATCATCCATTTCTCAATATCTTCTCCATCTTCTTTCCTTTGGCCAATTCATCTACCAGTTTATCCAAATACCTCACTTGCTTTGTGAGTGGGTTTTCAAGTTCTTCTATCCTGTAGCCACAGATCACACCAGTGATAAGATGGGCATTGGGGTTCAGTTTGGCTCTCTTAAAAAAAGCTTCAAATGTCACTTTTTCATCAATCAATTCCTGGATCTCTTTGTCACTAAAGCTGGTAAGCCAAGTGATGACTTGATGCAATTCTTCCTTTGTCCGGCCTTTTTTCTCCACTTTGGTGACATAGTGTGGATACACTGAAGAAAATGTCATTTTGGCCATTCGTTCATGATGTTCGGCTGTTGCTTCCATATCGCTCTATTTATGGTTTTCAAATTTCACTTGCGGAAATATTGCCTCAATTTCCTTAGTCTTTTTCAGTTTCCCAAAAGACGACTGGCAACATCTTCCAATCTTAAAATTAAGTAATTATATGGACTTTGGGAATTGCAGACCAAGGGAAATTGCTTTTAACAATTTCAAAGTAAGAAACTCTTCCAGGGCTGCCCAAGTTTGTCGGATTGGTCCGTGGGGACACAGTCCAATAACGATTAAGTTCAAATCCTCGAAGGTATTTTTGGATAAAAGCAACTTCCCTGACTGCAGACCTTTTCAATTATTGCACCCACACCTACTTTTTATTTGAAACCACAAGTAAATTGAGGGCGATTCCAGAAAAATCAAAATTGATATCCAACAAAAAACCAAATATTATTCACCAACAGGTGTCTGTTTACTTTTGAATTTCCCATTTGGGTTTCCTCCAAAGGTTCAAAATAATATCTAAAAGGGACAGCGAGATGGAAGTACAGTCCTTTAACCTTAAAAAGATCCGTCTCTCTATAGCTCGGGGCGAAACCTACAGTCGCCGAAAAATTTTCCACAGATTCCGCCAGAATAGTATGTTCATAATAATCATTCGCATATCCTACTGAGGCTCCCAGATATAAATTTTTCAATAAATGATAATCATAGTACACTTCGTAACTTTTCATCAGCCCCTTGATATTTTTCCCCTCCACCGTTCTGGCAAAATTGCTCGAAAGATGCTTTTCTGAGAGATTGACATTTTGATATACAAACCTGAGGAGGTTGTCATTTTTAAACTTCAACCCTACTTCCCCACTAAAATTTTGAAAGTTATTGAAGGCCATTTCTCCAAGTTCATAGCCTATAAACACCTTGGTTTTATCCAAGTCTCTCTTTCCTGCGGTAGACTGTTCATTCTCTTGGGAAAAGGCATAAAATGCTTTCGTCATTAATAATGCAACAATGATTGCTTTAGTACCCATAATACTTTTTTCTAAAATTTGGATTATGAGACAAAAGTATCCTTGCAAATCTACAGACACCATCGGGCATCAGGCTGAAAATTGAAGCTGAATGAAATTTCATACAAAAGTATGAGTTCTCATCATCAGGAATTTAGCAATTGGGTCAGTTCATAGCGGGTTTTTACACTACATTTTTTATAAATATTCCCAGCATGGGTCTTTACCGTAGGCAAAGAGATGGATAGCTGGTCCGAGATAGCCTTATAGGTGATCCCTTTTGAAAGCAAAGCTGCGATCTCACCTTCACGTAAAGTAAGCCCATAATTTTCAAAATGTCGCTTATGGGGTTCTACTCCTTTATTGATCAGAGACAGTCTTTGCAAATCATCATAAATCTTACTAATTGCAAGCAAGGTAAAACCAATGTAAAGCAAAAAATCTATGGGGAAATTTTCATAAGCTTTCTCAAACCCGAAATGAAATACAAGTATGAGTGGCACTATAACCATAAAGACAAGCGAAAAAACCCTGTTGGATTTTTCTAGATGGACATAACGTTTTTTGGGTTTGGTGAGTCTGATGACAACCATCGAAATCACAACTGAACCTACCAAAAACACAACAATCGAATATTCAACGTAATACACAAAACCTACCCAATGGCTAAGAATAACGGCAAAAAACAGCATAAAAGCTAGGTAGCTATGTATCTTCTTGTAGATGGAAGGTATGGCATGAACCCGTTCTTTCAAAGTACTCAAAAAGGTAGTCACAGAAACCAAAACCATGCATACCAAAGTCGTGATTGTTGGAGATGTGCCATCATTGGATAAAGGCGATAAGCTGATAGACACCACCAACAGCAAAAGTGAGACTGTGAAAGCGATAGTTTCAATAGCTTCCATGCTCCGCTTAAAGCAAAACACTTGAAGAAAAATGGCTATCGTTAAGACAGTATAGGTAATGGTTAATATAGAGAGTTCGAATGCCAGCATATCGTTAAATGAAAGGAGAAAGTTATTCAAGTTTCTATTCACATTCTACATGGCTGCAGATTTTTATTTATAGACATATGGAAATCTGCCGCTAAGTTGAATATTGCTCGTGAAAAATTCCGTTTATGAATTAATTTCTTTTCGTTCTCGCTTCTTTGCCTCATATCCCATATCTGGCATTTTTTGCTTCTTATCTCTTCTAGCTACATCAGAAAACATAATATGTCAATAACATTGAATTAATGTATCAATGATACCTTTGTCCAGATATGGAAACTTTGTTATTTGTAGTCACTTTACAATCCCTGACTACAGGGCTATTGATCTACTTGAACAAAAAATTTAAGGGTGAAGATTTATTTTTAAGCCTATTCTTTGGGGTATTCACGGTTCATTTGGCTTATAAGATCCTAATCCATCTGATATTTCATGATGCAAATATTTTTGAGAAACTCAATGGAAGTTTCTCCTTGCTCTATGGCCCATTACTTTTTTTCTATACAGTCCAGATTATGGGCAATAAAATTGGGAATTTTAAGATTTTGGTTCACGCAGCTCCATTTTTGGTTTGTTTAGGGCTTAATATTTTGGCATCCCTATCCTTGTTTTTAAACTCTGATATTATAGAATTGATAGACATTTACCACAATTTCATCACATCTATCATCTTTGTTTCATATATCTCATACAGCATTATCAGTATCCGTCTGATTCAGGTATTGCCAAAAAGCCCTATCAATAAATTAAAGGTCAAAATCGTAAAACTCATCACAGTAAGTTTGCTTGGAATCTCATTGTTGATCATTGCCGGATATTCATTTTTTTCTATGGGAATCAGCTTGCCGTTCAATCTACGGGTGATTTACTATTTTATATTGTTGATTATGTTCTTTGGAGTGATCCAGCTACGAATTCGGATGTTTTTGAGTTCGGAATCATATTCGGAATTCAAAGTGGAGAAAAAAGTGCAAACAGAAAACAGCAAATACAAAAACTCGAAAATCAATACGAAATTATTGGAGGAAACGGCTGCCATGATCCTAGAATATTTCGAGAAAGAGAAGCCGTACCTAGACTCAGAATTCAGTTTAGAGGATTTGGCAAGCAATCTCGCTATCCCAAAACTCCAAATCACCCAAACCCTCAATATGCACTTGGGTACAAATTTTTACCAGCTTGTAAATAATTCCAGAATTGAGCTATCCAAAGAACTCATAGCAAATGGACAAGAAAATAACCTGACCGTCATTGGTTACGAAAGTGGCTTCAAGTCCAAATCTACTTTTTACAAATACTTCAAAGAAGTCACTGGATACAACCCCACAGATTACAAAAAGCAAATCAGCATTTGAATGTTACTTCGTGATAACGGATTGATAATCATTTCTTAAAATAATTTAACGTTATAATTATCAATCACTTACACTCCAATCCTTTTAGGAAAAGTACGTCCAAATTTACATGGACGAATGAGGCAGCCCACTGATCTAGATTTACACAAAAAAATTGAAGTCATGAAAAAACAATTACTGCTATTACTGTTTATTGTCAGTTGCTTTGGGACTGCATCTGGACAAACGTCAGTTTCTGTGACAGGAAGAATATCTGATGGTGCAGGATTTCTGCCAGGAGTCAATGTGTTGGTTTTGGGAACTACCCAAGGAGCACCCACAGATATCGATGGAAAGTTCCAAATATCAAATTTGCCAAATGGGACGGTAAAACTCAGGTTCAGCTATTTGGGATTTGAAACCATCGAAAAAGAATTTGAACTGAAAGAGGGACTAAACAGTATTGGGACAGTCACAATGACTGAAGATTCCGGCAGTCTGATGGAGTATGTTGTCCAAGGAACAATGGCGCCTTCCCAACTCAAAGCAATGTCTATCAAGAAAAATTCCTTGGGAATCATGGATGTGATCGCGGCAGATGCCATCGGCAAACTACCAGACAGAAATGCTGCCGAAGCTGTACAAAGACTCCCTGCAGCCAGTGTGAACAGATACCATGGAGAAGCCAACCAAGTAAGTGTGAGAGGAACTCCCTATGCATGGTCATCCACACTATATAATGGCACAAGACTTCCAAGTGCCAATGTTTTTGGAAATAGAAATGCCTTGCTTGATGCCATACCGGCTGAAATGATCCAGTATATTCAACTTTCTAAAGCCATCACCCCTGACATGGAAGGTGATGCTATAGGGGGTTCTATCAATTTTATCACAAGATCTGCTCCAGAAGAGCAAATTCTCAATGCAAGCATTGCCGGTGGCTACAACCAACGCTCGGAAAATTCCTCTTACAATGCTTCTCTTGTATATGGAAACAGATTTTTCAACAACAAACTTGGATTGATCATCTCGGGGGCTATTTGGAACAGGAATTTTGCAGCCGATGAGATTGCAATGGAATATAACATCAACAGACCAAACCCAGCTGAAAGATACTCCATCAATACACTGAATGCGAAGCGATATTTTGGATACAGAAGGACGACAGCCATCAATGCTGCATTGGAATATGAGTTTAATCCTGCCCACAAATTGTTTACACGCTTTGTAAATGACCAGTTTGATGATGTAAGGCCTGTGTATGAATCCTATTATGAATTCAACAGCAACAGGTACCGCTATAGCAACAGGGAGTCTGATTACAAAACCAACTTGAATGGAATTGAATTGGGAGGAATCCACAAATTTGGAAGTAAAGCCAAATTGGATTGGACTGTGTCAAATTATGAGATGTACTACAGATTGGAAACCCCACCAAACATGCCATCCAACCAGAAAGGTTTGCCTATCGTGCAATTTCGCCAAAATCTCCAAGGAAACTTTGGTGTAAGGTCGGGTGATGGATTGGTCTACAACCAGTTTGATTCACCGGATGGAAACGGTATTGACCCATACAACTTTGATCCCAAGTTGACCAACCCGAACGATTTCTTAGACCCAAGTAGGTTACAACTGCAACAAATGATCATTTACCAAACAGACCAAAAGGACAATGACAAAGTGGCCCAAGTGAATTTTACACACAATGCCACTTCAAAATTCACCCTGAAAACAGGGATTAAGATCAGACTAAAGGACAATGAAGGCGAACTAACCCCTTTGGCATTTTTACCGGGGGCAGCAGTTGGAATCCCAGGGTCTCCACCGCTTAGATTCTTGAGTGAGTTCCAAACACAAGGCTTTCCAAGTATTGGGACATATTTCAGTGAAGTAAACAATCAGTTTGACTATTTGGCATTGAATCCACTAACCCAAGGCCAGGTTTTTGAAATGTTTTCTCCTGAATTCTTCGAACAAAACGGTATCATGGATTTCTCTCCCGCATCCAATGTCACGACGAAATACAATGGAAAGGAAAATGTCTATGCGGGATATATCATGGGGATTTATGAAATCAACCAAAGACTGAAGCTGACAGGTGGGATAAGAAATGAATTTACCCATATTTCCATGAACAGTTTCCAATTTGACGCTGAAACTGACAACACTGAGCCGATCAACAAAAAGCATGAATACAATGCTTTTCTTCCTATGATCCACCTGACATACAAACCTACCGAACAGAGCAATCTCAGGTTGGCATATACCAAAACCTTTGCAAGAGCAAACTTCAGAGACCTAAACCCCTCGGAAAATATCGACATTACAGGCGGAATCCCTAGGATTAGCCGTGGAAATACAGCCTTGCTTCCTACATTTTCCCACAACTTTGACGTGATGGGGGAATATTTCCTGAATGATATAGGATTGCTGACAGGGGGTGTATTTTACAAAAATATCTCAAACTTCATCTTCAATGACCTCTCCCAAGAAACAGTAAACGGCACAAATTACCTTGTGTCACAACCCAATAACTTAGAAAACTCTTTCCTTGTAGGTTTTGAACTTGGGATTACCAAGAGATTTTCAGGGTTGCCGGGTATCCTGAGTGGCTTCGGCACTGAGCTGAATTATACACGAATCCACTCGGAACTAGAAGTGCCTAGGAATGATGAACAAGGCCAAGTGATCGGAAGAGACATTACCTCACTTCCAAATCAATCAGGCAATCTGTTCAATGCTTCATTGTTCTATGAAAAAAATGGGCTTATGCTTAGGTTGGCAGGCAACTATCGAGGTCCATCTGTGGAGACCATCAACAAAGACTTAGGTCCAGATTTTTATGTGCACGTAGGAAAGAACTTCACTGTTGATTTCTCGGGGGCATATTCCATTACCGATAAGATCAAGGCATTTGCAGAAGTGAGAAACATTACCAACGAACCATTTGTGCAATACCTAGGTGAAAATAAAGACAGAATCACATCCAGTGAGTGGTTCTCTATCAATGGACAGGCAGGCATCAGACTTATCATATTTTAAAAAACACAAATCATGAAAATTACAATATTGGCAATACTAACTTCATTCATTTCAATAGTCGCATTTGGGCAAAAAAATGCAGAAATCCAAAGCAGCCCCAATTTCAGGGAATTGGGAGGATTGGAAATTTCTCCAAATTCCAAAATCAAGGATGGGGTAATATACAGGTCTGGGAGTTTTTCTGACCTGAATACAGAAGATGCGAAGACTTTCGAAAAAACAGGAATAAAAACAATCGTGGACTTCAGGTCAGAACATGAAATAGCAAAAGAGCCAGATCATTTGCCCGAAAACATGGAGATCGATTGGGTCAATGCTCCCATTGGCAATATAAACCCTGAGAAAATGGGCAAGTTTGCCGAAGTACTTATGAGCCCTGATTTTGATGAAGCTGCGGTTGAAGGCTTGATGGTAGATGTGAATAAAGGGTTTATTGATAACATAGCTGACTTCAAGCCTCTGTTTGATGTATTACTGGATAAAGAGCATGCTATTCTATTTCATTGTACCGCAGGAAAAGACAGGACAGGTTTGGCTTCTTCATTGTTTTTGCATGCTTTGGGAGCAGATTGGGATACCATCATGGAGGATTTTCTTTTGTCCAATGAAGCTGTAGACAAATTGGATAAAAAGAAATCAAATGCATATGGACTTCCCCAAGACAGGATAGATATGCTTATGGGTGTCAGGGCAAGCTATCTCGAAAGCGCCTGGGATACTGCTATCAAAAAATATGGCAGCATAGATACAATGCTTGAAAAAGAATTGGGAATAGGGAAAAACGAAAAAGCCAAGCTTCAGAAAAAATTTCTGGTAGTGAGGTGAGATTTTGCGCTGGCAAAAACAATTATCGCTGTAGAATTAAAAGAAGTCGTTTCTCTAGGGAAACGTCTTCTTTTAATTTATTTGCTTGCAAAGGATGACACGAAAGAACGTCTCATTTATAGATTTAGTGGTTTTTAGATAATATGCTTTCAAATCACCTGCTTAATCAGCTTTTCTGATTCTATGTTAAATATCAAAAACCCTTCGGTATGGTCATCAAGTTGTCCAACTAATTTCCCGTTTTTATCCCAAACAGCACTTTGCCCTGCACTTAAAAAATCGTCACAGTAACCAATGCAATTGGACATTAAAACAGGCATTGAGAATCTTTTTGCTATCGATGGATAGTGGCTCATCGCCTTGTCAATACCACGCTGTGATTTGGCGACGCTTGCTACATAAATTTCTGCCCCTAGATTAAATGCCCTTTCTGAATGGTCAGATTGTAAACTTTCATAGCAAATTGCCGGTGCGATCTTCTTACGCTTAACTGTTATTAAAACTTGCTTTTCCCCGTTGACAAAGTATGGAATCTCATCTGAATGCAATAGTTGCTTAGCGTAAATCTGTCTAGGTATTTCTGGTTGAAAGAGCAACATCCCAATTTGTATCCCCGAATTTGTTCTTGTTGGCATTCCAAGTGCTATTACGATTTTATTCTTGTCACTTATGTCTTGAAAATCTCCAAATATCCCATCATCTGGATCTGTTGCCAAGCTTTTTGCCAGCTTGGGTTCATAGCCTGTCAGGGAAAGTTCGGGAAAGAATATCGAAGTCGCTCCAAACGAAACCGCAAGATCAATCAGTCTTTTGTGCTTCCCAATATTCGCCGAAATGTCACCCCCAATGGGATTGGTCTGGGCAATGCAGATTTTCATGAACTTGGTTTTAGATCCTTATATCAAATTATCATTATTTACCGGAAACACACTTGCAGTCTCCTCAAACCGCTGCACTTTCATGACTTAATTGCATCATTTTTTTTAACCTGACCATTTTTTCCTTGTACTGCAGGGGCGATTCTGTTCTTTGTTTTCCTAATTTGTTGTCGACGAATAGTTTACATATCGGAGTGCAAACCTATAGTATTTCCTTCTGTATCTATGACAATACTACAAAAACCATGTTCTCCAATCTGCATTTTTTCTTGGATAACTTGGCCTCCTGCCTGCTGAACCCTTGATTCTTCTACTGCACAGTCCTCACAAGTGAAATACACAAGTGTTCCACCTGCCCCAGGTTTGAAATCGGCTGTTTTGCAGAGTGCACCACTGATATTCTTTTCACCTTCTGCCCAAGGAAAACTCCACATTTCCAAATCCCCAAAATCTCCCGGTGTCTGCATTGGAATCATTTCGATTTGGAATACATTTTCATAAAATCTCCTGGCCCTATCCATGTCTTCTACATAAATCTCTAGCCAAGTAAAAGGATTTTTTGCTGCTATTGCCATGATTGAATTATTTATGATGATTTGGGTGACAGACTAATTTACAATGGAGCCCATCATTTCCAGATTGAAATATACTAAATAAATTTTATGTATATCCGCTCTCTTACCAGTAGCCAATTAAAATAATGTATCCATATTGTTTCTAGGGCAAGTTGACTGTCAACCGTCGACGGTTGACAATTATCCGCATCATTTCATATGCATAATTTTACTACTGGTGTCATTGCGGATAATCATAATAAATTTAATCGGAATATCTTGTAAAGCATATACAACGAATCAATTCTACTCGTCTCTGCCCAATTCAGCCCACATATCCCATTTATCCCTTATCTTTGGCATCAAATCAACAATGATGCTCCAACAAATCCGAACGCTTATACTCAAAGAACTTACGCTCGAATGGCGGCAGAAATATGCCCTCAATGGCATCTTGTTATATGTCGTTTCGGCGGTGTTTATCACCTACCTTAGTGTAGGCGCAAAGCAGGGAAATATCGGAGTGCCTACTTGGAATGCCCTTTACTGGATTATCATCCTTTTCTCAGCTGTCAATGCGGTGGCAAAGAGTTTCGTGCAGGAGCATCAGGGGCGGCAGTTGTATTACTACATGATTGCCTCACCAGAATCCATCATCGTCTCCAAGATTATTTACAATTCGATCTTGACTTTGGTTTTGGCGCTGTTGGGGTATTTGGTATTTAGCATCATCTTGGGAAACCCAGTGCAGGATCAAGGCTTGTTTGTACTTAATCTCGTCCTCGGCTCCCTGGGCTTTTCGGCATGCCTGACGATGGTATCCGGCATCGCATCCAAAGCCAGCAACAATGCCACATTGATGGCGATATTGAGCTTTCCAGTGATTATCCCCATTCTCCTGATGGCTATCCGGGTATCCAAAAATGCCATCGATGGGCTGGATTGGAGTGTAAGTGTGGATAAACTGATTACACTTTTGGCGATCAATGCTATCATTTCAGCCACAGCCTATATCTTGTTTCCTTATTTGTGGAGGAGTTGATATTGAAAATCCAGCTTTTCATTGACATTCCTTTGGTACTGTTCAAATAACTGACAAAAAGCACAGGAATCAGGAACTTATACCTTATTTTTGCACTCGAAAAGCAAAAATCGATTACATGAAATCTAGCTGGTGGAAAATTCTGACAATAGTACTATTGGCATATACTATTATTGCAGGACTCTTACTTGATGTTCCCCGACTTCCCATTCTCAACGAAACTATCCGAGCGCTGTACTTCCATGTCACCATGTGGTTTGGCATGATCATCATGCTTCTGGTAGCGGTAATCTACAGCATCAAATTCCTCAGGACAAATGATCTGAGAAATGATGACATTGCCATTGAGTTTACCAATGCTGCCATTCTTTTTGGGGTATTGGGCATCGTGACAGGAATGCTCTGGGCAAAATTCACTTGGGGCGACTATTGGAGTGGAGATCCGAAGCAGAATGCTTCTGCCATAGGATTATTGATGTATTTCGCTTATTTGATTCTAAGGAACTCACTGACAGATGTACATCAAAGAGCCAGAATCGGTGCCGTGTATAATATTTTCGCATTTGCTGCCTTTATCCCTTTGATTTTCGTATTACCAAGACTGACTGACAGCCTGCATCCGGGAAATGGAGGAAACCCGGGTTTCAATGCATACGATATGGATAGCAATCTGCGTCAGGTATTCTATCCGGCAGTGATTGCATGGACACTCTTGGGCACATGGGTCAGCATAACGCGCGTTAGGCTCAAAAGAGCAGAAAGAAAAATAGAAGATAAATTGATCAATCAATTATAATGAAGAAGTGGTTTATAATATTGTTTCTCTTGGTTAGTCTACAAGGCTTCGCACAGGAGAAAATCGCCATCACAGAGGACGATTACAACAACACAAAGATAGAGATGGCTGATGTCATGCGTTCTGAGGGGAAAATATATGTCTTGGTAGGAATTATCGGGATCGTATTTGCCGGAATATTGGTTTATGTGATTGCAACAGACAGGAAAATCAGCAGATTGGAAAAATTGCTTGAAGAAGAAAGTGGGATAAACTCAAAATAAAAAAGGTATGGAATCGACCCCGACCGCAAGATGCAGTCAGGAGGACTTACGTCACAGGGGGGAAAGATTATCCACTATGCGAGATTCTCCCGAAAGTCGGGGCATGAAAAGACCGTTAAAAATCAAATTATAAACAGATGAAAAAAGGGCACATTTTAGGACTGGGGATTATTGCAATCGCGATTGTGATCATCGTCTCTATGCTTGGAGACACAAGTACTTATGAAAGTTTCGCTACTGCCAAGGAGATGAAGAAAAAAGGTGAGGACAAGGCAATCCACGTAGTGGGTCAATTGAAGAAAAGTGTGTCGGGAGAAGTAGAAGGGATTGAAGTGAATGAAAACAAGACCTCATTTTACTTTATGATGGTCGATAATGATGGAACTGAACAAAAAGTCTTTTACAATGAACCTGTACCTGCAGATTTTCACAGATCCGAGCAAGTGGTTGTAATTGGTTCCTATAAAACTGAGGAAATTTTTATGGCGGACAAGATCTTGATGAAATGTCCTTCCAAATATCAGGAAACGGAAGTGAATACTGCCGGAATGTAAATTAGATTTAAAGATAAGTTATGATCAATACCTTTGTTGGTAATTTAGGCCATTTTGCTACTATTCTTGCTTTTGTAAGTGCTGTAGTGACGGCCTTTTCCTATTATAAATACAGTGTGGCCTCCGAACTCGAGAAAGCAAATTGGAGGAACTTCAGCAGAATACTTTTTTACATCCATTCTGTTTCGAGTGTAGTCATCGCTGTTTCACTATTCGAGATTATCTACAGCCATAGATTTGAGTATTTCTATGCTTATTCCCATTCCTCGATGGCATTGCCAGTACATTATATGATCTCCAGTTTTTGGGAAGGTCAGGAAGGTGCATTTATCTTATGGATCTTCTGGAATGTGGTTTTAGGCTTAGTAATCATCCATACCAACAAATCCTGGGAAGCCCCAGTGATGATCGTATTTGCATTGGTACAGGCTTTCCTGGTATCCATGATTTTGGGTGTGGTGATTGGTGATTTGAAAATCGGCAGTTCTCCATTTATACTCTTGAGAGACGCCGTATCAGCCCCGATTTTCCAGATGAACCCTGATTTTGTGCCGGAAGATGGTACAGGATTGAATCCATTGTTACAAAACATCTGGATGGTAATCCATCCACCGACATTGTTTTTGGGTTATGCAAGTACTTTGGTGCCATTTGCGTTCTTGATGGCTGGGTTGGCTTCCAAAAGATACTCAGAATGGATTCGTCCAGCTTTGCCTTGGGCCATATTCTCTGCCATGATTTTGGGAATGGGGATCATCATGGGAGCTTATTGGGCTTATGTAACCTTGAATTTCGGTGGCTACTGGAACTGGGATCCCGTGGAAAATGCCGTTTATGTTCCTTGGTTGATTATGGTCGCAGGAATCCATACCATGATTACTTTCAAGAAAAGCAGTACTGCGCTGAAAACTTCCATAGTACTGATTATTGCTTCATTTATATTGGTGCTTTACGCTACCTTCTTGGTGAGAAGTGGCGTTTTGGGGGATTCATCAGTGCATTCATTTACTGATCTGGGACTTTCTGGACAGCTTTTGATATACTTACTGTTTTTCTTGGCAGTTGCTATTTTTCTGTCTGTCAGAGCTTGGAAGTACATTCCTACTTCAGACAAAGAAGCATCTGTGTATTCACGGGAATTTTGGATATTCATAGGAGCTACGACATTATCATTGATGGCTTTTCAAGTGATCCTTCCTACCTCGATTCCAGTTTGGAACGCTATCGTAGAAAGTTTCGGAGGGATCTCAAATATGGCTCCACCCACAGATCAAGTTGGATTTTACACTAAATTTCAACTTTGGTTTGCTGTTGTTTTAGCCTTACTTACTGCGGTTGGACAGTTTTTTTGGTGGAACAAAATGGATGGGAAAACACTCAAGGACACTTTGGTGATGCCTTACATAGTTTCGGTTTTGCTATCAGCGGTGATCATTGTTCTGGGAAAAGTTTATAATATCAGCTATAGCATTGTAGTCCTCGCTGGTACATTTACTATCGTTGCGAACGCGACCATTTTATTTAAACTCCTTAAAAAATCCACCTTCAAACTCGCAGGTGGATCTTTGGCACACATTGGATTGGGGATGATTTTGATCGGTGTGATGTTCTCTTCAGGTTATTCAGAGACGATTTCTTACAATCTTTCTGGTCTGACATACAAGAATAGCTTCGAAGATGAAATCAACAAAGAACATGTACTTCTTTGGATCAACAAGCCTACACAGATCAAAGACTACACTGCCATCTACAGAGGACGTCAGAAAAAAGTAGTGGGTGTACCTGGATTAGTTGATAGCAACATACTGAAAAAAGCTGAAGGAGTGAATCAGGCTATCGCTCTGAAAGATATCGTTGTGGATGGAAAAACATATCACAGGGAAGGGGAGTTTGTCCAGATTGTTTTGGAAGAAAACAACTACTACAAAATCGACTATTACCAAGATGACCAATTGGCTTTTTCCCTAAGCCCAATGGCACAGTACAACACTTCCATGGGCTTGATATCATCTCCAGATTCCAGGAGATTTGTCGACAAGGATCTATACACTTTCGTTTCCGTCATCAACGATCTTGAAGATCCTGAGTGGAACAAAGACGAAGTGTTTGAAGTATCACCAAATGACACTTTCTTCATCTCTGATATGGTCACCAAATTCGAAAGTGCAGATGTGGTGAAGGAACTGGATGGAATGCAACTTTTCGACGGTGATGTAGCGGTAAAAGCCAAGCTAACCATCCAAGACTATGATGTGGAAAAAGTGCTGGAGCCAATTTTCATCATCAGAAATAACCAAGTCGGTAGAATCCCAATCATAGACAATGAACTTGGTATCAAAATCGAGTTGACGAATATTTTGCCTGAAGAAAATAAATTTGTCTTCACCGTCAATAGCAACCAAAAAGACTATGTGATCCTAAAAGCCATCGTCAAACCTCAAATCAATATCCTTTGGGCAGGAACGATCATCATGTTGATTGGATTCTGTGTGGCGATCTACAGAAGGTATGACGAATTCTCTAAGATGCGGGATAAGGGTTTGGAGTAATAAGCTTCCATTTGAAGATCATTTTATTAAGTATTATTCTGCGAATGTACTTAGGTAAGGGAAAAGTTAAAGGGAAATCCTCTTTTTAGCTTTTCCCTTTTTTTTAAAATAATTTGATTTAATTTTTATGTGTATCCGCTTGATTGCACGTAGCCAATCAATAGAATGTTTGATAAATGATTTGAGGTTCTGTTGACAGTTGTCCGGTGACGAGAATCCGCAACACATAATACCTCTTCTGAGACAACGTACAACATTGCGGATACTCGTATTAATTTTTGTGGATAAATGTTACTTTGTCCATATTCCTTGTAGTTGAAGATCTCCATAATAATCTTTCAAAAATTAATTTACGCACAAGTACTTATGCATTTTATCTATATATCTGCATATATACTTGTGCAGAAATGGAAGATATAATAATTAACTCTGAAAATTTAATCGAGGAAGTTTCTCTGAACTTCAAGAGATATCTTTATACACAAATCAATTGGAACAATCGATTAATTGGCATTAAAGGTGCCCGTGGGACAGGTAAAACCACCATGCTTTTGCAAATGCTGAAAGCTTCCAATCTTCGCATGTCTGAGAAGGCATACTTCACTTTGGATGATATCTATTTTTTGGGCAATAGTTTATTGGAAACAGGCAAGTTATTTTATCAGCAGGGAGGAAAACTCTTGGTGTTGGATGAAGTCCATAAGTACCCCTCTTGGTCCCAAGAAATCAAAAATCTATATGATCGGTACAGGGATTTGCAAATTGTATTTACAGGATCATCTATTGTGGATATTTCAACACGAGAAGGTGACCTCAGCAGGAGGGCATTGATGTATGAACTTCAAGTTTTATCGTATCGTGAGTATCTTCATTATCAATATGGCATGGGATATCCGGTTTTGAAGCTGGAGGAACTACTGAACAGCAAAGAATCAATCAGAAGTCTATTTCCAAAAGATTTCAAACCTTTGGCAAATTTTCGGGGGTACTTAAAATTTGGCTATTATCCATATCAAACAGAAGACAGGTTGGGGTATTTTCAAAGACTCCGACAACAGTCCCGTTTAATAGTCGAATATGATATGGCTGAGTTAAAGGGATTTGATATAAGACACGCCAAAAAGATGTTACAGCTACTTTTCGTAGTAGCACAGCAGGTTCCATTCAAACCTAACATCAACAAACTAGCCGAAAAGACGGGAATCCACCGAAACTCTATCAACAACTACCTTTACTTTTTGGAGGAAGCGAGACTTTTGAGTTTACTGCAAGCAAGTGGGAGTAGCGCTGCATTACTTCAAAAACCAGAGAAGATTTTTATGGAAAACAGCAACCTTCTGTACGCACTTTCAGAGGATGCACCAGAAATTGGTTCAGTCAGAGAAGTGTTTTTCCACAATCAAGTCAGTGCTAAGCACAAGCTTTCAATGCCAAAATCTGGTGATTTTCTGATCGATTGGAAATATGTGGTTGAAATGGGTGGGAAAAATAAGGATTCCAGACAAATACTGGATTTGCCCAACTCTTGGTTGGTAAAAGACGATTTGGAGTACCCTGTTGGAAAGTCAATTCCATTGTGGCTATTTGGGTTTCTTTATTGACGGAAATGCTTTAAACCTACATCCTAAACCTTATAGGCAACCTCATCAATACTTTTACTTTCTCTCCATCCAAAGTCCCAGGAGTCCAAAGGTAAGGGTAATTGTAAATCACTCGTAAAGCTTCTTGGGCAAGCATAGGATGAGGCTCAGGATTGAGTACTTCTAGATTTTCAAAATCACCTTCCTCAGTAATTTCAAAAGATAAATAAACAACACCCTCAATCCCTTTTCTTCGAGCATCTTTTGGATATCTAAGGTTATTTTGAAGATACAGAAACATACCAGGAATACCATCAAATGGCTCAGGTTGAACCTTTTCAGGTTTCTTTATCTCTAATCCATTTTCATTATAATAATTCCCTGAAACCAATTTTTCTCCTTCACATTTTTCTTTAGATTTCAATTGTCCATTGAAATAATAAGTCTCCATTTCAGTTTCTGCCAACAAAAAGTCAACTTTCATGATACATTCTAAATTCCCATTATCGTTATACTTTCTTTCAATCTTTTTCAGCTCATTTCCTTCAAGATCATTGAATACGATTATTTCATCAACCAAAACACTATCCAAACTATAAATCTTGGTTTCCTTCTTATCATCACTTTCATAAGTAACTGAGAAAAAGCAAGGAGGATAGGTATCAATATCCTTAATAGGAAATTTCCCTACATTAAGATAGTTAAGCATCTGAGCCTTTACCCCATAAAAACCTAAGGATAGACAAGTTAGCAAGAGTAATCGTTTTCCCATATTGTTATTATTTCAACAAGCCCATCTTCGTCATAAAATCCCAAATCCCAATACCCAAAGTCACCGAGATATTCAAAGAGTGTTTTGTCCCCAACTGTGGGATCTCGATCACATGATCGGACGCTTTGAGTACTTCATCTTCAACCCCAAAAACCTCATTTCCAAAAACCAATGCATATTTTTTGTCAGAAATGGCTTCGAATTCATTCAACTTCACACTTCTATCCACTTGTTCAAAGGCGCAGATTTCATAACCACTGGCCTTTATTTCTTCCAAAGCTTCTAAGGTGGTTGCCTTATATTCCCAAGCCACAGATTCTGTAGCGCCAAGAGCTGTTTTTTGGATATCACGATGCGGCGGAGTACCGGTAATACCACAAAGATAAATCTTCCCAATCAAAAATGCATCGGAAGTCCTGAAAGCAGAACCAACATTATTCAAGCTTCGAATATTGTCCAAAACAATGATTATCGGACTTTTTTCGACTTCTTTGAACTCCTCCACCGAGAGCCGATTGAGCTCTTCCATGCTTAATTTTTTCATTGGGTTTTGTTTACCTTTCTTAATATTATAATTTCAAGCTTTCAAGCAGAATCAAAATTAGCATAAAGATTTAATTTAAGGTACAAAATGGCCAAAGCGAAGGTAACAGAAGTGAAGGAAACACCCTTGATGAAGCAATATAATGCAATCAAAGCAAAGCACCCGGGAGCATTGCTGCTCTTCAGGGTAGGGGATTTTTATGAGACTTTTGGAGAAGATGCCATCAAGGCAAGCAAAGTGCTTGATATCGTATTGACCAAGCGGGCAAATGGCTCCGCTTCCCACATTGAACTGGCTGGATTTCCGCACCACTCACTAGATAGCTACCTCCCTAAGCTTGTCCGTGCAGGTAACCGCGTGGCTATCTGCGACCAGCTCGAAGACCCCAAAGAAGTCAAGGGAATCGTCAAGAGAGGTGTCACGGAGCTTGTCACCCCAGGACTTTCATTCAACGACAATGTCCTGGACAAAAGAAGAAACAACTACCTTGCGTCCATCTATTTCGGGAAAGACACTTTGGGCATTGCATTCCTCGATCTCTCCACGGGAGAATTTATGTGTGCCGAAGGATCCCAGTCATATATCGAAAAATTACTCCAAAGCTTTAGCCCTTCTGAAGTCATCTATTCTAAAACTGCCAAATCTAGGGCAGCAGAGATTCTCAAAGACAATTTTTCCACCTTCCATTGCGAAGATTGGGTGTATCAGTATGATTACACCTATGAAAAACTCACCAATCACTTTGCCACAAACAACCTGAAGGGATTTGGGATAGAAACATTGGAGCATGGAATCATCGCTGCCGGAGCGGTACTATTCTACCTGGAAGAAACAGAGCATAAAGAGGTGAAACATATCGCTGCGATCTCCAGAATTGCCGAAGAGAGGTATGTTTGGCTGGATAAATTCACCATTCGAAACCTGGAATTGGTATATCCACAACAAGATGGAGGGATCCCCCTGATTTCTATTTTGGACCATACCGTGACACCGATGGGATCACGGATGATGAAGAAGTGGATGGTTCTCCCCCTGAAAGAAAAGGAACCGATAGAAGAAAGACTTAAGGTAGTAGAACACTTTTTTACAAAAAGAGAATTGTCGGAAGAAATCCTAAACCACCTCAAGCAGATCGGTGATTTGGAAAGGTTGATTTCAAAAGTTGCGGTAGGAAGGATCAATCCGCGGGAAATGAATCAGCTCAAAAAAGCACTGAAGAACACCCTGCCAATCAAAGAACTCCTGAAAAAATCTTCCAATGCATCCCTCAAGAAACTTGCAGACCAAGTCAATCCATGTGAATTTTTATTGGAGAAAATCGAAAGGGAACTCCAAGAAGATGCCCCAATGCTCACCCATCAGGGAAACATCATCAAAGATGGTGTGGATGCTGAATTGGACGAGTACAGAGGACTTGCCAATACAGGAAAAGACTATTTGGTACAGTTGCAGCAACGAGAGGTTCAGAGAACAGGGATTTCCTCTTTGAAGATAGCTTTCAACAAGGTCTTTGGCTATTATCTTGAAGTCACCAATTCCCACAAAGACAAAGTGCCTGAAGAGTGGATCAGGAAACAGACCTTGGTCAATGCCGAGAGGTACATTACCCCTGAACTGAAGGAATACGAAGAAAAGATCCTCAACGCTGAGGAAAGGATGATTGCCATCGAGCAGAAGTATTTCTTGGCTTTGGTTCAGGATGCATCCGAATACGTCATCCAAATCCAGCAGAATGCCAGAATCCTTGCTTCTGTAGACAGTTTGCTTTCTTTTGCCTCCGTAGCGATAAGCAACAACTACTGCAAACCGAAAATATCTGACACAGACACTCTGGAGATCAAAGACGGTAGGCATCCAGTGATCGAAAAACAATTGCCTGTAGGGGAAGCTTACGTACCCAATGATATCTATCTGGACAATGACACCCAACAGATCATCATCATCACAGGACCTAACATGGCAGGTAAATCCGCACTCCTGAGACAGACAGCCTTGATCGTGTTGATGGCCCAGATGGGAAGTTTTGTGCCAGCTACATTTGCCAGGATTGGGATTATAGACAAGGTTTTCACCCGGGTAGGAGCTTCGGACAACTTGGCAAAAGGAGAATCTACATTCATGGTAGAAATGACCGAAACAGCAAGTATCCTAAACAACCTTTCGGATAGAAGTCTGGTACTGATGGATGAAATCGGACGTGGTACATCCACCTATGATGGGATTTCCATTGCTTGGTCTATCGTGGAATTTTTGCACAACCATCCAAAGTCACGAGCAAAAACACTTTTCGCCACACACTATCATGAACTGAACCAGTTGGCGGAGGATTTTCCCAAAATCAAAAACTTCAATGTCTCTGTAAAGGAAGTTGGCAATAAAGTCATCTTTATGCGAAAACTGAAAGAAGGGGGAAGTGAACACAGTTTTGGTATCCATGTAGCCCAAATGGCCGGAATGCCAAACCCAGTTGTGTTAAGAGCCTCTGAGATCATGGTACACCTTGAAAAGGACAAAGATCTCAACGAGCAAAAGGAGAAAATTAAGGACATGCCAAAAAACAACTATCAGCTTTCCCTATTTGAGATGGACCCTAAATACAAAGAGGCCAAAGAAATGCTGGATCAGATCGACATCAACACCATTTCACCAGTTGAGGCATTGCTAAAACTAAATGAAATAAAAAAGAAGTTGGAAAACTAAATACGGTAGAGATTTTGGGAGATATGAATATCCCCTTTGGTACCAGTAGCCACTTAGAATAATGTGTTCTTCTAATTTAAAACGGCAGTTGGCTACTGGTTTCATTGCGGATAACCATATGATGCAAAGAGATAATATGAAAAATAAAGAAACTATTTTCTTTCAGTTCAATTTATCTGTATAAACATATAATAAGCTGTTTGGCTTGTTATATACATTAAAATCATGTTTATTTGTTTAAAGGTGCTGTTTGCAGTTGGAAAACATTTATGGATAGATTTTTAAGAAAAAATTTAAAAAAGCAGAATTCCTATTCTGATTTTTTTACCGAGTGGAAAGAAAGAGAGTTCAACACCACCGATATTGATGAAGACAAATTGCTCAAAGACCTGGAAGCACTTAGTCAAAATCTGGGGATGAAGGAAGGTATCATCATAGGATGCTTTGACTACAGGGATTTGAGTTTGGCATTTTTCACCGACAATGTCGAGGACATCATGGGCTACCCAAATTCATTTTTCCGAAACAAGGGCATGGAGGCAGTATTGACAATGTTGCACCCTGAGGATGTCCCTGAACTGGCAAAATTTCAAAAAATCGTTTTGGATTTATTACAGGGGTTAAAACGGGAAGAAATGGAAACTTTTGAATTTACCTATACCGTCCGTTGGGTTCATTACAGAACCAAAGAAATAAAATGGTTTGCGTCAAAAGTAAGACCTTACTTGATAGACAAAAACAAGAATGTGGTTTTCGACCTCCACATAGTAGTCCATTTGGTCAATCCCCCACAAGTGAATAATTTCGATTGGAGCTATTCCTACACCTCCCAAGATGGAGATAAAATCCATGCCTCCAAAAGGGATCCAAACAGGGTCAACTTCAAGTTGACAAAAAAAGAGCGGGAGATCTCCAATATGATTTTGGAAGGGAAAAACTCTCAAGAAATCGCCACGAAGCTAAACATTTCGAAAAACACAGTGAATACCCATCGGAAAAATATCTTCAAAAAGCTAAAAGCAAAAAACACTGCTGAATTGATGAAAATTTTATTGACAACATCAATAGATTAATTTCCTGATTATCAACAACAGAAGTTCAAGACTGTTAAATATTGGATTTTTTTTACCGTATCGTTTTGCAAATAAGGAAAACTGATATACCTTTGCACACACAAAAGACGGAGATAAAAGATCAAAGTCAAAAACATACACAAATGCGAGAGTAGCTCAGCTGGTAGAGCACGACCTTGCCAAGGTCGGGGTCGCGAGTTCGAATCTCGTCTCTCGCTCAAAAAGCCCTTCTTTAAGGGCTTTGTTGTTTATAAGTAGCTCCGGCATACGCCGAAGTGAAGCCGGGATGGTGGAATTGGTAGACACGCAAGACTTAAAATCTTGTGGCTTCACGGCCGTGCGGGTTCGATTCCCGCTCCTGGTACAAAGACCTCGTAGAAATACGGGGTCTTTGTTTTTTAACACACATTAAAACCTTGTGGCTCCACAGCCGTGCAGGCCTGTCTGCCACCAGGTAAATTCGATCCCCATTCCTGGCACAAAAACCTTATAGAAATACGGTTTTTTTGTTTTATATTAGATTATGTTTTTTGTATACGCAATATCAAGTATTAGAAGAAAATATATCTATGCAGGACTAACTTCAAATCTCGAAGACAGAATTCACAGACATAACTCAGGATACGAAAAAACAACCAAGCCTTATGCCCCATTTAGCATCATCTATTCTAAAACTTTTTTGACAAGGCCTGAAGCTAGAGAACATGAAAAATTTTTGAAATCAACTCCCGGTAAAAGATTTCTTTATTCCTTGCCCTAATCTTGTGGCTTCACGGCCGTGCGGACCTGTCTGCCGCCAGGTAGACCTGTCTGCCGTTGACTGGTAGGCCTGTCTGCCGCCAGGTAGATTCGATTCCCGCTCTTGGTACAAAGACCTCGTAGAAATACGGGGTTTTTGTTTTTTAATATTTTTCTAATATCAATACTAATTCAGTTTTGGTATCTTTAAACAATGATGCAAGCAAAGATATTAGTTGTTGAAGACGATGTCCGTCTAGCTTCACTGTTGCAGCGGGGACTGGAAGAATCCGGGATGCAAGTTCTCTTGGCCTATGATGGAGAACTTGCATTGAAACTGTTCGAAAACACCATGCCGGATCTGGTCATCACCGACCTTATCCTTCCCAAAATCAATGGGCTAGACTTATGCAAGCACCTCAGGAACAAGCATCCCCAAACCCCCATCATCATGCTGACAGCCCTGGGCACCACCGACGACAAGCTCGAAGGATTCGATGCTGGCGCCGATGACTATTTGGTAAAACCCTTTGACTTCAGGGAGCTGCATGCACGCATCAAAACCCTCCTCAAAAGAACCCAAGCTGTAAATAGCATTAGCTATACCAATGAATTGGTTTATGCTGATCTAAAAATAGACCTTCAGGTAAAGAAAGTCTTCCGAAAAGACCAAGAGATCACCTTGACCCCCAAAGAATTCAACCTACTTGCCTTTCTGGTAAAGAATCCGGACAGGGTTCTTTCCAGAGAAGAGATCGCGCAAGAAGTCTGGGGAGTGAACTTTGACACTGGGACAAATTTCATTGATGTCTACATCAACTATATCCGAAAAAAAGTTGACAAACCATTTGATGAAAAACTGATCCATACGCGTCCCGGAATGGGTTTTATATTGCAACGATCATGAATATCCAACAACGCATTACTTTTCTTTTTACTGCGGTGAGTGCTGGGATCCTCGCACTTTTTATGGCAGTTGTATACTTTTCCGCCTCCCAAAACAGAGCGAATGAATTCTACAATATCCTTGAAAAAGAAGCTATTACAAAAGCAAACCTGCTATTGGAAACGCAACTTGACGCCGAAACATTGCAAACCATCTACAAGAACAACCGAGAAATACTCTATGAAGTAGAAGCCGCAATATACGATGACAACATGAGCTTGATCTACCATGATGCAGTGAGTATCGACTTTGTGAAGGAAACCCCTGAAATGCTTGCTGAAATATTAAAAAAGGGAAAAATCCAATTTGTCCAAAAGGAATGGCAGGTAGTTGGAATAGTCTACAATTTTGACGGCAAACCATTTATCGTAACAGCAGCAGCCTTTGATGGATATGGATTCAGCAAACTGAAAAACCTCCAAACGACTATGCTGCTGGCATTTTTCTCTGGACTCCTATTGATTTTTGTAACAGGAAAGTACTTCTCCAAAAGATCCCTAATCCCGCTTTCCAAAATGTCTGATGAAGCAAAAAAAATCTCCGCCAGCAACCTGGACTTGAGGCTAAAAGAAGGGAATGATGAAATTGGTCTTTTGGCAACAACCTTCAATGCCATGCTCAAAAGACTCGAGAGTTCATTCGAATCACAAAAGCAGTTTGTCTCTTACCTAGCCCATGAATTCCGCACACCATTGGCCATTATTATCGGTGAAATCGAGTTGAGCCTATCCAAAGAACGGTCAGTGGCCGATTACAAAACCACCCTGCAAACCATACTTGACGACTCCAAAAAGATTGCAAAGCTTTCGGAGAACTTTTTGGATCTCGCGAAAGCCGGCTATGACAAATCAGAAGTAAAATTCAAAGCGGTCAGACTGGATGAATGCCTCATCGAAGCCAGCCATAAGCTCCAAAAAAACCATCCTGACTTTAGGGTAGAAATGGATGTTCCGGAAGGGTTGGAAGAAGAAATGATTACAATCCAGGGAAATGAATACCTCCTTAGCGCAGCTTTTAAAAACCTCATTGAAAATGCATGCAAATTCTCGGAAAACAAGTATTGTCTCATCAAGATTTGTTCGAAAAACTCCCGCCCTACCCTGACTTTCACAGACCAAGGAATCGGTATTCCAGAGGCAGATTTACCAAAAATATTCTCCCCCTTCTTTAGGGGAAACAACACTCTTTTTGCTGAAGGTAGCGGCATTGGGTTGTTTTTGGTAGAGAAGATTATCCTACTTCACAATGGAAAAACCCATGTTTCTTCGGAAATCGAAAAAGGGACTACTGTAACATTGGAATTCTAACCCTTCCATTATTCTAATGGGATTCTAATTTTTTTCTAACCACTCCCTAAAGAGCCTTTCGGGTCTACAGTTTTACTTTTGCATCGTCCAATAGGGAAAATATGAAAAAGCTATTACTCATTTCTTTTGTGCTTATAGGGGTAAACTCATTTGCACAAGAAGCAACCATCGGAATCGGAGCCCCCGATGGCCACAAAAACACAGACCGTCTTTCAATCCTGGATACCATCAGCCTGCCATTTGAATTGTCAGACGACAAAAAACTGTCTCGTGAAGACATTCTCAATAAAAAGGAAGGCTTTTTTGTAACGGGTTTGCCGAGATTTGAGTTTGACCCAATCCGTGGTTTCGGCATAGGAGGAAATGTGTTTTTCTTCCAAAACAAAACCAAAGAAGATCCATTCTTTTATTATACCCCTTATAGATACAGCATCAACACAGAATTTTTTGTCTTTGAAAATGGCAGAATTAGGGCTGCCGTCAATTTGGATATCCCATATATCTTCAACTCAAAATGGAGATTTAGGGCAGACGCAGTAATCTGGGAAGACCCCAATGCCCAATATTGGGGAATAGGAAGGCAATCTTTGGATAAACTTGGCTTTCAGGATAAATCCACAGGCGCGGAAGCAGGGGTACGTCAGTTTAACCGTGTAAATGAATACGAGGACAATTTAAGCTTGGCTGTTCCAGGAAATGGCGGAAGACTTCAGACGGATACGCATTACAATCAATTTCTCCAAAGAGAATTGCTTTTCAACGCACTTGGGGAAAGGGTAGAGATGGGAGGAAAACTACGGTTGCTGTTCGGCTACGAGGCACTTTTCACAGCCTTTGAAGATTATTCAGGAAAGCTAGCAGAAGAGGCTTTCTTAGCTGACGGCACTGAAGTTGAAGCTATACAGCGTCAAACTTTGGTCAACAGACAGATTAATGACGGCACTTGGCAAAGATTCAACCTTTCGGGATTTTCAGAAGGCTATAAGTTTACATCTATGTTGGCCGCCGCACTGATCTATGACACCAGAGACTTGGAGCCTGACCCATCCAAAGGACTATTTTTGCAGTACTCCCACGAATACTCCGCACCTTGGTTGGGATCTGATTTCAATTTCAACAAATTCATGGTTCAGGGTCAATTTATTCACACTTTCCACCGATGGAAAAACAACCGAAACAGACTTACATTTGCAGGATTGGCAGCATTTGGACATATCTATGGCCCAAACATCAACTTTATAGAAATGTGGGACCTTTCTTCCCAAGCTGAAGCAGGGGGAATCCTCGTCCTTGGTGGTGGCAGATCTTTGAGAGGCTATAGAGAAGCCAGATTCATGGCTCCCACTGTAGGCTTGGTAAATTTGGAAATGCGTGCCAGGCTGCATGACTTCAATGCTTTCAATCAGCACTTTGCCCTTGGTGTGACGCCATTCTATGACTTTGGTACAGTATGGGAAGGGTTGACCGATATACAGCTTAACAATTTCAGGGGAGCTCCAGGTATAGGGGGAAGAATCGCCTGGAACCAATCTACCATACTCCGTTTGGATTATGCACAAAGTAGAGAAGGCGGCCAGTTTTTCTTTGGTTTTGGACATATATTCTAAAAGCCAACAACAAGACTCCAAAAACCAAAATAGCCCGACTCTATCAAAGTCGGGCTATTTTAATTTGTCAAAAGAAAGAATATCTACTTGGTCTGAAACCCAACCCTAGCCAAATTCACAGTACCAGATGGAGCATCCATGATAGCTACAGTATTAAGCGTTTTTAGATTCCTTACATGGATCTTCGTTTTGTCTGCCTCTAATACATAAAGAAAGTTCTCAGAAGCTGTCAAAACCGGATTTTCTTCATTCATCATCCTGTAATGCTCCAACTCATCCCCAGCTTTTCTGGCTCCAGCATTTACATTTTCCGCTACAGTCACCGGTTTGGAAGCCAACTCAATTCCTGAGGTGGTGTCAAACACCTTAACCACGTTATCCTTCGTCTGAACAATCAAGTGGCCGCCATCTGCACTTAGCAAATAGGTCTTGATATTGTTTGACAAGAATATTGGTTTGATGGTATTGGCAATGGGATCAATCTCAAAAATACCTTGCTGGCTCGCATAACCGTAGAATTTGCTGATATTGTCATTACCCTTAATCGTCCCCATCCAGTTGCCGGAAGTAGATTCCAACGGGCTTGGATTGGCTATCAATTTGATTTGGTCATCTGCTCCTGCCACAACCACACCTTCGGTAGCTCCAAATACTGCAAAATCACCATTGGATGCATCTCCATGAATTCCCGTGACAGACACCTCTTCATTTTCAGAAATCAAGTCACCGGATAAGTCCAATAATTTCACCCGTTGTGGGAGCGATCCTTCTGTCCCTTCGTCTTTGAAAGTCACTGCAAGTTTATTGCCCTTCAACCATGTCGCTGCCCCATGGTGCACACCATTCCCAAGACCAGAAATAATCGTTGGGGTAAAGCTTGGGGTTTCCATATTGGTTTCTCTTGCCAATGTCACACTTCCATCTCCATCATTGAAGATGACAATATTCCCAGAAGTCGAAGAAAAGTGGGTTGGCAACGGAGCTACTGCTGTCGCAGACAACCATTTTGGACTATAAGCATGTCCGTGGTCACTGTGGTTCTCCAATCCCGAATCGAAAAACCTAACATTACCCTCTGCTCTTTCCATAGATACAATGTATCTACCAGATGAAGTTACATAGTTAGCACTTGTAGTACTGAAAGCAGGAAGGTCAGGCTGGGCGAATTCTTCAGAAACAGGATTCAACAAACCCAGCTTAGAATTTTCATTCCACAAAGCCAATCTGACCCATTCACTTTCCGTTTCCCCAAAATTCGGCTCTTCTACAATAGGATCCTCTTTCTCCTGGCATCCAATCAACGATGCAAACAATAGTGCACTCGCAAATGCATAATACTTTTTCATAAATCTTTTTCTTGCAAAAGTATGTTTCCATTCCCTTATATGCAACATTGTTGCATTTAATTTTTCTATTGCTTTAAGTTAAACACCTTATTCTTCTCAATTTTTCCGATGAATGTGACAAAAGTCAAAGCAAGTCTTCCTTTTGCCTCAATTTGGACATGTGAATCACTATTGAAACTTTGGTGGATTGACACAGATGACAGAATAAACCATACTATTGAGTATGATCATCCAAGCCATGTTAGAACTCAAAAGAATATTATCCAACTAACCCCAAAAAACATTTAAAACTATAAATCACTTTTTTTGGAAAATCATGGAAATTTACAAAAGAGATCAAAATGGAGTTATGGCACCAAAAAGTGACTTAAATTTTTTAAAAAGTTTTATTTGGAAAATTTAACAAAATCTAATAAGTTAGTTTTATGGATTTAAGTATGATACATAGAACAATTCTGTTTTCTGCATTTTTCGTGTTGTTTTATAACACAAACTGTTATTCTCAGGAAAGAGTAATAACACCATTAAACGAGCACTTTTTCGCAGTTAATGAAGGTAGTGATGATCATCATTACAACAAAATTGAGAGCACTTCAAAAACAGGTGAGTCAATAGAGAAAATCTACAACCTAGAAAATAAGTTAATAGCTTTTAAAAAAGCTAGGACTGCAGATTCTTTAGGTACTAGAATTTTTATTGAAGTAGAACAAAAATTTTCTTTGACAGGAAAATTGGAACAAAGCAGATTAAAATATTCAAATTCTGATTCAACACGTATATTTGTTATTGTTGAGGAGGAAATTATTTTAGATCTCCACTGCCAAACTAAAGACAAATGTGAGGGAATCTATATACAAACAACTGGGGAAGAAGAATTTGTAGATAGGAATATATTCCACCCAAGTTTTACTAGCTATAAGTTATGGGAAAAATTTTTGCTTAATAATTTAACTTATCCTCTGGTTGCAAGAATAGGTGGTCATCAAGGAAAAGTATTTGTAGGAATAAAGATCGATCATACAGGAGAATTATCAGAAATTAAATTCATGAATTCACATGAAACACACTCTTCCTTGAAGAAAGAAGTAGAAAGAATCCTGAGAAAGTATAAAGGAGGGTTTATCCCAGCAAGAAGTATAGATGGGCAATATATATCAGCTTGGATGTATTTCCCTGTAAAGTTTTCCTTAGGTTAAAATTTAGAAAAATATGAATATTTAAATTCTCGTTGCCTATAATTCTCCACAATCGCCAAATGCTCAACATGACAAGAAGTATATGTGGTGATTCTGCCAAAATCTTCAATCAAGGTCTTTTTCCCAAACTCTTTGGTTTCAATAATCTTCCCCACTCTGTTTGGCCACTGATTGCTTCTTCCAATTGTATGGCGGCACACCTTTCAATATAACCTGATATAAATCATGGAAAAAAATAGTTAAACATTAGTCTAGAAATTTTTATTATCGTAATATTGCAATATAATAGTCGTCGAAATAAAACTTCACTGAATATGCTTTACCACGGTAAACAGGTTCTCAAAATACAATTGAAACAAGGTAGAAACATGTCTCTGCCTCATTGTAGATAAGTTTGGCGAAATAGAATGAAGTAATGAAAAAACAAACTTATAACGAAAAAAATTGGAATTAGAATTGTGACCTCCTTAGTCTCTGATTTTAGAAAAGGTTGCTGATAACAAACTATTTCAACATTATTTCTACTCTATTTCAGGACTTGACTCTCCGAATATAACATCTGAGCGGGCTTTACTTCTTGTCTCTAAAATTTTATTTCTAGCATCTCGCTTCTAACCTCTAAATGTCTCAAAAATGGGTGTTACCAAATCTGACTTATTCACCGAAAAGCAAAACGAATTGGCAAAAATCGCCAAAGTCTTTGCTCATCCTGCAAGAATAGCCATTCTTGAATATTTGATTCAATCTGATACCTGTATCAATGGAGATTTGGTTCAGGAACTAGGGCTTGCCCAAGCGACTATCTCCCAACACTTACGCGAACTCAAAGAAACCGGCCTGATCAAGGGAAGCATCGAAGGGGTAACAGTATGCTATTGCATCGATCCTATCCGCTGGACAGAAGTACAAAACCTCTTTCAAGAGCTGTTTGGTGGCTTTCCGAAGATCTCTGGATGCTGCTGAATAGATGTGAGATATTAGATTTGAGACATTAGAGGTTAGGCTTTGATGGTCGCAATTTCAAGTATCCCATCACATTCCAGTTTAAATAAATTTATCAAGTTCATTTAAAATATATCGTGAGTCAAAGACAGAGCTATAAATTCAAAAGTCTCATGTCTAGCGTCTCATATCTAAAATCTAAAAAAAATGAAAACCTCAGAATTTACCCAAATCCTACGAGAAAACCCTGAAAAGGCACTTTTCTTCGAATATCAATCAGGTCAATATGTGAGAACTGACTACCACATCACCGAGATCAAGAATGTCAATTATGATACCGTGGACTGCGGTGGCATCCGCAACCAGTGGTCAGAAGTACATATCCAGCTATGGGAAAACGAAATTCCTGAACCAGATCATGCTGTGGATAGTAGCAAAGCCTTGAAAATCTTTGAGGTAGTCAACAAAGTGAGGGAAACCTTTCCAGATACTGAAATCAAATTCGAATACGGTAACTCCCTTTTCCCGACTGCTGTGCTTCCTATCCACAATATCAAGGACACTGGAAATGCCTTGATCGTACAACTAACACCTGACCAAACGACCTGCAAAGCCAAAGACAGAGCTACCACTCCAGAAGAAAAAGCTGCTGCCTGCTGTGGTCCAGTATCCGAAAAACCAAAAGTCAGAGTTTCCCTAGCATCCCTTCAGACCGCCAATAGCTGCGAACCTGGAGCGGGTTGCTGCTAAGTCATTGAACAAAGTACCAAGTACGATGTACAAAGTATCGGAGACCTCTTGGTACTTTGTACTTCATACATTGTACATCAAAAACTCCATATGAACATATACCTAACACTCCAAGCAATCATCGAAAAAGCGCAAGCACTTCCAATTTCAGATGAGCGAAAAGCTGTCCTCCAAGTTCTGATTGATTATATCCAAAAGAAAATCGATCAAGGTCAGGAAATCAATCTGAATTATATCTGCACGCACAACTCCCGCAGAAGCCAATTTTCCCAAATTTGGGGAAAGGTAGCTGCTGCTTTTCACGGAATAGACATCAACTCTTACTCTGGTGGCGTAGAAGTAACTGCTTTCAACGAAAGAGCGGTAGAATCTATCAAAAGATTCGGATTCAAAGTCAGCAAAGAAGGAGTAGGCAATCCAAAATATTTTGTCCTATACTCAAACGATGAAAATCCGATTGTGGCATTCAGCAAAGTGTACGATGATGCAGCCAATGCACCAAAAGGCTTTGCTGCCATCATGACCTGTTCCCATGCAGATGAAAATTGTCCATTTATCCCAGGTGCAGAAGCCCGGATCCCAGTCAGATACGAAGACCCAAAAGCATTTGACGACACAGATCAAGAAGCGGAAAAATATGATGAAAGATCACTTCAGATAGGTTCGGAGATGCTCTTTGTATTCTCTCAAATCATGAAGAATTAAAATGGAAATGTACTTTGTGAAATACAATTGAAATATACTTCGTGAAATAAATTGAAATAGATATTATTGGATATTTGATCTGTGATATCTCCATCATATTTCAACCTTATTTCCATTTTATATCTACCATATTTCCACATTATATCTATTCTATTTCTAATACATCCTTATTCAATTAATGACCAATAATAATGTCAACAAATAAAAAAGAAATCGGTTTTTTTGAAAAGTACCTAACAGTCTGGGTTGCGCTATGCATAGGTGCTGGTATTCTGATTGGGCATTTGGCGGGTGAGGATATTACCTTTTTGTCGGATATGGAGATTTACAATGTCAACATTCCGATAGCGATATTGATCTGGTTGATGATCTACCCGATGATGTTGCAGATAGACTTTGGAAGTATCAAGGGAGTGGGAAAAGCTCCAAAAGGACTGATATTGACTTTGGTGATCAATTGGCTGATCAAACCATTTACCATGGCATTCTTTGCGTGGATATTCTTTGACAAGCTGTATTCTGCCTACATTGATCCAGAGCTGGCAGGAGAATATATAGCCGGAGCAATCCTATTAGGTGTGGCGCCTTGTACGGCGATGGTTTTTGTATGGTCTTACCTTACAGATGGTGATCCCAACTATACTTTGGTACAGGTTTCTGTCAATGACTTGATCATTTTGGTTGCATTTGTCCCATTGGTTGGCTTGCTACTAGGCATCACTGATATCACTATTCCTTATGGAACATTGGTCGCTTCCGTATTGATTTTTGTGGTTGTGCCATTGGTGGCGGGAGTAATTACAAGCAAAATAATGATCAGAAGCAAAGGTGAAGTGTGGTTTAAAAATGAATTTTTGCCAAAATTCAAACCAGTCAGCATCTTCGCATTATTGCTTACTTTAGTGCTTTTATTCGCCTTCCAGGGGCCAAATATCCTGAACAATCCATTGATTATTTTGCTGATTGCCATTCCACTGATCATCCAAACCTACTTTATTTTCTTTATCGCTTGGTTTGGTGGGCGTAAACTCAAGCTTCCCCACGCGATCTGTTCCCCGGCTGCGATGATAGGAGCAAGCAATTTCTTTGAATTGGCTGTTGCAGTGGCAATAGCTTTGTTCGGATTGCAAAGCCCAGCTGCTTTGGTGACTGTGGTGGGTGTATTGGTAGAGGTGCCGATTATGCTAAGCTTGGTGGCTTTGGCGAATAGGTGGAGGTATTAGGTAAAAGAAATATGCCTGATGCGAAATATACTTTCAGTGAAATATTGTTGAAATATAGCTGCGCTGAAATATATTGAAATAGAAATTGGTGGATATTTGATTTTCGATATTTCCATCAATTTTCAATAGTATTTCCATCCTATTTCCACTTTATATCAACCATATTACTACATTATTCCAATCACATTTCAATAAGTTATAAAACATCTAAAACTAAGAAAACGGCTTTTTTTAAAGTGCCTTATTTAATTCTTCAATCAAGCTTTCCAAGGAATAATCCACTTTACCACTTTTCTCACCTTCAACCAATGCATTCCGCAATGCCTCCAACTTTGTTTCTTTCTCCTCTAAAAGACGCAAAGCTGCCCGGACAGCCTCACTGGTAGATCCATATCTACCTTTTTGGATTTGTTTATTGATAAAATCCTCAAAATGACTACCCAATGTTATACTAGTGTTTTCAGCCATAATTTCAATTTTAACAATCAAATACACCAATAAATATTAATATTTGGTACATCAAAATCAATTGGAAAAGCTCTAAAAAGTGTGTCCAACTCAATTCTGCTATCACTGATGGCAGAATTTGAATATCAGGAAAAACTTCAACAAAATATAGTATTTTCTACAACTCAGGCTCATAAGGTAGCCCCATCTTTATTTGTAATTTATCTTGTATCTCCCAAATTTACTTGTTTTTCAGACAATTTTTCACTCCTACTACACTCCAGTCACCAAATCCTACACTTCAGTAACCTTTAATTTTTTCTGAATGCCTTTTCCTAGACTTTTGAATCAAAGTTCAAAGCTATGAAGGCAACAATTTACATAATTCTAATTCTAGTAGCCCAGCCTATTTTCGCCCAAACCAACATCCAAGGTATGGTAAAGGATCAAAGGGGAGAAACTATCCCTGGGGTAAACATTTTTCTCAAAGGAACCTACGAGGGTGTTTCTTCGGAAATAGATGGCAGCTACATACTTGAGACTACATTGACAGGAGAATATACAGTCATTTTTCAAGCGATGGGCTACAAATCTTTCGAAAAAGATGTTTTGCTTGAAGGAAAACCCATCACTTTGTCAGTGACACTTCGGGAAGCGATCAATGAAATGACTGCCGTCACCATCAGCGCCGGTGCGATGGAGGCTTCTGATGAAAAAAAGGCCGTCGTACTCAAGCCTATCGATATTGTCACTGTACCATCAGCCATGGGGGATATCATCGGGGCATTTCAGACTTTGCCCGGAACTGCCAATGTAGGCAATGACGGGCGGCTATTTGTCCGTGGTGGTGATGCTTCTGAAACAGCAATATTCATTGACGGCATGAAAGTCGGCAATGCATTTGGGACAACTGCATCAAATGTCCCAACTCGCACAAGGTTCAATCCCAATCTTTTTAAGGGTTCATTTTTCAGCACAGGTGGTTACTCCGCAGAATATGGACAAGCTCTCTCGTCCGCATTGGCACTGAACAGTGTGGATATCCCAGCTAGAAGCCAAGGCGATATCAGCATACTGTCTGTCGGTGGAGGTTTTGCACAAACCTTGACCGGTGAAAGAAACAGCATTACAGCATCGGCAAACTATTTTGATTTGTCACCTTACCAAAAATTGATCAACCAAAACTTCGACTGGGAAAGATCCCCTTACGGATGGGATACGGAGATTTCGGCAAAACAAAAATGGGGAATAAGTGGAATCATCAAAGCTTATGTCCATACTGAAGCCAGTGGCATGAAAATCTGGAGCAAACAGCCTGGTTCTGAAGAAAGAGGTCAGCTTGTGGGTATAGGCAACCAATATACTTTTGCCCAAGGCTCTTTCAAGCAGTTGGGGAAAAATGACTGGAGCTATTATGGCGGTATTTCATTTTCCAACAATGTGGATAATTTTGACATCGCAGCAAATGAAATCCAAAATCAAAACAGATTGCTTCATGGAAAAACTGTAGCAATAAAAAGCTTTTCTGATAAATTTTCCCTAAAAACAGGTATGGAAACCTACATCCTTCGCTATTCCGAGGAGTTAATTTCCGAAAATCTGAAAAGGGAAATCACGGACTATCAATACAATCTTTTTACAGAAGCCGATTATTACTTAAGCAATAAGCTGGTATTTCGTGGAGGTTTGCGGTCTGGCCATAGCTCCTTGGCAAACCAGACTTGGCTCAATCCCAGATTTTCATTGGCATATAAATTTGCGAATGAAGGACAAGTCTCTTTGGCAGCAGGTACATTCAACCAAATGCCACTTGAAGAACTCCGAATCATCAATCAAGCACTTCAAAACACTCAATCGGAGCACCTGATCTTAAACTATTTCATCAACAAAAACGGAAGGACTCTTCGTGCAGAAGCATTCTACAAAGGGTATAAAAACTTGGTGACTTTCGAAGGACAAAGGTTCAATTACAGTAAAATAGAACAAGCAGGAGAGGGATTTGCCCAAGGTTTTGATTTCTTTTACCGAGATCAAAAATCCTTCAAAAACACAGATTTCTGGATCACCTACAGCTTTGTGGACAGTAAAAGGCAATTTGCCATGTTCACCGAAATGGTACAACCTTCCTTTGCACCGCGCCAAAATGCATCGATTGTAGTCAAACATTTTGTGGGCAAGCTCAAATCACAAATCGGAACTTCATTCAGCATCAATGATGGCTACACTTACCATGATCCCAATTTTCCGGGACAGATGAATGCCAAAACAAGGTCATTCCAAGACCTGAGTCTAAGTTGGAGCTACTTGCCGAAGCCAAATATGATCATTCATATGGCATGTTCCAATGTGCTGGGAAGAGAAAATGTGTTTGGTCATCAATTCAGTGGGCAGACAAATGAAAACGGAAGGTACGAAAGTAGCCCAATCGGAATGCAAGCTACAAGATTCCTCTTTCTTGGGGTATTCATCACCCTTTCCAAAGACAAAACAGCAAATCAATTAAACAACTTATAAATATTTATTATCATGAAAAAGATCAATTTAATCATCGCAATTATTTTGCTTAGCATCAGTATTTCATTTGCAAATGAAGCATATCAAGCGGCAATGCTCAAAGAAATCAAAACCATGAACCAAGCGGGGCCAGCTACAGAACTACAAAAATCGGCAAATGCATTCGGTAGAATAGCCCAAATGAATCCAGTGGAATGGTTGCCACATTACTATGCCGGTTTGGCGTTGGTAAATGCTTCATTCAGGGTTCAGGGAGGCATGACAGAAAAAGACAACCTCTTGGAAGAAGCGAAAAAACATGTTGAAAAAGCAGCCGCAATCTCACCCAACAATTCAGAAATAGTGGCACTGGATGGCTATATCACCATGGCAGAATTGGCAGCAGACCCCGCATCTAGAGGACAGCACCTTTCACCACTGGCCATGCAGAAATTTGGCAAAGCTGTGGAACTGAACAGGAAAAACCCAAGGGCAATCATGATGTTGGGGCAGATGGAGTTGGGTATGGCTGAGTTCTTTGGAACAGGACCAGAAAAAGGATGCGGACTGATCAATGCAAGCTTGGAGTTGTTTGAAAAAGAAGCCTCAAATCATGATGCCGGTAATCTCAATCCACACTGGGGCAAGGAAATGGCTGAGCAGGTGAAAACAAAGTGTAAATAACCCCCTGAAAGGATTCCTTCAAGTGTTTGAAAATGATGGTCGCTATTTCTATCTGACCTGAATAGCTATGGCATAAAGCCCATCAGGGGTTTGGAACCTTTGATGGGCTTTATACGAGCCTGTACTTTTTTATCTATCTTTGGTATCTATGAGTACCTTGTTTGGATTCGAATATAGACACATGAAATCAAGACCGAATGAATAATAATCCCTCCAAATGTTCAACCATTATGAGATCATTCAAACAATTTATTTTGGTGAATTTGGGAATCGTACTCATCGTGACGATCATACTTTGCCCAAAATGCTTTCTTACTTTGGAAGGAATTAAGGGCTTACTTCCAAACTTTATCTTTTCATTCTGTATTTCAAGTTGTTTGAGCTTTGGAGGTTCGTGGATCGAAGGTTATTTTGATGGTAAAATTTCTTGGATAGAAGCACCAGTTAAACGACTTTCCCTTACCGCAATCTCTTATATTATCTATTCATTTTCTGTAAGTGTCATTCTTGTGGTCATTTACATTACTTCCACTAACCCGGAAGTTACATTAAACAATATTGGTTGGATGAGAGTCTTCAGATATGCATTGATGGCTACCAGCATTGCGTTAATCATCATCACGGTTTTTATTGCCAGGTCATGGCTATTCGAATGGAAAAATGCTGCTCTAGAAGCCGAGAAACTAAAATCGGAAAATCTGGCAAGCCAATATCAATCACTGAAAGACCAGCTAAACCCACATTTCCTATTCAATTCTTTGAATGTATTGAGCAATTTGGTCTATGAAAGTGCTGATAAATCAGCCGACTTTATCCAACAACTGTCACGAATCTATCGGTATGTATTGGATGTACAGCAGGAAGAATTGGTAAGTTTGGAGATGGAAATTGATTTTGCGGTCAATTATCTTAGTTTGCAAAAAATCCGATTCGAGCAGAGTTTGGAATTCCATATCGATGAGTTTCAATCAAAGGGCTGGATGATCCCTCCCCTTTCCCTACAACTCCTTTTGGAAAATGCCATCAAACACAATGTCACCAGTGAAACCAGACCTTTGAAAATCTGGATCGAAATCCAAAATGAAAAACTGATTGTCAAAAATAACTTTCAACCCAAAATGGATAAAGAAACACATTCTGGAATCGGTCTCGAAAACATTTCCAAACGCTATGACCTTCTCAGTGAATCCGCTCCAGAAATTATTCAAACTGAGCGGGAATTTATCGTCAAATTACCGCTTCTGAAAGTCTCCAAAGGATGAACATACTGATCATAGAAGATGAAAAACCTGCTGCCAAAAGACTGATGCAGCTAATTGGACAAGAGCTTCCTGAGGCGAAACTTACAGGAAATATCGATAGCATCGAATCGGCTATTGATTGGATTACTTCCAATCCAGATCCTGATTTGATTTTCTGCGATATCCAATTGGCTGATGGCTTAAGCTTTTCGATTTTCGAGAATGTAGAAGTCAATTCACCCATCATTTTCACGACTGCCTTTGATCAATATGCGATCAAAGCATTTAAGCTGAATTCCATAGATTACCTCCTCAAGCCGATCGATCCAGCGGAATTAAAACATGCAATCGGCAAATTCCAACAGCTAAACGACAGACCCTCTTTTGATATCAACAAAATCAGGGAAATATTCCAAACAGAAAGCAAGACTTACAAAAGCAGGTTTCTGGTCAAAATCGGAGAAAAAATCCAATCTATACAAGCCTCGGAAGCTTCTTATTTTTACAGTGAAGAGCGAATCACTTTTCTCAAAACATTCGAAGGGAAAAAATTCATCTTGGACTATACACTCGACCAGCTTGAAAACATGCTCGAACCAAAGCAATTTTTCAGACTCAACAGAAAATATATTTCCTCATTCCCCTCCATTTCAGAGATCCACACCTACTCAAACAGTCGGCTGAAAATCATCCTCAAAGACTGTTCAGACAATGATATTTTGGTCAGTCGAGAAAAAGTAACTGCTTTTAAAGCTTGGCTGGATGGTTGAATTTGAAGAGTTTCTTAATTGATAAAACCATTTTCTTTCAATTTACTTGCAAGATCCTTAGAGATACGTTCGTACAAATCCGAGAATTCGTTCCATCCTCCACTCCCTACAGCATCGGACTTTGCTATCCATACATTTTGATAATCGTATTTATCAATCAGAAAAATATGATATTCCGCATTTAGTTTGGTGACTGTATCCCCATCACTAACCCTCTCGTGTATCCATTCCCCTTTGGAATGAACCAACAGTATTGCATCAAAGTTGATGTTTTCTATTTGACCCATAAAATCAGCATAATCTATGGGCTTGTGAAGGGGAAAAACCTGACTTGCATTGAAGATTTTTGTCCCATTGAAATACTTCCTGATATGATATGCAAACTTTTCTCGATTCCGCTCTTGGTCGAGACCATTGAACCTCGTGTTGATCACATAATTATAATTTTCCTCGTTCCATTCATAAAATGTATCCTCAGAATCTGTAAATATCAATAACAGTGAATCATATTGCTTTACATCCTCGGTCAGTTTGTGTCCATTCAAATTGACAGTGATACAGGACGAAAACATCGCCAAAACCGAACAAACTAAAATGATTTTCTTCATACAGGTATTACTTGATTTTAATAGAGAAGGTTTTGGTTGAGATTAAATAAGGATACTTTTATATGAGTATCCGCAATTGTGCCAATAATGGAATTTATAGGTTAAAATTCAGAAAATCTGATATTTGATCACAGACAACTCAGCTGCAAAAAGAGGTTATACCCCTAAACTTTACATAATGCATATTATCATATTCGATTTCGGCAAAAAAACGACCCTTCCATTGGCTATAAATCTTAACCACAAGGGACACCAGGGTTTTCACTAAGGACACTAGGAAAAAAAAATAATCACCTTTTCGTGGGAATCCCTACCGTGAGCTTTGTGCAACCTTTGGGCTCTTTGTGGTTGGTTTTTGGCATATGTTCTTATCAATTATTTTTCAAATATCGCAACTGCCCTAACTGGTGAACCTGTTCCTCCCCTAATTTTTAAGGGAAACCCTATAAACCGAAATCTCCCCCTTCCAATTAACAAATGTAGGTTTATCAAATTTTCATAATGCGTAAAACCTAATTCCCCGCAAATACGATGTACTTCTTTGTTCGAAACCTTCCGAACACCAGGAGACATTGTTTCAACTCCAAATGCAGAGATTTCTTTTTCTCCCAACCAACGAGCGCTTTCGGCAGAAACCCCAGGACCATCCCCCCAGTTTATCCCGTTAAAATGTCTTCTATAATGGTCAGTATAAATCAGAACAGTATCCCCATTTTTAATTGTCAGGTTTTCTTTCCTACAGGCTTCTTCAATTTCGTTTGGCTCTATCAGCTCTTTGGGTTTTTTGTGGGAAAAATCTAAGCATATACCTTCTGTATAAAACATTGACAGTGGCATTTTATCAATAGAATGGCCTTCATATTGTTTTGCCATATGATTGATAGCATCAACATGTGTCCCAGTATGCTCCCCAAGTTCTAATTTATGTACCGCAGGTGTTTTCTTTTCAGGATTTTTAATTCCATCCCATTCTTCGTGAGAGTTATGAATTTCCATTTTGACTTGTGGCAGGTCTTTAAAAACCGGCATTCCTTCATAAATCTCTTGACTCAAATCTATAATCTCTGTCATTTAGGTTATCTTTTTTTAATTATGTACCAATCCAGTTGATCTAAATTCTGCACTAAAGTAATTCACATATCATAAAAAATCATCATTGGGTTTGAATTCAAATGGAAAGATCAAAAAGCAAGATTTCCAGCATCTTTTCTCCAAGCTTACCCTGAACATCGGACTTCATTGATCAGTAAAAGCAATTTTGAAGAATTTCTATTTCAACAAGTAACTTTTCCAAAGTTTAGAACTTTGGAAAAGTTTAATACTCTAATAAACACGCCTTATTGATCTACATCAACCTCAGCTTCACTCCTCCATTGATCACAAAGCCATCCAATGGCGCATAGATTTCCCTGAAATTTGGATTGTCTATATTGCCTGTGAAAATGGTATCAAAACGGGTTTGACGGGCATCCAGGAAATTTTCGAAATTGATAAATACTGAAAATTTCTCCCAAATCTTCTCCGCCATAAAGCCCATGATCCAATAGGACTGCCCTACCGAACCATCACTCAAGCGCTGTTGGCTAAAATAATAGGATTCCCAGCCAATTTTCCATTTGTCATGCACCTCATAGAAAAGCACTGAGTTGATCCTGTGTTTTGGGGTCAAGGGATTGTCTCTTCTTATCCCATTTGAATTGATCCTAGCATGGGTATAGGTATATCCCATAAACCATTTGAAATCCCTAAACATCCATTTGATATTGGTCTCCGTGCCTTTGGTATCACTGTACCCGTCAATGTTGACAAATCTAAATTCAGAACCACCTATTTGTTCCAAGAATAATGGATTGTTCAGGTATGTGTAGAAAAACAAATGATTGACACTGAAAAACAGTTGGTCATTGAACAATGAAGTCTTGTAATTCAAATCCCAATTGAGTCCATAACTTTTCTCCAAAGTATTGAAATCAGCATCGATTGGTTGGATATTCTGATACTGCAACCTTTCACTTTCTTCGGTGAAAATCGTCGGTGCCTTGTAGCCCAACCCTCCACCAAACCTAGAACTGAAATTCACATTTGCCTTGTACATCAAGGCTATCCTCGGCAACACTGCCAGTCCATAATCCAACACATAATCCGTCCTCAAGCCAGATTCCAGCACCCACTTTTGACTCAAATTGGTATTGTTTTGCACAAAAGCCCCGAAAGTATTCAAGTTGTAATCTCTCACTGGAAAATTATTGGTCTGCTCTTCTTTGAATGCTTCCGTCCATAGATTCCCTCCAAGTACCCAATCTGTAGCTTTTCCATCTATCTGATAATTGATTTCAGTAAATGTAGATTGCTGTACCGCATTGAAATCATAAGCATTTGTCCCCAGTTTGCGGTTGAAAACATTGTAACTGTTTTTTACCTGAAGCCTTTTCTTTTCTTCCAAACGATGGTTTAGGACAAACTGAGTGCTGAGCCTTTCACTTTGGTTACTTTCGAAAAAAGCATCTGGATTTGACCGATTTCCCTTAAGATAATCCATATCCCCCCCAACCCTGTCTTCCAAAGAGAGATTTACCCCAAACTCCAAGTCTGTGGATTTGGAAGGGTAAAGAAAGACTTTGGGGTTGAATGAAAAACGGTCAAATTTCGGAATGGCACTCAAGCCAATCGCCGCAGGGTCGAAAGGTGAATTGGTGTTGTAAGCAGCAAAGATTGTGGTACCGATTTTTTCATTTCGCTTTCCATAAAACCCCGAGGCATCAAAACCACCGGCGTTGGTGCCATTGAGGACAAAGCTCAATTCTCCGTCTTCATCAGGCCTTTTTGAAATCAAATTCACCAATCCAGCGATGGCTCCTCCGCCATAAAGTGTAGATGCCGAACCCTTGATCAGCTCCACTTGCTGCAGATCCAAAGGCGGGATCTGCAAAAGCCCCAATCCACTTGCCGCACCGGAATAAAGTGGAAATCCATCTTTTAGGATTTGGGTATAGCGACCATCCAAACCTTGGATTCTGATCCCTGCATTGGCTGAAGTTGGAGAAGTCACCTGTACCTGAATCCCAGTACTTTCACTCAAAAGCACACGGATATCCCCAGGCTTCATATTGACTTTTTCGTCCAACTCCTCCCCTGCGATAAATTCCACCCGGGTAGGGATATCCTCTATGGTTCGCGAGCTTCTGGTGGATGATACCGTCACAGTTTCCATCTCGTCATGGGATTCATGCAGCAATACTTCCAGTGGCATTTCACCGACATCATCCGGCCAGTTGATAGAGATCTGCTTCCTTTCATAACCGATTAACTGAAACCTCAATGTCAATTTTCCAACTGGTGGGTTTGGGAAAACAATCAAGCCATTCTCATCTGAAACAGCCCCCTGCTTATTCTCCAAGATGAGCATAGAGACTCCTATCAATGCTGTGTTTTCGTGTTCATCTTTGACTACTACCTGAAGATCTTGAGCCATCAAACAGCCAGTCCAACTTAGCCATAACAGGCCAAGAATGAATATTTTTTTCATAAATAAATATGTAATATGATTAAAAATTGATTTTATCAATCCTCTCAATAAGAAGTAGACATTGCAATCCTACCTTATGGAAAAGAGGACAGTAGACTCCTTATGTGCGCATATCGTCACAAAAGGAATTAGAAAAATTTAGGCTAGCTTGGGCGGTTGCCAGATTGAAAATGCCGATTCTTGATAACAATGCACGATCAATACGGGCTCTTCGGACTTGATGGATTGTTGTGGGAAAGATCCCATTTCCCAAACAACTTGGTAGACAAAGAGTGAGCATACTTTGCAGATTGAAAAAGGTGAACAACACTGATTTTCTGGATGCTCAGAATCATGCTGTTCGGTGCTCTCCAAATGATCACAATCATGGTTGGCTTGCGGGATGCCAATCTGAAAGATCATGTAAATGAGTAATATGAAAGAAAATATGCGATTCACACTTTAAATGTAATGAAAAAAATTAAAGCTTTTCATAAGTCCATTCGTTTTTCACTTTATCATACCTAGCCCTATCATCTGGAAATTCCACATATTCCTTATTCAAAAAGTAGCGATCTAAATTTTTAAAATACATCAAGTCTTTCCAAAGATAAGATCCCTTTTCTTTGATTTCATCTACAGGAAGCATAGGAGTATTTGCAATTTCTTCAAAGTCGATCAATTCGAAGTCATTTCCTAGTTTGAACTTACCCAAGACGCCCCTCTTATATCCCTTTTCGTTTCTAGCAGGTCTGATAAGTTGGAAATAATGAGTACTATCCTGATCAATAAAGTAATTTAAAAATTCAAAATTTTTGATTTGACCAACATATAGTTTTCTATATTCCAAATCAAATTTCTTTTTTGGATCTACACCCCTTGGAACTTTATAGATATATGTAACAATATTGGTAAGCAAAGTATCCTGTTCACTATTGTCGAAGTAATGCGATACTTGATATTTTTTATCCTCCCCATCGCAGGCAACAAAAGAAAAAACTGCAATCAACAACAATACTCCTAATGCAAAATTCTTCATGGAAATTATATTTTATTCAAAAAGCCAAGCCAGCAGTGCTGACTTGGCCTTAAAATTAAGGTGTTAATAGATTAGTCTCTGTAAACAGTATTTCTGCTGAAATTAGCCCATCCTTGAGTCCAGTCTTCGGAAGTCCCGAAAGCACCGGCATGAGGTACTTGCTCAAACTGACCGAACCAAGTACTCTTAGTGCTTGATTGAACAAAAGGTACATTGTCCCACTTAGCTCCAGTTGCAACAGGCTTATCCGCTTCAACAGTAAATGTAGGAGTTCCAAGATCAAAAACAGAAGGGCTGATTCCAATTTCGTCCCATGCACCGTAGAATTTATTTCCAAAAGCTGCAGTATTAAACCAATCAAGTGCATTGAATCCAGGAACAGTCCATCTGATAGAGTGACCTCTTGGCTCAGAACCCGGGTGATTACCCCTAGCCACTCCATTTCCGTCAACAAATGGTAAACCAGTTGCCTGCAAATCAGGATAACTTGCGGAATTCAATGCACTTTGGTGATCATAAGCTCTATTTGGATCATAAGCTTTTCCAAAACCATTTCCACCCCAGCCTCTTACACCAGCAAGGAATACGTTTCTCAACTGCAATTCGTCATTCTGTGCAAATTGAACAGTATTGTTTCCATCTATAAAGATTCCCATTGGGTAACCTGCGATGATTGAATTATAAATCTTCAATTTACTGCTTCTTCTAAGCTGTGCACCGTGCTGGAATTCAGCTGAAATAGAAGTTTCTCTTACCTTTTTTGGACCGATGATAGTAATGTTAGAAAATACCGATGAAGTGTAAGGCTCCCTCAACTCACCACTACCATTGTTATCTACTTCAAAACCATTAGAACCTGATTGATCTGCGTCTTTTGCATCTCTTATACCGATAGCAAACTGAATGTTTCCACTGTGACCCAAATCTACATCAAAGTCATCATCCAAACCTCTATAAGCGATCAAATATCTTCCATCAACAGAACCACCAAACCACTCAAACTGATCATCAAGACCAAATGAAGCCTGTACATATTCTACAACAGTACCTCTACCCACACTACCCAAAGTTAGGGTGTTTACTTCTTCATTTGGATTGATAGGAATACCTGCCCACTCAATTCTAACATATTTCAAAACACCACTGTTATCGGTATCATCTGTTCCCCCGTGCCAAGCAGCATAGCCACCTTCAAGCTGAACACTTGGACCTTCATTGTTGCGAGCTCTACCGCAAAGTACTACACCACCCCAGTCACCTGGAGTTCTTTCGCCAGGAGCATTAGCGGAAGTGAATACAATTGGTGCATCCTTAGTTCCTTCTGCCATGATTTTACCACCTCTTTGTACTACCAAAGTACCTTTTGTAGCTTCATCACCGAAAACAACTGTACCTGGCTCTATAGTAAGGACACCTTCTGTCCTTCCATCATCAGTCGAAGGAGTTTGGCCAGCAGCAGGGATTGGACCTACTCTTACAAAACCAATCAAATAGTAATCCTTATCAGCTGTTAAAGTAACATTTCTCTCCTGAATATAAGTACCTTCAATTCCTGAAACAGCAACACCTACGATATGTTCGTCATATCCTGGAAGTTGAGTAGTTCCACCAACTTGAACTCTTGGCTTAGGAGGTGTTGCAGTTACATTTACTGCCAATGGAGCAGAAGTAGCTGCTCTATCCAACATATCTGTAACTACGAATGTGAAGTTTACTACAGCGCCAGCATTCAAAGTTGGCTCAATTGTATATTTGAATTCATAAGATCCAGTAGTACCTGTGATATTTACATCAGGGAAATTACTATCTGGAGCTCCATTCTTTAAAATCCTGAACGATTTCACACCTTCTGGTGCGCTTACTGAAACTAATGCCGATACCTCAGATCCAGGAATACCACTTATTGTACCAGGATCAGATGATACAGTAGGAGGTGCTCCCGCTGGTTTTTCATCGTCACCACATGACACCAAAAATAATGATGACAGAAGCAATGCGGAGATTGAAAACAAACCAAAAACTCTATTCAGTTTGTTGCTTTTCTTGTTGTTGTTCATGATGTTAATTAAATTGTGTAAAGTTAAAATTCATATGTAAACCCTATAGAATATTGAGTCCCTAGCTTGTACCTTCTGAATATTTGATCATTTTTCCTATCAAAGACCCCGTCTTCGTTACCATCTTGCAAGAGCAAAAACTCTTGGTTAAGTATATCTTTGATACCAGCTTTCACAGAAAGTTTTTCAGTCAAGGATTTTCTTACAGATAGATCAAGTACATTTCTAGGCATTTCATAAGTATCAGGAATCGCTCCTGCTCCAACCAAAAGAATTCTTTTCCCAATCACATTGTAATTTAGGTTAACTTGAAGCCCTGTTATCTCATCATCATAGGAAATCCCTGTGTTTACAATGAAGTTTGATTGACCCTGTAATGGCCTGTCCGTAGCCCTCAAAAGCAAGGATAAAGAATCACCAAGTGTCACTTGACTGTCAATGACAGAAATGTTGGCGGTAAGGCTCATCTTGCTGAAAAATTTAGATTTGATAACATTCGCCATAGATTTTCTGACATCAACTTCAAAACCTCTAGCATAAGCACTTTCTGTATTGGCAAACAAGAAGGTAGATTGTTCACTTCCAAAATTCCCGTACAAAGACTCTATCGGATCTCTGAAATCTTTATAAAATAATGCGAAAGAAACCGTTTCTGTCAAACTTGGATACCACTCCCATCTCAAATCATAATTATGTATCGTAGCATTTCTAAGAAATGAATTTCCAGCGACAGTGGCATCAAATACGAAATCAAAGAATCCAAATGGAGCAATTTCCCTAAACTCAGGCCTGTTAAGTGTTTTGCCATACACCCCCTTTAAGACCATCTTTGGATTGATATTGTATGCAAGTGTCACTGATGGCAAAAAATCCACTTGATCAATCACAACTGGATCAATTGGAGGTGTGCTTGTACCAGGCTGAAATCTATCAGGACTTCTTAGTTCTTGTTTATTGTCTTCTACTCTAACCCCACCTGATAGATTAAATTTCCCCAATGGCATATTCAATGATAAATAATATGCCCTTAATTCGTTAGTAGCTATATAGAAGTTACTCGTAGCGAAGTTTTCTCCAAGTCTAATACCATTATTACTGTTAATATTCTCAGGCTGAAATAGTTCTTCGACACCTGATTGTATAAGACCTTCATTAAAATTCGGTGATCTGCTGAAACCAAGGTTTCTTGCGTCAAACTCTCTTTCTCTATTTTCCAAATACACTCCAGCTTTAAGCATAGGCTTGAAGGAAGCATTTGAATTTTGATTAAATTTCTGTTCGAAATTGATCGCTCCCGAATAGATATTCTCACGCATGGTAGAATAAAATTTTCCCAAAAAATCAGGCGTCTGACCACGAGGAATAAAAAGCACAGACTCACCCGTCTCTTCGTCCACCACATTCTTTCTATAGCGTCTGTAATCAGGCAATTCATTGAAGGTCATACCATAACCACCTACCCATTCCAACTTTCCTGTTTCATCAAAAAGCTTATGGCTACCAACCAACTGTCCTGAGTATACTCCTCTATATTCATTGAAAAAGGCGAAATTATTCTGCTTAAAACCCTGGGCAACCTGATCTCCAAAACGATCAATGAAGTCATGTGTTGTCAATCTTTGGTACAGGTTTTTGAGTTCGATTACATTTTTATCATTGATTTTCCAAGCCCAATTGAACACAATACCATTGGTTATTTCTTGTCCATACTCTACATCCTGAAAAGCATATCTTAATTTAGGCTCATTTGTATCAAAATCATACGCTTCAAAAGCATTGTTTTCTACATTAAAAATCGTTTTGGTGTTAGAATATTGAATGCTTGTAGTGTTCCCAATCTGCATCCCTTTTTTTCCAATGTCCTTTCTAAAAGTATATGTAAGACCTATTTTGTAATCTAGACCAGAATTATAATTGCTTTCACGCCAATTGTTTGGCAATGATCTTCCTGCTTGATCGATCTCTGCTGCTGACAAGCCTGTCAACCTCTCTGGGAAATTCCCTGGCAAATTATTTGCCCCATCATTCCAACCAGTCCAGTGATTTGATCTTCTATCTTCTGCCCTAAAGTCTTGTAAAGAAGTACCCTGTCTAAAACCTGTAGAAACATCCAAAGTAGTGCTAGTCTCTTCAGGAATACTTTTAGTGAAGATTTTCACCATACCACCGGAGAAATCACCAGGCAATTCTGGGGAGGGGCTTTTATAGATCAGTATTTGATCTATAATATTACTTGGAACAACATCAAGTGAAAATGACCTCACATCAGGTTCCATACTTGGTGTATTTATATTATGGAGCTGTGTTGTATTATACCTTTCATTTAGCCCCCTAATCACAATAAACCTATCCTGAACGACTGTCACACCGGGAATTCTTTTTACAACTTGGGATGCGTCACTGTCTAATGTCCTTTTGATTGATTCGGCAGACAAGCCACTGACTACTTGCACACTCTCTTTGATATTTCTTAAAAGAGAAATATCAGAAGCAGTCTCCCTAACGGCAGTCACCGTGACTGAAGTCAATTCCGAAATATCTTCATCAAGACTGACTTCTACCACCTTTTGGTTTCCTGAAGAAACCTGAACGGGAATCTTTTGGGTAGAATAGGTGATAAAAGAAACGATTAGTGTGTGGGATCCAACTGGAACATTGGATATTTCAAAATCTCCTTCCAATCCAGTAGCTGCACCTCTGTCAGTACCTTCCAGTCGGACATTTGCCCCAATAATTGTCTCTCCAGTATTTACATCTCTTACAACGCCTTTGATAGACCCTGTTTGTGCTGAAATGTAATTCGAAACAAGTAGGAGTAAAATTGTTAAGAGTAATTTTGCATTCATAATATTCTTCTTTGTACAGCAGTATTTTACGTGACAAAGATGATTACCCAATGTAAATTGAGGTGGTACAAAAAATTATCAAATCATTAAATAGTTGGTCTAAAAATGAAAAACGCCATCACAATATTTTCATATTGCAATGGCGTTTAAGTGTCAATAAGTGGATTATACAGGTGAATTCTCTGAATTTAACCTATTTCAATGTTACGCTTTTGTTAATCGGTATTTTGTCGAGGATAATCTTGATCAGATCACGGGTGTTGATATTGTCTGCTTCAGCTTCATAATTCAGTATAATCCTGTGGTTTAACACGTCTTCTGCGATTTCCTTGATATCTTCCGGCAATACGAAGTCCCTTCCATCCATGAAAGCTACTGCCCTAGCTGCCAAGTTCAGATTGATACTGGCCCTAGGCGACACACCGAACTGGATATATTTTGCTTCTTCCTTCAACCCATATTTCTCTGGGAATCTTGTCGCAAAAACCAATTCAATGATATAGTTCTCCAATGGCTCGGCGATTTTCACTTCATTGATTTTGTTTCTGATCGCAAAAATATCCTCTTTGGATAGAATGGCATTCACTTCAGAGTTGAATGACATATTGGCCATCCTTCGCATTACTTCCAATTCATCACTCTTAGATGGATAGTCTATATGCACCTTCATCATGAATCTATCTACCTGGGCTTCTGGAAGTGGATAAGTCCCCTCCTGATCTACCGGGTTTTGTGTCGCCAAAACCAAGAATGGCCTGTCCAACTGGTAGGTGGTATCGCCGATTGTAACCTGCTTCTCCTGCATGGCTTCCAATAGTGCTGACTGTACTTTGGCAGGAGACCTGTTGACCTCATCAGCTAGGATGATATTGGAAAAAATAGGCCCTTTTTTCACTTCGAAATTTGCCTCTTGCTGATTGTAGATCATCGTACCAATCAAATCAGACGGCAACAAATCAGGCGTAAACTGTATTCTTCTGAAATCCAAGTGAAGTACTCTTGACAGTGTGTTTACCGTCAGGGTTTTCGCCAATCCAGGCACCCCTTCCAATAAGATGTGTCCATTGGTAAACAAGCCAATCAAAAGTCTATTGACCATGCGGTCTTGACCCACTACTAATTTCTTTACTTCTTCTATGACCTGTTGAATCTTCTCCTGATGCATGGGATGTTTAATTATTTGTTTTATTTCTTATGTTGATGAAGTCTGAAACTAAATCAAACTTGTGACATTTATCTACTTGTCAACAGTCAACGATCATCTGACAACAGCGTTTCAGCGCACAAGCTTCAACAAATTTGAGAACGTAACTCATTTTATTACTATAGATGAAAATTCAAAACGTTAATTTCTCCGTTGACAACTATCAATGAAATGAACGAGTAAGCTTCTTCAATCTTATCTCAAATAGGTTTTTTCTTGATTCTTTTCTCAAACGTAGGCTAAATTAGGACAAAATATGTTTTAAGCCAAAATGTTATTCCCGGGAAGCTGATCTTTAAGTAATTTTTAACAATTCGTAGATAGCCTTTCTATCAAACTCCCGGATTTCCCCAACTTCAAAGTCACCAATATGCAATTTTTCCATAGAATAACGCACCAATCGGAGCGTGGGATAACCTACTGCAGCGGTCATTTTCCTGACTTGTCTGTTTTTGCCTTCGATCAGGCTAAGCTCAATCCACGAATCAGGGACATTTTTGCGATAGCGAATGGGTGGATTTCTTGGTGGGAGAATCGGTTCTTCTTCAAGCAGGAGTGCTTTGGCTTTTTTGGTATGGTACATTTTTCCATCCACATTGATGTCCACTCCATTTTCCAGTTGGATGATCGCTTCTGAAGAAGGAATGCCTTCTACTTGGGCTAGATATGTTCTCTGGTGGGCAAATCGGGGATTGAGCAGATGGTGATTGAGGGATTTGTCATTGGTCAGGAGCAGCAAGCCCTCGCTGTCCTTATCAAGCCTACCGACTGGATAGACATCTGATGGAAAATCTCCCAGTTCCTTCAGGGTATTCGCTTCCCCACTGAACTGACTCAGTATTCCAAAGGGTTTATAGATGATAAAGTATCGGTGTTGTGACATTGGTAACTAATTCTTTTATTCGTTTTTTCATTAGACGAAATTATATCTTGAAGCTTTCAAAAGTCAATCCAATTTGCTAAAATCAATGCTGAGCGTCACTTCAAGACAGCTTTCACCCTTACTTTTTTGAACAGTTTGCTTTGGTAAGCTACTCCATCATGGGGGACTGCATTGGAATAAGGGTCATCAGCATCTAAGATCTCGGTGATTCTATATGATTTTTGCTTTGATTCGGCAAATTTGCCCAACCTATTTTCAGCATGCTTCAATGCCAAATCAAACAGCTTCTCTGAATACTCATCCCGCTTAGTTTCATCAATATAAGAACCCATGGTGTTGACATATCCTGGCATGTCGTTTTTGGACAAAATCGATACGACATCATTAAGAGCTGCTTTATCCTCCAAAACCAACACATAACTTATGCTGAATGTAAAGTTTTTTGCTGTACCACCATTCCCTTCTTGATACACGTTTTCATGTTGAAGCTTTGGTTTATATTTTGCCAAGTCTCCCGAAGAAACCAAGGCAAGCATCTCCTCCTTCTTTTTTTCGTTGCCATTGAAGTTGATACTGATCGCATAAGGAGAATCAGGCAGTTCGATTTCACCAATGCCAGTCATCTCGATAGTTTCTGAATCAGAAGAAGTAGTCTGGCAGGAAGAGAAGATAAATATCATTCCTACAAATAGAATCACGGCAAGCTCAAATGATCTTTTCATAATGTTAGTTGTTTTTGTTATTTCTGTTTAAAAATGTTTTTGTTCAAAATTCTCTTTGAGATTGTGGAAAGCTAGATTTTTCAAAACTATTGAGAGTCAATTTATGTCTTTCCCACACTTCGCAATATACCTCTTCAGCAAAGCAATTTATCCAATATCTGTCAAAGTATCCAACATTGCTTCATTTCTTAAATCAAAACCAAGGGATTCCATTTTTCCCGTTAGCCTTCCCTGCAAATTTCTGGCTTGACTCAATAGATTGATAACCTCTTCATTTCTCCAATTAAATTGCCCTCAAAACCATGCCAACCTAAGCCCACTTCATCTTACTCAATTGAATTTAAGTGTTTTGTAGTAAAAAAATTTCTTTTTTATATTTCGCCGACGGCGTATTTCAACTTTATTTCTACAGTATTTCTACCCCTAAATTTATTTCCTTACAGATCTAGCTCCTTTTCCGACATTTTAGACTTTGTTACCAGAATTAGGAAATCCTACTCCAATTGATCTCGTGCTTCTTTTGCGCACGGATCTGACGGAGAACGAGGGTGTTTTCGGGTTGGGAAAGGTCAGGGTCTGCCTGAAGGAGTTCCTGGGCGGCATCTCTTGCCAAGGTCAGGATCTGTGCGTCTTTGCTCAAATCAGCAATCAAAAGGTCAGCCACACCACTTTGCTGAGTACCCATCAAGTCTCCAGGACCACGGAGCTTTAAGTCCACATCGGCGATTTCGAAACCATTGTTTGTCCTGACCATGGTGTCGAGGCGGATTCTACTGTCTTTGGAGAGTTCGTATTTACTCATCAGAATACAATAAGACTGATCCGCACCCCTTCCTACCCTGCCCCTGAGCTGATGCAGTTGGGACAGGCCAAAGCGTTCGGCATTTTCCACCACCATCACAGAAGCATTGGGTACGTTCACACCCACTTCGATCACTGTGGTAGCTACCATGATTTTGGTTTCACCCTTGACAAATCGCTGCATTTCATAGTCCTTATCTGCAGCTTTCATATTTCCATGGACTATGCTGATAGGGTACTCTGGAAAAGCCCGACAGATACTTTCATAGCCATCCATGAGGTTCTTTAGATCCAAAGTTTCGGATTCCTCGATCAATGGATAAACAAGATAAACCTGCCTTCCCAATTCGATTTGCTTTCGCATAAATCCAAAAACCTTCAACCTATCCTTATCATAGCGATGTACTGTCTGAATGGGTTTTCTTCCCAAGGGCATTTCGTCGATTACCGATATATCTAAATCACCATACAAAGTCATCGCCAAAGTACGTGGTATCGGTGTAGCAGTCATCACCAAAACATGGGGTAAGAATCTTTCATTCTTTGCCCAGAGTTTCGCCCGCTGGGCTACCCCAAATCGATGTTGCTCATCCACAATTGCCAAACCTAGGTTTTTGAATTGGACGATATCTTCCAACAGTGCATGGGTTCCGATGATAATGTGAAGGTCTCCTACAAGCAACATTTCATGGATTACCTTGCGGACGGATTTTTTGGTAGACCCCGTCAGCAGCGCAATATTCAACCCCATCAGATCCGCATATTCTTTCAGCCCTTCAAAATGTTGGTTGGCCAAAATCTCCGTGGGTGCCATTAGACAAGCTTGCGCACCCGAACTGATTGCGATGAGGATACAAATAAAAGCCACCATGGTTTTCCCACTCCCAACATCCCCTTGAATCAGGCGATTCATCTGTTTGCCGGATTTCATATCAGCAAAAGATTCCCTTACCACGCGCTTCTGCGCCTCTGTCAGTTCAAAAGGCAGATGCTCCTTATAGAACTTTGTGAGCAACTCTGTCTGGTTGAGGATTTGCCCTTGGGATTTTTCGGTACGGGTGAGTTTGAGTTTGAGCAATCTGAGCTGGACATAGAAGAACTCTTCGAATTTCAGTCTATATCTTGCCCTTTTTAGAATGTCGGGATCGTCTGGAAAGTGGATTTGCTTCAGGGCTTCCTTTTTGGGAATCAGGTTGAAGCGTTGCATAACATTCTCGGGCAAGGTCTCCTGAATCTGTGGATAAGCAGTGGCAACGAGCCCTTCCATGATCCTGGAAATGCCTTTGGAATCCAAATATTTGGCACGCAGTTTTTCAGTAGTGGGATAGACTGGCTGAAAGAAATTCCGCTCTTCCTGAGCCGTGGTCAACACGTCCATTTCAGGATGCGCAATACTGAATTTTCTGCCAAACTTGGCAGGTTTTCCAAAAAACACAAAAACAGCTCCCGGCACAAGCTTTTTGGCTACCCACTGGATTCCTTTGAACCAAGTAAGTTCCATCTCACCGGTTTCATCAAAAATATGGGCGACCAATCTTTTCCTTCTGCCGTCCCCAATAGTCTCTACACTTCGGATTCTTGCGATAACTTGGACATGGTCCAGATCCTCGTGAAGCTCTCTTATTTTGAAAAACTTTGTACGGTCTTCATACCTGAATGGATAATGCTGAATCAGCTCACCAAAAGTGAAAATATTCAGTTCTTTATTGAACAAGGCGGCTTTTTGAGGACCCATCCCCTTCAGAAATTCAATTTTGGTGTCAAAGAATCCGGACAATGATCAATGGTTTTGGTTTAAAAGGTACAAATTAAGGTATCTGTCATTAAAAAACTAAATGAAAATCGATCCTGTAGAAAAAGAAAGAGGTTAATTCGTGCGTCCACTGAATTATATTTCAATGCAGAAAACCTTTGTGATCAAGCGGATATAATTTGCTTCAACAATAGCCCTACTTTGTCAAGTTAATGCATGAGGATCGCAACCTGAAAGGTTTCACAGCTCAGAGTGTATTTTTAATTATTTTTTGGTCAATAAACCTGTCAGGTTTAGCATCTTTTTTAAATTCGACAAAGTAGGATTAAGACCAAGTATCTAAATGAGAGACAACATCAAGTGCTGACTTATGCAAAATAGCATGCCCCATTATCGCCAGATTCCCTAGACCTTACCCATATATCTCTTCCAATACCTGACCAAGCCTGATACCTGCGGCAATCAATCTTTCTTCGGTGTGGTGATAATGCTTGTAGATATATTCGTAACCGATTCTGCCATTCTCTGGGATATCATACATGTCTGGTCTGATGGCAGCAGCTTCGCGCAACCAATCTGCTGGAGTTGTTTTCGTATACTTATTGATTAAAGTAGGGGAAATTCTCTTTTGAAGTTCGATCGCAATCTCAGTGTAGCCCATCTTTTTCCCTTCGATCAAATCAGAATCCCAAATCGCATGGATATTTGTTTCTTTGTTGAAAAAGCTCACTTTCACGTCATTTCCTCCACGGTCTCCAGGCTTACCAACATGAAAAGGTTGGTGCAAATCCCCAACGATATGAATCAGCATTCTCAACTGGTCTCTCTCCTCTTCTGCTGACAACTTACCTCTTTTGAGGTTTTCTTTGATCCTCAAAAATGCTTCATAAGCGTCCCCTGCTTCCTCTTGGATAGTCGGGTCGTATTCCCCATCTACAGTAGTCACCCAATGCCAAGTGTAGGTATATTCATATTTTTTGTCAGAACGGATATTGTCCATCCAGACCCCTACACCGGAAATAGATTCTTGCTTCAAAACTGCCTCAACTTTCTCCACTGTTGCTGGATTCATCTGCCATTCGGCAAGTTTACCAATCACATAATGCCCAATAGCACCCCAGGCAAATGTCTGTGTATGAATACATACCGTCAACACCAAAGCGAGGATGATATACTTGATCTTTTTCATATTCAATTTGAAATAAGTAGAAACACTGTTGAAATTTAGCACTCCTGAAATATCATTTGGTGATCTGTATAATTTGAAATATTGTAGAAATAAATGGAAATATGTATCTCCGCTTTCTTACCAGTAGCCAAATGAATTGATATATTTTAAGTCAATTGATGCACTAATAACCGATAACAATTGTCCGCATGATTTTATTGGGAAATTAAGCTAATGGTGTCATTGCGGATAATCACAAATGGAAATATGCTTCTGCGAAATAATAGGAATGTGGTAGGATTATGAAGAGGCACTCATTATTTCGCAACGCATATTCCAACTACATTTCTATAGTGACTTCAAGATTCCAATTCCTTCACTGCCAAAAACGCCATCAACCCAGCACCGATTTCCAGTGCATCTTCGTCTATATCAAATGTAGGTGTATGTACTCCGGAAATGATTCCCTTGGCTTCGTTTCTTGTGCCCAATCGGTAAAAACAGCCATCAATCTCTTGGGTATAGTAGGCAAAATCTTCTGCTGCCATCCAAATATCCAGATCGACAACATTTTCTTCTCCAAGATAATCAATTGCGGCTTGCTGCGCTCTGTCTGTGAGTTCCTCTGCATTTTTCAAAAATGGATATCCCACCCGGACTTCAAAATCTACCTCACCACCCATACCTTCTACGATCCCTTTGGCTATGCTGACCATATGTTGATGCGCTTTGGATCTCCACTCTTCGTTGAGTGTACGGAATGTCCCCTGGATCTTTACTTCATTTGGGATAATATTTGTAGCACCCAGTGCTTCGATCCTTCCAAAGGAAAGCACCGAAGGAATCTTAGGTGAAGCGTTTCTACTCACTACCTGCTGTAAAGCGACTATCATATGGGAAGCTATCAAAACAGGATCTACCAAAGTTTCTGGCATGGCACCATGTCCACCTTTTCCTTTCACTGTGATATATAGCTCATCGGCACTAGCCATGTACATCCCCTTTCGGAAACCTACTTTCCCTACAGGAATCAATGGCATCACATGCTGTCCAATAATGCCGGATGGCCTTGGGTTTTCCAATGCTTTGTCTTTGATCATCAAAGAAGCTCCGCCGGGAATCAACTCTTCTCCTGGCTGAAAAACAAGCTTCACAGTCCCTTCAAATCCATCCCTAACCTCATGGAGGATCTGTGCCGCACCCAAAAGGGAAGCAGTATGCACATCATGTCCACAAGCATGCATTACTCCTGGCTTGGTTGACTTGTAAGACACATCATTTTGCTCAATAATCGGCAAGGCATCCATATCCCCCCTGAGGGCGATCACCTTTTTATCTGGATTTTTGCCCTTGATCAATGCCACAATGCCTGTCTTTGCCTTTACTTCATAATCAGTGATGCCAATTTTCGACAATTGCTCCTGTACAAAAGCGAGCGTCTCAAATTCCTGAAAAGAAAGTTCTGGATTGGCATGCAGATGCCTTCTATTTGCAATGATTTCGGATTTGTACTGCTGTGCGAGTGATTTGATTCTTTCCTTGATCATTATTTAATTTTGTTCAGAATCCACATACCCATTTCTTTTGAATCTTTCTTGAATGATCCTTGTCATGGGAAATGAATGCTTTAATTTATTATAATAAGCCTGTGCCTCTATTCTGTTGGTAAACTTTCCCACTTTTACTAAATAGCGGGGTTGCTGATACTCCATTTCAGTTTTGATATTAGGGAATCGGGAATAGAGTTCATTCCTCGTACCGAATGCCGCATCACGATCCACTCCACTGTATACCAACACAGTAAATCCCGAATAGTAGCGTTCCGATCGATTCTTGTCTGCAAATTTCCTCAGAGCATATTCCAAATCCTCATCGACAGCCAAACTCCCATTGAAAGTTTCACTGGGTGTAGCTGTTACAGATTGATCTTCCATTGAAGGGAAACTTATCCTTGTAGGTGACAAATCTTCCTGGTATGAATCAAATTTATCCGTATCTCCACCCACTTTTTTGATAAGGTTACAAGACCCCAACAAGAAAACCAGTACAATTCCACCCAAAAATGATTTCATCATGACTATTTTTTTAACCTTCAACAATAACACACTTTCCTGCCGCTACATCCAACTCTACACTCTTGAACTTCACGTCTTTCTTGACCGAACCATCAGCATATTGCGCTGTCACCCTGTCATTTCTCCCATAGGCTTTTTCAGATTTCCTTGGAGCTACCACTTGCTGCTCAGCCCGTCTATTGGCTACCGCAGCAGCTGCCTGCCTGTTTGCCCCAGGGTTCAAGCTGCTTCCGGCATCCGCCTTGGAGGCTTGGATATTCTCTTGGCTTTTTGGTGCTTGGGCGGCTTTTACCTGACTTGGATCCTGTGTAGGCAGTTCCGCTTTGGCCAAGAATGAGATGACATCTTCATTCAGTCTGCCCACAAAGCGCTTAAACATCTCAAATGCTTCAAACTTATATATCAACAAAGGATCCTTTTGCTCATAAACAGCATTTTGAACAGATTGCTTCAAGTCATCCATGTCACGCAGATGCTCTTTCCAATTTTGGTCAATGATCGCCAAAGTCACATTTTTCTCAATAGCCCTGATCAAGTCCCGTCCTTCGTGGCTCACTGTAGATTCAAGACCAACAACTACGCCAATTTGCTTCAAGCCATCAGTTATAGGAACCATTATTTCCTTCACCGTAGCTCCTCTTTGTGCATAGACATCCTTCAAGATTGGCAGTGCTTTTTCCAGAATCCTCTCGTTTTTGGAAACGTAGCTTTTATAGGAAGCATCAAACAGCTCTTGAGTCAATTTATACGCATCTTTTTTCTGAAGGTCTTCGGAGGTAAATTGATGATCGACCCCTAGAGAACTATAGATATTCATTCTCAAATTGTCCAGATCCTCGGTTGATTTTGCCATCTGGATGATATCCGAACATACATCATACATGATGTTCAGAATATCCAATTCCAGACGTTCTCCCATCAAGGCATTGCGTCTTCTTTTATAGACTACCTCCCTTTGGGAATTCATGACGTCATCATATTCCAAAAGGCGCTTTCTTGTACCGAAGTTGTTTTCCTCCACCTTTTTCTGCGCTCTCTCTATGGATTTGGAAATCATGGAATGTTGGATCACTTCACCTTCTTCCAGACCCATTCTATCCATCAATTTGGCAATCCTCTCAGAACCAAAAAGTCGCATCAAATTATCTTCCAAAGACACAAAGAACTGGGAAGAACCCACATCTCCCTGGCGACCCGAACGACCTCTCAACTGGCGATCGACCCTTCTTGACTCATGTCTTTCAGTACCAATGATCGCCAAGCCTCCCGCAGACCTTGATTCTGCTGTCAACTTAATATCTGTACCCCTACCTGCCATGTTGGTGGCGATGGTTACAGTTCCTGGCTTACCAGCCTCTGCTACTACATCTGCTTCCCTGGCATGCTGCTTCGCATTCAAAACCTGGTGCTGGATCTTCTTGATTGTCAACATCCTACTAAGCAATTCCGAAATCTCCACAGAAGTGGTACCCACCAAGACTGGGCGGCCTGCTTGGGTCAATTCTACGATTTCATCTGCTACAGCATTGAATTTCTCTCGGACTGTCTTATATACTTTGTCGTCTCTATCTTGTCTTACAATTGGTCTGTTGGTAGGAATGACTACTACGTCCAATTTGTAGATTTCCCAGAATTCACCTGCTTCTGTCTCCGCAGTACCTGTCATACCGGACAGTTTGTGGTACATCCTGAAGTAATTTTGGAGGGTAATCGTGGCATATGTTTGGGTGGCATCCTCCACTTTTACATTTTCCTTTGCTTCTATTGCCTGGTGAAGGCCATCAGAATATCTTCTTCCTTCCATCACACGGCCTGTCTGCTCATCTACGATCTTTACCTTTCCATCCACCAAGATGTATTCCGTATCTTTCTCAAACATACAGTATGCCTTCAAAAGCTGGTTGACCGTATGGATCCGCTGGGCTTTTACCCCGTAATCTTTGATGATCTCTTCCTTTCGGACCAATTTTTCCTTATCATCCAAATCAGGATTTTTTTCCATCTCGGCGATTTCTACACCGATATCGGGAAGTATAAAAAATTCAGGATTCTCATTTTTCTTGGTGATGACTTCAATCCCGTTATCCGTCAATTCTACACCATTGGTCTTTTCTTCGATGGTAAACAAAAGCGGTTCGTCTGCCTCAGGCATGTTGCGCTTGTTGTCTTGCAGGTAGTAATTTTCGGTTTTCTGAAGAATAACTCTTATCCCCGGCTCAGAAAGGTATTTGATCAATGGCTTGTACTTTGGCATGCCTCTATAAGCCCTGAACAATGCCAATCCACCGTCCTTCTCATTTTTCTCTGCAATAAGCTTTTTGGCCTCTGACAAATATCCCTGTACCAATTTGCGCTGCTCGTCCACCAACGTGGCAACCCTTGGCTTCATATCCATAAATTCATGCTCGTCGCCTCTTGGAACTGGCCCGGAGATGATCAAAGGAGTCCTTGCATCATCGATCAATACGGAATCGACCTCATCAATCATCGCAAAATGATGCTTTCCTTGAACCAAATCGCCCGCATCACGAGCCATATTGTCTCTCAGATAATCAAAACCAAATTCATTGTTGGTTCCATAGACGATATCGGCTTTGTAGGCTTTTTTCCTTCCTTCGGAATTTGGGGTGTATTTATCGATACAATCCACAGAAAGGCCATGGAATTCGAATAGAGGAGCATTCCACTCTGAATCCCTTTTTGCAAGGTAGTCATTCACAGTCACCAAATGCACGCCTCTACCTGCCAAAGCATTGAGGTAAGATGGCAAGGTAGAAACCAATGTCTTACCTTCACCTGTTGCCATTTCGGCTATATTCCCCTTATGCAATACCATCCCGCCGATCAGCTGCACATCATAGTGGACCATATCCCATACTACTTCAGTCCCGGCAGCCATCCATTTGTTGTGCCAAATGGCATCATCACCAGACAACTCAACATTTGGTTTTTTGGCAGCCAACTCCTTATCGTAAAGATTGGCTTTTACTTTGAGGCTTCCGACTTCTTTAAATCTCCTTGCTGTTTCCTTTACTACCGCAAAGGCAAGTGGCATTACTTTCTCCAAGACAACTTCCAGTGCTTCGTCCCTTTCTTTCTCGGTCTTGTCAATTTCATTGTAAAGGGCATCTTTTTCATGGACCTTTTCGGGAGCCAAAGCTTCGATTTGATCTCTAAACCCTTTGATTTTCTCATCAAATGATCTCAAATCCTCATTGATTGTTGCCTTGATCTCGGCAGTTTTGCTCCTCAACTCATCATCTGACAGGGATTTGAGCTTTGCAAATTCCTGATTGATCAATGCTACTTTTGGGGTCAATTCTTTTATATCTCTATCTGACTTAGTTCCAAAAACTTTTGCCAGACCTTTTGCAATAATTTCTAACATATGATACTGTATATAAATGGGGCTTAAAATTACTTCGTTTTTATTACAATAGAAAATTAGAAAAAGGATGATACAGCATTTTGAAGGCCAAAAATCACATTTCTGTTTTTCTTTTTTTCTTAAAATTCAAATTCCAAAGGCAATTATTGATGTATGCTTTTCCACTTCCCTTCAAAAACCCGCTCGGCTGGGCCAATCAATTTGATGTTCTTAAATGAGCCATCGGATGCGGCCGTAAACTTTACTTTTAAATTTCCTCCCTGTGTTTTGATACTTACCTCATTGAGTGAGTTTTGATAACCATAGACCAGAGCACAAGCTGTGACACCGGTACCACAAGATAAAGTCTCATTTTCAACACCCCTCTCGTATGTCCTCACATGGATCTGATCAGATGACAGTGGGGTTACAAAGTTCACATTTGTACCCTTTGGCTCGTATGCTGCACTATATCTGATTTCGGAGCCTATCTCGACGACCGGATATTTATCTACATTTTCTACAAACCTTACATGATGTGGAGATCCTGTATTAACAAAGAAATCCTGTCCCATGTTGGAAATGCTCTTTACTTCACCCATTCCCAAGGAGATGATACCATCTTTGATTTTCGCATGATGTGGACCGTCGATGGCAAGGAAAGATGCTTGCTCATCTACAATACCCAAGAAATTAGAGAAAGCAACAGCACACCTGGCACCATTGCCGCACATACTTTGCGAACCATCTGCATTGAAGTAAACCATCTCAAAATCAAAACCTTCCTTGTTCCGAATCAAGATCAAACCATCAGCCCCAATCCCAAATTTCCTGTCACACAGCTGTTGGACAAGAGGCAAATCTGCATCAGGAAACACTTCTGACCTGTCATCAATCATGACAAAATCATTTCCGGTTCCCTGATATTTATAAAAAGATATTTCCATTTTGTTACTTCTCAATTGCTATTTTAACATTACGTACATACGCTTCCTTTGCCAGTAACCTTGATAAACATCTCCAGCAAAGGATTTATCCAGTCCGTTGACTTTCATCCGTTGGCACTTATGCGCCATAGGGTAGTTGATGATTATTTCAAAAACCAAACCAAGGGCTAATGCTACTGCAAACATAAGCATCTTGTCATAAAATCAGACTTATTGTCCGAATATTGGTTTTATTATCGGCATGAAATCTTTAACTTAGGCCAAATTGAATAAATACAACCCGGATAAATTCAGTCTCAAAACAGAAACCAACAAAAGGAAAAACCATAACAAAATGAAAAAATCATCCTTTAATGTATCAAGAAGAGTATTTTTAAGCCAAAGCTCAAAAGCTACCCTAGCCTTGGGAATTGGATCTAGTGTAATTGGATCAGCTTTTCTTTCTGCTTGTGGTGGTGGAGCTGGTGAAGAAAGCAAAATTACGCTAAGCACAGGCTTTGACCAAAACAAATTGGCATATGACTATAATGCACTGGAGCCGCATATCGATGCCATGACAATGGAGATCCATCATACCAAACATGCCGCCGGCTATGCCAAGAATCTTGCCGAAGCCGCTGCCGAAGAGGGTGTAGATGTAAGCAAGCCATTGGAAGACGTCTTGATGAATATCTCAAAATACTCAACCAAAATGCGTAACAATGCCGGAGGCCACTACAACCATGAATTGTTTTGGAAAACAATGGGACCGGATGCAGGTGGTAAGCCTGAAGGTGAATTGGCAGCTGCTATTGATGCTTCATTTGGAAGCTTCGAAGATTTTGCCAAAAAATTTGAAGATGCGGGAAAAACTAGATTCGGTTCAGGCTGGGCTTGGCTGGTATTCGACAAAGACCAAAAGTTGGCAGTCGGATCTACCCCAAACCAAGACAACCCACTGATGGATGTATCAGATTTCCAAGGTGTGCCGCTTTTGGGGATTGATGTTTGGGAACATGCTTATTACCTCAAATATATGAATGACCGTGGTGGATATATCGGCAACTGGTGGAATGTCATCAACTGGAAAGCTGTATCCGAAAGGTATGATGCCCTGACTTAATCGTACCTTGATTTGTTGGAATTTGAGGTTTTCCCATAAAGAAACAACCATTTTATTTCAAATAAGCCAATTTTTTTGGATCAATACCATCAGGCTAAAGGAGAAAGATCAAAGGTGTAACCCCTTAGAGCTTTCTCCTTTTTCATTGTTCCCATTTCCTTATCCGGGATGCTTTTCAAAATAATATTTGGTGGAACGATCTCAAAATTTACTTTTGGAACAAGCCTATATTTTTACACCAACTAAAAATACAGCAAAAACAAAGCTCACCGAACAAGTAAGATCAGCCAGTAAAAAGGCTCAAAATCTCAATATTATGGCATTTTTTGCCCTATTCCTTGGCACAGGCATTGCGTAGGTATGGTTCTAAACCAACATAATATGAAGATGAAAATTTCAATGAAAAACTATCAGAAAATTGCCCTAGCTGCTGCTATCGGTTTTATGTCATTCTCATGTACCAACGATGATGATATCAACGCTGATGGCCCACAAAGTAAGGTTGCACTCAGTGCCACCGCTTCCAATGGTAGTGCTTCTGGCGCAGGGATCAATGAAAGAGTGGATGTAAACGGTTTTGCTGTAAGCCAATTTTCGGTTGGGACAAAGGATGTAGAGATGAAATATGCTGCAAAAGCTGATCTGCTTGCAGGTATCAGCATTGGAGATATTACCTTAAAAACAAACGTCAATACGGCCTTGCATGCTGAGTCTTCCAAGTCCAAGAACCTGATCCTTGTCAACAATGGGGAATTGAGGGTATCGACCATAGCGGAAGGTAGGAGTCCAGATGGCAACTATACCGAAGTGGAATTTAGGCTTTTCAAGAAAACTGAAGGCAATGACAACGATCCTATGCATGAAAAATCACTTTGGATTGCAGGAGAGATTGAAGGAAAAGTATCCACTATTTGGCTAAATACAGAAAAGTTGCTGAAGGCAAAATCTGAAAATGCCACAGGCGTAGAGGTTGATGGAGATACAGAGATGGTTCTTGTATTTGACTTGAACAAGCTTTTTGCAGATGTAAACTTTAGCAGTGCTGTAGATGCGAATGCAGATGGTAAAATTGATATTGGTCCAAACAGTGCCGATGGAAACGCAAGTATCCTTGCAAAAATCGAAAGCAACCTTGAATCTTCAGTAGTATTGAAGAAAAAATAACAGAAACAGTATTTTTTTTGAAAAAAGGTCGGAATGTTCCGACCTTTTTTATTTTCTTTAAGGCTACAAACATCGAAAATAATCAAAATCCAGCCAAACATGGAAGACCCCAAATCCCTAAACTCCGTTGCAGAATTCCACCAAACTTTCATGCACCCAATCCTTAACAGCCCACAAATCCCTGACAAAAAAAGATGTGAACTTCGTGTTTCCCTGATTGCTGAAGAATTGAAGGAATTGGAAGAGGCCATCGCAGAAAACAATTTGGTAGAAGTAGCAGATGCACTGTGTGATATCCAGTATGTACTTTCCGGTGCCATTTTGGAATTTGGGCTGGCAGATAGGTTTAAGGAATTATTTGAGGAGGTTCAACGTTCCAATATGAGTAAGGCTTGTAGAAGCCTTGAAGAAGCTGAAGCAACAGTTGCGCATTACCAAGCACAGGGTGTTTCTTGTTTTTATGAAAAGAAAGGAGAGCTTTACCTAGTCTTTAGGGAAGGGGATAGAAAAACACTGAAATCAGTCAACTATTCGCCGGCAGATTTAAACAGTATTTTGGCTTCCTAGACTTTATTCCCTAACTTTAAAAAAGTTCACATTACTATTTTAGAAGAAGCCGTAGCAAGGCTAAGAATATCTTAATTCTGTGAAGTAAGAAAGCTAAATGAAGTCATTTCAAATGCACAACTTACAAAATGGTGTTTACCCAGCCATCATAAATTAAATTATTCAAATTACCAATATGAACCAGTCCATTAAGTTCGTCGACACGAACAATTCTCAGTTTTTTGCAACCATTAAATCCAGAATTGAACATTATTTCCAAAGCAACAACATCTCCAAAACAGCCAATGGCTTGATGGTTTTCAAAACGGTGTTGTACCTGGCATTATTTGTCTCATTTTATTCCCTCATTCTTTTTGAAGTGTTCCCCCTGTGGGGAAGTCTGATACTTGCAATCGGACTTGGGGCTACCATGTCTTTTATAGGCTTCAACATCTGTCATGATGCCCTCCATGGATCCTATTCCAAAAAACAATGGGTAAACAATTCCTTAGGTTATATTTTCAACCTGATCGGTGCAAATGTCTATATCTGGAAGATTACGCACAACAAAGTCCACCATACCTATACCAATATTATGGGACATGATGGTGATCTTGATGTAGCTCCAGGCCTGATCCGTGTATCCAATGATGAAGAAATAAAACCTATCCATAAGTATCAGCAATTTTATGCGTTTTTTCTCTATTCCCTTGCTTCCATTTCTTGGTTTTTCAGGAAAGATTATGTCAAATTCTTTCAGACAAGAATTGGGGCTCATGTCAACAATCATCCGAAAATCGAGTATTTCAATTTGTTTTTCTACAAAATCCTATACTATACCATGTACATCATTTTGCCATTGGTAATCATGGATATTACTTGGTGGCAGTTTTTGATTGGATATTTGGCAATGAACTTTACGATGGGATTGGTACTGGGACTGGTATTCCAGCTGGCACACCTGGTTGAAGAGACACACATTCCCCATCCGAAGGGAAATGAAAACATCGAGGAATCCTGGGCTGCACACCAAATGAGAACGACTGCAAATTTTGCAAGAAAAAGCAGGTTGGCAGCATTTGTATGCGGGGGGTTGAATTTTCAGGTGGAGCATCATCTTTTTCCAAAAATCTGTCATATCCACTATCCAGCTATCTCCGAAATTGTCAAACAAACCGCCCATGAATTTGATTTGCCATACCATGACAACGAAACTTTCTACTCAGCCTTGAAATCACATTATAATTTCCTCAAAAAGGCAGGGCAGGCAGCTTGATTTGTGATTAGGAAATAAATCATTTGTTGATTGGTATATCTTATAAATGTAGATTATGCTCAATTCTGACATTAATAACCTGAGTTCAACTATTCTCACTTTGTCAACCTGCCTGCCGGCAGGCAGGAACGGTTTTAAATGGTGAGAACTACGAAAAGAAGGTGCGAACTTTTTTATGAAGTAATATTGGGATATTGAGGATTAAAAAAGTGAAGTAGATTGCCGTTTAAAACCGAATAGTCGGCTCAGTCAATAAAAACACCCATTTACTGCGTTAAATTTCTGAGCGATAGCTTAGGCTATCCCTCAAAAATTTGCCTTGTAACTGGATATTTTTATTGATTTTGACTTTGTGATAACAATCGAACTCAGGTTAATAACTTTATCAAAATCTAAATTTTTATAGATATGAAACCCATCACGTCTCTGTAGAATAGGCGTGGTGGATTTTATATCAATTAGAATCAAAAATAGAATTTGTTCGAGAACAAAAACTTCACGCAATAACTTTTCTCGGGATATCCAGTGGCAACCTGGTAAGCAACTCGTAGTTTACCTGTTGTATGGATTCTCCAAAGGAAGCGACTGTGATTTCATTCTTCCTTTGCTTCCCTATCAGGACTACTTCGTCACCTTTCTTTACCCCATTCAAGTCTGTGATATCCACAGCTATGCTATTCATCGTCACTGTACCCACCACTGAGACTATTTTGCCGGAGATCAATACCTTCCCTTGGTTGCTTAGCAGTCTGCTAAAGCCATGGGAGTACCCAATGGGGATCAATGCGATTCTCATATCCCTAGGCGCCATGTAGCTGGAGCCATAGCCTATAAACTCTCCCATTTTGACCTCTTTCAGGCTCATAACACTGCTCTTCCAATTGATCAATCGTCTCAGTGGGTTCTTGTTGTTTTCAGGAAGCGTCTTGAATTTGTACATGTAGGTTTCTTGGGTGGGCCAAAAACCGTAGGAAGCTATCCCTATCCGAACCATATCCATGATGGTTTCTGGATAGCTAAATGTAGCGGCAGAGCAAGCAGTATGAAACTTTTCGAATGTTAGGCCTTTCTCGATAAGCCAATCTTTATAGGCCAGGTATTTTTTTATTTGTCCTCTGACCCTTACATAGTTAGAAACACTCTCTGCTCCAGCATAATGCGTACACAAGCCCGAGAGGGTCAAATGCTCTTGGTTTGCATGTAAAACTTTGAACAACTTCTCCCTGTCTTCCCATTCAAAACCAGTTCGGTGAAACCCCGTCTCCACCTCGACATGGATTTTAGCTTTCACTTGCAATCTTTTGGCAGTGCTCACAGCCTCTTCAAGCCGATCAAATTCAAATACAAAAAAACTTATCCCTTTATTGATCAATTCTTCCAGATCAGCATTTTGCAGCATTCCCATGACCATGATCTCGGATTTCTTTTTGCTGGCATTATACACCCTCAGGGCTTCATCGGCACTGAAAGCACTGAAGTGCCGAATGCCACCCCCCTCAGCTATCGGGACAATATTTTCAATGCCATGCCCATATGCATTGCCTTTTACTACTGCGGAAATTATGGTGTTTTCACCAACCTCAGATCTTAAAAATTGGATATTCTTTTTGTAAGCTGATTTGCTGATTTCAATATAAGAAGTATGGTTCATAGACGATTTGATAGGTTTTGGAAATGAAATAGATGGTTATTGTGGTTATCAGCAATTTTGCCAGTCACTTCCCGCAAAATCTGGCAGAGAGGCAAAGTACGTATTGGGATTATAAAATCTCTGAAGGGATTTGAGACGCATGGACTAGATTATTTAAACAAAAGAATATCTGCCAGCTACTAAAGCCTGACGTTTCGAGTTACCCATGTATTTGATTGATGATTTCCTCAAACATCTTCACTCCCGTGGGGATAATTTCGTCCGGGAAGTCATAATTATTTTCATGGAGTTGCGGTTGGCTTTTGCCAGCTCCCAATCCAAAAAGGAGTGTTTTGGTTTGGATAGAAAACTGCCCAAAATCTTCCGACCACCTAAATGGGATCCTAATATGTTTGGTTTTGAGTTTAAGCTTCTTGGCAGCTTCGTTTCCAAATGTCCACGCTTCTTCATGATTGAGTGTAGCCGCAAAAGCCTCTGTGTACTCAAAACTGATCTCCAAACCATATTCTTTTGCAATCTGCTTGCAGAGTTTTTCCGAATAAGAGACTAGCAATTCCCTGGTTTCGTTCTCGTAGGCTCTCAAGGTAGCCATCATAGTAGCTTCTCCGGGTGTGGTTCCAAAAGCAACCTCGCCCAGTCTTGCATGGATCACTGTAATCAGCGTAAATTTCTTCATTGCGTCCGGCATTTTCTGCAAGGCCACTATGATTTTGGACATCGCTTCTGCGGGACTATTGCCGGACTCAGGATGTGAAGCATGTGCATTTCTCCCTTTTAACCTGATGATCATTCCAACAGATGCGGCGGCAAATGCCCCTTTTTTGATGACGATTTGATTTTTCTCATACCCTGGAAGATTGTGCAAGGCAAAAGCCAGATCAGGTTTGATTTTGGAAAACTTTTTGTCCCCAATGACCATTTCCGCACCTTGTCCAGTCTCTTCTGCAGGTTGAAAAAGCAAAATCACACGCCCTTTGGCAGGCCGATGCTCTTTAAGATACATTCCAACCCCAGCAATTATCGCCATATGGCCATCATGCCCGCACAAATGGGATATACCCACCGCATTGCTTTTGTGCAAGATCCGATTGTCTTCTACGATTGGCAATCCATCAAGCTCACACCTGTACAGGGATGTCAGCCCTTTTTCTTTTCCTTCAAAAACAAACGCCAAACCATGCCTTCCAATATTTTTGATGGTTTGGTCTGGACCAATCTGCTTGAAAAAATCATCGACCCTTTTCGCTGTTTCTTTTTCTTCACCTGACAATTCGGGATTTTGATGTAGTGTTCTCCTAAATTCTTTGAGCAAGTCGAAAGTCGCTTTTTCCATGGTTGATTCTGTTTAGGTCAAAAATTGAATATAACATTCCTATTCCAATTGACAAAAATTATACAGGGATTGTTCCTTCCTATCAGAAATCGCCCGAAATGCCCCAGAAAAAATTAAAATCTTAAGGATCAGAAAGCTGAAAATCTTGGAGAACTTTTTTATATTAGAACTTGCTTAGCATATAAACCAAATATATTATGACAACAGAACAGACCACCTCACTCGAAAAAAGAATTGAAGAATTGAAGTCTAGCCTGACTGGAGACATGTTTCAAGACATGGAGACAAGAGATCAGATCCATAATTTGGAAATGCAACTCAAAGGGATAAAGCCAATGGACAGCCATATTGATTGCATAGGCTGCGGAAGCTGATTTCTTTTTCCCAGAACTTCATTCACACTCAGGATTACATATTGACATCAAAGAAATTTGGACCCTTAAGGATTTGCTCTTTAAGGGTTTTCTTATTGCAGCGCCAAAAGCTGGATTGAAGAAACCTAATTCGTCCTTATCCTTCCAGTCTTGATCACTGCATCGTCTCCAGTAAATACTGACCAGGCCAAAATAATGTCACTGCCTACAACTGTCAATTGTGGAAAACCACTTGATCTCTTCTCTGATGAAGATGCTATAAGAATAGGGTCATCCAACTGCCCATTTCTGTAAACCCTCCTAGCATAGATATTGGCTTGTTCCATCCATGATACCATAGCAGTATCTTCATCCAACAAAGCAATATCTACCCTTCCTATTGTCTTGCCTAAATCTACTTTAATGGGTTTGGAAAAGACAGAATCTCCACTAGAAATAAAGGACACTTTTACTTCAGGCTTTTCATTAACGCCAGTAAACCAGACAACAGCTGTGGATTTACCAAAGCTCGCCGATCTTGGTCCATTTACGGGACAACCTACTACTTTCCAAAAATCACTGTAAACAGACTGTGCCTCTTCCCAAGAGTTATCCACATACTTGATTACTCCCAAATCCCGAACTTCTTCAAAAGAGCGATCCCTAAAGAAAACCATAGGTTGTCCGTCAAAAAGCGTAGCTGACGTTTGACAACAATCACAAACCCGATCATCCAAAAGCCAATCTTCCAGCTTCTCCCCTTCGCTTGTCAACAATCCTGCCCTAAGATTCATCTGACCTGCATGATGATCATGATTCCCATGGTCATGACCGGCAGAATGTGTATTTCTTCCATCAAGCCAAGTTATCAACATATGATCACCCCAAGGAACCATTGAGCCAAAACCGTGTTCGGTTCTTGTTCCATCATCATGTAAGATCCTTGGATCAGACCAGTCAGAACCATCTTTGGAAAATGTGATTTTGATATCATAGGAGAAGGTACCTTCTCCGCTCTTTTCTAAAAAGAAAGCCACAAATGTTCCATCCTTGAAAACTGCCATTTGTGGATAATCTGCCCAGTTGACAAACCAATGAGTGCCGGAGGCTATCAAACGTGGAGGAGCCCAAAAACCATCAATCAATTCACTGAACATCAGTTTGCTCAGCCCATCTTTCTGTTCAATCCAAGAAAGATATACTTTTTCAGAAGGCGAAGTATACAAATAAGGTTCTCCAAATTTGACCCCGGGTTCTGAAAAAGTATAAATATCTTCGACATTGAAACCATCTATTATTTGCTCCTTCTTTGTCGTACAAGAAGCTAAATAGATGAATGTAAATAGAATAGTAAAATACTTCATATCTGATTTTATGTATTTAATCTTCGGGCAAAGTCTTTATGTATGCCCTTACCTTGACTGCACGTACATAGATTGTGATTAGCGGGATCAACCAAAATAACTCTGTAAAGGCAAAATGAAAAATAGTCCTCTTGTTCCATCCCAATTCAGGGATAAAGGCAAAAACAAACCATATGGCCAAAACAAGTTTGCCTACTATGCCAACCACAATCAAATAATGCCAAGAAATCGGGTAAAAAGCACTCAAGAAAACCAAAAAGCCAACCAGCATCCCAAAGCTCCCCAAAGCAGTAGCGCTCAAGGCTGTCGGTTCGGCAGGCCCCATGGCCAACCACCTCAAGAGATCTTGCCCAAAATACCTAAAAAAAGCAGACCAAGCGAAAGTGTACATTCCTGTAAGCAACAACAAGCCTCGCATGGGCATTGGGAATATCGGTGTAAGACTATTGTTATCCATATTTTAAATTAATTATATTCAGACGATTTAACAAAAAAGCGTCATTGAGGTTTCTTTAATTTAACAAAACTACATGAAGGATTTTACAATCACCCGAAGATTAGGGATTATTATGGTTCCTGTATTGATCATGACCGGATTTATTGCCGGCAAAAAAATTGGAGAAATCAACCCCCAAGCCATCGAAGGTGCTGAATCATTGATTGGCCTCTCATTTTCACCAAGCGAAAAGGACAGCATGATCCAAAACCTGAAGAATTACAGGTCAGGATATGAAAACTTACGAAAGACAAAGATTGAAAATTCAATAAGTCCTTCTTTGTTATTCAATCCTCTTCCCCATGGATTTTTCCCAAACCAAAATCAAGAACAGCCAAACTGGGGTTTGCCAACAGAAGTGGATCTTCCCAAAGAGGAGCATGATATTGCATTTTTAACTGTGGCGGAGTTATCCACATTGATTAAAAATCAAAAAATCACATCCGAAAGACTAACAAAAATCTATCTCAATAGAATCAAAAATTATGGCGACACACTACAATCAGTGATTACATTATTGGAAAAAGAAGCACTGGAACAAGCCAAGGCAATGGATGCCGAGATTCGAAAAGGAAAATATAGAGGTCCACTCCACGGAATCCCTTATGGCATCAAGGATCTTTTCGCAGTAAAAAACACCAAAACCACTTGGGGAGCGATGCCTTACAAAGACCAAGTTATCGATGAGACAGCTACGGTTGTTGATAAATTAAATGAAGCTGGAGGAGTCTTTCTTGCCAAATTCACCCTCGGGGCTTTAGCAATGGGAGATATTTGGTATGGTGGGGTAACAAAAAACCCATGGAACCTCACCCAAGGTGCAAGTGGCTCATCTGCTGGATCAGCTTCTTCGGTAAGTGCAGGTTTGATCCCTTATGCATTGGGAACAGAAACTTTAGGAAGCATTGTGTCTCCGTCTACAAGAAATGGTGTCACTGGCTTGCGGCCAACATATGGAAGAGTCAGCAAGCATGGTGCAATGGCTTTGAGCTGGAGTATGGACAAAATAGGCCCTATTTCTAGATCAGCTTTGGATAATGGCATCATACTATCTGTACTCAACGGTGTGGATAAGTTAGACAAAAGCACAATCCCCGCTGCTTTCAATTACAATGTGGATAACTCTATAAATGACCTGAAAATCGGCTATTTTGAGGATTTTTTTAAAGGGGATAGAGAAAATAATGTATTTGATAGACAAGTTTTGGAAGACCTAAAGAAAATAGGGTTATCATTGACTCCCGTCAAATTAGAGACCTCTGTCGATGTGAATAGCATTTTGATTATGCTCTATGCCGAGGGGGCAGCAGCATTTGATGACATGACTAGATTGGACCTGGATGATCTGATGGTAAACCAACGGAGAAATGCCTGGCCAAACCTCTTTCGATCCGCACGGTTTATTCCAGCAGTGGAATATATCCAGGCCAGTCGTCTGAGATCCATTTTGATCGAAGAAATCCATGAACTTTTCAAAACCTATGATGTAATCATTAGCCCTTCTTTCGCAGGCAACCAACTTCAAATTACCAACCTTACGGGACACCCAGCACTCTGTATGCCCAATGGCTTCTTGGAAAATGGTAATCCAGTGTCAATCACCTTTCTGGCCAACCTTTTTGAAGAGGAAAAACTGATCATGTTAGGCCTTGCTTTTCAGGAAAATACCGAATGGCAACAAAAAAGACCTCCTTTTTTCAACAAATAATTTGTGGATAAGTCTAATATCTATTGATGGACTGAACATTCAATTTAGCTATCGAATTGAATGTTCTTTACAGCTCCAATTTCTCCAATGATTTCAAAAGCATCATTTGGTTTTTTGCCCGATGCAGATTTTGCTCACCATACTTGATTTGGTAATAGATGTTCCCATTGAGATAATCTGACAGAAACCTAAACCCAGTAATGCAAGTCATCATCTTTCCACCAAAATGCAAAGAATTCAATTCTTCTTGTGTAAAAATACCCTGACCAACATCGATAAAAGCCTGATGCAAGCTATCATACTTGGATTTGTCCACATTAATTTCACTCCAATCTGTTGAGTTTTCTCCTTGGGTACAGGCAACCGTCCTGACCAAATCGCCAAAATCATTGAAAACATACCCAGGCATAATCGTATCCAAATCAATCACTGCCTTGACACTTTTCAAATCCTCAGAAAAAATCAGATTATTGATTTTGGTATCGTTGTGTGTCAATCTGATCGGCAATTTCCCTTTCCATGTTTTATATTCCCCAACGAGATATTCCCGGGAGAGAAAGAAATCCACCAAAGTCTTGACCTCACCTTCAATCGGGATTTTGGTTTGATCTATCGCCTCCAATAATTGATTGAATCTCAACTCCAAGTCCAGAAACCCAGGAATAACCTCTTTGAATTCCTGAACATTCAGATTGTTTCCCGCAAGTATCAGTTCGGCAAATGCCTTGGCAGCAAGATAGGCCTGGCTAGGTTCACTGATCTCTTCCAGACATACCCCAGCAACAAAAGGGGAAATCCGAAAAAAATCCTCCCTGACAGCAGAAAGTGTAAATCCCAAAACATTTACAATTGGCAAAGGAAACCGGAATGGCAAGTTCAAATAATCCATATATTTGATCAATAGCTCATGGTTATGGGAAATAATTTCCGGATTCTTGAAGACATCCTTATTGAACCTCTGGAGGATATAAGTATCTTGACCATCGATTACCTTATAAGTATGGTGGATATGACCACTGCCAAAAGGAATAATCTGATCATGCCGCCAATTAAAATCATAAAGCCTATTAAGCTCAGGCAAAAAGGAAAAAGTATTCATACATAGATATATTTATTCTGCAAAAATAAGTTTTTTGGATGAATCGTAAATCCAAAAAAATAAAATCCTAAACATAAAGACCCTTTGGGTTTGTCAATATTTTACATACATTAGTAAAAATTTTAATTAAGTAGATTATTTAAAATAAAAATTTTATCTAACAAACCAGATTCCTTATGAATATATCGCTACTAGACTGGGGCATTATTGCAGCATTCTTTGTGATTTCAATGTTGATTGGAGTATATACTTCAAAAAAAGCAGGCACCTCAGCAAAAGAGTTTTTTCTTTCAGGCAGAAATATGCCTTGGTGGCTGCTGGGAGTTTCCATGGTAGCAACAACGTTCTCTGCCGATACGCCAAACCTAGTTACAGATATCGTTAGGACCAATGGAGTTTCCGGAAACTGGGTGTGGTGGGCATTTTTGTTGACAGGTATGTTGACAGTGTTCGTATATGCCAAGCTTTGGAGGAGGTCTGAAGTTACTACAGATTTGGAGTTTTATGAATTGAGGTATGGAGGCAAGTCGGCGGCATTTCTGAGGGCATTTAGGGCAATCTATCTGGGTGTGTTTTTCAATGTTGTCATCATGGCTACAGTATCCTTGGCCGCAATCAAAATTGGCGGTGTGATGCTGGGCTTAAGCCCGATTGAAACACTTTTGATAGCTTCGATTGTAACTGTAGCATATAGTTCTTTGGGTGGGCTCAAGGGGGTCTTGCTGACAGATTTCTTCCAGTTTTTTATTGCCATGACCGGAGCGATTGGGGCAGCTTATTATATTTTGGATCTTCCGGAAATCGGCTCTTTGGATGTTTTGCTTAGCCATCCGAATGTTGTGGATAAGTTGAATTTCTTGCCTGATTTCAATGATTGGAATGTAATAGTACCCTTATTGATCATGCCCTTGGCGATCCAATGGTGGGCAACTTGGTACCCAGGTGCAGAACCTGGAGGGGGAGGCTACATCGCCCAAAGGATGTTATCTGCCAAAGATGAAAAAAATGCCATCGGTGCAACATTGTTTTTCAATATTGCACATTATGGTATGCGGCCATGGCCATGGATCATCATCGCATTGGGTTCATTGGTTATTTTCCCCAATATTTCTGACATGCAGGAAGCATTCCCACATATTCCCGTAGACAAAATGGGACACGATTTGGCTTATTCTGCTATGTTGACGTTTTTGCCAGCAGGATTGATCGGGTTGGTTTTGGCCTCGTTGATTGCAGCAGTCATGTCTACCTTATCCACACATCTCAATTGGGGTTCATCCTATGTCGTAAATGACTTCTACCTGAGGTTTTTGAAACCGGAGGCTACAGACAAAGAGTTGGTTTTGGTTGGAAGGATTTCCACGGTAGTTCTGATGGGCTTGGCAGCATTGTTGGCACTGGCCATGTCCAATGCATTGGAAGCATTTGAAATTTTGCTCCAAATCGGAGCAGGCACAGGTGCGATTTTCATCCTTCGCTGGTTTTGGTGGAGAATCAATGCAAAAACCGAGATTGCAGCTATGTTGATTTCTTTGGTAGTGGCGATATTCTTCCAATACGTCAACCCCAAACTCAATATCATCCCAATTTCTGAAGGGCAAGAATACCTGAAAATATTGTATGGTGTAATCATTACGACAATAGGATGGGTGACGGTCACATTGCTGACCAAACCAGAAAAAGATGATGTCCTGTTGACATTTTACAGAAAAGTAAAACCTGCTGCCTTTGGTTGGAAAAAACTACTGAACCGCTATCCTGAAGAAGAACAGGAACAGGGTCAATTGCCAATGGAGATCGGCTTGATGCTGGTAGGTTCCATCATGGTCTATGCTACTTTGTTTGCTGTAGGTTTTTGGATTTATAGTAATGTCGTGGGCGCCTCAATCGCAACCGGTATCGCAATTTTGGGTGGAATTATCATCTTTGGCAGCTGGAAAAAAATGAAGTAAGGGAACTTGTTAAGTCTTGGTTCTTTTTGAAATTACTGCCGTATTAAAACCAATAAAATATGCTCCCGTCCGGTCAACTCACTGGATGGGATTTTTTTTTTGCATTTTATGGCACACTGATGACACAGATTTGGTAGATGGCCACGGATAAAAACAGTGTCTCGTTCTGAATTTACTTGACACTTTTTCTTATTGTTTTATTTTTGTTTTCAATCCTCTTAAATACCTCTTAGTCCAAGTAAAGAGACCTCTCCTGCCGTCGAGGTGACTTGGTGGTCATTTCGAATTTACCTTACTTTAGGGAGGCGTGGAGCCTGTCCCGCAGGATTGCGGGAAGAAATCTCGAACTGAAATTTATATATACTTTTCATTTTCAGTACACGACAGGGAGGGAAAGTGAGATATCTCCCTACCGGTCGATATGCCTTGACAAGACAATCTCAGTCTTTCGACTTGAATCTTACCTCTTACCTCTTGCTTCTTGTTTCTCACTTCTCGTATCTTGCCTCTAGCATCTCGCTTCTTCTCCATCACTTTACAAACTCCAAAGTATTGATCAAATGCATCATGTCCACTTTGACGTGCTCTATGACCGGTGCCAGAGAGTCGTTTTTCATTGCCGTATTGAAATAGAGTGCTCCCCGGAGAAAGTTTTTGGTGGAATCCGTGACAAAAAACTGGAACTGTGTAGGAACCTCTCCACTCAACTCAGCCACAACACCTGTATATCCCTTTGGGGTCAAAAATACCGACTCTTCAATTCCATAGGCTTTGATTTGGTGCTTGGCAGTCAGATTGATCGCATCATTTAAGACCATTTTCACATCTCCTCCCTTGCTTCCCAATGGCAAATAGGTAAGATGGACTTTGGCTCCGAATTTTCGGTAATTGAGATTGATCCACGCACTTTGCTCCAAATTAAATGAATCCTGCTCAATCTGTGCAGCGATTGGAGAGTCAAAACTATAGGGATAATTCCCCTCAAGCATCTCGAAATCATGCTTTGGGAGGTCTATTCGATTATATCCCATCGGTCTTGGGAGATAATCTCCCCCACAGCTACTGATTATCAACAGAGCTAAAATAAAGACAAAGTTCTTCAACGACATGTTTCAAAGTTATCAATTTGGATTGATTTCAGCTTTGGAATGTCGATATTTATACAAAATTCAATATGTTTATCCCAATTGCACCAGAAGGCGATTTAAACAATTGGTTCAAGCGGAAAAAGTCAACAGCAGTTGAAAAAATAGTGGAATACATAATTTTACGTGGTCCATGGTGTGAAAGAGGGTAAACAAAAAATTCAAAAAAATCAAAATCATGAAAACAACAAAAACTATCCTTCAAAGCGCATTGATCATGATGCTCTTTTTTGCTGGTCAAACTTTGGCTACAGCCCAGACCACCATGGAAGAGTTTATGATGAAATGGGAAAACGGCAAAAAATTGACATTGGCCGTGGTTGATAAAATGCCAGACGATCTGCAAAACTACAAACCGCATGAGACAGCCATGAGTTTCAATGAACAAGTGACCCACTTAAGTTCAGCAATTGTTGGAATCAGTGGTGGTTTTTTGATGGGCGAAGAATCGGGAATTGATCTTGAGAAAAAGCCTACCACAAAAGCTGAGTTAAAAGCCCATGTTGAAGCTTGCTATGATTATGGCAAGGCAACATTTTCAAAATTGACAGAAGCCCAATTGGCTGAAAAGATTGACATTTTTGGAAACACGGCTAGCAGAAGACAGGTATTGGGATTGATAGATGACCACTGCACCCACCATCGTGGAGCAGCGATTTCCTACATCAGAGCCAATGGCATTGAGCCTCCAAGATTCAATGCATTGTAATAAAAAAAGCCGGGATGAACCCGGCTTTTTAATTGGAAAATAACTTTTCCATTTTCCAATGCTATTTTATAGTTTCGGGGAAATCGCTCTGAACAATCTCCGAAATGGGGCAATCACATTTTAGGTTGATCACTTTGGTCTGTGAAGACACAGACCAAAGTGATGAAATATCCATTTCAATATCTAATATCTATGAGTATCTGGATAATGAGAATATCACGATAATTTATTTACAGTCAGAACTGCGAATTTCCATTAAAAATTACCCCTTTACCCACTCCACTTTTTCTTCGATAGGCTTTCTTCGACCCTCAGGCCAATTGTCAGTAGCAGGCTTTGCAATGTAGAAGAATCCCATCAACATATCCTCCTCACCCAAGCCAAACCATTCCTTGGCTTCCGGCCAAAATGTAGGCCCACCAGTACCCCAATATGCCGCCAAACCATGTGCAGAAGCAGTGAGGTACATATTTTGAACAGCCATAGAAACCGCTGCGATTTCTTCCATCACAGGAAGGTTTGCCTTTAGATCACGCTTCATTTTGATGGCAATCACATGTGAGGCTCTCAATGGGCTTTCTTTGAATTTTTGAAAAGTAGCTTCAATGAAATTACCGTTTTTCGTAGCTCTTTCTTTGTAAAGATTTGCCTGAAAATCTGCAAACTTCACGAGTCCATCACCTGAAAAAACAGTGAAGCTCCAAGGCTCTGTCAATTTGTGTGTTGGTGCCCAATTGGCATTTTCGAGTATTTCCCCAATAATGGCATCATCTACTGGGTCATTTTCCTTGAATTGCGCCACAAACATGGATCTGCGTCCACGGATTATTTTATTTACTTCTTCGATGTTGAAATCTGGTTTTTGCATATACTGGATTTTATACTTTTTCTATCTAACTCTTAATGCTTGTTGCGCAAAATTGGTTTCTTTTTTATCAAAATTCAACCTTAAAATATATCGGAGTTGTTCACAACAAAGTAAATTAACATAGTAAATGTAGAGGCGATGCACTTGATGATTTTTGCTATCTTATGTATCAAAAATCAATCATTCCGATATTTATACACTTTAAAATTGAAAAATATAAATATAAAAATAGGTCAATACTGGATAAAACAAAAGGTTTTAACGGTTAAAACAACGGTTAAAAGTACCTATTTTAAGCTTATACAATTAGTTTTTAATATGTTTAGACAATCTTTTAATTAATTTTTGTTGTCTAAAACTAAGTTTTATGAAATCCAATAACCAGCAGCAAGCACTTTTACTTTTATGTAACCGCACGACAGCGCCGATGATCCGCGCATACAGCAAGCTTTATGAAGAAGCTTCCTCTTTTGGTGAAGTATTGTTTCCGAGTTCTTACCAAATGCAATATCTAATTGTACGGTCAATTTTCTAAAAAATCAAATATGAAAAAAATAATACTTGTTTGTCTAATATTTACTGTTTTAGGATGTAATGGAAGAGATGATACTTCTAACCATTTTACAATTGAAAAATTCCCACTAACAAAAGAAATCAATCTTGAAATTCTTAATGAAATCCATGATGTAATTCCAAGCCAAATAATAGTTTTGGACTCTCAATTGGTGCAAGTAAACAAATCAGGCGATCAGTATTTTTGGATAATTGATAAAAGCAGTAAAAATGTAATCAAAAGATTCGGAGAGAAGCAGGGACCATTAGAGCTGTTTGAACCAGTTGTATTGCAACAATATTTTGAAGAAACCGATACGGTTTATCATATCCTGTATGAAGTAGGTAAAAGAAGGGTAAGTTTCGTTGATCTTAAAAACGGAAATCTTGAAAAATTTGATAGGATTGAGTTACCAGATGATATTCATGATACATTTAGATTTGTGTATTATAGTGATAGCTTATCTATAACCGTTCCCACCGGAATGGAAGAAGCTGGTCGATTTAAAATCCTGAAAAACGATGAACTAAAACACATAAAATATTTGCCAGTGTTGCCGTTCAAAGTACATGAAAATAATTTAAACCCGATTTATACAAACGTAAGCTCGTCATACAATTTGGAAAAGGGAGTTTTCGTAGCGACATCTAATTTATTGGGGCAATATGATTTTTTTGATTTTAGTGGGGAATATCTTTATTCCACTATAATTGATAGGGATGAAAATTTAAAGAAAGCAATTCAACCAGAATTGATTTTTAATGAGTCAATAACATTTTACAACACCAGAATCATAAGTGATGACTCCTACATTTATTCTATGTATACAATCATGAATCGTGAAAAGGGATCTTCTTTTTCAAAGCTTCATGTTTTAGGTTGGAATGGCAAACCGGTAAAGGAATATACTTTTGATCAAGTAGTATCTGCTTTTGATTATGATCGCAAAAACAACTGCTTTTATGGAATCACATACTCTAACGATAGTTCGGAAAGATTTTATTTGGTTAAATGGATTATATGATAAAGGGATTCCAGAGTTGGTTGAGAAGTAATCTGAAACCATCAAAGAACTGCTCAATTAATGATTAAAGTGAAGTGTAGATACCTGTAGAGGTGGCGTGAGCTTTATTGTACACCATGCATTAGTCCTTGTGTGGAGAATTGTAGCGGTTAAGATTAAATATGTACGAGGTGTCTATTAATATAGACACCCTGCATTCTAATTAAAAAATTTAACATGAATACAAGAATCTCATTGATCGTGTCTATATCCGTTGTTTTATTGATGATTGGATGCAAAAATGGTACAGAGGACAAACTTGTGAACCTATATAAAGATTCATATAAAGGATACGATAAAGTACTCTCATCAGAAATGTCGGAAATCAAGACCATTAAAAATGACCTAACAACAATCCCTATCCCCCTAGACTTAAAAAAGAAAAAAATAGAACTGGATTTACTAGTGGACAGTGTCCATTTTGTACATTTAGAAACGAGGGAGGATATTCTACTTGGGGATATCAATCGAATTCTTTTTGCTGAGGATCGAATTGTGACCTTGGAAATATTTGCTAGAAATATAGCTCATATTTTTGATAGGGAGGGCAACTTCATCAGTCAGCTTGGAGTGCAGGGGGAAGGTCCTAATGAGTACCAAGAGATTACTAGTGCAGGCATAAACCATGCGAGAAGAGAGATTTTATTGATGGATGTTAGGGGGAGAAAGATGATGTATTATGATTTTGATGGAAAACACTTAAGAAATGAGCGCATGTATTTCTACGCAAATAGTTTTACGGTTCTAAACGATAGTACGATTTTGTTCAAACAGCTATCTCAAAGTAACTTTCACATCGAAAAATTGAGAGATCACATGTTGTATTTTAGTGATTATAGTTGTAAAGTACATCATTATTCAATTCCCTCTTGGGCATTAAGATATCCACAGATGCCCAAAAGATACATTTATGAAGATTTGAACCACAAAGACGGAAAAGCTTTGTACGGAGCATTTTTGAACGATACAATCTATGAGATATCTGAAAGTGGCATAATCAGTTCCAAATATTATTTAGATCTAGGCTCCAATGGACTCATGCAACATATGGATGCAAGTACAAACGATGATGATAGGCATAAATTGACTGAAAAAGGATACTACCATTTTGACGGAAAGTGCCTGGAAACGGACAATGGCTTGTATTTAAAGATTGGGGAATTCTACCATGTTTACTACAATAGATCAACTGGAGGATTTCAGTATGGGGGAAATGTACTGTATAAGTCTTGGTTTGGTAAGAAAATGGATCTTATTCAGTTTAAACACCCTATAGCCTCCGAAGGGAATTTCTTTATAAGCGTGACATGGCCTGACGATATCTTAAGAGCAAACCCAGACCCTGACGAGTATGTCCCTCATGTAGCAGACATGATCCGAAAAGCGGAAAAAGATGGAAATCCTATTCTGTCTTTCTTTACCTTAAAAGATTTTTAACTGTCATTAATCTAAAAGTTATGAAGAACATTGGAATGGGTCTAATTATTTCTCTGTCAATTATTTGTATATTGTATGTATACATGGAACGACAAAAGACCAAAAAGACATTGGCATCCCAATCAAAGAAAGTAGAAAAACTGCAGGAACAATTGATGATCCAAACGATCTATGGGGGGCAAATAGACTTACCCGAAAAAGTGCAGGATTTGAATCATGTAAAGGATATAAACTTCCAGAAAATGCTAGCTGAAGGAAACAAATTATTCTTCCGTTTTACAGACTTTCATTGTTCCAGTTGTATCGAAGAGCAGGCCATACTATTAAAAAGGTTTGCAGAAATTGTAGCTTCCGAAAACATCGTTCTATTGGTTTCAACAAATAATATCAGGAATATCAAATTGGTGTGCAAGGACTTAGACCTGAGTTTTCATTTATTTAATATAGATTATGGCCAGATATCCCATCCTGCCGAAACGGCTGAGTTCCCATATTATTTTGTCACATTGACAAACCAAATTAAAGGTAGTCTAATTTTCATTCCAGATAAAGGGATTCCAGAGTTGGTTGAGAAGTAATCTGAAACCATCAAAGACCTGCTCAATTAATGATTAAAGTGAAGTGTAGATACCTGTAGAGGTGGCGTGCGCTTTATTGTACGCCATGCATTAGTCCTTGTGTGGAGAATTGTAGCGGTTGAGTCAAAAAATAATTAAGGGGAGTCTGACAATCAAACTCCCTATACTTTTATTAAATAAATCTAGACATGAATAGAAAAATTCCAATAATACTTTCCACATCCATTTTTTTATTGACATGTGGATGTAAGTTCGGCTCTGAGGACAAATGGGTAGAGCTGTACAAAGATATATATAAAGGATATGAAGAAGTCCTATCACCTGAAATGTCGGAAATCAAGACCATTGGGAATGACCTGACAGTAATCACAGTGCCAACCGACTTGAAAAAGAAGATGATAGAATTGGACTTGCTAGTGGACAGTGTACATTATGTACATCTGGAGACTAATGAAGATGTCCTACTTGGAGATATCAAACGCATCCTATTGGCGGAAGATAGAATTGTGACATTGGAGCTTTTTTCCAGACACATTGCCCATATATTTGACAGGAATGGCAATTTTATCAGTCAGCTTGGGATACAGGGGGAAGGTCCCAATGAGTACCAAAAAGTCATGGATGTTGCAATAAACCATACCAAGCATGAAATTCTGCTGATGGATCTTGAAGGAAGGAAAATGATGTATTATGATTTTGATGGAAATCATTTAAGAAATGAACGCTTATATTTTGAAGCAAGTAATTTCACATTGCTAAATGATAGCCTACTTTTGTTTAAGCAGTCTCCCAAAAGTAATTTCCATATAGAGAACTTCAGAGATCATATGTTGTATTTGACGGATTACAAGTGCAAAGTCCAGCATTACTCGATTCCCTCTTGGGCATTGCGATATTCGAAATTCCCAGAAAGGCTTGTTTATGAAAGTCTGAATTATAACACTGGACAGGCTTTGTACGGAGCCTTTCTGAACGACACAATTTATGAGATTTCCGGTGATGGAATAATCAGTCCAAAATATTTTATTGATCTTGGAGCTAATGGGCTCATGCATTATATAGATGAAACTACCAACAATGATGACAGGCATAAACTGACGGCTGAAAAAGGATACTACCATTTTGACGGAAAATGCCTGGAAACAGACAATGGACTATACTTAAAGGCAGGGGAATTTTATCATGCTTACTATAGCAGGTCAACAGGAGGTCTTCAGTATGGAGGAAATGTCCTATACAAGTCTTGGTTCGGTAAGAAAATGGACCTTATCCAGTTTAACCACCCTATTGCCTCAGAGGGGAATTTCTTTATAAGCGTGACATGGCCTGACGATATTTTAAGAGAAAGACCAGATCCTGACGAGTATGTACCTCATGTAGCGGATATGATCCGAAAAGCGGAAAAGGATGGCAATCCTATCCTATGTTTCTTTTCCATAAAAGATTTTTAACTGTCATTAATCTAAAAGTCATGAAAAATATCCCAATCTTCTTGATCATCGGTTTCTTGTTATGTTGTAATGGGCAAGATGGTGCTTTGGCCTCTTTTGAAGCCAACATGGTGATTGATGTCGACAAGCCCATCACCATAAAATATTCCCAGCTTTTTGATACCTGTAGCATAGTTCCACTTGAAACAGACGGGGAACATTATATCGGTTCAATAGATAAAATCATTTATGGAAAGGAAAATTTAGTCGTACTTGACAATAGAATGGCTAAGGCAGTTTTTATTTTTGACAGGAAGGGGAAAATAAAAGCAGTTATCAACAATCAAGGAGAAGGTCCTGGTGAATACAAATTTCCGATGAACATATATATGTCTGAAAATGAAGGAAAAATATATATACATGATTCTGGATCTGCAAAGTTACTTACCTTTAGTACGGATGCGCAGTTTTTGGATGAATTCCAGCTTAAACCGGAGTACCGAATGGAAGACTTTTTTATGAAAGATGACAGATTATATTTTGTGAAAACATATGTAGAAAACTGGACCGAAAAAATTGGCTATACCAATCTGGAATTTAAAAACTTTCAGCCGTTGGAAACCTACTTGCCAGGAGATTGGATGATACGAGATGGAGGAAAGCATAAATATTTCTATAAATCCGATAATCCAGAAGAATTTATTTACAAGGACTTTTTGAATAAAAGAATACTGTTCTTTAAATCAGATGAGCTTAGCGAGGTGGTTTCGATCACTTTCAACAAACATTTCTTTGAATACAATAAAGAAGAAAAGTATAACGGCAGAACAATATTCGAAAAAATGGCAAGGGAAAATTTATATGTTCTAGGTGATAATTTAATTGACACCAAAAACTTTATGTTGATCAGCGTGATAAGAGGGAATAGAGGGGGATTGGCAGTCTGGGACAAGAGTACCAATAGCACATACTTGGTTGAGAAAACTGTTAATGATTTGGATGAATTTTATCCTGTCTTATTTATACCGGAATACAATAATGAGTCAGGGCAATTTACTTTTGCTGTTGACGCTAATGAGTTCAACCGCATCAAGACAGAAAAGAAAAGGGAGGAAGATAATCCTTATAACTCATTACTCAGTCAAATATCAGTGGATAACTATGACAACCCTGTTCTATTTATTTATCAGTTAAAGGAGTCGTTGGATATAGAAAAGAAACACCACTAAACTACTTTCTAAGTCTAAAGACCAATAGGTTTGGTATCGCATAAAGGCGACTAAAGTGCATCCAAGACTTAGTGATCTTTGTGGTTATAATTTCCACCACTAAAATCACCAAGTATAAACATCAAGTTCACAAAGAAAAAACACTAAAATATTCACCTAAAGGTGAGGGATATTCCCCAGATAGAAACATTAATTCAAAGATTTTTTTTCTAAAACCTATAGCCAACTTTCACACCGCCGTAATAATTCCTTCCCGGTGCAGGTTGGAAGAATCTATTTGCAAAAGCATTCAGATCATTTCCCAAACTGTAGGACTCATCAAGCAAGTTATCCACACCCAAATATGCCTCCAAGTCCCAATTCCCCATAAATACACTTCTCCAGCCAATTCTGCTACCTACCAAGTTGTAAGCATCTTGATAAACTGTGTTGGCATCATTCAAGGGCAACTTATCCACATATTGATGGGTGAAGTTCAGATATACACCAAACTTGGTCCTTAGATCAAATTGGTTAACTAGGGTATTTGGAGAGACGCCAGTAAGTTGGTTCCCTGAAAAATCATTCCCACCGCTATTGAAATCCGCAAATTCAAAATAATGTCCAGTAAACGCATGATTGATTTTCAATTCTTGGATAATTGACTGGGGATTTTTCCACAAACTATAATCAACCTGTGCCTCAACTCCCCGTTGGTTGGTACTTCCGGCATTTCGGAACAAAACCACCCCTTGCTCATTGGCAAAGGTAGTGATCGTCTGATCCAGCTTGAAATAGAAACCTGTGACATCAATATTGAAGATCCCAAAACTCGATCTGTAACCCAGTTCATAGTTCACTCCCCTTTCAGCTTCCAAACCCAAGTTCAAACTGCCTTCATTAGTCCGAACCTCATCAATACTTGGTGGAGAAAAACCAGAACTTATACTTCCATGCACTGCAGAGGTATTGTTGATCTTGTATGCAAGCGCAAACCTTGGTACGATGATTGGGTCAAATCTCCTTACATTATCAGCGGGTTCATTTGCGCTGGCATCAATAGTTCTGTTGATATCATATTTGGAAAAATTCTCACTTGCCGCCAAAGTCAGCAAAAGCGCAGGAGTCAATTCCATTTCAAATTGTTGGAAAAGAAATGCTTGGGTCGTAATCAAATCATCACTAAACCTCACCGTATCTGCTTGGCCATTTCTATTGCCAAAATTCTGGGCCAATGTCTTACCAAATTGGTATTCCCCACCGGCAATTATTCGAATTGGGAATTTGCCCAACTTATCGTTTCTGGTAAATTTCGTTCTTCCCCCATAGCTGAAGGCTGTCTCCTTTTTATAATCCAAAATAAATGGGTTTTCAAAGTCCGTCGTGTTTACAAATACCGAAGTTTGATTATCCAAATACTCATTGAACTGGTATGTATGTGATAACAAGCCATAAAGTGACTTTTGGGAGATCGAACTGTTTTGATCTACAGAACCCGGTCTTGCTTGCCTTGGGTTTTCCACAACCTGATCCGAATTAAGTGCGCCTGGGATTTCATAATACAAATCTGTATATAAAATCTGTGTGGACAATTCCTGTTTTTCGGAAGGCTTCATGTGTGCCGCCATTTGAAACACCTTCCTATCAACCCCACTGTGCTCACGATAACCATCAGATTTTTGATGAACATATGAAGCACTTATCCCACCATTTCCTATTTGCTGCTCTATCCCAAACCTATATCTCAGCAACCCGAAATCACCAATATTCAAATCTGTAGAAATCCTGTTCTCCTCTATGCCCATACGACTTTCCAGATTGATCACACCTCCATTTCCCGCTCCATAAATACTACTGGCCGGCCCTTTGATGATTTCAGTATTCTGGATATTACTCAAATCAAGCAAATTCAATGGCGTAGTTCCATCGGGAGAAGTAAAAGGAATCCCATTCCAATATACCTTGATGTTTCTCACTCCAAAAGGAGATCTCAAAGAACTTCCCCTAATCGATATCCTATAACTTGCCGGCGCCCTTTCTTCTACCCTAACACCAGCCTTGGTATTGAATGCATTGACGATAGAGGTTTCATTGAATCGGTATAACTCATTTTCCAGCACCCTACTCACTGCACTTGCCTGCATCAACAGGGGTCTGTCAGTTTCAAAAGCGGTCACGGTAACTGTGGATAAGTCGTTGGTAAGTGGATTGAGTGCTATTAGAACTTCTCCATCTGGATTCACCACCTGAGTCAATATTTGGTACCCAATATGGGAAAAAACCAGTTCATTTGGTTTTGTCAAATTAATTTGTGCAACACCATTTTTGTCAGTGGATTGATTCTTTCCACCCTCAACTTTGATCAGGACTCCAGGGATGGGAAGCTCATTCTGAACATCAATGACCTTCACTGAGGTCTGTGCATAACTGGATGAAAAGACAATAAATAGAATAGGAAATATTAGTTTTTGCATGGGGTAGGATTGAATCTATAAAATTACCAAAACTTATGGCGTTCGAGGAAAAAAATCACATGAATAGTGAAATAAGGTGATAAATCTATTTTTTCAGAACAAAATATGTATGATTTTGCCCTTGTAAATTCATAATTAACTTTATCTTCCAGCCACTAATAACTCTATTCACCTGAAAGCAAAAAAAATGTTTAGAAAACTCCTTATCCTCCTGCTTATCATTGCCTGTAACAGTCCCAAAGCCCCTGAGCCAGTACTTCCTATCCCTTCTGAAAGACAATTGGCTTGGCACAAAATGGAATATTATGGTTTTGTCCATTTCAACATGAATACTTTTTCAGATATGGAATGGGGAATGGGTGATGAAGACCCCTCAAACTTTAACCCCACGGAACTGGACACCAGACAATGGGCTAAAGTTGCAAAAGAAGCTGGAATGAAAGGGCTCATCATCACAGCCAAGCACCATGATGGATTCTGTCTTTGGCCCTCAGAGTATACCGAGCATTCCGTGAAAAACTCCCCATGGAAAAATGGCCAGGGTGATCTTATCCAAGAACTGGCTGAATCCTGCAAAGCTGAAGGGATCGGTTTTGGAATATACTACTCTCCCTGGGATAGGAATCATGGCGGCTACGGCACGGATACCTATATTGCTTATATGAAGAACCAGCTCACCGAGTTACTGAGCAACTACGGTGAAGTGTTCGAGGTGTGGTTTGACGGTGCAAACGGAGGAACTGGATACTATGGTGGTGCAAATGAAGACAGAAAGGTAGACAAGCGCTCTTACTACGAATGGGAAAATGTCTATAAGTTGGTTAGGGAATTACAACCAAATGCGGTGATCTTTGGAGACGCTGGCCCAGATGTACGCTGGGTAGGCAATGAACATGGCTATGCATACGAAACTACCTGGTCAAACTTACTGAGGGATTCGGTCTATGCTGGAATGCCTGAGTACGCTGAAATGTATTCAAGTGGACAAGAAAATGGAAGTCACTGGGTTCCTGCGGAAGCTGATGTGTCGATCAGGCCAGGATGGTATTATCATGCTTACGAAGACCATAAGGTAAAATCACTCCCACAGTTATTGGATATATATTACAGAAGTATTGGACAAAACAGTGCACTTCTTATCAACTTTCCAGTAGACCGAAGGGGACTTGTCCATGAAAAGGATGTGGAGCAAATCATGAAGTTATCCACAAAGATCAAAGAAGACTTTGAAAACGACCTGATTCATAATGCCAAACTGGTTGCGAGCAATGAGCGCGGAAAAGGTTATGGGGCAGACAAAGTTCTTGACAATGAATGGGAAACCTATTGGGCAACGGAAGATGGAGTGGTAAATAGCAGCATCGAAATAACTTATCCACAAAAAATCCGCTTCAATAGATTCCTGATTCAGGAATTCATTGCATTGGGACAACGTGTCAAAAGCTTCAGCCTGGAAATCCAAACAGATGAAGGTTGGCAAGAAATCCATCAAGGTACAACTATCGGGGCAAAAAGGATTCTAAGACTGGATGACCATTATACTGACAAAATCAGGCTGAACATATTAGACGCAAAAGCTTCTCCAGCCATATCCAAGGTTGGTGTATTCGATGCACCAAAACTATTGGTTCAGCCAGTTATCCACAGGGACAAAGAAGGGATGGTCAGTATGGAAATTCCGGAATCTGGTGTGGACATCTATTACACCCTCGACGGTACTATTCCCAGCAAATCAAATGGAGAGCAATATACCGCCCCATTCATCCTGAAAAACGCAGGCAAAATCACAGCCATTTCAATCGATCAAAATAGTGACAACTCCAGTGAAGCCCTTACCCAGAATTTTGATATTGCAAAGTCTAATTGGCGGGTGATTCATGACGATCCAAACTCAAAAAACATCATCGATGCCAATCCCAATACCAACTGGACAAATCCAAAAGATGAGGTTATCATAGACCTAGGAGAACTTGTCCACATCAATGGATTTGAATACTTACCTCCACAAGGACGGTATTTTAGCGGTTTGGTGTTCAAATATCGATTCAGCGGCAGCGCAGATGGAAAGAATTGGCGAGACCTGGCCGTTGGGGAATTTTCAAATATCCACAACAACCCCATCAAGCAAGAAATCCGCTTTGGGAACACCCAAACCCGATATATCAGATTGACAAGTCTGGAGACATGGGATGGAAAACCGACCCAGTATGCAGAGATAGGAGTAATTACCCAAGAATAAAAAATGAAAACAGGCAGTTGAATTAATCATACTGCCTGTTTTTTTACAAGTATTTATCAATGTCTTTTAGTATAGAAATGAGACCTGGCAGATTTAAATCTTTCAAATGGCAGTTCTTACCAAAGAAGGACAGTTCTTATATTAATTGAAAACCTGTCAGGTCTTATCTAAACGACATTGAAGTTTATAATAAATTACTTCCTCTTTGCCTTTTTCATAGGATTATCTCCAGTGGACGCTCCTCTTACTCCCCCTGCTCCCTTGAACAACTCAAACCTGCTTGGAGTGAATGTTCTCGGCCAGTAATTGTTGGATTCATCTATGTCTGCAGTCTCCCTGAATGGATCCAGCACAATACTCTTTACCTCTTTTTTCTTCGCAAAAACCTTCGTGACTTCAGTTTCATTGAGTCTCCAGATTTGTGCAGGGATCCTATCTACTTCAGAAGTTCCATCTGTGTAATTGAACTGGATAATCAACGGCATTACCAGCCCCCCAACATTTTTGAACTTCAATTCGTAAAAATTCAACCCGCTGTTCAATAGGTCTTTTTCCTGCTGGCTTAACCTTGCCATAAAATCCTTATAGGACTTTTCGTCCTCTGGTGTTACAGTGAAGGGATTGTAGCTATTGTAGAAATCCCTAGTCCCTGGATCCGCTTCTAAGACTGTCTGCTCCACATCTTTGGTATTATATGTCTTTGAAATATAAGTCTCCTCCCTGTCAAATGCTTTCTTTTCATCCGCCTTTTTCTCTGCGGGGCTTCTGTTGTCCAACTTGAACCAACCCACGGACTCCAAGGAAATATCTACAGGGTCAGTCCCAAAAAACCAACCTCTCCAGAACCAATCCAAATCCACCCCGGATGCATCCTCCAAGGTTCTAAACAAATCTTCAGGTGTAGGGTGTTTGAACATCCACCTTTGGGAATACTCTTTGAATGCGTAATCGAACAACTCCCTGCCCATCACTGTTTCCCTTAGGATATTCAATGCTGTAGCAGGCTTGGCATAGGCATTTGGACCAAATTGGATAATATTCTCGGAGTTGGTCATGATTGGCTCCAATAAACTTTGGTCACTTGCCATATATGGGGCGATTTTGTGAGCAGGACCTCTTCTTGATGGATAGTCTCTATCCCATTCTTGCTCTGCCATAAACTGCATAAAGGTGTTCAATCCTTCATCCATCCACGACCATTGTCTTTCATCGGAATTGACGATCATCGGGAAATAGTTGTGACCAACTTCATGGATGATCACCGAAATCATCCCATATTTCACAGCATCAGAATATGTACCATCTTCATCTGGACGGCCGTAATTGAAGCAGATCATTGGATATTCCATACCATTGCTAGCTTCCACTGATATCGCAACAGGATATGGATAATCGAAGGTTTTTGCAGAATATGACTTGATTGTATGTGCCACTACCTTTGTGGAGTATTGTTCCCAAAGTGGATTGCCTTCTTTGCCATAGTATGACATCGCCATCACATCATTTCCTCCCTGCTTCACCGCCATAGCATCCCATATAAACTTCCTTGACGAAGTCCAGGCAAAGTCCCTGACATTCTCGGCATGGAAAATCCATGTTTTTTTATCTTTTGCTTTTCCTTTTTCCAATCTCTCAGCTTCCGCTTGTGTCCTGATGATAACTGGCTCATCATATGATTTCTTGGCCTTTTCCCAACGATCCATTTCAACAGACGAAAGTACTTCATCGGGATTTTGCAAGACTCCGGTCGAACCGACCATGTGGTCAGCAGGTACGGTGATTTTCACTTTGTAATCCCCAAAAGTCAGGGCAAACTCACCCCTTCCCACAAACTCCTTGTTTTGCCATCCTTCGAAATCCGAATAAACTGCCATTCTGGGAAACCATTCCGCCATTGTATAGAGATAATTCCCGTCTTTTTCAAAATATTCATATCCTGGACGTCCTCCGATAAAACTCATCCTATCGTGGATATTGAAGCTCCAATCTACCGTGAATTCGAATTTTTCGCCTGCTTTCAATGGCTCTGGAAGGTCTACCCGCATCATGGTGTTGTTCACAGTCACAGGAATATCGTCCCCTGCCATTGTCTTTACAGTATGGATCTTATATCCCAAATCTTGGTCATGCCAAACAATCCCCTCAAGCTGCCTCATGGACATTCTTTGGTTGATACTGCTGGTGGCCATTTTTGGTGTATTGGAGTCTGCAGCTCTTTCATTCTGGTCGAGCTGGATCCATAAATAGGTCAATTGATCCGGTGAATTGTTGAAATAGGTGACTTTCTGCCAGCCTTTGATCGATTGGTTGTCATCGTTCAGTTCCACTTCTATTTCGTGATCTGCTTTCTGTTGCCAATACATGTGTCCCGGAGCACCCGAAGCTGTCCTATACACATTTGGTGAGCGCAACATCTGCCCTAGCTGTTCGAACTTTTCGGCATGGTTTCTCTCCGCCTTTTGGCCAAAAGATGCAAATGAACACATAAGTCCAAATGCAAGGAAGGTAAATACTCTATACATATTGTAGCTATTATAGTCAATGACCCGAAAGTCAAAATCTTTGATAAGATAATTATTTTCTACCAAAACTTCGTGTCTATCATCATCATGATAGACATCCCCAAGACAATGGCTGAAATGGCTATTGTCCATTCCTTTCTATTGACACCTATCAACCCGACGATTAGGGAAGAGGCAATCAGGAAAATCGCCACGATCGCCAACTGCCCGACCTCCAGTCCAATATTGAATGCCAAAAGTGGTTGGAAAATGGAGGCTTCACGCCCCAAGAGCGACCTGAGGTAATTGGAAAACCCAAGACCATGGATCAACCCGAAGAAAATGGCAAAGATATAATTCAGCTGGATACCTCGGCTATTGCTGGGTTTCGGTTTGATGATATTGGCAAAGGCAGTGATGGCTATCGTCACCGGAATCAGGAATTCTATCAAATTTGAATTGACTTTGACAATATTCAACGTCGCCAAGGCCAGAGTGATAGAATGGCCAATCGTAAATGCCGTAACCAATATCAAGATTTTTTTCCAATCTCTGGCTAAATAAATAGCACAAAGCGCTACCACAAAAAGGATGTGGTCAAAACCTTTAATGTCTAGGATATGTTTATATCCCAACTCAAAATACAATTGAAATTGGCTCATTTTTGCCTTAAGAATTTTAAAATTATTTTTCCTTCATATTACGGGAATGTAAGTATAATGCATAATTTGCAGAAAAAGTACAATTAAGCTCTCAAATGGTATATAATTATATTTTCACTTTAATATTGGGATGGAAGGTATTGATGCACCCTTTTTATATCAGTCTGACAGACATCAGATACAATGATGCTTCGAACACGATAGAAGTTGCACAAAAGATTTTTTGGGATGATCTGGAGCGCGGTTTGGGAGAAACCTTCAAAACCAAAGTGGATTTTCTAAACCCCAGTTCCCAAGAGCATCTAGCTGAAATGCTTCGGAAATATGTCACCCAACACAATGTGATCATGGTCAACGGGAAAACAATCAAGCTCAGCTACGTCGGTTATGAAATCGAAGAAGATGCTGCTTGGATTTACCTAGAAGGTTTCGATGTCGACTTTCCCAAGACTGTCAATATCAGAAACACCATTCTCATCGAACAATTTGATGATCAACAGAATATTGTGAACTTTTATATTGGGAAGAAACCCAAAAGCCTGATCTTGCACAAAGAAAAACCCGAGGGGGTGATTGGCTTTTAGGGAAGAGATACAGAGTAGATGGAGGCGATAAGTGAGATGTAAGGCCGAATTGTCCGTAGGTCTATCTCAAAGTCTAGGAAAAGTGCCGGGGAAATTCAGGGTATGGCTCTTTTACATTTAAGAAAAAGGCGCTGCTTCTATCCCTTGTTTTGACATTTTCATCGATTCATTCGGAAATCCAATTTGCTCTTTGATACTCAAAGCCAAATGTTTGGCCAGATTAACTGGCACAGCATTGCCTATCATTTTATATCCAGCCGCAATGGTTTTATAATAAAAGACAAAATCATCAGGAAAAGTCTGGATTCTAGCACATTCTCTCACACTCAATCGTCTATACAATTCCTCATACCCCTGCTTAAAAACCTGTTTGTTTTCCCCAACCTTTACCATTTTTGGGGCTTGCGGATGGATTGGGGCATGTCTACCGCCTGCCTGGATTGTGAATGAAGGCTCGTCCCAGCTTCTAACCCTATTTCTTGAAAGAAAAATTGTTGAGAACCCCCCAATCATATACTCATGGTTGGCTACATTCCAATTCTCATCATTCGAATAGTTTTTCTCCTTTGCGGGTACTACGCTATCTTTTAGATCCAATATCGCATCAGCTAGATTCAACTTTTCTTTTTTCGGATCTGGGAAATCAAACGTCACATTGATATCCTTTCTAATCCCTACAAAAATCAATCTTTTTCTATCCTGAGGGACTTGAAAATCCACAGCATTGAGCAATTTTACCGATAAGTTATAACCTGCTTTATCAAACATTGCTTTGATATTCTCCAATGCTGCACTATGCCTGGCAGCCAACATGCCAGACACATTCTCTGCCAAAAAAAACCTGGGCTGTTTCTTTTCCAATATTCTAATAAAATCAAAAAACAATTGTCCCCTTTTATCATCAATCCCCTTCAATGACCCAGCCTCACTCCAGCTTTGGCAGGGGGGACCGCCTATGATACCATCACAATCAGGAATTTCATCGGGATTTATCTCAGTTATGCTTCTTTTGTCCAGAACAGTATGGGGATGGTTTTTTTCATAAGTTTCCCAGATTTCCTTATCATACTCATTGGCCCATACAACATTGAATCCAGCCTTTTCAAACCCAAGATCCAGACCACCGGCACCAGCAAAAAAAGAGACTATTTTCATTATCCGTCATTTAGTATTTAAGATTCAAAAATAAAGAATTTTTTCAGACAATGTCCTATGGCATTTGGTGGTGTCCAGATTTATTGCATTCCCAAATCAAACTAATTCATCAGTAGCTGTTTTACAGAATAAAAGCTATATTGTAGTCACCTTTCCAAATGGTGGGAAGATTTCAATGAGTTTATATTCTAATACCTGAAGTAGTCCCATTTTTATGTTTTGTATTGAAAATCAATTGTTTGAAATAAAAACCAAAAGAAATTACATAAATACTAATCATGGCATTTAAGGTTTTTTTTGATAGTCCAGAGAAAAATAAAGGAAAGCTTCATTTCCACTATAAAGGTGGCTCTCCCAAACTTGTTGATGAATTGATCCGGACAATAGAAGAAAATAAAAATGATATACTGGAGATAAATTTGGCTTGGTATCTTTTTAACAACTGGGTGCTCCATGATTATTTGAAGAGAATATCAAAAGAAGGCATAATCGTAAATGTCATTACGATTCCACTGGAAGGCTATGACAATTCCAATCCCAAAAAACTAAAACTGGAAAATGGAGATTTAACCGATATAAGTTACACTAAATACGACTTGGCAAAGTCTATTTTCCATGAGATTTTCTTTTGCAAGGATTTGCCGAATTACAACATATATTTTTTCCCCCACATCTATCTAAGAAGCAGCTATGTCAAGAAATTTTCCAGGGGAAATTTCCCATATTCTTTGCATTTAAAAGCTGGGTATATCAAAAAAAAAGAAGGGGAGATAATTGCCATTAGTTCCTCAAATATGGCAGTGAGAGATCTCACCAAATTCGAATCCCTATTGATTATAGAAGACGAATCAGCCTATCAAGTGAGTTTCAGGCAGTTTTTTGGCGAACTGCTGAAAAACAGCATCAACATCAAAAATTTCTCTACAGCCCTTAACACGGCTAATATAGACTATCCACATATACCCAGCCCAAGTGGAGAGAAGGCGTTTTTCACAGCACCTTTTTACTTTGATTCCTCCAACCGTCTGGAAGACGAATTATTGAAAATCTTATCCGGAGCCAAAGAGAAGATTATTATCTGTGCTCAACATCTTGCCGCATTTAACTATAAGTTCAAAGCACAATATCATTCACAAATAAAAGAGAACCAAATGCGCCAAGGGATACTCGGCAAAATATTGGAATTGGCAAAAACCGGAATTAGGGTGACTTGCTTATCACAAACATTTGCACCACCGGATTCTCTGCAATCGAAATTCGAGAACCACAATTTCAGAGCTCCCAGCAACAAAGTGAATTTCAAAAATTTTATTGATGAATTGGAAAAGACCAATTCTGCCGATTATTTCGTCAATAAAAACATTCATTCAAAGTTCATTATTGTTGATGATCTATTGGTTTTTTGCACATACAACTTCACCCCTACACAATTTTCTTATTTGGATTCGGTGGAAATTGACCAATTCACACATATGCCAGACATGTCGTACAAAGGTATACACTGTGAAGTTTCTGCACATGTGATCGTTGACAATGATGATATTTGTGCATCTTTCAATCGTCACGTCAGAACAATCATAGATGCTGACACAACGATTAAAGTGCTATGACATTTAAAGTTCAAGTCAAAATTTCATTCGAAGATAATAACAATGCCATGATGTTATTACGGGCCGTCCATTCCAATTGTGCTGAACCGACTCCAATGCGTTATAACAAGGTGATCGATTAGGTATTTGGAAATTGTACGAAGTATGGTGTACAATCCACCACGGTCAAGTTGTGCCAAGAAGTAAACCCTTCAATGTAAGTGGATGCAAACCAAGGATTGCAATAATCCAAGAATTAAAAGCACAGACCATTTTTTATGCGCTGGTATTTTTTATTGCATGGAGCTTCCAAAGATTTTTGTAGTAGTAATATTCATGTTTCATTTCATCATTTTGAAAGAAATAAATCAGTCCTGATGTGCCAAGTTTGAGCCAAAAGAGTATTCCAATTGATTTGCCACCCGAATAAAAAGCAATGACCAAACAAACCACCGTAATCACCAAACTAAATAAGGCAAAAGAGCTGTAGAATACCTTTAATAGTTTGATCTTTTTCTTTAGTTCTATCATAAAAATGCATTCTATACGAGGGGAAAGATTTCTAAAACTAATTATTTTTTTTAAAACCATATGATTTTTATCCTTTGTTATTTTTGGAGGGTTCAATAGCATTCATAATTTAGAAGGGCAAATCTTGTCATTTTATGAAGTTTTTTAACGGTTAAAGAAACCGTTAAATTTAATTTTCATGGTAGGTTTATGATATTAGTTATCATATTGAGAAATATTTTGATCTCATTTTAGCTAAATCCTATAGTTCATGAAACCCAATAATCTACTTCCAGATCGTAATTCCTATCTGCTTTTATACGGTTTGATCCAATCATTTATAGGAAATTTCCTTGATATAATTAAGAAATCCACCTATTTGATAAACAGAGAGCAAAGTTTTCGAATTGGAATGTTTAAATCATCTATTTATGCTGTATTTATAGGCATTTTGTTAATATCTTGTAAACAAGGAGATTACAGGAAGGGCTTGAAAGAAAATGGCATAATCGAGATAGCAATCCCAAAAAAAGCTTCAAAGATTTTCGATTTGGACTCTATTCTGGGTAAAGTTGAAATTACAAAATTGGAGATTCCAATAGAACATTATATTGATTTTGTCAATCCATATAATTTTATCCCATTTGAAGATGGCTACATTGCAGGAGACTTGTATGGGGCCAGACGGATAGTGAAATTCAATCATGATGGTTCCTTCCAAACCCAAATTTTGGAGGAAGGTGAAGGACCGGAAATGTACTCCAACGTCATCTCAATTTTGGAAGGGCATGACAAGAGATTTCTTATTCAGCAATCATTCCCACCTGGTTTTGTCCAGACTGATTCGAAATTTCAGATGCTTGAAAGAATTTCAGTGTTAGACGACTTGAGAAATGGCATCTATTCACCCAAACATAATCAATATGTTTTTTATGGTGGTTTTCATTTTCATCCCGATGGAAACAATAAAATCCACTTATATGATACTGAATTCAACAAATCGGGACAGCAGTTGCAGGAACCTGAAGGTTTTCACAAATTGAAGTTTATAAGTCTGCGCACAAATTTTTCGCTTACTCCCGAAAAAGACGTGCTTTTCTTCGAGTCTTATCAGGACACTGTTTTCCAACTCAATGATGATGGGTCCTTTATGCCCAAATACAGAATCAAATACCCAAACAAACAGACTTACGATGAAATCATTCAGCTTGGTCTGGAGGAATCGGAGAGGGAATATGACCCTTTTCGGAAATCAAAAGTCTCAGAGTACTTCCATCTACATAGAGGTTTCTTTGAATGCGATCGGTATATTTTCTTCAATATCTCCAAGGAGAATATCACATACTATGTTATCGTGGACAAAATGGACTACCAAAATGTGATCTACACAACTTTGGCTGTTTCGAAATCAGGTAAATTTATCTTGCCTCCTGCATGGACTTACGATTCCAATAAACAAAAACTCATCTCCAACATGAGTGGCCAGAATATTAAAGGCTTTTTTGAAAAAGATAGCCCAGTTTTGGAAGGTCTCGAAATCGAGGATGAAGAGAGTTACATGGTTTCTTATTCATTCAAAAAATAATATGCTATATATAAACTTGGTCCAATTCAGCTGTACCTTCCAAGGTTCCAAACCACATATTTCCCCTCTCAAATCTCCATTCCTCTATTTCGCTCCCAAAATTTTATCTAAATCAAACTTCTCATCATCTAGCTTCATGGGGACAACTTTACTCGCTGTGATTACCTGATAATAGTCCCCATGGGTGTTGACTATTTTTAAAGCAAGCGCCCCATTGGTAAAATCCAGATATCTAGCCCAGTTGCCAAAAGTATGGGACTCAAAGCTTGCCGGGTCTACCCTGACTTTTTTGGAATAGAAAGTTACTGAACCTTCTTTCTCTACAGATTTGCACCGATACTTCAGGACTTTAAGTTTCTCCTTTCCTTCGGTGTATTTCTCCTCCCCTTGGAGCCAACTGCCTGCATCCATCTTGTATAAGATTTCACCCCTTTGGTAGTAATAAGCATTTCCTCCCTGATTGTATAACTGCATCAGTTCCCCATCGTGGTCAAAAGCCACATAATTCCCCTCTTTGATATAGTAATGTTGTTCCTTTGGAAGGAATTCTTGCTTCTGATTGCTGATGTCTTCCCCTTCTAAAGTAAAGTACTCATAAGTGTAGTGGATATATCCTTCAAAATACTGCTGCCCCTCTACCTTTTGGCAAAAAAACAATCCCAAAAACAATAAGCAAAACAAGAGGTGTTTCATAAACTAAGTAAAGTTAAGGCCAAATTTAAAAATTAAGTCCTGAATTCTACCCAAAGATCCAATGAAGTTTATCCCCATGTTCAATGTACCCTCCATGGCCTGTGTCTTCACAAAATACACTTTCTTTTCCTAAAATTCTATGATGTTTTGCTGTGAACAGGAGGTTCCCAAAACCCGAAAGATCTAAAAAGCCACTTTCGTCTGCTAATTGTATCAGATTTTTAGACCTAGCAATTTTACTGTTCTAAAGCTATATCAAAGCTACATCAAAGTTAGGGTAAAGCTGGGGTAAAGCTGAGGATAGTCTGACCCTGCAAGTAGACCCTGTGTCAAATAGTCCTGACATCCCAATTCCAACCTCACTCCAAGATTTGTGGGGAAAAGCTATTTAGGACACCCACATCTCACACCCCCAATAAGCCATCTGGCCAGGCTTTGTATCTTGCGTCTCGTCTCTCGCTTCTTGTCTCTTTTCTTGCTCTCCTAATGTTTCACACTTCCAACCTACACTCCCTACACTTTACAAAAAAAAAGCCCCCTTTCGGAGGCCTTTCTATTTATTTGAGACAATATACTATTTCTTGTTTTTCACATATTTTTCCAACCACTCGTGCTGTTCGTAAAGCGTATGGAGGATAGATTCCTCAGCAGCGTATCCATGGCTTTCGTGGGGCAGGAATACCAACCTTGTAGTTGCACCATGGCCTTTCAAGGCATTGTAATAACGTTCTGATTGGATTGGGAATGTCCCGGAGTTGTTGTCAGCCATGCCATGGATCAGCAAGATTGGTGTTTTGACCTTGTCTGCATGCATAAATGGCGCCATCGTGTTGTACACATCCGGAGCCTCCCAGTAAGTCCTCTGCTCGTATTGGAAACCAAACGGAGTCAAAGTCCTGTTGTAAGCACCGCTTCTGGCAATACCGGCAGCAAAAAGGTTAGAGTGGGACAGCAGGTTGGCAGTCATAAAAGCTCCGTAAGAGTGGCCTCCCACGGCGATTCTTTCCCTGTCTCCGATCCCTGAATCTACGATAAAGTCAATTGCCGCTTCCGCATTGGCGACCAATTGATCCAGGAAGAAATCATTTGGCTCTAGGTCGCCTTCTCCTACGATTGGCATTTCGGTCTGATCCATGATTGCATAACCTTGGGTCACCCAATACAGTGGAGATCCCCAGCTCAACCTTGTGAATCTATACTGGGAGCCACGCACTTGGGAAGCTACAGCGGCTGACTTGTACTCTCTGGGATAAGCCCACATCAAAACAGGCAATCTGCCATCTTTGGCAGGATCATAACCCTCAGGGGTGTAGACTACGGCAGATAGATCCAAGCCATCATTTCTCTTGTATTTTACCAATTGCTTCGTGATACCTTTGATCGACTCATATGGATGTCCAAAATCAGTAATCTGAAGCGGGGCTATCCTTTTTCTTGTATTCACCAACCAATAATTCGGTTGTACTTCTACACCTTCCTTGGAGGTGATGAATTCCGTTGCATTGTCATTCAGTACTTTCACGACCCTTTCGTAGTAAGGGGCAGCGCTTCTCCAAAGGATTTTTTCGGTTTTGGTCTTTACGTTGAAAGTCGAGAGATAAGGCATGCTTCCTTCCGGTGAGCCACCTTCGCTTGTCATAAATACTTCGTCACCTTTTCTCAATATCACACTTCTACCATATTCATTGGTCTTGTAAACTGGGCTTCCGGGATCATTGTAGATGTCATCTGAAGACCTTTCGATGATCACAGTCCCTTTGTCCATAGGTTTGGAAGGATTGATCAGCCTCACTATTTGCTTTCTGGTAGCAGACCACCTTTCGCTGAACAATGCAAAACTGTCATCAGACCAAAAAATCCCCCCGTACCTGAAGGGAGTGCTTGCAAACTTTACCTTCTCACCCGAAAATGGCGCATCCAATGTATATACAATATCCCTCTCTTCTATTTCTACTCTTCCATCACCACCATCCTGGGCTTCTGCCCAATACAATGTGGCAGGCTTGTCCGCCCTCCAGTTGATCGATCTTGGACCAGTCACTGTGGCGTCAAAACCAGTTGGCCTTACTTCATCCAGTGGGATCTCTGCAAAGGTTTTGATGTTTTTGCCTGTCATGTCCCAAAGCTGTACATCATATGGGAACCTGTAAGCTGGAACCAGATATGAAAATGGCTTCTTGATTTTATCTACCATGACATATTGCCCATTAGGAGAAAGACTCACAGAACTATACATTCCCGGTTCTCCAAATGCTGTCTTATTGCCATTCAAATCGACTAGCATCAACTGGGAATCCATAAAATATGCAAACAAGTCTTCCTCATGCCTGTTTGTCAAAAGATCCTGGTAGGTCCTCGATGGGGCGGCATTTCCCGAAGTTTCTTGGATCGTCGGCCCGACCGGTGCCAAAGGTGCGACTGGCAGTGAACCTCTTTTGGGATTGATGGCTTTTAGAAGGATTTTGTTGTCGGGAGTCCAGCTCATTGTTCCTCCCATGACATCATTGACTATCTCCTCAGTCAGTTTCTTCGCTTCAAAGCTCGTCAGATCGATAAGCCAAAGACTGATGCCAGTGTTGCTGGTGTTGGTGACAGCGGCATATTTTTCATCTTTTGAAAGGGAAAATCCACCGAGTCTTGCATTTTTAGGCAACCCCGTTATCTGTGTCTCTACTCCGCTTCTGGTGTTCTTTACCTTTACATTTTCCACAGCGCCGCTTCGGCTGGGACCGTTGGTGGCTGGATTGATTCTCATCCCGGCGATTCTCAGCTCTGGCTGTGCCAAATCCTCGATAGAGGGGTTTCCGGAGCGCTCAAGGAGCAGCATAAACTCCCCAGTTCGGCTAAAACTCGCAAGTGGAGTAGAAGGTGCCAATACCAGATCGGCGATTTCTTTTGGCGGGGTTTGATAAGTCAAAGAGTTTTGCGCACTTGCACTTGGTATAGTTATCAACCAAGCGAGGCAAAGCAACAAGGATACTCTCATCGTATTCTGTAATGAGTATAGCATAATTGAATTCGTTATTTGAAGAAAATTACTGCTTTTCATCCAGTTTTCAGCATATTTTTCACTTTGAGGTTTTGCGGATATATAAACGGTAAATTCTGAGGCTTGGAAACAAAAAAAGGAGCTCGAAAGCTCCTTTTTTAATCAAACAAGTTTTTGTTTGGTATTTTTTGTTCCAAATGCCTTATTTACCTACCGCACCTACGGAAATCATCGCACATCTAAAGCCAATGTGGTTGGTAGCAGAGTCTTGGTGAAGAAATCTCCTGGTGCCTGGAGAAAGCCAGTAAGCCATGTCTCTCCAAGAGCCACCTTTGTATACCCTGTATTTATCGTCAATCAAAGTTGTTTTGTAATCTTCCTCTTCATCATAGATCCCATCTTTTCTCAATGGGTTCAAATCATCAAAATCCGTGAATGAAAGTGGTCTGTAAACATCCTGAACCCACTCGTTCATATTGCCTGCCATTTGATACAAACCAAAATCATTGGGTGGATAATCATATACGTTGGTCGGGATGATGTCGCCATCGTTGGCCTGTCCACCCGCAATACCTGCATAATCACCTCTGCCCCGCTTGAAGTTGGCCAACATATCTCCTTGCTTGCCTCTTCTCTTGATATTGTATGGATTTCTTACTCCCCTGCCATCCCAAGGATAGATTCTGCCATATTCTTGGTTTTCGTCCATGTATTGGGTGCCGATCATCGCTTTGGCAGCATATTCCCATTCTGCTTCATTTGGAAGTCTGTATTCCGGTATGGCGACCCCTCTTTCGATCAGTTGGTTTTTTGTCAATGTACTGTCTAGACCTTCTTTTTCCCGCATCAATTCACTCACCCGGAAAGTCCTCCATTTGGCATAAGTAGTCGCTTGTGTCCAGCTAACACCGGCCACAGGATAGAAATTGAATCCCGGAAATCTGAAATAATAGGTGTCATACACATCATTGTAGGACATTGCACCTGCCCATACTTTCTCGGAAGGCTCAAGCTTCAACAATGAATCCGCACTTACAGTCTTGCGCATGCTGAACAAAAACTCCTTATAGTCATTGTTTGTGATTTCCGTCTCATCCATAAAGAACGATGCAATTGTGACCGTTCTCTCAACATTGTCACGGAAAGCCATGACATCCTCTTCCTGGGAGCCGATTACCGCACGGCCACCTTGGATGTACTTCAAGTTGGGACCAACAAACTGCTTTGCCATCTTGGTGACAATGAAGTTTGTACTATCACTGGAATCAAAACTGAAATTTGCACCTGTTGTAGCACTCTTTTTCCCTGGCTTTGCGGCGGTTCTTCTACCATAACCTGGGGTCTTATTACAGGATGATAGGATGCCTGTCGCTATAAAAAGCAACGCAATAGCTACCATTCCCAATTTATTCTTTCCAAAAACCATATGACATTTAGTGTTTTTTGTGCACAAATAGAACGCTAATATATAATCAATAATATCTTATCACAATATTATTTTTTCTCTTCTTACCTTTAATATGCTTGAAATTCGCTTAAATCATAGATATTATACAAAAAATATCTCCGAAGTGACAAATTTAATCCTACCAAATATTTTCAATCTTATTGTATTTTCATCTCACTTAACCATTGCTTGGCCCGGCTGATGTGTTTTACCCCGCTGATAGTGAGTATCAAGCGGTTTTTATGTTCCTTCATCTTGCAATATTTCGGTTGGGAACTTACATACCTCAATATATTCCCGAATACTGTTGACTTGAAATAACTTTCCCTGGTCGATGCTACAAAATAACATTTCATCACATCGTTTTTCAAAACCAGCTTTTCAAAACCCAACTGCTCCGCCAACCATCTCAAGCGAACAGTCTCAAACAAATCTCCGACCACTTTTGGGATTGGACCAAATCTATCTTGGATAGTTTTGATATAAGACAGCAATTCTTCCTCTTTTTTGATGTTATCCAGCTTTGAATATAAGCTCAGACGTTCGGAAATATTGCTCACATATTCTTCTGGGATCAATAGCTCCATATCTGTCTCGATAACACAATCTTGTACGAGGATTTCCACCTTTTCTTTCAAATCCTCCTCAAACAATGCCGCAAATTCATTCTCCTTCAATTCCTGGACGGCTTCATCCAGTATCTTATGGTACATCTCAAATCCCAAGTCTGTGATAAAACCACTTTGCTCAGCTCCCAGCAAGTTGCCTGCACCACGGATATCCAGATCCCGCATTGCGACCTTGAACCCATCTCCCAAATCGGAGAATTCTTCTAAAGTCTGCAAACGCTTCCTTGCCTCAGTGGTCAGTCCAGTGGTAGGAGTGGTCAGCAAATAGCAAAATGCCTTTTTGTTGCTTCTACCAACCCTGCCTCGCATCTGGTGCAGATCACTCAACCCAAACATATGCGCACGGTTGATGATAATGGTATTGGCATTGGGGATATCCAATCCAGACTCAATGATATTGGTAGATACCAACACGTCAAATTCTCCTTCGATAAACTTCACCATGATCTTTTCAAGAGTTTTGCCATCCATCTGCCCATGGGCTCCTGCTACCCTGGCATCAGGTACTAACCTCATGATAATATTGGCAATGGTGTCGATCTCACCCACCCGGTTATGGACAAAGAATACCTGCCCACCCCTTCTCAACTCAAAAGCCACAGCATCCCTGATCACCTCTTCCTCAAAGGTATGGATCTCAGTCGTCACAGGTTGCCTGTTGGGTGGAGGGGTCGCTATCACTGATAGGTCCCTGGCGCCCATCAATGAAAAATGCAATGTCCTCGGAATTGGTGTAGCTGTCAATGTCAATACATCGACATTCAACTTCATCTCCTTGAGCTGATCCTTGACCTTTACTCCAAACTTCTGCTCTTCATCGATTACCAAAAGTCCCAAATTCTTGAACTTGATATCCTTGTTGACAATCCTGTGGGTACCGACCAAAATGTCGATCTCTCCAGTGGTAACCTGTTTGGTGATTTCTTTGATTTCCTTGGCAGTTCTGAACCTGTTGATGTAATCCACTTTCACCGGAAAAGCTTCCAACCTTTCCTTGAAAGTCTGGAAATGTTGCATCGCCAATATCGTGGTGGGCACCAAAATAGCCACCTGCTTTCGGTCATTGACGGCTTTGAAGGCTGCCCGAATCGCCACTTCCGTTTTTCCAAAACCCACGTCTCCGCAGACCAACCGATCCATAGGATAAGGTTTCTCCATATCCACTTTTACATCAGCTGTGGCAGCTGCCTGATCTGGTGTATCTTCGAAGACAAAGGAACTTTCCAACTCTACCTGTAGGACAGAGTCTGGGGAAAATTGGAATCCTGAAGCATTTCTCCGCTTTGCATACAGGGCAATCAAATCCTTTGCAATGTCTTTGACCTTGCCTTTTACCTTTTTCTTTTTGTTATCCCATTCTGGAGAGCCTAGCTTTGACATCGTCGGGGCAGTCCCTTCCTGTCCGGAATACTTGGAAATCTTATGCAATGAATGGATGTTCACATACAGCAGATCATCATCCCTGAAAACCAGTCTTACCGCTTCCTGAAATTTGCCGTTGACATTGACTTTTTCCAAACCTGCAAACCTTCCCACCCCATAATCTATATGCACAATGTAATCTCCCGCATGCAGGGACTTGATTTCCTTCAAGGTCAGAGCCTTGGATTTACTTGACCTGGGCTTGGTCTTATACCTGTGAAACCGCTCAAAAATCTGATGGTCAGTATAGCAGGCGATCCTTAAAGTCTTATCTATAAATCCCTCTCTGAGTCCAATCAATAGGGACTGTGTCTTCAGAGTAGGGTCCAATTCATTCAGAATGTTATCCAGTCTATTGATCTGCTTGTCATTTTCAGAACAAATAATATTCAGCCAGCTGTTTTTTTCATTGCTGACCAAATTTTCCACCAAAAGATCAAAATTCTTGTTGAAAGATGGCTGTGGCTGTGAGTCAAACTGGATTACCTGGCTTTCTTTGGTATAAAATTTATGGCCAAACTCTACCTTGACAAAAGAATTGACCAGACTTTCAAACGAAGCGGCATTGTCAAACAAGTCTTTGGGTTTTGGCAGAAGCTTGTCATTGTTTGTGCTGTTTACAACCTGATCAAAATGCCTGGTAGCTTTGTCGAAATTCTCGTCCAATACATCAAAGGTAAACTGCTGATCCTTCATCCAGATGACTGTATCATTTGGCAGAAACTCCAAAAATGACTGCCTTACTTCCTGTAGCAACCTGGTCTGTACGTTGGGAATGATACTGATCGAGTCTATATTTTCTACAGAGAGCTGCGTTTCGGGGTCAAATGTCCGGATGCTTTCTATTTCTCTTCCAAACAACTCGATCCTGTAGGGAAGGTCATTGGCATAGGAGTATACATCCAAGATTCCCCCACGAATGGAAAACTGCCCCGGTTCGTACACAAAGTCGGATTTCTCAAAATCATAGGTAGAAAGGATTTCCGCAATGAACTCCATGTCCACTTTTTCCCCTACGGATGCCACAAAGGTATTTTCTTTCAGGGAACGCTTATTGATCACTTTTTCGTAAAGCGCCTCTGCATAGGTGATGACTACTTCGTTTTTGTTTTCTTTGGCGAGGATTTTATTCAAAATCTCCGCACGCATCAAAATATTTGCGTTTTCTACTTCATCAAACTGATATGGGCGCTTGTAACTTGAAGGGAAAAACAAGGTGTCTTTTTTCCCCAGCAGTTCCTGCAAATCGGAATTGAGGTAGGCAGCTTCCTCCTTGTCATGTGCTATGATCAAATGAAAACCACCAATACTGTTGAGTACGGAAGTAAACAGCACCATGTCCAAACTTCCAGAAACCCCCTTCAACTGAAAGCTTCTGTTTTTGCGATATTTCAGATTCTCACAAAAGGTCTGTACAAAAGGATCTTTTTCGTAGAGCGATAAGAATGCTTTTTTCTCCAAAATGGTAATTGATAGCTTTGGTAAATATGGCTGCAAGTTAGGAAATTGATTCGTTTCCTTCTTTAATTGATTGATATGAATTTGTGGCCAATATTCTTGAACCTATCCCTGGTTAAAATGTTTAGATGGCAAGAGATAGAATTTCTGGATGAAAGCAAAAGAAGAAAACTGGTTTCAAAAAATTGAAAAGATGCATCCCTACCAAACTTTGATGTACCTGGGGATGTTTGGCAGTGGTTTGCTTTTTTTGTTTCTGGCAGTCGCATTTTTGGCTTCTGGATATGGGGTTCTCGGGGATTTGGGTTTCAAGATGCCTCGTTCATTCATTTTGAGTACGATTGTGATTGTTTTTTCTGGATATACCTGCTCCAAAATGGCCCTGTACTATCAAGAAGAGTCTGTCGGAAAACTCAAAAACAGCCTGCTAAGCACATTTCTCCTTGGGTTGATTTTCACCATACTGCAGGTTGTTGGATGGAAAGAATTGACCGATATGGGGATAGATTTCAGGGGGTTGCCAAGTGGTAGTTTTTTGTATGTTTTGAGTGGCATTCATATTTTCCATTTGGTAGGAGCGATGATATTTGCCCTGATTCTGATCAGGCAATACAACAAGAGAGAAAAGGATGCCATCCAAAATCTCATCTTGGTCACAAACCCATTTGAAAAAATGCGGATAGACCTGTTTACCAAATACTGGTATTTCATGGATTTCATTTGGCTTGCCTTGTTCTTGCTATTTGCTGTGTCATTTTGAAATGGAATTTGGAAATACGCTTTTCTTTCCTGTAGCAATCTAATAATACTGTAATTAAACGAATATCTGTATTCTTTAAGGTATTTAGCCTTATTCTTATCATATTGAGGGATTATTATTCCGTATTCGGACAGATTCTTTAATCTTCAAAACAAAAACAAAATAATTTCTAATTATGTCAGAGAAAAATTATGAAATCAATATCAATCCTGACTGGATCAAAAAGTATCTGGGCAAGATTGTGATTGGCTTTTTCCTATTGGTCGCACTGTTTTCAAGTATAAGGACAGTAGGACCAGAGGAAGAGGGGGTTGTGGTCCAATTGGGAGAATACAATAGGACGGTACAGCCAGGCTTGAATTTCATGATTCCATTTGGAATCGAGAAAATGCACAAAATCCCAGTCCAAAGACAACTGAAACAGGAGTTTGGGTTTAGGACATCCAATGCCAGCAGAAGCTCGGATTATGTCAAGGCCGGGTATGTAGACGAAAGCATGATGCTCACGGGTGATTTGAACCTGACAGATGTGGAGTGGGTGGTACAGTACAGGATCACAGATTCCTTCAAGTACCTATTTAGGGTAAGAAATGCAGAGAAAACACTCCGTGACATGTCGGAATCGGCGATGAGGAAGATCGTCGGTGACAGGACAGTCAACGAAGTATTGACCGTCGGAAGGCAGGAAGTGGCTTCCAGTGTGGAAGTATTGCTCCAATCCATGTGTGATGATTATGAAAACGGAATCCGCATAGATCAGGTGGTCTTGCAGGATGTCAATCCTCCAGAGCCAGTAAAGCCTTCATTCAATGCGGTAAACCAAGCCCAGCAGGAGAGGGAAACCCTCATCAACCAAGCAGAGGCTGAATACAACAGGGTCATCCCAAGGGCAAGGGGAGAAGCAGAAGAGACGATACAGTTGGCGGAGGCATTTGCCCTCAACCGTGTCAACCGCTCATTGGGTGAAGCCGAAAGGTTCAATGCCTTGTACGAGGCATATATGAAAGCGCCTGAAGTCACAAAACAAAGAATCTATTTGGAAACGATGGAGAAAATCCTTCCAAAAATCGGCAACAAAATCATCGTGGACGAGAAAGGAAACAATGTATTGCCGCTTTTGAATATTGACAAAGTAAAAACAGCTAAGCCATGAGAAAAAACAGAATAGGATATATCGTATTGGGGGCTATTTTGGCAATTTTGATCTTCAATAGCTACTTCATCTTGGATGAAACCCAACAGGCCATTGTCACCCAATTTGGGAAACCCGTGGGCGAGCCAAGGACTTCTCCAGGAATCAATTTCAAAACACCCTTCTTGCACAAGGTACAATTCTTCGACAAGCGCTATCTGGAATGGGATGGGGACAAAAACCAAGTACCTACCAAAGACAAAAAGTTTATTTTCGTCGATACCTATGCCAGGTGGGAGATTACCAATCCACTCCAGTTCTTTATCAGACTGAGGGATGAGCGGTCAGCACAATCAAGATTGGATGATATTCTTGATGGAGAGACTAGAAATGCCATCGCAAGCCATGATTTGTTGGATTTGGTCAGGTCTACCAACAGGGATCCTGAGGTCACGGAGGATTTTATGGAAGAGATTGAGATATTGGATGAAATATCGGTTGGAAGGGACAAAATAGAACAGATAGTACTCCAAAAAGCCAATGAAAGGACCACTGACCTAGGGGTACGGATTCTTGATTTCAGATTCAAGAGAATGAACTATGTGGACGAAGTAAGGGATAGGGTCTATGACAGAATGATCTCAGAAAGAAACAGGATCGCAGACCAATTCAGGTCAGAGGGACAGGGAAGGGCAAGATCAATAGAAGGTAACAAAGAAAGAGACCTTGCACAGATCCAGTCCGAAGCGTTCAAAGAAGCTGAAGAGATCAAAGGAAAGGCAGATGCAGAAGCGACGAATATCTATGCGCAAGCATACAACAAAAACAGACAATCTATCGAGTTGTATAAGTTTCTGAGAACAATGGAAAGTTTCGAAAAATCTATGGATGAAAACACCAGTATAATATTATCCACAGATTCTGAATTTTTCAGATACCTTAGAAAGCTGAATTAAGCAAGTTCCCGACATCCGCAGCACATTCCAAAACCAGTTGTTTTGTAGAACGGAAACCATCCAGATTTCGCACGATTTACTTTTTATAAAAGTTGACAAAGAACAAAATCTGAAAGATTTGCTGATGTTGGGGACTTGATAGCCGGCAATGCTGCCAGGGAGATAGTTTAAACCTGAGTTCGACTATTCTCACTTTGTCAAAATGGTTTTAAATGGTGAGAACTACGAAAAAGAAGGTGCGAACTTTTTTATGAAGTAATATTGGGATATTGCGGATTGAAAAAGTGAAGTAGATTGCCGTTTAAAACCGAATAGTCGGCTCAGTCAATAAAAACACCCATTTACTGCGTTAAATTTTTGAGCGATAGCTTAGGCTATCCCTCAAAAATTTGCCTTGTAACTGGATATTTTTATTGATTTTGACTTTGTGATAACAATCGAACTCAGGTTTTAAAGTTGTCCATACAAGGACAATCCTGATCCGTTATCTGTGCTTCAAATGGTATTGGAGGTAGGCTTTTGTTTTTACTGGTAAGTAAACTTACACAGTTTATGAAATACTCCCAAAAATACAGAACTAGCCCAAAGGAAGGGGAATAAGTGGATTCACAACTTATTCCCCTCTTTTATTTTCAGACTTATCGGGTTATCGCAATCTGAACAGGATTCCGGCAAAAGTATTTTTTCATTTAATCGAATTTATTCCTTATTTTTCGAACTAGTTTAAACCACAAAAAAACCGCTTGTCGTTGATTTCGTTTCTTTGCCAAGCTTCACCCATTATGAAAGTTTCTGCTGATCAGCCATTTGAGATTATTTATTCACTCTTTAACCATGAATACTTGGGATTGCTTTTTGAGTCCTTTGTGATTCAATTGGATGAGAAAGGGAGGTTGTCTTTGGCACACCAAAACATCTCCCATGTCAATGCCAAAGAGTTTGAGGCTGGGTTGGATGAAACAGACTACCAGCTGATCAAGATGATGGATGAAATGCAGCAGGATGCCATCACCAAAAAGCTCAACACCAAAAAGCTGAAACCCAAGGAATATTTGAGAAAAATCTATGATGAAAAAACGGGAAACAAAGTTTCCCAAGAGATGATAGAGCTCAAACTTGAAGGCTTGCGGTCCAGGATACTTGCAAAAATGAAGGGGAAGAGGCTTTTTGAAATGGCAAATGATGGAAACCCTATCTGGAAGGAGATTTTTATCATGGAAGAGCCCGCATCCATACTGTTTCACTTCAGGAGAAATGAGGAAAACACACATTATTTCCCAACGATAAAATACCAGGGTGAAAGATTGGAATGGCAGTATCGCAATGCCTATTTGATCTGCAATGAACCTGCGTGGTTGGTTGTGGACAACCACCTGTACCATTTTGCCAAGGGTGAGGACGGGAAGAAACTGATGCCATTTCTCAACAAGAAATTTATCGTCATTCCCAAAAAAGTCGAGCAGCAGTATTATCAAAAGTTTGTAACCCAACTGGTAGCTTCATTTGACGTTTATGCCAAAGGCTTTGACATCAAAGTGGAGCGAAGCCAGCCTGAGCCTGTATTGAGTTTGAGTGATCTTCCCGGCTCTCCAAAAGCCGATTTGTTCGGCAATAAGGCTGTAGTGGAAGAGGAGGAGAAAATAGTCTTTGACCTCAAATTCCAATATGGGAATTATTCATTTCGCTCAGAGGAAAGCGCATCCAATAATGTGGAACTGGAGCAGGAAGGCGACAATTATACTTTTCATAAAGTGATCAGGGACGTGGTCAAAGAGAAATCATATGGAGATTATCTGAAAAACCTGGGCCTGCCTGTAAAATCCTCCCGCTTTGCATTGGAGAAATCCAAGGCCTTCGGCTGGATCAATACACACAAGAACAGTTTGGAGGAGATGGGCATCAAAATCCAGCAATCAGCGACCTTCAAAGGAAAGCAATATTTCATAGGCCATGCCCATATTTCTGTGGAAGTCAACGAAAATATTGATTGGTTTGATGTAAATGCCCTGGTCAAATTTGGCCAATATAAAATCCCCTTTGCAAAGATCAGAAAGCTATTGCTCCAAGGAAAGTCGGAATTTGAGCTTCCAAATGGAGAAATTGCGGTGATTCCGGATTCTTGGTTTGTCAATTACTCCGAGATATTTGCGTTTTTGGAGAACAATGAAGCTTCCGAACAACCAGGTTTGGTATTGAAAAAACACCACCTCGCCCTGGCCCAGGAGTTGCAAAACAATAACCTGGTACAGCTGACCATTAGCCGAAAATTGGAAAAACTGCGTGATTTTTCGCAAATCGAGGAATATGACTTACCGGACAATTTCAATGGTACCTTGAGGCCCTATCAGAAGGCAGGATACAATTGGCTTAGGTTCCTCAACGAATACAAGTTTGGCGGCTGCCTGGCTGATGATATGGGTTTGGGAAAGACTGTGCAGACTTTGGCTATGTTGGCACATGAAAGGAAAGTCTCCGAAGGAACCACTTCCCTACTGGTGATGCCCACTTCCCTGATATATAACTGGGAGTTGGAAGCAAAAAAATTCACCCCGGGATTGAAGATATTGACCTATACAGGCACGCAAAGAATCAAAGACAGTACCCGGTTTGCCAATTATGATTTGGTACTCACATCCTATGGGATCATCCGGTTGGATTTGGAAGTGTTGAAATCCTTTTATTTCAATTACATCATCTTGGATGAATCCCAAGCGATCAAAAACCCGGGAAGTATCATAGCGAAGTCAGTTGGGGAATTGAACTGTAGGCATAAATTGATCCTTACAGGTACACCAGTTGAGAATGGCACGATGGATCTTTGGTCCCAGATGAATTTTATCAATACCGGGCTTTTGGGTAACCAAAGCATGTTCAAAAAGCAGTTTTTGCAACCCATCGAAAAAAAGAATGACATGGACAAAGCCTCAAAGCTCCATGCGATGATCAAGCCGTTCATTATGAGAAGGCTCAAGACACAGGTAGCAACAGACTTGCCGGAGAAAGTCATCAATGTGAAATATTCTTCGATGACCGAACAGCAGGAAAGGGCCTATGAAGAAGTGAAAGGCTATTACCGTGAAAAGATAGTCAGCGAGCTTTCCACTCCGGGGATGAGGAATCAGCAGTTTACCTTGTTGAGGGGGTTGACGCAATTGCGTCAGATAGCGAACCATCCCAAACTGACCAATAAGGACTATGATGGAGATTCCGGAAAACTTGATGATGTGATCCATATGCTTCATTCTACTGCTAGTGAAGGGCACAAGGTGTTGGTGTTTAGCCAGTTTGTGCGGCACTTGGCGATTGTAAAAGAGTACCTGGACGAGCACCAGATCAAATATGCCTACCTCGACGGCTCTACAAAGAATAGACAAGCTGAGGTCACGATCTTTCAGGAAGATGAATCAGTAAAGATTTTCTTGATCTCACTCAAAGCAGGTGGAGTTGGGTTGAACTTGACAAAAGCTGAATATGTGTTCTTGTTGGATCCATGGTGGAATCCAGCCGTCGAAGCGCAGGCAATAGACAGGGCGCATAGAATCGGTCAGGAAAACAAAGTGATCATTTATAAATTTATCACCAGAAATACGGTGGAAGAAAAAATCATGGCGCTTCAAGAGCGAAAGATGGCCCTGGCCGGTGAACTGATCAGTACCGAAGAAAGCTTTATGAAGAGCTTGAGTAAAGATGATATCGAAGCCTTGTTGGATTGATTGTAGATATGAGACGTGAGCCGAAAGTTGCAGAGATGCGCTGAGGATAGTAGATGCGGGATTACAATCAAGTATCTGGCGAATTCTTGATTCATTATTCGGAGTTCAAAATTCATAATTTAAAAAA
>NZ_JBHUHR010000015.1:434693-568840 GCF_042682445.1 Belliella marina
GGAAAAACAAGTCTCAAAAAACAATGAAAAAAGTGTCAATTATTTTCAGGACGTGACCAGAAACGAGAAACGAGAGGGAATCAACCCCGAATGGGCCTGCCTGACGTCAGGCAGGGTTAAACTTTAAATAACCCCGGGTCGCAACCCGGGGAATAATGATGATATAGTAGACAACAACCCCGAAGTGGGTTGAACTTCTCTAATTAAAAGAAAAAAGTGTCAACTAATTTCATGACGTGACAAAACAGCAAATTAACCTCCCAGCTTCTTAGTAACTCAATTAACCAATAACCTAATCAACTTTATTGACCAATTTCCTTCAGGTTTCAACTATTCCATTTTAACAAAACCCTATATATTTGCTTCCAGAAATAAGACAATATTGATTTTGACTTACCCCTCAAACCTAATTTTGAAATGAAAAAAGCAACCTTAATCATTCAGTGTAAAGATCAAAAAGGTATAGTTTCTGCCGTTTCGGCATTTTTGTATGCTTATCAAGGCAATATTTTAGAGATAGACCAGCATGTTGATCAAGAGTTGGGGATGTTTTTTATGCGGGCATCTTGGGAATTGGAAAGTTTCGGATTGGCAAAGGATGAAATCGAAACCGTCTTTCAAGAACAGGTAGGAGATCAATTTGGCATGCAATTCCAGTTGTATTTCAACAACAAAAAGCCCAAGATGGCACTTTTTGTTTCCAAGCAATCACATTGTCTTTTTGATATTCTGAGTAGGTATTATTCAGGCCAGTTTGAAGTTGAGATTCCTTTGGTTATTTCCAACCACAAGGATTTGAAGCGTGTGGTGGAGGCCTTCAGGATACCTTTTCATTATCTACCAATGGACAAGGAAAATAAGGCTGCAATAGAACAGCAGCAGATAGACCTTTTGGAAAGCCATGAAGTGGATTTTGTGGTATTGGCAAGGTACATGCAGATTTTGAGCGGTGATTTTATCAGAAAGTACCCAAACAAAATCATCAACATCCACCACTCCTTTCTCCCGGCATTTGTGGGGGCGAAGCCTTATCACGCAGCGTATGAAAGAGGTGTGAAAATCATCGGAGCTACCGCACATTACGTCACCGAAGAGCTGGATGCAGGGCCAATCATCGAGCAGGATGTAGCGCGTGTCCGTCACCATAATACCGTATCTGATTTGGTCCAAATGGGTCAGGATATAGAGAAAGTAGTCCTATCAAAAGCAATCAAATACCATCTGGAAAACAAAGTTTATCCAGTTGGAAATAAGACTGTTATATTTTATTGATAACCCGGGTTCAATTAACCAATGACCATGTATTTGTCTGTAAAAGATGCAAGTACTAATTATAAGAGTTTAACATGCTTTGTGCTTTTAATCCTTTGCGGGAAAATTACAACATAGGAGACGCTAAGAGCGCAAAGTTTTTTTGATTGAATTAATACAACACTAACAGAATACAACCAAACTCAGTTTGATATGAATATTCGAATTGTGTTAACCAAAATTGTCGATGGAATTATTTAAGCAAATAACATCAAAAAATTTCTGGATCAAGCCAATCAATTAGGGCTACAAATTGAAACTAAATAACCCTTCAATTTTCAAATTTTTCAATCAATTTCCACAATCGCCTTCCCAATTATTTTCCTGTCAAGCATATCCTGCAGTGCCTGCGGTGCTTCCTGAAGGGGATAGATTTTATGAATGTGTTGGGAGATTTTCCCTTGCTGAATCATTTCGACCAGCTCATTGATGTTCTGTTGATTTTGTTGGGGTTCTTCGGTTGAAAACCTCCCCCAAAATACCCCCATGACCGAACAGCCTTTGAGCAGTGCAAGATTGAAGGGGAGTTTTGGGATTTCTCCGGCAGCAAATCCCACTACGAGGTAGCGGCCTTTCCATGCCATTCCCCGCAATGCCGGATCGGCATATTTTCCCCCTACGACATCCAATATGACATCCACTCCTTTTCCATCCGTAAGTGCTTTGATCCGCTCTTTGAGATCTTCTGATTCATAATTGATCAGCTGTTCAGCTCCATGTTTTTGACAGATTTCCAACTTATCAGCTGTAGAAGCTGCTGCGATTACTTTTGCACCAAGGACTTTGCCCAATACCACTGCTGCAAGCCCAACCCCTCCTGATGCCCCAAGGACCAACAATGTTTCTCCGGACTTGATCTGTGCACGGTCTTTCAGCGCATGGTATGCCGTACCAAAAGTATAAAGGGTAGATGCTGCAGTCACATAATCCATCTCATCTGGAATTGGGAATACCCGATCAGCACCCACTTTCACTTTTTCCGCAAAACCACCCCAGCCACAAAGTGCCAAAACCCGCTGTCCTTTTTTTAAGTTTTTAACATCGGAGCCAACTTGCTCGATGATTCCCGAGACTTCTCCGCCGGGGGAAAACGGCAATTCAGGTTTGAATTGATATTTATTTTGGATGATCAGCACATCGGGAAAATTTACTGCACAGGCAAATACACGGATCATCACCTCTTGGTTGCCCAATAGGGGTTCGGGAATTTCTGTATAAATCAGAGAATCAGGTAATCCGAATTGTTGGCAAATTATGGCTTTCATGTGTTTATAATTGTTTTTTTCACGGTCCCGACCATCAGGGAAATCTCCCTGGCAGAATAGCCATCCGGCTGTGTGGGATTTTCTCCATGCCCGTCTGCCTCAGACAGACAAGCCTGCTTGTAGCAGACAAGCTCGATATCATAGATAAAAGTTTTCCCTAAAATAGGCAATTGACGATATAAAACGTAATTTTGCCTGCACAAATGGCTTCCAAGGTTGCCGAGAATCAAAAAAATACTAATTTATAATTTTCCCACAAGTGTATTGGCTTACAGTGTCTTGTGGGACATAATCTAAACCCAAGTATGTCAGTAAAAAAATATATCCAAGACAATCAGGAGAAATTTCTCAATGAACTTTTAGACTTGCTGAGAATCCCATCGGTAAGCGCTGATCCAAAATTTAAAGACGATGTTTTTGCAGCCGCTGAATTTGTAAGGGAAAGTTTGGAAAAAGCAGGTGCTGATCAAGTTGAACTTTGTCAGACGGCAGGTTATCCGATTGTCTATGGAGAAAAAATAATCGATCCATCACTTCCTACTGTTTTGGTCTATGGCCACTATGACGTGCAGCCGGCAGATCCGTATGAGCTTTGGGATTCTCCACCCTTTGAGCCTGTGATCAAAAAAACTCCAAGACACCCGGAAGGTGCGATTTTTGCCCGTGGATCGGCAGACGACAAGGGGCAGTTTTACATGCATGTCAAGGCTTTCGAAGCCATGATGGCCAATAACAACCTCCCTTGCAATATCAAATTTATGATCGAAGGAGAGGAGGAAGTAGGTTCTGAGCATTTGGATATTTTTGTCAAGGAAAACAAAGAAAAGCTCAAAGCTGATGTAGTATTGGTATCTGATACACACATGATTTCTTTGGAAGATCCTTCCGTGACTGTTGGGTTGAGGGGGCTGTCGTATATGCAAGTGGAGGTGACTGGCTCGAATAGAGACCTTCATTCTGGAACATATGGCGGTGCAGTTGCCAATCCCATCAATATTCTTTGTAAGATGATTGCATCCCTCCAGGATGAAAACAACCACATCACTATCCCGGGATTTTATGATAAGGTAGAAGAATATTCAAGCGAATATAGAAAAGCATTGAATGATGCCCCGTTTGATTTGGATGCTTATAAAAAAGAACTGGACATCAATGACGTGCATGGTGAAGCAGGTTACTCGACCATCGAAAGGGTTGGGATCCGACCTACCTTGGATGTCAATGGGATCTGGGGTGGCTATACAGGTGAAGGAGCCAAGACTGTCTTACCTTCCAAAGCCTATGCAAAAATCTCCATGCGACTTGTACCAAACCAAGACCACAGGGAAATTTCAAAATTGTTTGAAGAGCATTTCAAGGCCATTGCCCCAACTTCAGTGAAAGTAAAAGTGACTCCACATCATGGAGGACAGGCAGCAGTTGTGTCTACGGATACACCGGGTTACAGAGCTGCCGATTTGGCAATCCAAGAGGCATTTGGGAAAAAAGCCATCCCAACGAGAGAGGGTGGTTCCATCCCTATTTGTTCTTTGTTCCAAAAAGAGCTTGGCTTGGATCCTATCCTGCTTGGTTTTGGCTTGGATACTGATGCGCTGCATTCTCCAAACGAGCACTATGGTGTAAAAAATTACTACATGGGAATCGAAACCATCGCATTGTTCTTCAAATACTTCAAAGAGCAGGCTGGTAAATAACAGATGACAATGAAACTCCAAACAGTAATTATGATGCTGTTTGGAGTTTTTGTTTTACGAAGTCCTTTTGTAGACCCCTTCACTGAACTTTCTTAGTTCATTTATCCTTTTTACAATCAGTTTAGCATCCATTCATATTATGTCAAGACTTATCAAATCTTCACTGGTTCTATCGCTATTTGTATTTCTAAGCAGCTCAGCGATTGCCCAGATGATTTCACCACCAAACTGGTCGATCCAATTATCCCAAAAAGATATCAAAGTAGGAGATGAAGTAAAGTTGGTTTTCAAAGCACAGATACCAATTGATTGGTATATCTATTCCAATGACTTTGATCCCGATTTGGGACCTATGTTGACTGAGTTGCAGTTGGAAGACAAAAAGTCAACAGGCTTCACCTTGGTCGGAAAGCTCAAAGCCATCAATCCCAAGAAGAAATTCGATGAGACATGGGAAGGTGATGTCACCTATTTCGAAGGTTCTGGAAGCTTCGAACAAACGATTAAAATCACTTCAGAAAACATCAACATAGAAGGCTTTTTGAGTTACCAAATGTGTACAGATGTCACTGGGCAATGCGTGCCATTTGAAGAAGATTTTACCATAAAAGCTACTGCAACTGTTACAAAAAATCCAGCAAGTGTAGTTGACTCGGAAGTGATATCGTCAGCTGATGCGGAAGAAATTGCTAATGAGGACTCAGTTGATCAGGTTGAAGAGACTCCAAATACAGAAGAGGTAGCAACGCATGAGCAAAAAAGAACTTACATTGATTTGGAAGGAGATTCTGACAAGGAAGGTTTGATCGGATTTATGATCTTGGCCTTTTTGGCTGGTTTGGCTGCCTTGTTGACTCCCTGTGTGTTTCCGATGATTCCGATGACGGTTACTTTCTTCACAGGAAGGTCCAAGACCAGAGCTGCCGGAATCAGAAATGCCTTTATTTATGGATTTTCTATCATTGCCATTTACACGATTGCAGGTACGGCAGTTGCTGCTATCCAAGGTCCTGAATTTGCCAATTGGCTGTCCACCCATTGGGTTCCCAATGTGTTTTTCTTCTTGGTATTTATTTTCTTTGCCTTCGCATTTTTGGGAATGTTTGAACTGACTTTGCCGAATAGTTTTGTGAACAAAATGGACGAAAAGGCGGACAAAGGTGGTATGACCGGAATTTTCTTTATGGCTTTCACATTGGTATTGGTGTCATTTTCCTGTACTGGTCCTATAGTGGGATCGATTTTGATCAGCTCTGCAGGTGGAGCTTTGGTCAAGCCAATCCTCGGTATGTTTGCATTTTCCTTGGCTTTTGCCATACCTTTTGCCCTATTTGCTGTTTTTCCACATTGGCTAAATTCCCTGCCAAAATCCGGTGGCTGGTTGAATTCCGTGAAAGTTGTCTTGGGTTTTTTGGAATTGGCTTTGGCTTTCAAATTCCTATCAGTTGCCGACCAGGTGTATCATTGGGGCTTGTTGGATCGGGATATTTACATTGCGATTTGGGTTGTGATTTTCACTTTGTTGGGCTTTTACCTTTTGGGAAAAATCAGGACCAAGCACGATTCCCCAATGGAGACCATTGGGGTACCTAGGTTGATGTTGGCGATTTCCACATTTGTATTTGTGGTCTATTTGATACCTGGACTGTTGGGAGCACCATTGAAAGCTTTGAGCGGTTACCTTCCTCCGATGGCTACGCATGACTTTAACATCATGGTAAACAGAAATCCGGCCATGTCAGAAGCAAACCAATTGGATGAAATCCCAAAATATGCTGACCTTTTGCATTTTCCTCCTGGGTTTCAGGGTTACTTTGACTACGATCAAGCTTTGGCAGCAGCAAAGAAGGCAGGCAAACCATTGTTTATTGATTTCACAGGCCATGGTTGCGTGAACTGTAGAGAAATGGAAGCGAGGGTTTGGACTGATCCTCAGGTAATGCAGCGATTGAATGAAGATTTTGTATTGGTAGCATTGTATATCGATGAGAGGTTTGAGTTGCCAGAATCAGAATGGTTTGTGTCCGAGTATGATGGAAAGGAAAAGAAGACAATTGGCAAGCAAAATGCTGATTTCCAAATCACAAAATTCAACAACAATGCCCAGCCTTATTATGTGATTTTGGACCACAATGAAGAACTGCTGGTAAAGCCAAAAGGGTATGATAGCAATATTGTGGGTTTTGTTAACTTTCTGGACGCTGCAAAAGAAGAGTTTGGCAGGAGATAGGTTTTGATGAACCACAGATAGACACGGATAATACTGATTATCTCATGGTAAAGGGTTGTGTTTTAGTGTTTATCTGTGGTTTTTGATTTTTATCTATATCTCACCAATCCAGGGCAGTCTATATATTTCCCCTGATAGGGCATTGGATGAACCACAAGTGGGCACGGAAGACATGGTGGTGGGGACATAAAAACTGTGTTTATGGTGTTCATAAGTGGTTCTGATTTTTCCTTTGGTTCGATTTTTAATCCTCTGGGATCAACACTTGATCTATCCCGTGAACCACACCATTTTTTCCATGGATATTGAGTAAATCGGAGATCAATCCCGATTCGTTGATCTGCAGCTGTGCCAAATTTACAGTCAATGTTTGGCCACTCACCAAAGTGGGAAGTGTGGCACCTTCACGCAGATCCTGGGAAAACATCCTATTGGGAACCATATGGTATTGTAAGATTCTTCTGAGTGTCTCAGTATCAATGTCACCTGTTCCAGATACACCCAGATCATCAAACAACTCCTCAAAAGCCACATCTGTCGGGGCAAATACTGTAATATTGTCTTCAAAGCCCCTATCCAGGTTTTCCAACAAACCAGTGCTTTCCAAAGCTGCTTTCAGGTGTGTGAACTGAGGGGGGGCTGCGCTGTTCAGTTCAGTGAGTTTTTCGGCCAATGTTTTGTTTGGTGCACTGATGATGTAATCTACCACATGGACCAAACCATTATCAGCCTGTAGATTGGAAGAGGTCAGTCTTGATTTTCCGTTGATCCAGATAGCGCCATTGGGAGCGATGCTGAGGAAAAGAGGCTCTTCAGTCACCGAAGGTACGGAACCCGCTTCTATGGATGATGCGGGCAATACCCCATCGATCAGATGATAGGTGATTAGATCCTCCAACTCAGGTGAATCCAACAATTCATCTTTCGTCATTTCATTGTCGGTCAAATACCTGTTGAAAGCAGCATTGGTAGGGACAAATAGGGTTAGGGGGCCTTCTTCTGACAAGGAAACTTCCATTTCAAGTACTTCGACAGCTTCAAGAAAGATGGTAAACCCGTTGTTTTCAACCACATTCAAAATGGAATTGGCCGGTGGAAACAGTACCTTGTCAATCTCATGGATCATCCCGTTTCGAGCTTCTATATTTCGGGTCAATACTTGCACTGAGTCGTTTAGAATGACATTGCTGCCATTTCTGCTGAAGGAAATATTGATTCCCTCCAAGAATGTTTCCACTTCCTCAGAAGGTATTTGGTTGTAAATAATCCTCCCTGGGATGACGTGATATGCCAAAAGTGCTGACAAATCATCTGGCGAAATGTTCTGTAAAGAAGATATTCCCAGATTTTTCAGAGTTTCCCTAAACGCGTCATCATTAGGCGCAAATACAGTAAAAGGACCTGGACCTGAAAGGGCTTCTTGAAGGCCTGAGTGATTGATTGCTTCATTGAAGAGGGAAAAATTCTCTAAACTTTCTATTGTTTCAATGATAGGTTGCTCATTTTGGGGAGGGAGGTTGTTGGTGTCATTACATGAAAAGTAAAGAAAACATATGATGCAAACCTGCAAAAATCTTTTGAGCAATTCCAATCCTTGTTTTTTCATTCCTATTCTATTAATGAGGTGTTTCCCTCTAGATTCTGTATGCCAAAGTTATCAAGTAAATTGTTTCCATAGCCAATCTCTAGGGGTTTATGTCTTCTTGATTTCATAAAAAATATTCAAAAGTATGAAAATAGCATAGCCAAAGCCAAAAAAAGGAGAAGGCTTTTGCCTCCCCCTTTTTCTATATTCCAATAATTGGATCAAATTAATCCATTGGCGGTAGCAATACCTTATCGATTACATGAATTACACCGTTAGTGGCATGTATATTCAATGATTCGCCTATTAGCCCCGAATCATTGATTTGCAAGTTGTCCAAATCAACCGTCAAAGACTCCCCTACCAATAATGTCTCCAATTGTTCACCGTCCGTCAGATCCTGCGAGAAAGCCCTCGCTTCTACGACATGGTACATTAAAACATTTCTAAGTGTTTGGATATCGATTTCCTCTACATTATTTACAGACAAAGCTTCATATAAATCTTCAAAAGCAGCATCTGTTGGAGCAAATACAGTATAATTATCCTCAAATCCACCCATAAATGCATCAACAAGATCAGCTCTTACCAAGGCAGCTACCAATTGGGTGAATTCAGGGTTGTCACTAGCTGCCATATCGGTAGCAATTTCAGCAATGTTCTGAGTTGGAGCGGTGATAACGTTCTCCAAAACATGAATTACACCATTAGAAGCACTTACATCTGTAGCAATGATTTTGGAATTACCATTAATCCAAAGTTCTCCATCCGGATCTCTACTTACAAAAAATGGAGCTTCAGCAACAGTGTTCACCCTTCCGGTTTCTACATCTCCAGAAGCAATGTTTCCACTCACAACATGATAAGTCAATATATCGGCAAGATCTGGATTAGCCAATAATTCATCGACTGTCATGTCATTATTAGCAGACAAAAATCTCGCAAAAGCTTCATCATTTGGTGCAAAAACAGTAAATGGGCCATCGCCCGATAGTGTACCTACCAATTCAGCCCTTTCTACTGCGGCTACCAAGGTTGAAAATTCAGGATTTGCGGCAGCTACTTCTACGACATTATTAGTTTCTACAATTGGGTTGGTGTCGTCATCATCATTACACGAGACAAGACCAAATCCCAAGGTCAAAGCAATAACTGGGTATTTTAGACCCCAATTTGATAGACTATTCTTTTTCATAATATTTATTGGTTTAGTTAAATTAAAAATACAACTCATTAACCCTTCCCGTGATACAATTGTTATGATCTTCCCCACATTGGATTGAAATTGTGTTTCAAGCAGCTTAAATTGTAGACATATTTCGGCGGTATGTCAATATTTGTTTTTCTGTATATTCAAATAGGCCATAAAATTTGTATTTGTTTTGTACAATTCATATCGGAAATTTTATATATTGAAGATGTGCATTTATCATACCAAAATTTTTTAATGGATCTGAACCGTTATGAAACCATTATCTATTAGATTTGGAATTCAAAGTATTTGATAATGAATTATAACCCCAAGTATTTCTTCCTAAGTTTCTTACCACTGTTGCTTTTTTTCTCGTGTAACAAGGACAAAGAAGAATGTAATCTAAACCCCATGATTTTGGATGCTTTGGATGACTTGTCCATTACCAGGTTGGAGGACAGCTTTTATACAGTGGAATCCATGGAAGAAATGAGGTATCTGTTGGAGGACTTTCCGGACTTTACCAAAAATTACCTCCAAGTAGAACAATATGAATCCAAGGAGGAACTGGCAGAAGAGCTATTGGAAATCAACCAAGACTCGTTGATGCAAGAGCTGTATGGAGAAGTGAAAAGCAATTTTCCTGAGTTGGATCAGTTGGAGAAAGACTTGAACCATGCTTTTGCATACATCAAATATTACTTTCCGGACTTTAAGGTTCCCAAAGTTTATACCTTCCTCTCAGGATTTAGCAATGACCTTTACATTTCGGATGATATAATAGTCATCGGTTTGGATTATTTTCTCCCAAAAGAACATAGATTCCAGCCTTCCGACCTTCCCAGATACATAGCCGATCGCTATGAAAGCGATTATATTGTACCGATGATAGTCACGGCGATTTCTTCTAAATACAACAAAGTAGACCCAAACCAAAATTCATTATTGGCAGAAATGATTTTTTATGGTAAAGCATACCATTTTACCAAGGCAATATTGCCCTGTATGCCTGATGATTTTATTATTGGTTACACAGCCGAAGAGGTTGCTTCTTGTTTTGCCAATGAGAAATTTATTTGGTCACATTTTATCGAAAATGACTTGCTGTTTGAAACCAATCCATTTGAAATCAGGAAGTATACAGGGGAAGCTCCGGCCACTGATGTCATCAGCCCTGATGCGCCGGGAAGAATCGGAAGGTGGCTTGGATGGAACATTGTGGATGATTACCGTATGAACCATGATATCCCTCTTGATGAACTGATGGAAAATCAAGATGCGGAATCAATTTTTAGGCTGTCAGGATATAAACCTCGTCAGTAATTTCCCCACCAAATTTCTTGGCATCGATAATAGTCAACACACGCTTGATCGCAATTTCTTTGGAGAAATGCTGCTCCGCCATTTTTCGGGCATTTTGTTGGTATCTATTGAGTATTTGGCTTTTTCCGGTCAATAAATCAAAATTCCGAATAGTTTGTCCAGGGTCATTGGGGTCATGATAGATTCCCAGTTCGTACTTTTTGGTCAAGGTATGCACCCAGCCCTTGTGGTTGACAAGAATGGCCTTCCCTGCCGCCAAGGCATCAAAAAACTTGTTTGGACTGTTGGTTTTCAATACAGGGAGATGGTCAAATGAAATAAAAGCCATATCTGAGATTGACAATAAATCAGCGACTCTTTCCTTATTTCCAAACGCTACAAATCTGACATTTTCCAATTGCAGTTTTTCACTGGTATCCAATAGCTTTGCCAACTGGCTACCTTTGCCCAAAATGACAAATTGGTAATCTTTTCTATTCTCTTGGGAGCATTTCGCAATTTCAAGCAGTTCCCCAACGGCATTTACCTGCCCCAATGCGCCTGTGTAAATTACCGTAAACCGATCTTCCAAACCATATTTTTGCAAAATTCTAGGACTTTTGTCTTGGGGATAGAAAAATCCAGTGTCAGAAAAATTCGGCACAATATATACAGGAGTCTCTGTCCTGGATCTTACCGTATTGGCTATGCCGGGAGACAGGGCAATACACTTGATGGCATGTTTATAAATCCTTTTTTCCAGATTATAAAGAAGTTGTTTTACAAGGGGATTGCCAATCACCCCAACCTGGATCGGCGCATCAGGCCAAAGATCCCTGATTTCAAAGATGTAGGGAATCGCAAATTTTCTCTTTGTCCAAAGTCCAATAAGGCCAGTGGTCAATGGAGTGGATGTGATGTACAAATAATCGGGTCTTGGGAGCTTGGCAACCCAGCTCTTGGCTAGCATGACAAATCGGAGGAAGGATTTGACTCTTTTGAAAAAGCCCCATTCTTGATGGTATGTCACCGGTAAATAATGCACATGGATACCATCTATGATTTTCAAATCATAATATCCCTTGTTGTGGCTTGTAATTATATCCACGGCAATACCTGCATCTACCATGCCTTTAGCCAAATGGTAAGAGCGGATAGCGCCTCCTTCTTCTGGTGTGAGGAAATATTGATGGATATAGATTATTCTCATTGCTGGTATTTGAGCCAAGTTGCTAAGATAAACAGATTCCATACCAATAGAAATCCATCCTTGGGGACTTTTTCGGGAGCCTTGGTGAATGCCTGCATTTCTTCAGGGAATTGGGGATGCCATTCAGAATGCATTTCCCTAATGCCGTCAAACACCCAGTATCTAAAGTCTTCATTATCTTCTAGCCACTCCTTGATAGGCATGCCAAAGCCTAGTTTCTTTCGGGAAGCTATTTTGCCTAAACCTCTGCTTGTCAAGGCTTCTTTGATCATTTTTTTTCCCAAATGCATCAGTGATTGCTCTTCCGAAAAGCTTGTTGCCCACTCGATCAAATCATAATCCAGGTAAGGAGATCTGCCTTCTATCCCATGTGCCATGCAAGCATTGTCATGGATTTTGAGGACATCATTGACCAAATAATAACTTCTGTCAAAATTGAGGGCATTCTGAAATGTGGATGGGCTATTGGGATACCAAGCCAGAAACTTTGGGAAATCTTCCTCAGGGATATTTTGGAGGGAAGCAAAGTTGATAAATGTCCTTCTGGGATCCGATTCAATGCTTTTGAGGAATTTTTTATATGGACTGGGAAGCGGAAGGTTTGCAGTCCATTGCTTCAGCTTGAGATAGAAATTTAGCTTTTTGAGGAATTCCCCGAAAGCCAGATGTCTCGTGTAGCCAGCAAACAATTCATCTGCCCCAGCTCCAGAGATGAGGACTTTTACGCTTTTTTTTGCCTCCTTGGCTATCAGCCAAGTTAAGATACCAGCACTGTCTCCAATAGGCTGATCCATCCCTAGGATATATTCATCCCAATGATTTCTGATTTTCTCGGGCGTTATGAGCACTTCATTGTGGAAATCCCCATACTTGCTTGTCAACTCTCTCGCAAAAGCCGGATCATTGTACTTTTGCTGAAGTTTTGGTTCAAATGCGGCTGTGAAAGTTGGGGTAGGTGTACCAGTCTCCTCAATCCATAACCTGTATAGCAAACTGCTATCTGCGCCGCCACTAAGGATCAATCCCACAGGTCTTTCTGCATGAAAAGTCTTCAATACGGCATCCTTCAGTTTGTCCTCAAACACTTTTTGTTCGGGGGCAATCTTTTCCGTTTTTGCATGCGTCCAGTGAAAACCATCTATTTCTTCCCCTTCAAAGTTCAAAATGATGCCATTTCCTGGAAGTAACTGTTGTACTTCTTTATAGAAACTTTTGTCCGGAAAAGAGTGTCTGGAGTAAAAATAGGGCAGAAATTGATGCTTGTCTATTTCGGGAATTTTAGACAATCCCGCCAAGACGCCTTTTGCTTCGGAAGAAATGTGCCATAGGATTCCATTTTTACGAAAATAAAGAGGTTTTTCTCCAGAAGGGTCTCTGGCGATGATGATCTTCCGGGTTTCCAAATTGATAAAAACAAAGGCAAACATACCTTTGAGTGAGGCTATCTTATCGGCACCATAATGCCCAAGCCATTGTAGAAGAACTTCGGAATCCGAATTGGAATGAAAGGTATGCCCCAAATCAATAAGCTTATTTCTCAAATCCTGATAATTGTAGAGTGCGCCATTCCATACCAAGACCGAACGATTGTCCTCAGACCACATTGGTTGGTTGGAAGTATCACCAAGATCTAGGATTTTTAACCTGTTGCCAGCTATCCAGATATTGTCTGTTATTTTGGAGTAATTTGAGTGGTCAGGTCCCCGATGTTGAGTTGCCAGCATCATTTTTCGGATGGCAACTTCTCCATTGGTTTCCGGATTGATGAGCAGGTTGATGCCACACATGTAAGCTTTCTCTAGGGGGTTTGTACGCTTGATTTGATATTGTTGCTTTTTTCAAAATACCTACAAAAATGTGTGATGGTACATTCCTCACATTTGGGCTTACGGGCCAGACAGACATATCGTCCATGCAAGATTAGCCAGTGATGTGCTTTGTGTACATACTTCGATGGGATGTTTTTGATCAGTTGCTTTTCGACTTCCAAAGGTGTTTTGGCATTTTGAGGTACCAAACCCAATCTTTTTGAAACCCTAAAGACATGGGTATCAACAGCCATATTCGGTTGGTTCCATACAACTGAAGTGATCACATTCGCAGTTTTGCGCCCTACTCCCGGAAGTTTGACAAGCTCTTCTACCGTAGATGGCACTTCACTCCCAAAGTCATTTACAAGCATTTTTCCCAATCCGATCAAATGCTTCGTCTTGTTGTTTGGATAGGAGATGCTTCTGATATAAGGAAATAGTTCATCAAAATGTGTATTTGCAAGATGTTCTGGAGTTGGGAAGTGCTGAAATAAGGTCTTGGTAACGATATTCACTCTTTTGTCTGTGCATTGGGCACTTAGGACTACTGCCACAAGCAACTGAAATGGATTTTCGTAGCTCAATTCAGTCTCAGCAACAGGCATATTTTCCTCAAAATGATCTATGAAATTCTGATATCTTTCTTTTTTTAACATTCCTTTTTCTTTTGGTTTTTAAAAATAGCAAGCTTCTAGTTGATTTACGAGTCAGAATTTATTTATTTACAACAAGATAGTTAAAGAACCGGCTAAAAGTTATTCTAAATTATGGATAGGGCAAACATAAGTAGGATCATATTCAAATTGATATTCGTTTCAATTTTGCTCGTAAATGCTTGCGCCGATCCCGGAGAGCCACCTTTGAACTTGGATCCCAGTGTGGCTGTAGAAATCAAAGATGATCCATATGGAAACCACCCTAGGCAAGTTGTGGATGTCTACCTTCCGGCAAATAGGTCATCGGACAAGACCAAATTATTTATTTGGGTACATGGAGGTGGCTGGACAGATGGTGATAAATCCGAATTTGCGCAGATCAAGCCGTTGATGGAGGCAGTGTTTGAGGATTATGCTTTCGTCGCTGTCAATTATAGGCTATACAATATCACCACGAGGAGCAATCAGTTTCCCAACCAGGAGGAAGATATCCAAAGTATGATGGACTATGTGAAGTCACGCTTAGGTGATTGGGATGTGGGGGAAGATGTAGTTTTGGCAGGAGGAAGTGCCGGAGGGCATTTGGCACTTTTGCATAGTTACAAACACAACGGGAATGGATTGGTAAAAGCTGCTGTTGCATTTTTTCCACCGACGGATTTCAAAACTTTTCATGGTTTCAATTTTCTGACTACTGCATTGCTTGAGGCGCTTATTGGGGGCTCTCCCAGCAGCAATCCAAGTGGCTATGCCAATTCCAGTCCAACGAATTTTGTCAAATCGTCTTCCGTACCCACTGTGTTTTTTCATGGAACAGCCGACAATGTGGTGCCTGTATCCCAGAGTTATCGATTGGAGGAAAAGTTAGTTGGGAGTAAAGTGCCACATTATCGGGAATATATCGATGGAGCAGGCCATAGTTTCCCACAGCCTGTCATTATAGATTTGATTGGTAAGACTGCAGCATTTCTACAGGTCCATGTTCCTTGATTTTTTTGGGATAAAAAAAGCCTGAAGAATATATCATCAGGCTTACCGGTTTATTTAAAAGGATCAAACTCTTTCGAGTCCCGTAGATTTGGCCTTCTTAAGAATGGCTTTTACTACTTTTTCGGAAGGGTGAAGAATGATTAGGTCTAACTTCTCGATCGCGCTCAGCATTTCCAAGTATTCTTCCATCATAGACTCATCCTGATGTAAGGCCTGCACTAGAAGTTCATTCTCTCCCTCACTCATTTCTTGGTAGATATATCTTACCAAGTCATTTGGGGTAAATTGTTTTGTCATAGGCTATGTTCAATTGTTTCATTTTTTTTCGCATGTTGATCAGCGCATAGCGCATCCTGCCCAGGGCAGTATTGATACTGACTCCTGTCTGTTCGGCAATTTCCTGAAAACTCAAATCCATGTAATGTCTCATGATCAACACCTGTTTTTGGGTATCAGGCAGTTCATCAATCAATTTGCGGACTAACTCCAAGGTGTCTTCTTTGATTCTGAGATCCTCGACTGTTTCCTCTGCAAATTTTAAGGTATTGAATAGATTTCCGCCATCCTCCATGATGATGGTTGGATAGCGTTTGCTCTTTCTAAAGTAATCAATAGCCAAATTGTGCGCAATCCGCATTAGCCATGGCTGAAATTTTCCCTCTTCATTGTACTTGTCTGAATTGAGTGTCTGAACTACTTTGACAAATACATCCTGCAATAGATCCTCTGCAACTCCTTGATCCTTTACGATCAAATAGATGGTCGTATATACCCTGGATTGATATTTTTCCACCAACACTTCAAATGCAGCCTCACTACCACCTCTGTATTGTGTTATTAGTTCGCTGTCTTTAGGACTGATCCTTTTACTCATGTTTATCGACTTTTAAATAACGTAGAGGTTTATGCCATATTATATATTTATGAATGAAACAATATTTACGAATGTAATCAAATGTATAGATTCATAAACACACTTGCAATAGATGAATCGATTTTTTTGGACAAACCACCTAGCAAACGCGTAGCAAATACCTTTAAATGGTTGTTCAGGCTTGGTTTTATGAAATAATATTTGGCTGGAGACATTGTTTTCCCCGATTGAATCCAAATCAGTCCACGTGCATTTTTACTCAAAAATTGTGCAGGGAATTTTTTACGGGGATGTATTTTTTGATTTTCTATTTTTGTGGTCGGGAAGTTGCTCGTTGTCAGTGACCAGATGAATTGTCCGGTGTACACAGACTCGGAAAATTTCGACTTTTTTAACAGGATACACATTATCTAAAATGGTGTTTCTTGACTGATTTTAGTACCTTCGTTTTTCAGAGAAAAACAATAAAACATATATATATGGAAATCAACGGGAAAATTGTTCAGGTAATGGCTGAGCAAAGTGGAAATGGTAGAAATGGTGTCTGGAAAAAGAAGGATTACATTTTGGAGACAGATGGTAATTATCCAAAAAAAGTTGCTTTGACTGTTTGGGGTGATAAAATCGACCAATTCAATTTGCAAGAAGGTGATCAGGTTACCGCAGGTATTGAGATAGAAAGCCGGGAGTACAACGGCAGATGGTACACGGATGTGAAAGCTTGGAAAGTAGACAAACAAGGTGGAGCAGCTGCCCCGAACACCCAGGCACAAAGCCCTGCGGCAATGCCAGATGTGACTTCGTTTTCCAGCGACGAAGGAGATGTGTTGCCATTTTAATGGAAAACAATGGGTTGATAAGCTTTCAACAAAAGTTTATCAACCCTTCTTTTTTAGATTTTTTTAGACAAAGTTTTCTATCTTGTTTTAGTGTTACAATCTTAATATTTAGTAAAACTAAATTCTTTGACCATGTGGGACAATTTTGACGATGATGATTATGATGAAGACGATGAAGCTGAATTTCAAAGAGAAAGGGATGAAAAGAAAAAACATCCACTTTGGATAAAAAGTAGGGATATTTTTGAATTGACTTTGGCACTGGTGGGATCGCTCGATGAAGCAAGGAGCGAGCTGTATGGTTCCTTGATGATGGAAAGTGCTGCCGTTTTGGGAGCTAAATTTTCCGGTGCGCATGCTGTGGACAGCTATGTGATAAAAATGGAAAATGCTGTCATCATGAAAGTCCACGCAAGGTCATTGGGAAGTTTGATTTTTCAATTGTCTTTGGAAGAAACCCATGCTGAAGAGCATTTGCAATTGCTTCGGGATGCCTTGGATGAATTCAAGATCCTATTTAGGGAATGGGTCAAAGGGTTTGATAGTGCAGATCGCTATGACGATGGCTGGGGCTTATTTGTGTAAGCTGCTATTGCATATTTTCACCAAACTTGAACCCCATATAAAGTCCTCCGACTATCAGCAATAAAGAAATCCCACCGAGCAACAACAGCACTCCCAGTGGCATTTCCCAATCTTCTTTGCCGATTTTAAACTTTACAATTCTATTGAGATCCATGACTTAATGTTGGTTTCTTTTGTGATTTTTTTTTGAAAATACGCTAATACTTTATTTAGTTGATTGGAGATTAGTTATTTGTGTATTAAAAACCATAAATTGTCCAATCAACCAATCCCTATTTTCCCAATAACTTATTAACCAACTTTCGATTAGAGTTTAGAGGTTTTGAACTTAATCCAACTGACAACTTAATTAACCAATCACTAATCCCCCAGTAACTAACCCCTAATCCCCCAGACTGTCTTTCCAGCCTTTCAATTCAATTTCCCTTGCCGAATCTTCCACTTTTTGTTTGAGGTCTTTTTTGAAGTTATCCATATTTTCGGCGATTTTTGGATCAAAAGCTGCAATGATCGAAGCAGCAAGAATACCGGCGTTTTTTGCGCCATTGAGGGCTACTGTAGCTACAGGAATTCCACCGGGCATTTGCAGGATCGAAAGGATACTGTCCCAGCCATCTATGGAATTGGAAGAAAGGATAGGAACCCCAATCACCGGAAGCGAAGTCAAAGAAGCGACCATTCCAGGCAAATGGGCAGCACCTCCAGCTCCTGCAATGATAACTTTCAGACCTCTTTTTCTTGCAGACTCTGCATAATCTAGCATTCTATGTGGTGTACGGTGCGCGGAAACTACCGTAAGTTCATAAGACACTCCCAATTCCTCAAGTGCTTTGGCAGCTTCTGACATAATTGGCAGATCAGACTTGCTTCCCATGATGATTCCTACTTGCTTACTCATAATTTATGCTTTTATTTTTATCAAATCTTTGATTTTCAAGGCTCTTGATTTGAGCTTCTCTATATTCTCATCCAAAATGGTTACATGCCCCATTTTTCTGAATGGCTTTGTTGTTTTTTTGCCGTACAGATGCACGTACACCCCTTTTTCTGCCATGGCCTCATCCATGCCCTCCACGACTGCATTTCCTGTATATCCCTCTTCACCCAGTAAGTTCACCATAGCTGCGGGCATCCTCAATTCAGGATTGCCAAGTGGCATGTTCATCACTGTACGAAGGTGCTGCTCAAATTGGGAAGTGAAATTCGCTTCAATGGTATGGTGGCCACTATTATGTGGTCTCGGGGCAATTTCGTTGACAAGGATCTCTCCGTTTTTGGTCACAAAAAGCTCTACTGCCAAAATCCCCACCAAACCCAATGATTCAATGACTTCTACTGCTACTTTTTTTGCTTTTTCTTCTATTTCCGCACTTACGGAAGCAGGGGCAAACAGGAACTCAACCAAATTGGCAGTTGGATGAAAAGCACATTCTACCGAAGGGTAAGCAACCAAATCACCTCTTTTGTTTCTGGCCACAATCACCGCAAGTTCCTTTTCAAAATCTATGAGTTTCTCAAGCAAACTTGGAGCTTCAAAAGCTTTGTCCAAGTCTGAAGCTGTTCTTAAAATTTGAACACCCCTACCATCATAACCATCCTTTCCAAGCTTGTTGACAGCAGGAAGAAAATCTGCATTTTTCAAGACCTCTTCTTTGTTCGCAGTCAGTATAAAATCTGCTGTTGGGATTTGGTGCTCTTTGTAAAACTGCTTTTGTGCCCTTTTATCTTGTATAAGTTTGATCAAATGTGGTTGTGGATAAACCTCCTTTCCCTCATCGACCAGTTTTTGCAAAGCATCCGTATTTACACTTTCGATTTCTATTGTAATCACGTCGCAGTTTTTACCAAAAGCATAAACTGTCTCATAATCCGTCAATGAACCTTGGGTAAATCGATGTGCGATTGCCTTGCAGGGAGCGTTTGGATCAGGATCCAAAATATGGATATCTATATTGTAATTGATGGCCGATTGGATCACCATGCGTCCCAATTGTCCGCCACCAAGTATACCCAATACCTTCTGTTGATAATTCTGTTGCACTGAAAAGCTTTTGTTTGTTTGCCCAAAAATAAGGAAAAAAGAATTGTTAAATCATTTTTCCTGCGATTGTTGTCCCGAAATCAGAATTGGAAGAAGTGTCCACTGAAATTAACCCAGACCTATGATAAAATCCGGAAATCGAAGCCTTCTACTTCAAAAGTATCCAAACACCGATTATCAATTCGATGGAGTTGTGTAATGCTGATCTCTTGGAGTTTGTGGGGAGAGATTGATTGGCATCATTGTATTTGCGCAAGCTTTTATGTATTTTGGATTGCATAGAAAACAGACAAGATTCATAGATTTTATCAATCGAAAAAATATTACGATAACAAACATATTACATAATTTAGTGATTCTATAAATCAACAATAAAATCAAATACGATATGGAAAAAATCAATGAAGACGGTAGCATGGGCCACAATGTAAATGGAGGAGGCAAATGTCCTGTCATGCATGGAGCCAACACACAATTGGGAAATGGTGGAACGATGAACCAAGATTGGTGGCCGAACCAATTGAATTTAAACATTTTGCATCAACATGCCCCAAAATCGAATCCGCTTGGGGATGATTTTGATTATGCAGAGGAATTCAAAAAGCTTGACTTGCCACAGGTGAAAAAAGACCTAGAAGAGGTTTTGACCACTTCGCAGGAATGGTGGCCTGCGGATTATGGTCATTATGGACCTTTGATGATCCGTATGGCTTGGCATAGTGCTGGGACTTACCGTACAGGAGATGGACGGGGTGGTGCCGGTACAGGAAATCAGCGGTTTGCTCCATTGAACAGTTGGCCAGATAATGGCAATTTGGATAAGGCCCGCAGGTTACTTTGGCCGATAAAACAGAAATATGGAAATAAGATTTCCTGGGCAGACTTGTTCATCTTGGCTGGGAATGTTGCCATAGAATCCATGGGGCTGAAAACTTTTGGATTTGGTGGAGGTAGAGAAGATATATTCCAACCTGAGGAAGATATCTACTGGGGAGCAGAAAAAGAATGGTTGGCAACAAGCGATAAAGAGAATAGCCGCTATTCGGGAGACCGTGATCTTGAAAACCCATTGGCAGCAGTTCAGATGGGTTTGATCTATGTAAATCCCGAGGGGCCGGATGGTAATCCAGATCCATTGGCTTCTGCAAGGGACATTCGGGAAACTTTCAAGAGAATGGCTATGAATGACTATGAGACTGTGGCATTGACAGCTGGAGGACATACTTTTGGGAAAGCACACGGAGCTGGGGATGCGGCACTGGTAGGTACAGAACCTGAAGCTGCAGCAATCGAGGAAATGGGTTTTGGATGGAAGAGTAGTTTCAAAAGTGGAAAAGGCAGGGATGCCATTACGAGTGGCTTGGAAGGGGCCTGGACTCCTACCCCCACGACATGGGATATGAGTTATTTTGATGTGTTGTTTGGCTATGATTGGGAATTGACCAAAAGTCCGGCAGGAGCGCACCAGTGGGCGGCAAAGAATTTGGCTGAAAAGGATCATGCACCAGATGCTGAAGATGGATCGATCAAAGTAGATATCATGATGTCAACTGCCGATATGGCTATGAAGATGGATCCTGAGTACAGAAAAATATCAGAGCATTTTCACAAAAATCCAGAAGAATTTGCGGATGCTTTCAAACGTGCCTGGTTCAAATTGACCCACCGAGATATGGGACCAAAATCCCGCTATTTGGGACCGGAGGTGCCAGCTGAAGATTTGATCTGGCAAGATCCAATTCCAGCCGTAGATCATGAGTTGGTCAATGGAGAGGATATTGCCAATTTGAAAGCAAAAATACTTTCTTCGGGTCTTTCTGTTTCTGAATTGGTATATACGGCTTGGTCATCTGCATCTACTTTCCGTGGATCGGACAAAAAAGGCGGCGCCAATGGTGCTCGTATCCGTCTGGCTCCGCAGAAAGATTGGGAAGTAAACCAACCGGAGCAACTTTCAAGAGTATTGGGTATTCTTGAAGGAATCCAAAGTGATTTCAACAATTCACAGACTGGAAACAAGAAGATATCTTTGGCAGATTTGATTGTCTTGGGTGGTTGTGCAGGGATCGAAAAGGCCGCCAAAGATGGTGGATTTGCTCTAGAGGTTCCTTTCAGACCGGGAAGAGCAGATGCCACAGCAGAGCAGACCGACGCAGAGTCTTTTGATTGGTTGAAGCCAGAGGCCGATGGGTTCAGAAACTATCGCAGGGCGGCATTTACCGTTTCTGATGAAGAGATGTTGATAGACAAGGCGCAATTACTGGAATTGAGTGCTCCTGAAATGACCGTTTTGTTAGGCGGGTTGCGTGTGTTGGATGCCAATTTCAAAAAATCCAAACATGGAGTATTCACTGATAGGCCTGGTACTTTGAGCAATGACTTCTTTGTGAATCTCGTGGATAGCGGTGTGGCTTGGGCTCCTTCAAGAAAAGAGGCGGATGTCTTTGAGGCACATGACCGCAAGACTGGTGAAGTGAAGCGTACTGGAACCAGGGTAGACTTGATTTTTGGATCCAATTCACAGCTTCGTGCGATAGCAGAAGTGTATGCCCAAGATGATGCGAAGGAAAGATTTGTAAGGGATTTCGTCAAAACCTGGGACAAAGTGATGAATTTGGATCGCTTTGATTAAGCTATAATATATTGAACCTATAATCCAAAAGGTGATCTGGAAACGGATCACCTTTTTTGTTGCTGTTGAAAATGAATTAAAATCAAAAGCAGAGTCTTAGCTATAGTCAGATGTAGTTTTGCGACTTTGTGTTCATTGAGAACTCCTCGTATTCACTGTGGATTGATCCCAGAGCAGTTTTACCACAAGGGACATCAGGATTACACAAGGGACACTATGATTTTTACGCTATGTTGAGACTTTGTGATCCTTGAGAAACCTTCGCATTCCCTGTGGTTTGATCCCAGAACAGTTTTACCACAAGGGACACCAGGATTGCACAAGGGACACTATGGTTTTTGCGCCATGTTGAGACTTTGTGATCCTTGAGAAACCTTCGTGTTCTCTGTGGTTTGATCCCAGCAGTTTTACCACAAGAGACACCAGGATTGCACAAGGGACACAATGGTTTTTGCACTATGTTGAGACTTTGTGATCCTTGAGAAACCTTCGCATTCCCTGTGGTTTGATCCCAGCAGTTTTACCACAAGGGGCACCAGGATTGCACAAGGGACACAATGGTTTTTGCACTATGTTGAGACTTTGTGATCCTTGAGAAACCTTCGCATTCCCTGTGGTTTGATCCCAGAACAGTTTTACCACAAGGGACACTATGGTTTTTGCACTATGTTGAGATTTTGTGATCCTTGAGAAACCTTCGCGTTCTCTGTGGTTTGATCCCAGCAGTTTTACCACAAGGGACATCAGGATTGCACAAGGGACACTATGATTTTTACGCTATGTTGAGACTTTGTGAGCATAGTGAAACCTTCGTGTTCTCTGTGGTTAAATCGATGCTGCATCATATGAGGATTCTAAATCCGCAAATAAAAAAAGCTCCAGTTGGAGCTTGTAATATTCAAATCAAAATACAAAACTATACTGCTCTACCACCGATAAGCCTAAGCAAAATAGAAATCACGGCCAGCACCAATAGTATGTGAATCAATCCACCAATACTATATACAAAGAATCCCAAGATCCACCCTATAATCAAAATCACTGCGATCAAATACAATAAAGAGTTCATAATATGTTGGTTAAAGTAAATAATTGGTTTATACCAACTTAAACAAGTACTATGCCAACACCATTATTTAGGGTCTGCTTAAAAACACAAAACCAACTGGTAATGTATGGGTTATTTTATATAGTGAATGATCTTGCGCAAGGTTTTTCAGCAAATGAACGCAAAAACCTTGTAGTATATTGACTTGGTTTTGTTAGCCAGCTTCATCCCGATACGCTTCGACATCGGGACTACTTCCTTGGCTTCACTTCTCCAACTCGTATTTTACGCAAATCTGACTTTTTCAGCAGACCCTATTTACTCAAAGCGGATGCCCATGAGTTCCATCAGTTTGTGCGCATTGAAGCTCGGGCATGGGCCTTCTTTTATGGTATAGTCGAAATGGATCTCTTTATCGGTAATCTCACTGTGGAAACTCTTGTTCACTAGATAATCGAGTTTCTCATCCAATTCACTGAGTTCTATGTCATGGGTGGAAATTATCCCTTTTCCCCCTGCATGATACAACTGCCGGATCAATGCTTCACTTCCCAGGATTCTATCAGCAGTGTTCGTTCCTTTGAGGATCTCGTCCAATAGAAAGAAAACTTTTGTCCCTGACTCTGCTGTATCCAACAACAATTTGATTCTCGCCAACTCTGCATAGAAAGAACTCACACTTTCACCCAAATTATCCGAATTCCGCATACTGGTAAAAAGTTGGAAATTGCCTATTTCAAAGGACTTGGCGAATGGGCTCAATCCCAAGTTTGCCAAAACCATATTGATCCCCAATGTCCGCATGAATGTAGTCTTACCAGACATATTCGCACCCGTGAGCAATACGACCTGTTTGGTTTCATCCATGCTAAAATCATTGCCTATAGCTTTATCGGGATGTAGCAGTGGATGGCAAATGTTTCGGACATTGATTTGTTCTTGGTCCAGCCAATTCACTTTGCAGGTGGATTTTTCCCCTTTCGTGAATGAAGCCAATGAGACCAACACTTGCCATTTATCTAAATTTTCTTCCCAATGCTTGAGATAATTGCCGTTTTTGTTCTTCCACAACACCAATCTCCACCAGAGAAAGATATCAGTCCAAAAAAGAAAATTAAAAACCAAATAGACCATATTGAGTCGGCTTTGGATCATAAATGTTTTTTGTTCGAGTGACTTCAATACTTTTGGTGCTTCTATTTCTTCATTCTTGAATGCATGCTGGAGTGTCTGTAAAGTTTTGTCCTGAAATTCTTCCTTGACAAGCAGTGAAGACCAAAAAGTAAAAGTCTTGACATCTCCCTGGTTGGGCATGAGCATTGCCGCTTCTTGCAGAGGTTTGAAGACGGTTGCCAAAAATGCTCCACCCAAAAGTATCCAAAGTCCAATCCAGCCAAATGCCAATCCAAAATACAAAGTTGCAATCAACATCGCCAATCCACCGATAGGTCCTAAGAACATCGGGATGAAAAGCCAAGATTTGAATGAAACTGCAGACTCCAGCCAATGATAAAATTCGACTTTGGACTTTTCCTTTTTGATAAATGCCCTTCCCAAAGCTTCAAAGCTTTGCAGGAATTCATCCTTTTGGGAGAGTTCTTGGATGCTTTTACTCCGCTCTTTGGCTGTATGTGGATCAAATTGACTTTTCATCCAAGAGACCAATTTGGTTTTCCCTCCCTTGTTGACAGTATGGTTGATCAACTGGAAAAGCGAATGCTCACCAAAAAGGTCCAAGTCATTAGCGAAGGGATGGCTCTTTTCCTGAAACTCTACCCCAGGATCGAAGGCATGCAATTTTCTTTCCTTTCTCATCTGAAGCTCTCCCCGCATACTGATCAATTCCTTCAGAAAGACTTCTTTGTCTTTTTGCTTGTTGAATTCCAATATGAGATAGACAAATATCCCAATCATGAATGGGAGTATTAGCAAGAGCAATCTCAATTCGCTGATTCCCACTATGGCAACAGCCAAAATCCCAAAGAACAATATGAGCCTGATGATGGAAAGTCCAGCGGCTTTTTTCTTTGTATTGCTAAGTGCTATTTCCAGTTTGGTAAAATCTATCTGATCAATCATCCTGCAAAATTAGTCTTTTATGTGAATCCCAAGACCAAAATCAATTAACTCTTGGGAATTCTTTGGGTTATGGAGAATTGCCAAGGACATAATTTTCAATCTACTGATTCCGATATATACCAATGAAAACCACTATTATCAATTTGAAAGCGAGGAATCCTTCGAGGGTTGCCTGTTTAGGTGGATTGGTCGGTGAGGACACCGACCAAGGCGATTAAGTGACAACCCTTGAAGATTTTTGGCTAAAAGCTATTTGACTACGATAAATGGTAACAGGTTATTCCAATCCCCAATTTATCATTACCTTTGTCTCCCATATAAACAACCCATCTACCCCCATGAACGAAAGGTATATGCAGCGCGGTGTTTCTGCGTCCAAAGAGGATGTTCACCAGGCAATTTCCAAGTTGGATAAAGGTCTTTTTCCCAAGGCTTTTTGTAAAATTGTAGAAGATACATTGGGCAATGATCCTGAGTATTGCAACATCATGCATGCAGATGGAGCAGGGACTAAATCGGCATTAGCCTACATGTACTGGAAAGAGACCGGGGATTTGAGTGTGTGGAAAGGAATCGCCCAAGATGCGATTATCATGAACACAGATGACCTACTATGTGTGGGAGCTGTGAACAACATTTTGGTGTCTTCCACTATTGGAAGAAACAAGAATCTCGTGCCCGGAGAAGTCATCTCTGCCATCATCAATGGCACTGAGGAAGTGCTCCAAATGCTTCGTGATAATGGTGTGAATGTGGTTTTGACAGGTGGAGAGACGGCTGATGTGGGAGATTTGGTCAGGACGATCATTGTGGATAGCACCGTGACTTGCAGAATGCGCAGAGACGAAGTGATCTCAAACGATCAGATCAAAGCGGGAGATGTAGTGGTTGGACTTTCATCTTACGGGCAGGCTACTTATGAAGATTTTTATAATGGCGGAATGGGCAGCAATGGGCTTACATCTGCCCGTCATGACGTTTTTTCCAAAGTATTGAAAAGTAAATTCCCCGAAAGCTTCGATCCGGCAGTACCCGAAAGCTTGGTTTATTCAGGAAAATACAACCTTACAGATGCCGCACCTGGTACTTCTGTAGATATTGGAAAGCTGGTACTTTCCCCTACGAGGACCTATGCTCCGATCATGGTGGATGTATTGAAATATCTTAGGCCACAGATCCATGGAATTGTACATTGTAGCGGTGGTGCACAGACCAAAGTTTTACACTTTGTGGATAATGTGCATGTGATCAAAGACAATCTTTTCGAAACACCACCATTGTTCAAAATCATCCAGGAGGAGAGCGGTACAGATTGGAAAGAAATGTATAAAGTGTTCAACATGGGCCACAGAATGGAAATCTACCTTGATGAGAAATATGCCGAAGAGGTCATTGATATCGCCGAAGGGTTTGGCGTAGATGCGAAAATCATCGGAAGGGTAGTGCCGCATGAAGGCAAGAAAGTTACCGTTCAGGGAGCTCACGGTACTTTTGAATACTAAGAAGTCTTATTTATCTTTCTTTTGATTTATTGATATAAGGATCAATATCTTAAAATAAAAACAAACCAATAGTTTCCTTATTGGGAAATTGTTGGTATTTTTGAAAAAGCATTTCAATGAAATCAAACTTTGAAATAGATTTATTGCCTGATGCAGTTGAGTTTTTAGGGGAGTTGGACGAAAAAGCCCGAGAAAAAGTCTACTACAACCTTAAGAAAGCTCAATTCGTGAATGATCATGAACTCTTCAAAAAGCTAACAGACTTGATATGGGAGTTTAGGACATTGTACAGAGGAAAGGCATATAGGCTATTTGCGTTTTGGGATAAATCAGATGGCATGAACAAATTGGTTGTTGCTACTCACGGTTTATTGAAAAAAACTCAAAAAACACCAATTAAGGAGATAAAGAAGGCAGAAAAAATCAGAGAATTGTATCTGAACAATAAAACAAAATAATCATGGCAAAGGAAAATGAAATGAAAGCCATATCGCTTGACAAAATGATCGATAAGCACCTGGGAGAACGTGGAACTACCAAGAGGGAAGCCTTTGAAAATGAATTGAGAATTGACCTTCTTGGTCATGCTATTAAACAAGCTCGGAAAGAACGTAATCTAACCCAAGAACAGTTGGGACAATTAGTCGGTGTGCAAAAAGCACAAATTTCAAAAATTGAAAATAGTACCAAAAGTGCCAGGTTAGAGACTATCATGAAAGTATTTGAGGCTTTGGGTGCTAAAGTAAATTTCAACGTGGAATTGAATAACCAGACTTTGGCTTACTAAAAGAGCTACAATTGATTTACCTAAAATCGCCATTCGATATCTGCCCAAAACACAATTATGCTTCAAAAGACGCTATCAACAATTTTCATTGTGCTTTTTGCTATCGCCTTGTTGGGTGTATTGTTGACAAGTACCATTGATCGGTCGGATTACAAAACAAAAGCGTATTATCTAGAGACTATTTCTAAGCTTCAAGACCTTAAACCTGATTCTTCCGAGGGTGATTCTTGGCTAGTAGGTTGGTCCAAAATCAATGCAACTCCAGCTGAACCTGCAAATCTGGTAGGATATGCCCCTAGGGGAAATTATGATTTTGTGCTGGATAGTAGCTTCGTTCGGGCTTTGGTGATAGGAAATGGAATGCAGAATGTTGCGATTTTGAATTACGAATTGCTTATCGTCCATCCCTATTTGGCTGACAGGATAAAGCAAAGAATTGAAAATGAAAACCTGCCGATTGACTTCATCTATTTCACTGCTACCCACACCCATAGTGGGATTGGAGGCTACATTCCCGGCTTGATGGGCAAAGTTGCTTTTGGCGGTTATGATGAAAGTATTGTCAATATGCTAGAACAAAAGACCTTAGAGGGGCTTCAGAATGCATTGGAAAGCCAAGATTCAGCCTCGGTGTCATTTCAGGTTTCGTTGACAGATTCGCTGGTTTACAACAGGTTTGTCCATGAAGATCCCGTTGATCCATATATCAGACAATTGGTTTTCCGGAAAAGCACGGGAGAAAAAGCCACATTTTTGACATACAGTGCACATCCCACCACTTTGGCCGTAAAATTCATGGGGCTGTCTGGAGACTATCCACATTATCTGATGGATAAATTTGAAACTGGATTGTATGACTTTGCCTTGTTTGCGGCAGGTACAGTGGGCAGTCAAGGGCCTTCCCGCACAGGCAACCAGCCCGAACATACCAAGGCTTTTGCTGAGGCTGTCTTTCAACAGGCTATCAGCAATGTAGAGGAAGAGGAAACGGTGGATAGAAAGAAAATTGGATTTACCCGTCTTCCCGTAGCATTGCGTGAGGCACAATACAGGTTGGGTAAAAATATCAGGCTGCAGCCATGGGTTTTTGAATCTGCGTTTGGAGAGAGCAATGCCCACTTCGACGCAGTCTTGATAGGGAACACACTGTTGATAAGTTCCAGTGGTGAGGTTTCGGGAACCTTTATGCAAGACTGGGAAAAATTGGCCAAAAGCAGAGGGCTCAACTTGATGGTCACCACTTTCAATGGCGGCTATATTGGTTATATCACACCCGACGCCTATTACGATTATGAATACCATGAAGTACGCAGCATGAATTGGTACGGTCCTTACAATGGGACATATTTCATCGAATTAGTCAATGGACTGATTGGGAAGGATTGGTGATTTTTTCGGTTGAAATCCTAAAATAAAAGAACCAACAAGGGCAACAAAAAACTTGCTTCCAAGATTTTTCTGATTGTCTCCTTGTTTTTTTTATTGTCCAGAAAGTAAACAACATGGATCAGCAGCATCAAGAGCAAGATACTGGTATAAATATGGAAATAAGATACCTGACTTATCAATAAGTAGCATGACAGAAGTATCCCCAAGATTGCCAAAAAAAGAATGAATGTGTTTAATTTTCTTGGTGTAACCCAATTGAGGACAGAATTGAATCCATCTTTTTGGTCAGAGTCCCTGTCAAGATATGAAAGGATCAGAAGATTGATCCAAGCTATAAGAAAATACGCTGCTGCCAACAAGAAAAATGGTGTGGGAATTTGTGTATCCTTGAGTAAAAAAGGCGCCAGAGTTATTCCCAGCACATAGAATATCGCGATCAAAAATTCCTTCAAAAATGCGGTTCTTCTTCCAAAGAAATAGAATAAAGCCAAACTGACAGTAATAACTCCAGCTAGGACAATTCCGGGAACTATCAAAAAGCGAAGACTTGGGAGGAAAATCAACATGAAAACTACCAACAAAAATGCAATCACCAGTGCAAATTGAATAGGGTTTCCATACCGGAAATGAAATATATGCCTTGGTGTGCTGGGTTGCGTTTTGGTCTTTTTGGCATCCATGAGATGATCCAAAGTATAAATTATCCATACCGTCAATCCCAAAATCAGGTAGATTTCAGGGATGAGAAACACACCCAATAAGTGGGCAAAAAATGCCATTCCGGCAGTAGCTCCGAGGACAACGTCAAAGGAAAGGAAATTGAGATAGCTGTAGAATTTTTTAAGTGAATTCACCATTCAAAACTAGAAAAAAGAGTTGGCCTTTCTAAATCGAATTTAAAATAGCCAACTCTTAAAATTTAATCAGTAAACGGAATTACTTAAAGCAAAATGATCAACAAGATCAAGATTACGATCAAAGCACCTGTGGAGATGTAAAGGCCATTTCCATTTTGCTTTGCTTCTTTGTTGAGTTCTTTCAGCTCATTCCGGATCTCTTTTCTTTCCGCTTTGCTCAATTCTTTGAAATCCATTTCCTTAATTTCCAAAACCCTGGCATCGATTTCCTCAAACCTTTTCAGATCTTCAGCAGTGATTTCCCTAGCTGCCTTATGGGAATCTTTGTCTTTTCCCGCAAAGGATGCCTTAGCTGTAAATCCCGAGAGTAAAACAGCAAAAACGAGTGTGTTGATAACTTTTTTCATATTCATTGATTTGTCTTGCTTCGAAAATAATTATTTCAAACTGCCAATCATGTCTTCAGGTTTTACCCATTCGTCAAATTGCTCGTTTGTAAGTAAACCCAATGCCAAAGCGGCCTCTCTCAAGCTAGTGCCTTCTTTATGCGCTTTTTTGGCGATGGCAGCAGCGTTTTCATAACCTATATGTGGATTCAAAGCTGTCACCAACATCAAGGAGTTTTCAAGATGCTGTTTGATAAATGGCGTATTCGGCTCGATACCGATGGCACAGTTGTCATTGAAAGAAACTGCTGCATCTCCCAAAAGTCTTGCCGACTGGAGGAAGTTGGCGATCATCATTGGCTTGTAAACATTCAGCTCAAAATGGCCATTTGAACCACCTATAGAAATTGCCACATCATTGCCCATCACTTGTGCAGCGACCATTGTGATTGCTTCCACTTGGGTTGGATTTACCTTGCCCGGCATGATGGAAGACCCAGGCTCATTTTCGGGAATCAATATCTCACCAATCCCTGATCTTGGACCCGAAGACAGCATTCTAATGTCATTGGCAATCTTCATCAAGCTTACTGCAAGTTGTTTCAAAGCACCATGGGATTCTACAATTGCATCATGCGCTGCCAATGCTTCAAACTTGTTTGGTGCTGTGACCAAAGGTTGTCCCGAGAATTCAGCGATTTTCTTGGCCACCAATTCAGAATAGCCTTTAGGGGTATTCAAACCTGTCCCCACTGCTGTACCTCCCAATGCCAACTCGGATAGGTGCGAAAGGGTATTTTTCAATGCCCTCAATCCATGGTTAAGTTGTGCTACATAACCGGAAAATTCCTGCCCAAGCGTAAGTGGTGTCGCATCCATAAAGTGGGTTCTACCGATTTTCACCACATTCATAAATTTCTCAGACTTTGCTTTCAGGGTATCCCTCAGTTTTTCTACCCCTGGGATAGTTGTTTCCAAGACCATTTTATATGCCGCAATATGCATCGCAGTAGGAAAAGTGTCATTGGAAGATTGGGATTTGTTCACATCATCATTGGGATGGATTTTTTTCTTTTCATCTTCAAGTGATCCACCAAGCAATACATGCGCTCTATATGCAATGACCTCGTTGGAGTTCATGTTGGATTGAGTACCGGAACCTGTCTGCCAAATGACAAGGGGGAATTGATCGTCGTGCTGACCGGTCAAGATCTCGTCGCAAACTTTGGCAATGATATCGGCTTTGTCCTGAGCCAATACGCCAAGTTCTGCATTTGCCAAGGCGGCAGACTTCTTCAAAATGGCAAAAGCCCTGATGATTTCTACCGGCATGCGGTTTCTTTCACCGCCGATTTTGAAATTATTGATAGACCTTTGGGTTTGTGCACCCCAGTATTTGTCTGCAGGCACCTCTACCGGCCCCATGGTATCTTTTTCAATCCTAATGCTCATAATATTCTTAGATTTAAGAGTTTTATTTTTGGCTTGCTAAATTACTACCTGAAGGTCATAATCCATAAAATAAATTGATTAATCGGTCTTTTTCATTTCTAGGATATCATGAAAAATCTTTTGGGAGTTTTTGATTTTTCTGTTGAAATGTGTCCACGCAAAGGCATAGTTTAGTACGCAAAAGACGACGCATATCAAGGCATACCAAATTTGGTTTGCGAAAAAACCAAAAAAGATGCTTAACCCCATGGAAACAAAGCTCCAAAACCCCAAAAAGAAAGCTGAACTTGGAAATAGGCTATATTCCAAAAATAGAATAGATCCCATCGGGGTATCTTCAATCTTTCCCTTGATCAAAGGGAGAAAGCTGTCTGCTTTTTGTATTACCAGAGAAATGCTAAACCTATTTTCCTTTATAGTGCCATTGAATAAATGCCCTTCTTCTTGTGTTCTGTCATAGGCCAAAAAATTCACATCTTTAGTGACCTTTCCCAAATTACTTATCACCTCTTTGCTGCTGAGAGATGATACCAGTATTTCGCTTTGGGTTGGAAAAAAAGGCATCCTATAGATTCTCTTTGTAGACTATTTTACAGCAATGCAGGAAATCTCCACGTTGACATCTTTTGGCAATCTGCTGACTTCTACTGTTTCCCGTGCAGGTGGGTTGGTTTTGAAATACTGGCCATAGGCATCATTGATGGTTGAGAATTGCCCCATGTCTTTGATAAAAATACTGCATTTGACTACATTGACGAATCCAAAACCTGCCTGTCTCAATACGGCTTCCAGGTTTTTCATGACGGCATGTGTTTCTTCAGTAATGTTTTCATTGATCAATTCCCCTGATTCAGGATCCAAAGCGATCTGGCCAGAGATATAAAGTGTATTACCAGCCAATACTGCTTGGCTATATGGCCCAATAGGGGCGGGGGCTTCAGGTGTATAGATGATTTCTTTTTCCATAGTCTAATCTCTAGCAGATTATGCGGATTTCACAGGGATTACCACAGATAAACACAAAACACACAGTTTTATTGATTGGATCAGACTCCAAATCCATTGTGTTTTTGATTTACCCATGTTTATTTTGGCTCTAATAAAGATGATTAGCAATCAAAGATGTTTTTCAATTTATGATTCTTTTATCTCTACTTTCGGTTTAGCAAAGTTAATTAATAGCCCGAGAGTTTTATTGCTTGCTTTAAGATAATTCAGAAATCAAAGCGCCAGTGAGAAAGCTGTTTGTTTTAATGAGTTTTCTATCATTGTGTTTTTGGTGTTCATCTGTGATTGATCATTTTTTCCCGGCGAGGGATTTGAAGACTTGGAGGTATTGGTCTGTGACATGATCCCAGTTGTATTTTTGGGTGAGGCCGGAGCGTGCCGTTTCCCTTAGTTTTTTCATTTCTTCCGGTTTTTTTTCAGCCTTATCCACAATCTCCACCACTGAATTGAGATCTTTTTCAAAATACCAACCATGTTTCCCATTTTGCAACATTTCTTGGTTGAATTCGGTGTTTAGAGCCAAAATTGCGCACCCATAACCCATTGCCTTGAGCATTGCAGGATTGGTCCCCCCATATTCATGTCCATGGAAATAGCCATAACAGTTGTGATACAGTGCTTTGAGCTCTTTTGGATCGGTAACATATCCTGTAAACAAAAGCCTGTCATCTTCAATGGATTTTAAGTTATCCACATAGTCGTCCTTGTAGGGAACATCTCCTACGATCACCAATTTCCTTTTAGAATTGGATTTCACATAGCCCTGAATGATCAAGTCGGCATTGTTGTCAGGAACCAACCTCCCGACGATAAGGTAGTAGCTTTCATTTTCCAAATCCCATTTCCTGATTTTTGAAGTATCAGAACTCAGGGAAGGGTTGGCGCCATAAGCAATTACAGTAGATTTTGCGTTGAATAGCTCTAGGTAGATTCTCTGCATTTCTACGGAATCATTGATGATATGGTCGTAGAATTTTGTGGCCATTTTTGAAGCCCAATAAAAGTATTTGGATCCCAACCCTTTCCATTTGGGTCTCAGCCACTCCAGCCCATCGACATTGATGGCGGTAGGTTTATGGAAGATCCTTGAGATAATGCCAAAAGGCCCATTGCCGGAATTGACTACAAATATCACATCAACATCCGATAAACATGCATGGCACATGGACACAAAAGAATGTGTGAGTTGCGTCAAGCTTTTGCTTTCGATAGCTGGAGTGTAGACCAGTTTGATTCCATTTACATGCGAGGGCTTATCCTTGAAAAGTGCACGATGGCAATAGACAGTGACCTCGACTCCTTTTTTCTGTAACCTCTCTCCCAATTCTTTGACCAAGGTGTCGTAGCCCCCATAGACATAAGGATAACCCTTTGCTCCTAGGATGGCAATTTTTAGATTAGAAGATTTTAAAGATTCTGACATGTTTTTCGTTTCCCGAAATTTTATCTGCTAAAATGTTGAATTACTCTTTCTTGACCTGATTTGCCCATTTTTTCGGTAAGATCAGGATTTTCGAGTAAGAGGCTGATTTTTTGAAAAGCGGATTCAACATCATTTTTATCAATCAAAAAACCTGTTTCTTGATCCAAAATTACTTTTTGAAAAAGATTTGATTTTATACTTACAACCGGCAATCCCGTCGCCATGGCTTTCAATATTATCTGGGGAAATTCATTTTCTATCGCCATCGGAAATACAAAGATATCTGATGCTTTTAGAATATCTGGTATTTCGTCCTTGAATTTAATTATATCGAACCTTCCACGAAGGTTGTATGAGGTTTTTATCGAGTTAAATTCCTTTTGGAAATCTAGGTCAATCTCTTGATGAACAATCAAAAAATGGGCATTTTCATAGATTTCCACGATTTTTCTTGCCACCTCCAAAAAAAAGCAATGGCCACAGTCCCTTTTGAGGGGAGAGATCATTGTGATGATGGTTTTTTCGGGAGGAAGTTGTAAATAATACCTGGCATCAACCTCGGGATTTATGTAAGGTTTATAATCAATGTTTTTTATCAATACTTTCTGTTGGTTAGTTTTGTGGATATCGTTCATGAAGGGCCTTTCCATTGAAAAGGCAAATATAATATGTCTAATACGAATTGTTTGCCTCCTTATTTTATTTATATTGAATGTTCAAAAACTAAATTATCAAGAATTCTTGAGGCATCAAATTTTGTCAAAAAAGTCTATTGGTATAGTGCGTTTATAGCTTTCAACAATTCTTGCTCATATCGCTCAAGGCTGAATTTTTGTTCAACAATTTTTCTTCCTTCCAAACCCATTGCTTTGGATTCATTTCTATTGAAATAGAGCTGCATTACAGCGTTTTTTGTCTGTTCAATATTGTCAATTTCTACAAGATAGCCTGATTTCCCTAGAACAACCATTTCTGAAGCCCCACCGGAGAGTGTAGCAATCACAGGCAAGCTGGAAGACATTGCTTCCAGCACTACGTTGGGAAGAGAGTCTGGCTCGTTTGATGGTAATATAAAAAGATCAGAATTGGCTAAGATTTCGGGGATATCTTTTCTAAATCCTAAGTAATCTACATAATCACCAAGATTCTCTTGTTCTATATAATCAAGTATTTCCTTTAGGATGTATTCATAGCCAGTGTATGGGTCACCCACGATCTGGAATTTTATATTGACATTACCATATTCCTTTATGATTTCGTTAATTACTTTGAGGAAAAACAATTGCCCTTTGCCCGGGTTGATCCTACCGATAGTAGTAACGGTAAATGGTTCATTTTCATTTTTCTGGTTGCTATAGTATTTTTCAAAATCAATTCCATTGTAGATCACCTTAGCAGTTCCTGCAGCTTTCAGTGGGGGGTAATTTTCCAACACAGCATTGGAAACGCAGATGATAAGATCACTGGTTTGCTTCAGTGATGAAGTGATAAATTTCTTGTAGACCTGTGGCGACAGGACAATCTCTCTGACATGGTTTACATGCTTTACCTTAGCCAACTTAGCTGCATATGCACCAGCGAGGACTGTTGAGGTATTGGAATACACTATAGGGTAGTTTTCCCTTTTGATCATTTTGTAGATTTTCCATATTGCAGCGGACAGGTAATATAACCTGTTGATCAATCCCAATAGTTTAAGGTATTTTTTTCTCAATATTCCTAAGCGCAATATTTCCACTTCCCCACCTAACTCCTTAATGCTTTCACATAAGGGACCATCATCTGAAAGCAATACTTTTATATGGTAACCTTCGTTGACTAATGCTTTCGAAGATCTAAGGAGACTTCTTCCTGCACCATACAAATCGGAACTACTATGTAGGATGAGAATCCTTTTATGAAGCATTTTTAATTGTTTTTTTAAGGGTTTTCCAAGAGTTGTGCCAGTTATACCATGCCAATACTTTGGCTTGTTCCTGCCGTAGTTTATGTGACTGGAACTCATCTATGGTTAGTATTTCATTGATTTTATCTGTTATCTCCTGTTCGGATGAAGGGTCAAAGAGTAATCCTCCTCCCCGGACTACTTCCGGCAGGGAACCTTCCGATGAGGCGATCAGTGGCAATCCATAGCTGTAAGCTTCCAACACGGGAATCCCAAAACCTTCGTAACTTGATGGGAATACATATGCCCGGGCATTTTGGTAATATCCAGAAAGTTCCTGATCTGGAACATATCCAGTCAGATGAACCCGGTGTTCCAACCCTGAGCGGAGTATGGCATCTGAGATTTCAGAAGTACTGTCCATTGATTTCTTGGATGGACGGCCACCGACAAGCACCAAATGGATGTTTTTTTCCTTGATTTCCCCAAAAGCCCTGACAAGATTCGGCAGATTTTTTCTTTTATCCAATACACCAACATGAAGTATATAATCAAAAGAATATTTGGAAGGTGCCTTTTCTGATCTATATCTTTCAGAACCAGTCCTTTTGGGACCTAGAGGTATCACTTCAATTTTATCTTTGTTTATTCCCAAGACTGAGATGATTTTAGATTTGGAAAACTCAGAGACAGTGATGATTTTTTCCGCTCTTTTTTGACCATAGATTGCCAAAATAGTGAAATAAAAACGCCAAATTCGGTTATAGTTTTTAGGAAGTTCCCAAATGTTGCAGCCATGGAAAACAGGATAAGTCTTGATTTTACCCAAAAAAAGAAAGGGAGCTACATAATCTGGGCATATCAGGTGATCTACCCTGTTTTTTCTTGCCAAGAGAGGTAGCGTGAATGTCTTCCAAATGATAAAGGCAAAATGCACCAAAGCTTTGCTGAAAAACCCCTTGGGCTTGGTGGCACGCTTGGGAGCGAGCTCAACAAGCTCTACTTCGGGGTCTGATTTTATCTCCCAAAGTAGCTCCTCTGTAAATGTCCTTGTCCCAGTTTGGGCAAAAAACAGATCACGGGTATCAAATCCTATTCTGATTTTAGACATGGCGAATTGCATTTAATTTGACCCTATGCATTGCATTGACAGTATATCCCACCATCCACCAAGTCAATAGGGACACAAACAGAAATTTCTCTGCGTTAGAGGTGAAAAGGGGGAGTAAACATCCAAACTTCACCGTACTAGCGATAAATGCAATCCTAGCTTCATTGAGGTTCTTAAGCATAAAAAATGCCTTATAACAGTAGATGATAGACGCAATGAGTATCAAGATGTAAAGAAACATTCCCAAAACTCCTAGCTGCACTCCGAATACAAGAAATTGGTTTTCCCCACCGATTCTCAGCTCCTCATCTACCGAACCTACATTCCCACTCATGGCAAGCCCGATACCTTGTGGATTTTGGATGATAGACTCTATAGCTGCCAGCCATTCTACCACATGCCCAAGTGAGGAGCTGTTTTGGAAAGTGACTGTGTCAATGATGAAATATTGAAACTCCTCTGTGGCAAAGAATATAAAGTATCCTGCAAAACCAAAAGTCAAGACTCCTACGGCAAAGATAATGTTATACAATCTGAAGACAAAAGCTATATACAAGCACATTACAAACCAAGCAACCAAAGAAGACCTGGAAGAAGAAAACATCAGGATGCAAAAGGATATGAAGACAAGTAGCAGGTATTTGCCGGCATCTTCCCTTTTGGTGGTGAGAAACATGATCAATGCTGTAGAGAATATCAAGAGCGAGGATATGGCAAGCTCAAGTGGGTCTGAGAAAAATGAAGCAAACCTCTTTCCTGTTGTTTGGGTCTCAAATGTCCAAGTGAGTCCATAATTTCCAGTGGGATATATTTCGTTTATTTTTTCATTGAAGATGGAGTACCCAGTGTGCTGTTGAAAATGTGTGTTGGTGAGAAATTCGAACAAGTTCAAACCAAAGGCCATCAGTCCTACGAACAAGATAACGTTAAAAATATTCTGGGATTCTTTAAGATCAAAGTGTGTATTTCTACCAAAAAAGAAGAAAATCCCCATCAATACAATGTTTTTGAAATAAAGGGCTTTGTTTAGAAATGTAGCTTCCCCGATGGGTAGCAACAAGAATATGAATGCCAATAGGTAAAATCCCAAGAATAAATAATCAATAAAACCCAACCTGAATGGATGAGAGGAAAAGTCTCTGTGGTAAGCAAAGAAGCATATTATAGCAAGAAAAATCATGATTTCCTTCAAATATTGGAAAACGCCCAGAACCTGTACAGAGCCCGTAGTGCTGAATACCACACTGATCAAGGTGATATATACCGGAAAGAACAATGCTGCAAAAAAAACAATATACTCCCATCGTCCTTTAAAAAGTATCTGGTTAAAAGTGTAAACAGATAGAATAAATACTCCAATAGTCAGAATTATAAATAGCATATAGCTTGGGGTAGTTTTCCGTCATTGGGATCATCAAGCAAACCGTCTCTCATACCATGGATTGATGCCTTTAATTTTTTGAAGCGACATCTAACCAAGAAATACAAGATAAAAGTAAGGGTTTTCCCGCATTGATATGGCCAAGCGAGTAATTTATTTATCTGATTAGGGTGTGACTTCAGCAGCAGAAATTGATTTCTGATGTTTAGATAATGTGCCATTGGACTGATAAAGCCTTCTTTTTGCTTAGCCTGTGCTTTGGTAGATGCACTGATTTCATGGTAGATGACTGACTGGGGTACGATCTGGAGTTGGTAACCTATTTTTCTAATCCTTAAGGACCAATCCACATCTTCGAAGTAGGCGAAAAACGTCTGGTTCAATGGACCTACTTCATTCAAGACAGAGCTTCGAATCATAAAAGCACAACCAGTCAGCCAATCAGTAAAATATGGACTGGTCAGTTCTGTCTCATATTTTTGGCTTTTGCATTGCCCTGTCCTTTGATTGAACACTCCCCCAGCATGCCATACACTTTTTCTATTATGAAAATCATAGATGATTGGTTGCACAGCACCCAGTTTTGGAGAATTTTCAAGTGCTGCTACCAAGGGAAGGAGAAAATCACTATCGAAATGGGTATCGTTGTTGAGAAGTAGAACATAGTCAAAACCTTTGTCAGTGGCATATTTCAAGGCGGTATTATTACCTCCTGTAAAACCTAGATTTTCTGTATTCGCCAAGTAGGTACAATCTGGGAATTCGCTCTGTAGTCGCATGCCACTTTTGTCTTTTGAGCCATTATCTACAAGAATAACTTCATAGTTTCCATATTTCAGATCCAGAAGCTGCTGTAGGCAGTTTCTGCTATGGGTGTATGTATTCCAATTGATGATGATAATGGCAACTGATGGACTGTCCATTTAATTTGTATGGTACTTGATTAGAAGAAATAGGCCAGATTAATATGTGCTACAATGTTTTTCCGGTCATCACCAGACTGAAGCCTGTACAGTGGCGCATTTGGATCTCTTTCCAAAACCCAATAATAATTCAATGTATTTACAAATTGAAGGCGTGTAGATACCAAAAACTGTCCAATCTTCCTATCTGCTACCAGAGAAGGTACGATATCTACCCAATATCTATCCCAACCATTGATGTGTTCAAAATGTAGGTAAAAAGAGTCGTTTTTGTTTGCTATTCTTTCGAATTGCAGACCGATTCGGTTGAAATTATTGATCCAACTTGCTTCTACAAATAGGGAGTTGCTACCACCTCCATGGCCAAATCCCATAACCTGTCCTTGATTCGTATATCCATGTCTTACATGTGGATGGGTATACCAAGTCATGTTTTCCCTGATGGCTTTTCGTGTTGTTTGGCCGGTCTGGCTCATCTCCAAATGGACTTGGATGAATTGTTCGTCTTTTTGTAAAGGGATGTATTTGACGAAACCTAGGGTGAAAGCCCTATTGAGGTCTGGATTTACTATAAATTCTCTGAGTCGCTTACTATTGCCATTGCTGCCATATTCACCGTAGAACTCAAATTTCCCTTTGGTAGAGAACCACCTGAAAAAACCGGCACTTTGCTGTTGCCTTTTTGCTATGATAGGGTCGTCCAAATGGCTGAATCTCTTTCTTCCATTGAAAATAGGGAGAAAATCACCAAACCTATCCATATCATTGTGATATATCTGGCTGGTACTGGAATAGCCTATAGAGAAACCTGGAATCCACTTTGGTTGATATGTAAGCACCATTCCTGCTAAATATCGCCAATCCTCATCACGCTTGGGTACATATAATGGAGTCCTCCTAAAAACCATCCCTGGATTTGGAGGGAGAAAACCGGAATTTTCCAACCTGCCTGCAATGACCTGTCCTTCAAAACTACCTATATTGGTTTCAATTGGTTTTTGGGTATTGACTGTAAAGTGTAAAAATCCAGGTGCATTGTTGCTCATCATCAGGGAGTTTCTTTTGGAAGGTCCCCACCAGAGATATTCATTGGAAACTCCGACCGAGATCCCGTTGTCAAAATTATATCTGATACTGCTATTACCCCAAGTCGCACGGGTATATGTTCCGGTACCAAACTGCTCTGGTTCATCTATCCTGTTGAGATACTGGTAATAGTCTTTCCAGTTGGAAGATTCTCTACTCGGCATACCTCTGAAACCTTTGTTTTGGGCTGTAAGGAATTCGGGTTGAAGTTGGAAGCTGAACTTCCCATATTCTATGTATGCCCCTCCACTTATCAACATTTGTATGCCCCTGTTGGGGATCATGGCACCATTGTTTTGAGCAAATGGATAGGCTGAATTGAATTGGGTATTGACTATTATAGGAAGAGGCTGTACTTTAACAGTGTTTTTTTTCTCCAAATACTGATATTTCCCTGTCCGGTCCAAGTGATCATATCCAGGAAGCCCTTCTTCCAAATCAATCCCTAATAATTGAGTGGGATTTATGGGTTTTACCATAAAGGAGAAGTTATCGGGAATCTCGCCAGTAAGCTGTTTTCTTCTAAGGTATTCTTCCAAAAGTGGCGTGGATAGTGATATAGATTGAGCTATGCTATCAAGTCCAAGAGAGATTAATAGAAGTGATAATAATATAGTCTTTTTCATTTATTTCAGTATTTGTAGGTATGCTAAATCAGATTTAGAAAAGGTAAACCGTCCTTATTGTACCTTGGAAATTAAACACATCTTTACCTTTTGGACTTAAGTTACTGTCATCCAATTGCCACTGGTAGTTGAAAGAGTTGATGAAGTTGAGGTTAGTACTTACAAGGAGTTTGTTAAATTTCCAATCTCCAAATAGGCCGAAGGCCAAATCCACCCACCGCTGTTCTGGAGTCATGTCATTGAACCTTTTCACATAGATATCTTGGTGTCTGTTGAGCCTATCTATTCTCAATCCTGCGCGTTTGATCCCTTTCACCCAGGCAGTTTCCAAGGTTTGGATATTGCTGGATGGTCCTATACCAGGCCCCAGCATCTGCCCATAGTGCGTGAATCCATGCCTTACAGGCGAATGCCCTCCCCAGTTGTTTCCTCCCCTAAAACCATCATAGCGAACGATGATATTGATGGATTCCTGTTGGTGAAACATCTCAAATTTAGTTTGGATATGGGCATCGTTGTCTATTGGGAAGAGTTTGCTGAACCCAATCAAATAGGCCCTGGAATGTTCCGGATTGAGCAAAACCCCACGCCAAGTGGCTTCGTGATCCCTTCTGCCGAACTCAAAATAAATTTCTGCATTCCCCTGTGGGATAACCCATCTTGCGAATACTGTTGCTTGCTGGTCTCTCCCTTCAGCGTCTCTGTCAAATCCCTGATTGACTTTTTGGAATGGTGAGAAGATGGGAAAGTAATCCGAAAATGAGTCCCCACGCAATGATTCGTATTGTTGGTAAACCCTTGAAACACCAACTGACAAACCTGGAGTCCACTTAGGTTGATAACTTAGTAGAATTCCATTCAGGTATCTGTCATCATTTCTTAGGCCCCCATTGCTTTGGAATTCTGCCCCTTTGAGGTAACCTGCGATGATCTGACCTTCGAATGATCCCAGAAATGTTTTGGCTGGTTTTCTGGTATTAAGTGTGAAGTGCTCAAAGCCAAAAGCATTGTTTGAAAAAAGAAGGGCATTGAATTGTCCAGGTCCCCACCAGATATTTTCGGTAGACAATCCTGCAGAGAAAGCGCCTAAATTAAGACGTACGCTACTTTGGCCTGGGAGAAACTTTCTGTACGAAGACTCCCCAAAACGCTCAAGATATTCAGTATTGTTTGTCTTTGGAAATCCAATGTCATAATCTTTGTTTTGTGCCCAAATGACTTCAGGTTGTAGCTGTACGGTCAATGGACCTGCTTCAAGATACAGCCCTGCACTCGCATAAGTCTGAAACCCCCTGTTGGGGATCATCCTACTTGCTTGAGGATAGGGATGGTGACTGTTCCATTCTGTATGAAGTTGGAATGGCAACAACTGTACACGTGCTTTATCCTTAAAGAACCGAACTTGAAAGTCACTTACACCAAGCGTATCCTGATCGAGAAGGTTGGGTACTTGATAAGTATCTGAATACTTGGTAAGCAACCTCGGATTGATTGGTCTTAGGGAAAATGATACTGTCGAATCAAGCTCCCCCAATAGCTGAGCCCTTCGTATATAATCTTCCAAAATAGGAAAGCCAGCAGGAATACTCTGTCCAAAAAGGTCTCCGAAAAAACCTGTTCCTAAAATGATTAGAAGTAAATATTTTTTCATTGTTTTATTTTTAGCCCCCATTCTTTCGAAGAGAGGTATATTATTTTATAGTTCTAAAGTCGAGACTACAATTCTGTTCAGAGACCAACTTTCATCACAAATTGGGTTTGCTGCATTTTCTTGCACAAGAATGTCACCCAAGGTAATGGTGGCAGTGGAAGCATTGTGAGGAATGGCTTTGGAAATGATATATCGGGAAGTGTAGCCGAGCACACCATTATGTTGGCACCTACCGGGTAGATTACCATTGAAAGCACCTGTTTTTGGATTGGCTTGATTTGGAAATTCTCCTGGAAATGATTGCATGAGACAATATGTGGAAGTACAAGGAGAGTTGGAAAATGTAGTATTCATAATTTCTTGATTGTCCAACTTCATATACCAAATATCAGGCCCGCCAGGGCTAGGTACATTTCCATCCCATGAATCATGTAAAAGGATGTCCACTGTGATCCTCAATGCCTTATGGGAAGGCAATTCACTTAAATTCAATATCAATTCTTCATTGTTATAGAACCCAAGGACAGGAATGTTCACGAAGTTCTCCAAATTGGCATTTTCTATCCCTGTGGTATTTCCTTCGGAAAAGTCATTTTCATACACGATTATTTCCTGCGAAATTTCCTGCTGGCATGAAATGAAACTCAGAGCTAGAAATGTAAAGGTCAAAGTGTTTTTTATGTACGAATGCATTTCAAATATGTGGGGTTTGGCTATTAATATTTTTAAAGTAAATCCTCAAAATTCCTCCCTTGCCAAATACAAGGGACAGCAGCTCCAGAAAAACAGATGCCGGCAACAAAAGCATAATTGGCAAAAGTAAGGATATTCTTTTATTGTTTTTGAGTTCTTTGATGATGTTTTTCTTAAATCCCAATCGGCTTAATAAAGCTTGGGTCATGCCCAAAACACCTAGGTGAAAGGAAAAATTTTGCCTACAAAGCTTGACCAAGCCTAGCTGTTCCATTTGCAAAGCAAGTACTTCCCCGTTCCAATGGGAAAGGTGCTTGGGCAGGTCAAGATGCATCCAATTTTCTCCTGCAACCCGACTTTGCCAACTGTCAATATTAGGTACTTCTATTATCAAAATTCCATTGGTTTTCAAATTCTGGAGCAACTTTTTAAGCAATCCCTTTGGATCTGGAAGATGCTCTAATACATGCAATAATGCTATCACATCAAAATTCCCGCCATTTACTAATCCTCCTTCATAAAATCCATCAGATACGTTCACCCCATATTTCTCTCTGGAAAAGTCAGCTCTATCTTTTGCCGTTTCTATGCCATGGCAATCCCAGCCTTTTTGTTGGCATTTGTACAAAAAATGACCTTTACCCGAGCCAAAATCGAGTATTTTGAGCGGTTGTTTGCTTTCAGAAAGCATCTCGGTTTTTTCAATGATTTTCTCAGATTCCCAAAAAATAATCTTCTCAAATATGGAATTCCTATTGTCCACGACTTTGTACACCTCATCCTGGTAAAGCTCCTCCAGATTGACTGGATTACCTATATATGTCCAAGTGACATCACATGAATTACATTGGACGAGGATCTTATCTTTTTGGGTCTTTTCCATACCCGTGTTACATACTGGACAAATAGTCTGTTTCATAAAAACTTCTTAAAGGTATATCAAAAAACAGAATCTATTAGTTTTTGATTATTTTAAAAGACTCAAGTTTGGTTCTTGTTAGCACGTTGATGATATAAAGTCCCGAGCTAAGATGACCCATGTCCAAAACTTCGGTAGTTTGGGTTATGTTTTCCAACCTTCCAACTTCTATCCCCCTAATATCCAAGATTTGGATATAGGAAATCTGACTCATTGCTTTTTCGTTGATCTCTATATATAGTTTTTCGCTAAAAGGATTTGGATAGATTTTGTTGAAAGTAGGTAGTGATTCTTCCTTTGGAAAATCCGGTAAATCGGTGATCAGGTCATCACCCCGTAATGGAAAGGCTTCGATGGCAATATTGTTGAATCTGACATTTCCAGAATTGGAGGCTGTGTTTCCTTCAAAATCTATTCTGATCTGAAATTCCGGGTTGTTTTTGGCATCTTCTACCATATCAAAATCCAATTCGAGCATCCCGAATTCTGTATCAAGTATAAATGAGTTGTCACTCAGATCTGAGGTAGTCCAATCTCCATCTATGGAAGTTCTATAGGATATAGAGATGCCTTCAGGACCGTTGTTGGTTTTGGAAACTGCAGCTGAGAATTTTGGTTTTTCGTGGGAAACCATTGGGGCATCTATGATAAGGTAGCCTAATTGATCTTCTACTTGCAAAGGATTCCTGACTCTCAATCCCCTCATGTCTTCGAATGTATACCCTAATTCCTCCAGTAAAGTTGGTTTGAAGTTTATTTCGGTGGGGTCGTTGACCCGATCCATGATTCCTGCTGATCCTTCTCCTGGATAAGGGGATATCGCTGGTTCAAATGATAGGTTTCCAGGGATTTGGGTGCGTGTATAGTTGGAAGGAATCTGAGTCAAAGCAAGGTTGTTGTCTAACTCAGTCCCAAAAAACCAATAGTAGATGGCTCTTCTTTCCACAATCGGGTTTTCTACAAAGATTGCGGTGATGTTGGTATTTTTCTCAAGGTTGAGTGAAATATCTTCTTCGTTGATTTTATTTCCATCAATCAACCAATGGTCAAAGAGAAACCCTTCTTTGGCTTTGGGGGAAAGCTGTATTGGGACACTTCTGTTATATATACCATTCCATGGATATGTTTGACCAGAAATACCATGAAGCGAATGGTTAATGGTCAAAGTATTGATTTGCACTTCGCCCATGCCGGGATTCGAGATATCTACAATCACTTCAATGTCATCACCGAGTCCCAATTCAGATCTCAACATTTCCCTTTGCATCTCAGGCCTGGAAACCATGTAGCCTTTTAGCTGATTTAATGAGTTTTTATAATTGGAAGCTATGTCCAATGAACTTGGATAATACCCCCATCTGTCCTTATGGTTTTCAAATTCTGTTTCTATCAATTTGAAGTGGGAATCTGCTATTTCAATTATCCTATCCGGATCAAATGAAGAATTGATTAGGTCGTAAAAGCGGTTGATGAATAAGTTTTTGAATTCATTATTTCTCAACAAAGACCTTAAAAACAGTGTTTTTTCAGGATCATTTGTAGCATATTGATTTCCCTTGCCTTCAGGGTGAATCCAGTTCTCCAAGGTATTGAAACCCGCACCGAAACGAAGACTTGCGTCAAAATCCCAAACAATCAACCTATACCTACCATCTTCATAAGGATTATCGGATAATCTTTTGGATTTCCAATATCTATAATGTTTGTGCCCATACCAATCTACATTGTTAAAATATACGAATGAGACCACAAAATCAACATAGCTCAACACATCCAGTTTGGATTTGACCAATTCGTAAGTCGCTTCTTCTTCTATATCTCCATTTGTAACCAAATTATACAAGGAGCGATAATCATCTATATCCCGCAATTCACCAGACTCAATATTTACGCTTGAACTTTGTCCCCAAGGTGCATTGATCATAATTACTTGGTCCGGATCTACCTCATAATAATTTCTGAGGTAGTTGTTGTCAATACGATCCCTTATGTTGACCAAGCCCCAATACTCACCATTAAAGTAGTTGACTGCAGGCCTGCTGTTTTGGGTCCCAATGTTCATATCTTTTATGGCCTGATGGATCACGTCATCAGTGAGATAGTCCGTTAAATCACCTCCATTTCTTAACAAGAGTCGTCTATAATCCGTAATTTCCTTTCCGAGTTTATTCTTATTTCCGGGGAAAACAGGATATTCGATTGTATTTGAGTTATCATAATCTCTTCTTGCATATAGCCTAAGACCCTTGTTTGGTACCCTTCTTGCTGCGCCTCCATGAATTCTCACACCGAGATTCTGGGTAAATTTAGATTCTTTATTCTCAAAGAATTCAAGGGTTATTGGTCTTTCAAACAATTCTCCACCTTGCTGGTAGTTGCCTTTATTGATATAGCTGGTTTCAGTTCCTCCAGCATCAAAATACCTTCTGCCCTCTACAAAAATCCCCTCATCAAAACTGAAAAAATCAAAATTATCAGCAACAATAGAAATTACCGGCAAACTATGGTTTATTTTGTTTTGCCCTTCGACAAAGTATGTTTTGGTAATGGTCGGGCTATAATCCCCATTTTGGAAGACTCTTATTTTTAGTATATTGGCTTTCGGTAGTTTTTTGGCTGGCTTGATCCACCTGATCCCAAATTGGTCAAAATATGTTGTGATGATTTCAGAGATGTCATTAGGTTCATTGGATTTTTCATTTAGTACGATCGGATCTTCATATTGGTAGGTTTTGTTTTTCCTATCAACATTATAATTGGGTGTACCTTCTTCCTTATAAAAATAGTTTACAGCATAAGGGACAGCTGCATCTATGTTTTCCAGCGCTGGTTCTGAGCCATCTAATGTGTAAAGGATTACGCTATTTTCATTCGGGTTAGAAATTTCAATATTAACTGGGTTACTATACCAACCAGACTGAAGTGATACAGTTGGACTATCTAGAAGTGTTATTTTTGTGCCTTGCTCGTTGGGAAAGCCCGGTGAGCTTGGGAAAAAAAAGGTCAAACTTTGACCACCATCCACCTGCCGTCCAAAAGAATAATCCCTAGGGATTTCTTTGGCAGGAACTTGGTCAACTTTTTCTCCATCAGAATTGGAAAGGAGTATTGGTTCTCCAGCTGCTGATATACTGAAGTTTGCGTGGAGCTGACCGTTGTCGAATTTGTCTTTTCCGGATGCCCAAACTAGCAAAAAACCCTTTTCCTTGATTTCTATTGCGGGGAATACCCACTTCATTGGCACTTCTTCGTCATCTGAGAGGCCAAACCCTTCGAGGTTTATGGGTTGGTCAGATGTATTGTGTAATTCGATCCAGTCACTATAATCTCCATCAGCATCAGCGATGGTAGTGCCATTGGAAGACATGATTTCGTTGATTTTTAAAGATTGGGCTTCTGAGGAGTTGACAGAAAACAGTATGAGGATGCTGGATATTGCCAGCTTGAAAAAAAACGAATAGCTGGTTACTTTTGATTTCAATGTTTTCATTGTGCAATAATGTTAGTATTCATCAAAGAATAGGTTTACAGTCGATACTCCTGGGATTTTTTTTAGATCTGTAACAAGATTCGGTCCCAGGGTTTCTGATTTGAGTTTGATATAGTATGATAATTCGATCATATCCCCCTCTTCCAGCTCAGTACCTTTCAAATTTACAATTTTATTTTTGTGGCAATAATTTTTCAGGACGTTTTGAAAAGGGTTTTCTGGGGATTTATCTTCTTGATATACAACCTGTAGGAGAAATTCCCTCTTGGGTGGGCTGGCATGATTCAGCTTGGTGGTGATGAATATTGCCAGTCCGATCAGAACTGTGCTGGAGAATGTGACAGCATATAGCCCCACACCTGCCGACAGTCCGATTCCGAGGGCAAAGAAGATGAACATGATATCTTGGCTGTCTTTGACTGCTGTCCTAAACCGGATGATGGACATGGCACCTACCAAACCAAATGCCCGTGCGAGGTTATTGCCTATGACCATAATAACCAATGCAGTGATCATGGTGAGCATAATGATGGCATTGGTAAATGTCGTGGAGTAGCTTACCCCCCTATAAGTCACCCTGTAAAGTATCGCAATGAAAACCCCACTGACCAAGGAAACAAAAATGTTGGAAATGGCTTCCCTAACCGTCAGCGAAAACGTAAATATATCTTGTAAGTTTTGCTCCATATTATTCAATTATAAGGATTCTTCTACGCTTTTAGCGTACTTCGATAATGCTTCGTGTTTCAGTTCAAATTCTTCAATGATAGATTTTGCCCAACTTGGCATCTCACCATCAAAGTATTTTACTTCCAATATAAAATAGCCAATCCAGGCTCTGGTCAGTCCAAAGTCAGAAAATAGCTGTTCCAATTTTGGTATCGCGCGGTAACGGATATTTTTGTCAAAAGTAATCCTCACCCCAGGGTCGAACTTCCCATGGTAGGCTTCCCTATCATATACGATTAGGTTTTGTGGACGGAGATTGTATCTTTTGATGTTGTATAAAAATCTTGAAGCATCTTCTTTTTTTGGAGTCGTTGTAGGTCCAAAGCAAGCATCTAAGTTGCCGGTCTTTAATAGGTCTCCAAGTTGGTGAAAGGGGATGAATGCCCTGTTTTTCATGACCCTATCTTCAAGTTTCCTCTTGATTTCTAGGACAATTTTTGTATTTCCTTTTGGATATCCATATCCTCTTATCCGCATTTTCTTTCGGTCTTTCAAACCTTCGATTTTCTCAAAAAATGAATTGCTGCTATATGAATCGAAATAGATACTGCGAACGGTATATTCAGGGTTTGCTTTTTGGGAATCGGAATACTTATCAGCTTCCAAAAATGGAGCAAACCGATCCCTGAGCTTTGAAAGCATGACATTGGGGACGAGGTATTTTTTTTCGTAGCGTAGCCTAGTCATTTGGAGATCGTTTTGTTGAATGACCGTGTTAGATACTCCCATGCAGATACTTCACCAGTGATGATTTCGACTTCAGTCAGCTCACCGATGTACTCCAGATTCTGGTCTTTTACTTCGGCGGTGACAAAGAACACCTGGCGATTGTTTATTTTTTGCACGACATTATCGATCTTTATTACATTTCCTTCAAGTATTTTTCTATCCGATTTGGTTAGTATACGCACTTTGTCACCCCTATGGGTAAAACGCTTATCAAAAATTTCCACTGGTAGCAACACCATCACCGATGTGGTGTCAAAAACATTGATTTTCATCATGTCAGGTAGGTTGTTGGAGTTCTTCATAATCACCCCCCCAAAAGGGGATACAACTGTGAAATGCCCAAGTCTTTCCCTGATTTTTTCAATCTGATTTTGGGTACGGATTATTTTTGATTTGATCAGTTCTTCCTGCTCGGGTTTTTCTCCCGTGATGGCTGAGCTGTATTCAGCTGCCCGGATCTGGACTTCATACTCCTTTAGTTTTAGCTGGTTGAGAAACAGATCCATCTCCTGATGGGTGATGACAGAATCTTCAAACAACTTCCGGTTTCTCTCAAAGAGTATTTTTTCTGTTTCCAGGTCTTGTTTGGCCAACTTCAATTTTTCGTCTGTGACCTGAATGTCTTCAGGTTTTTGTCCAGTAGTGAAAAATAGCAACTCAGAGTTCAGCACTTCCAAAGCATCTACCAATTCTATCAAACGTCGCTGTTCCTCATTGGAATGGATATACCCTATCGTGTCTCCTTGGACGATATGGTTAGCTTCTTCAAAATCAGGGTTCAACTCAAACCCAACTACATCTCCCCGTGAAAACTCTGTGACATTAAAGGAAGTGGTAACCCCTTTGATATTGTCTTTGAAAGATGAAATGAAATTGCCGTCACCAGATCTGGAAAGTGTCCATTCTTTGCCGGGTATGACCAGGCCCTGTGTGTGGATCTTGTATGTCAATAAATAACTATTCAACAAGAAATAAACCAACCCTGCAAAAAGTACTATCATAGTACCGGTGAGAACGGTCTTAAACAACTTTTTGATTTTCAAAACTTATGGAATTTGGTACTTTAGTAAGCAAACGTAATGTCAAATATAGGGATAATTAACATTATAAATAGTTGAACGAAATCTATCTGCCAAGAAAAAGATTTTTAGAGGTGTTTTTGGAAGAATCTTATTGTGTATTCAGATAATATCTCCTGAACAATCCCGGAACGTTTCTGTAAAGCAGCGCTGAAAATGCAAACAAATAGACCGCTTCAGTTGACAATAAGGCGATACACACGCCCAATGCCCCATAAACGGAAGTAAGCCAAATAGATGCGATGATCATATATCCACAGGCAACAAGGGAGACTTTGAAGAGTTGCTGTTGCTGGTTGGTTACCAAGACTATCAGGACGTTGGCCATATTGAGACAGGCCAAAAATGGAATCAAGGAAAGTACCCTTAGATAGAGAATGGCATCTTCCAATCTGCTTTTTGACAATACCAGTACGATAAATGGAGCAAGAAAAAAGGTGCCAATTGCAATCAAGAAAGAGATGATCAAGCCCCTTCTATAGACCCTTCTCAGGAATTTTATAAAAAGCCGCTCATCCTTATTGTAAAGTTTGGTTGCATTCGGATAGATAGATTGGATAAGGAGTGAAGGAAACATCCTTGCAACCATGATGATTTTTTCTGAAAGACTGTAAGATCCCAATATCTCGGAACTGGCAAAAAAACTGAGTATGACTAAGCCCCCGTTGAGCGAAATGTAAGAACTCAGGTTGGATAGGAAATAGTGGATATTGTTTCGGAGGGATGTATAAATCTCTTTGAGTCTAGGCTTAAAAAAAATGATATGCATCTCAACCCTGATATAATACAGCAATAGAATATTGATTCCCAATGCACTGCCTCCGAGCAGAAAATTAACCCATTTGGATTGTTCAGGTGTAGTGATAAACAGCACTATTCCCATCAAATAGATCAGTTTGCTGAAAATATTGCCCATGGAAATAAGCTTCATTTTCTCCATTCCCTGAAAAAACCAAAGAGGGAGTGTAGCTTCCGAAAAAAGCAATAAAATAGAGAAAGCCAAAATGGTTTGGTATTCTTTGAACAAGTCCATGCCAAAGATTGCAAAAAACAGGCATACACTGATGATAAGTGCAATGATGACTTTCCCAGAGATGATATTGGAAATCAATAATGAAAGTTCTTTCCTGTTGCCTTGGTTGACAGCTACATCCCTAGGGCCACTGAGGTTGAAACCAAAGCTCACAAAGATATTGGATATAATGATGACTGAAAGGGACAGATTGACCAATCCAAATTGATCCATGCCAATGGACTGGATCAAAAGGGGCATGGATATGATGGTTATCAGAATGTTTGAGGCCTGAATGATACTTAAAAAAATAAAATTTTGTATAGACTTGTTTCTAATCAGGTTGCTAAAAGGAAAGGATGAGATTTTATCAAACATACTTTTTACCTAAAATCAAGAATTTCTCAGATATAAATTGTATTGCCTACCCGCATATAGGAAAATAACCGATAACAAAGTCCCAATAATAGCTCCAAAAAATATCCCTTTTTTTAATTTGATTTCAAATTTTTCGAGAGGGTATCTTGGCGCATCAATGATCTGTATGAGTGGAGAGTTGTTCCTTTGGCTGACTTTTGCTATTTCAAGATTTTTTACAATCTCTGTATAGATTGCACTTGAAGACTGTACATCTATTTGTTTTTTGGTCACATCCACATTTCCCGCCTTCAAGAGAGGGTTTGGGTTTGGTGTTTTGTCCGTGAGTACTGCAAAAGCATTGATATTATCACTTAAGACTTTTTTTACGCTGTCAGCTTGTGCTTGAAGGATTTGGAGGTTTTCAAATGTCTTTTTTGTCTTTGTCTCGAAGTAAAATGCGTTTACATTTTCTACCAAAGTTTCGTTGAAAACCTTGGAAAAAGACTCGTCTTTGGAGGAAATGACTACTTGGATAATGGACAGTTTCCGATCAGGTTTTGATACTTTGAGATGTTTTTCCTTGATGGTTTTGGTGAGCTCTCTCAGGACAGAATCTTGGGTGACAGTGAAGAGTTCTCTGTCTTTTCGGAAGTCCAAAGAATTGAGATCCACTTGTTTTTTCCATTTCTGATCCAGTTTGTTGAACTCAATGTATCTTTCGATCAAAAGTTTATCGTTTTCGAACGGACTCAGAAGGGTTTTGCCCAGCATATTGCTTGACTTGTATAGTTCTATGATATTATCTCCCTGGAACAACCCACTCGATCCTCCAAGCGAACCCAGGTTCACACCTACCAAAGATGCCAAACCAGACATCTGTCCAATTCCGCCCTTGTCCGAATCTTCCAGAACAAAGGTCGTCTCTGCTACATAGACAGGTTTTTTTAGATAGGAAACAAGCGCTCCAAGTATTGCTCCCAGAACCATCCAGCTGGCGATTACCTTCCATTTGGACCAGAAATAGACTTTCCAAGACCTCATCCTGAGAACCAATTCCTTGAATGTGATTTTATCGTCCAGTATATGTTTTTCCGACATGTTAATTTCTTAGATGTTTAACCTCAATTCTTCTACAAATTCACTTCCATAGATTAATTTCCAGCGGGGGTATTGTTGTTTGTCAATTGTGTGACAATCAGCACCAAGGTGGCCAGGCCTGTCGTCAATCCCACAATTTCTCCAGGTTTGATCGGCATTCTAGGTCCCTTGGTCGGGACAAAAATCTCCGCTCCGGGTTGTATGGCTGGATATGACCTGATCGCAATAAAACTTTTGGTCCTGGCAACTTCTCCATTTGCATAGACGACATATGTCCGTTTCCTATTTGCCCTATTGTCAAATCCACCAGCTCGGTTGATGTAGTTTTTGAGGTTTTTATAGTTTTCGTACCTTACCGTGGTGGGGTATACTACATCACCACGCATCCTTACCGTCTGAAGCTGTCTCGGAATGGAAATAATATCGCCTTCTTCCAAAATCAAGTCAAAATCCGAACCCGGATTGCTGAGGATTTTGCCAAGATCTATGGCTACAGCTTCCATTTCTTTGATTTTGATGGGGGATATGTCTGCTTTCGATTCTGCTATTCCGGAAATTGTTTCTTTTTTCACCGCTGAGGCTGAGGAACTTTCTGCAGCATCTTTTGCGTCAGTATCTTTGTTACCCAAGCTTTTGAAAAGTCTCTCAAGCAATAATTCCTGGGCTTCTGTGTTGTTGGGATCGTATTGTAGTTTTTGTTGCAGATCAATCAGGTTTTTTTGCCTTCTGAGTTGTTCGGATTCTGTATCGAAGTATTCTGTTCTCCTGATCAAAGTGGCGCCTTTTGGATAGGCAAAAGCAGTGAGTCCTCCTGCTCTATTGATGACATCCGAGACCCTTTCTTTGGCAGACTGTACTGCAAAAGCCCCCGGGGAATTGACTTGGCCTTCTATATAAACCATTTTTTCAAGTGTGAAATTCGGCTTTCTTCTGATGATCACATTGTCAAATGGTTCCAATATCTCAGTATTGCCACCAGGGCTTAGGTCAAGGTTGATACTCACTGGTACCAAAACAGAAAATGCCCCTGCCTCTGGTTCTGAAATTCTTCGGGAGATTTCTATGTCTTTGGTACTGGCAGCCTCTCTGAGTCCTCCAGCCATGATGATCAAGTCCTCTACGGTCATTTTTTTGGAAAAAGGGTAGGTGCCTGGCTTGCTTACTTCCCCCGTGATCTGAACATATATTTCTTCTTTGAGGTCATAGATACTGGATACTTTGATGACGTCTTCACGCTGGAGGGGAATGTCCTGTTCCGTTCCCTCCAGGATGTTTCTTAGATTGATAGCAATCACCTCTGTACTCAAGTCATCGTTTGTTCTCAAGATGCTTGCCCTTTCAAGATATGCTTCACCTCTTACTCCATCTGCATTTTCGATCAACTTTTTCAAGGTCAATCCATCAGACAGTGCATAGTTGCCTTCTCTGAATACCGCACCTTTTATCTGGACACGGTTGCTGTACCTGTTCAGTACTTTTCCGACTTTGTACACATCACCTCCTTTTACGGTAAAGATTGAAAACTGATCCTTGAAAATATCGGATACTGCCCTTTCTTTCCCACTGACCCTTGTCACGTTGATACGGTCTTGAAAAGCCTCATCTGTAAATCCACCAGCATATTTCAATAGTTGACCAAAGCTTTCACCAGATTTGACTTCATATATTTTCGGCCGTTTTACTTCACCTTCCACTGTCACCCTTCCCTCAAATGGCTCTACCAATACCACATCTTGGTCTTGGAGTTGTTGGTCGAGATTGGCATTGCCATTGATCAAAAAATCGTAAATATCAATGGTCTTGACCAGTTTTCCATTTCTCACCAATTTGATGTTTCGCATGGTGCCATTTTCGTTGGGACCTCCAGCGGCATAAAGTGCATTGAAAACAGAACTGAATGCACTCAATGTAAATGTTCCCGGCAACCTCAATTCTCCCACTAAATTGACTTTGATGGTCCTGACATTTCCCAATGTGACTTGGAGAAATGTGTTGGGATTGGAACCTCTCATGCCTTCATAATAATTGGAAAGCCTGTTTTTTAAGATAGCAGTAGCCTCTTCTATTGACTTACCTGAAAGGGGAATGGGGCCAATATTGTCTATGATTGCAAAACCATCTGGATTGATACTGGCCTCGTAGTATTTTTCGGATTGGCCATATACATCCACATAGATCATGTCTCCCGCTCCGAGGATATAACTTTTTGGGGTTGCCAAGTTCAAATTTGGCTCAAAAGTCAGCTTTCTGTTTTTGTTGTAGAAAAGATCTGCTCCAAAATACGGTGAGACTTCTGATTTCATGGATGGATCTTGTTGAAATTTGAAGAGTCCTTGGGTAATTTCTGCAAGATCTCCTTGGTTTCTTGGTTCTCTTTTGGAAGCGGAAGCACTTGTTCTTCCCGCAGCGCTATTGAAATCCAATTTTTCTATTCTCTCTTGGAGTTTCTCAACCTGGGAGTTTGGTAAACCTCTCAACCTTGCCATTTGGATCAATTCACTTTCGGAAAGGCCAGCCTCATTGGCTTTGTTGACCAATTCCTTGATCTGTTCATCTGAAAGCTCGTCCACATTGATACTTGAAATATCTGAGATGGATTGTGCTTGGGATTCGGCTGGAACCATCAAAAATAGCATGCCTACCAAAATAATTGTAGCTGGGATTAATCTATAGAATGGATTTAAAGGGAAATGCATATTGAAAATTGTGATTTTAGACCATTTGCTTTCTTTGAAAAGATGACTGACATCTAGCTGAATAAGAAATCGGTATTCTTCCAACATAAACTTTGAGAAAACTTGCGTAAAGATAACTATTCCATGCTGTAAAGAAATAGCTGTATATTTAAATTAAGCTGTTTTTGGTTATGCTGTACAGTTTTTGCAGATTTCAATCTGCTTTCTATCCTGTAGGAGTGACTTTCTAAAGTGCTGGTATTTTGGGTTTTTCCAAACTTCCGGCATGGTGTTGTAAGTGAGCTGGCCCATAGTGTGTTCCCCATCTTTGTCAAAGCAGCAAGGCACAACCCTTCCATCCCAGGTGATGACAGATCCTTGCCACATTCTCCAGCATTTGTTCTCCAATTTCTTTTTGATTTTCCATTTTCCATTATTTCCCATGATATACCTTGAATATTTTTGATCCTTTGGGATCAACTCCGAGCCATTTTCAAAATCATAGATCTGGGCAGACTTTAACTGTAACTCATCAATCCGCATTGCATTAGCCCATGATTTTAATTCGCTGAGTTGATGTTCATTTTTTCCAGTTACCAAAAATTGCAGGATGATCCGCGGGTAAATCTGTTTCCTCTCGGTTCTTTTTTGGATTAGCAATTCCAAACCCTTCTGGACTTTGGACAAATCCCCCCCGATACGGTAGTCTTGGTAGATTTCTTGGGTAATGCCATCCATGGAGACGATAAGCTGCCTGAGACCTGAATCCAATGTCTTTTCTACATTTTCCAAGGTAAGATAGTGGGCATTGGTGGAAGTTGCTGTGAATACCTTCCGCTGATTGGCATAGGTGACAAAGTCCAAAAACTTTGGATGGAGATAGGGTTCTCCTTGGAAGTAAAGATGCAAATAGGTGAGATAATCACCATTTTCATCAATGATTTTTTTGAAAAGATCTTCCTTAATCATTCCTGTGGGCCTCGTAAAGCTTCTCAAACCACTTGGGCATTCTGGGCATCGAAGATTACAGCTTGTCGTTGGCTCAATCGAGAGGGTCGTTGGTTTTCCCCAAATTATTGGAGTCTTCGTAACTCTACTGAGCTGATAAGAGAGCGATAGGAGGATAAGGTTATAGATTTTTTTGCAACTCAGGAAGCGCCAGTAACTATATGCGGTGATTAATTTATTCACAGGTACTCATTCAGTCATTTTGGATGTAAGATAGTGATTTGTGTTTGATTCGGGGATAGATTGGGGATATTGCATTTGATTTGGAGACCTTGAGAAGACGGATATGAGGGGAGCTACACCAAAGTTAGAGATTTCTAAAGGGATGTCAAGACCATGGAAATGCGAAGCCTTCAGAAAGAGATCATTTTTTTTAATTATTTCTTTATAAAATGAGACATCAAACAGTTATTTTTCGTTTAGACAATATTATTCAACCTAAAATTATTAACACTATGAAAAAGTCATTTACTTCCATTCTCCTAGGGGCATTTTTGGCATTCTTTGCCTGTTCAGAAGATGAAGCTCCAGAACAGCAGGTCGTTGGGAATTGGGAATTGATTGAATCTATTGGCTCTTGGCCTGTGGACTCCTCTTCCGATACTGAATTAGACTTCACCACAAATTATCAATTCAACTTTGACGGAACCTTCACAAAGACAAGGACTACTGATGATGTAGAAGAAGAGGCAACTGGAAATTACACTGTTGTATCAAATACAGACGGTACATATATAGATTTAACCTTCGAAAGTGGTCTTGAAATCATTGAAAGTTGTCATTCTGAAACTGAAGTTTTTGTTTTAAAATCCAAAAATAGATTGGAAGGAACTTGGGGGACATGTGATGGGATGAAATTTATATTTTCAAAAAGGTGAAACTTAGTTTAAAAAAATAAGACATTTTGGAATTAATTTCTATTTTGAATATAACTCACCAACCATCTGTCATGAAAAAGTCATTTACATTAATTCATTTGGAGGCACTTTTAGGCTTCTTTACATGATCTGAATATGAAACTCCAGAACAGCAGATCGTTGGGAATTGGGAGCTTGAAGGGATTAACACTCATTTTGTGCAGAGTACTACAAAGAAAGAGGATATTGATCTTATTGTTGCTTATATGTTTAATATAGTCAGTACTTTAATAAAATGACAATGGAGATGGGACATTATATTTTTCTGAAAAGTTAATGGAAACAAAAAAAAGCGGAGAAACATTAATTCTCCGCTTTTCCATTTCACAGATTACCAAGTGGCATTATGCATTTTTTGAGTTTTGCTCTCCTGCAAGCTCTATCAGGAAGCTATCGATCGTACCACGCTTTACATGTGGCATGACGACTATTTTGTACCAATCTGGTTCGAATTCATAGGTGTTTGCTACCAAGTAGTATTTGTCTGCAAGTTCGGCAGACATATATTTAGCCTTGATGGCAATGATATTGTTGAATGGATTTCTGAAGTATTCCACACCCATCTTCTCCAGTTTTTTACATATCCGCTCTGTTTTATCACACAGGGTTTCCATTTTGTACTTCCAGCCCTCCGATCCATGGATTTTCAAGATCATCCACATGGATATGGCATTGGCCCCAGACCTGCTGCCGCTGATGGTATAGTCCTTCCCGGGAATATACTGGGCTTCATCGGTTTTTACATATTCTATAAAGCCCTTTCTGATCAAAAACAGACCTGTACCATAGGGAGTCTGTAACATCTTATGGCCATCTGCAGTGATGGAATTCATGTAGGGGTTTTGGAAGGTATATCGGCTTGTGGTATTGGTAAAGGGATAGATAAACCCTCCATAGGCTGCATCAGCATGGATTTTGAAATTCACATTTTGGTTGCTGAAAAAATCCCCCAGCATGTCAATGTCATCCACCGATCCAAACATGGTTGTGGATAGATTGGCAATCACAATGAAATATTTGATCCCATTGGATCTGGCTTCTTTGATTTTTTCGGTCAAAGATGATTTGAGGATTTCCCTTGATTCAGGATCCACATTCAGGATGATGTTTTGGAGATTGAGGATATTGGCTCCTTTGGGCATGGAGTAGTGAGAGTCCTCTGAATATACGAGGCCAATCTCTCCCAGTCGGGCACCAAATTCCTTTATAAAATAGTTCCGATAGATCCACATAGCTTGAATATTGGCTTCTGTACCTCCGGTAGCCACATAGCCATCTTGCCCATTTGTTTCTCCATTATATACTTCCTCAGAGACTAGGCGTATGAGGTCTCTTTCGATCTTTTGGGTGCCTTCAAATACCTCAAGTACGGATTTTTCGCTCAATGTATGGACTCCTATATGGTTCGGGTTGCGTACCATGGCGGACATATATGGAGCGTCTTGGAGAAATGGTGCATCGGGATAGAATTCTGTGGTATCCAGATAGGTCCCAGGAACGCCTAGAATCGGTCTTTCGCCTCTATAGTCCAGGTTTTCCCCCAAGGCTTTGAATATGGTTTCTTTGATTTGCTCGTGTGATAATTTTTTCCAGTACATAGTTTTATTTAAAATGGGTTGAAATTAATTCCAAATCTTCCAGGCAGCTTCTGCCTGAAGATGTAGCATTTCCAAACCATTTTTCACTACTGCACCGCGCGCTTCCATTGAGCGCATCAAAAAAGTTTTTTCGGGGTTGTACACCAAATCATACACCTTGTGCTGCTTAGAGATCAAATTTGCATTGATCGCAGGCATCACTTCTGTATTGGGGAAAGTTCCCAGTGGTGTGGTATTGACGATTAGGTGATGACTTTTGAGAATTTCTTCTTGCTTCTCCAAATCTTCATAAGTGACCCAGCCTTCATTTGTACTGCTTCTTGTTCTGGATACTATCAGATAAGTGATCCCAAGGTCCTTCAAGGCTTGGATTACAGCCTTTGATGCTCCACCAGTACCCAATACCAATGCTTTTGGTCTTTCGTCGCCCAACCATTCAGCCAGAGATTCTTTGAAACCAATATAATCTGTATTGTAACCTTTTAACTTGCCATTTTTCACTTTGATGCAATTGACGGCACCAATGGCTTCGCAGGCCGGGTCAAGTTCATCCAGGTATTGGATCACTTTTTCCTTGTAGGGAATAGTGACACTGAGTCCTTCCAGTTCATTGTTTTCTTGGATGATTTCTTTTACCAAATCAACTTTTTCTATTTCGTAGAGATCAAATTGACAATCCGTAAGCCCTTCTTTTCCGAACTTTTCGGTAAAGTACTTCTTGGAAAATGAGTGTGTAAGGGGATAACCTATCAAGCCGAATTTTCTCATTGTTTTTTCATGTAATGTGCAAATCTTTCAATACCGATAACCAATAGAATCCCAAATGAGAATGCGAATATTGCAGGCAAAAATAAGGATTCTTGTCCTGTCAAAGCAAGGTAGTTTTGCGGGAGGATATTTTCTGTCAATAATGGTTTTTGGACACCGGAAGAAGACATTCTATAACTGAGGATGATTTTCCAAGGCCAAAGTTTATTGATAGAACCAAGCATAAAGCCTGACAATAGTCCTATGGTGGCAGAGTGGTAGTTTTTCAATAACCAAGAAATCAACCGGCTAAATGCCAAGAGGCCTGTGATACAGCCAGCTGCAAAGATACCTAAAACCATCAGATCCCTATCCGATACTGCAGCAAGTATTTTCTCATATTGCCCCAGCATCAGTAGGAGAAAGCTGCCGGAAACCCCTGGTAAGATCATGGCGCAGATCGCAATTGCCCCAGAGACAAAAGTAAACCAATGTCCTTCTGGAGAGCTCACGGGAGGTATATTGGTGAATAAGTATGCACTGACTATCCCAATGAATATGGCAATAATTACCCCGAAATCCCATTTTTTGATATCACGCAGAATGATTACCGCAGAGATGATGATCAGGCCGCAGAAAAAAGACCAAACCGGGATAGGGTGGTTTTCGATGAGGTGGGTAATGATCTTGGATAAGACAAAAACACTCGTAAGAATACCAAATAAGAGGGTTGCCAAAAAGCTGCCATTGATATGCTTCCACAGTGCTTTGACTTCAAATTTGAATAATAGCTTGAGTGCGGTTTGGTCGATGGCATTGATGCTATCTAGCAGTTTTTCATAAATTCCTGTAATAAGAGCTATAGATCCGCCAGATACTCCTGGCACAATGTCAGCAGCACCCATTGACATCCCTTTCAAATAAGTAAGGATTGTATCTTTGAATTGGTTCATGGATGAAAACGAAATGGACTGCCAACATGAGATACGGCAGTCCAAGAATTATTTTATAATTTTATATCGCCTAAGAAGTGGTCGAAAGTATCTCCTCTAAGTCCCAAACGAATCGTCTCCAATGGGATGAGTTCGTTTGGTGCGATATTTCCAAGGTTTACATTGGCACCCAAAAGCTTGACAAACCATACTTGCTGTTCTTTTTGTGGAGCTTCCCAGATGATTTTTTCTTCTGGGATTTTGGTTAGGATCTCTTCTACCAGTCCTTGCCTTACTTCACCCGAGTCTCTGAACAATCCAACATTTCCCCCTTCCCTTGCTTCACCTATTACTTTCCAAGAACCTGCCTGCAGTTCTTTTTCCATCTGTTCGATCCATTTGTAGGGTGGGATGATTTTGGCTGCATCTTTAGATCCTACTTCGGACAATACCGTGACATCCTTGGCAAGGGTTTCTATAAATGCGCATTTTTTGTCATGCTGAAGGCTGATGGAGCCATCCGATACTTCAGCGAAGCTGAGGTTGTATTTCTCCAGTACCCTTCTGTAATCTTCAAATTGGTCCCGGATTACAAAAGCCTCAAATAATGTACCTCCAAAATAGACTGGAATACCTGCATCTTGGTAAATACTTATTTTTTCAGAAAGTCTTTTTGTTAAATATGAAGTCGCCCAGCCAAATTTTACGATATCCACATATTCTCCATGCGCATCTACAAAATCTTCAACTTCTCTTATGCTGAGGCCTTTATCCATGACCATGGTAAATCCCGATGTACGTGGTTTAGCAGTACGTACGGGAACGTTATTGAGAACGTAATTCATTCTATCGATTTTTCTTTAAATAGATTTTAAGCGGGGTCTGATCCTGCTTTAAATTGTGAGATTATCTTGAAAATTGCCTTCTGGTGTTTCACTTCAGGCATCAACTCATACAATAAGGTATGATTTTCGAAGTCCAAAGTTAATGCATTTTCTAAATAAGTAAAGGCTTCTTTGTATTTACCTGATTTGATGAGATAAACTACCAATCTGTAATATAGCTCAGCATTTTCGGGGAGCTCTTCTATCCCCTCCTTGACCACATCTTCTGCTTCTTCAAATCTGTTTTGGTCAAAATAGATGATGGACAGGTTGATGTATGTTTCCATAATGCCAGGCTCCAGATTGATCGCTTCCTCATAAGCTTCGGAACTTGCATGTAGGTTTCCCAGTTGGTATTCAGCATCTGCTAGGCCTACCCAATAATTGGCATTGTCATCGGAAAGCTTGATGGCTTTCCTAAAATAATGGATGGCTTCGAAGAATTTTTCTTTTTTCAGCATGCACATACCCAGACCAAACCATGCATCTTCGTATTCGGGGTCAAGCTTAGCGGATTTTTTGAAATACTTGAATGCTTGGTCGATTTGCCCCAGTTTTTCATATGCGGCACCCATGTAGCAGCAGTTTTCAGAATTTGCCCCTTCACAGTTGATTGTGTTCTGATATGCCTCCAGAGCCAATTCAAATTGCTCTGTGTTCATATAGGCATTGCCAAGGTTGAAATAGGCCGAGGCAAATGAGTCATCGATAATCAATGCATATTCATATGCTTTGATCGCCTCATCGAATCTAGCAAGCCTATTATACACCACTCCGAGATTGTACCAAGCACCCGCCGAATATGGATCCTGGTCAATGAACTCTTGATAAAACTCAAGAATCTCATTAAAAGAACCTTCTTCTTCAGTGATCATCGCCAACTGGAAGAGGGCATCTTCATGGTTGACTTTCATTTTGACACATTCTTTATAATAGTACACGGCTTTTTCCTTGTCCTCTGTGGCCCGGTAGAAAGTCCCCAGGGAATAATATACTTCCGCTTTGTCATCTGCCAAAGGCAAAAAATCTTCAAGAATGAGTATTGCTTCCTTTGCTCTGCCCGAAATCATCATGGCATTGGTCAGGGCTAGGATTATTTCCTCATTGTTGGGGGAGATATTGTTGATGTTTTCAAGCATCTCTAGCCCTTCTTCCAATTCATCATTGAATATCAGACACTGTGCTTTGAGTAACTTGATTTCTATGCTGAAGGGAAATTTTTCAAGGGCGTGGTTGGAAGCTCGCAGTGCTTTGAGGAATTTTTGGTTTTCAAAGTAAAACCGGATGATATCTTCCAGCTCCTCCTCTTCAAAATAAAGATCCAAATTGGCTTTGAGTGAGTTTTCAAACCTTTCCACCAACTCCTTATCGTTGTTCCATTCGTTTTCAAAATCTCCGGTCATTGGCTATCCTTTTAATTCTAACTTAAGTTACCAATTAAATTAGTGTCGCAAAATCTATTTTTAATTTTTTTCAAATTGCTGCCATACTTAATCCAGTCATAGCAGATTTGTTCTCAACGGATGTTTAAGGTCTTTCGTTCAGTTTTGCCCAATTGAGGGTTTCTTCCAAGGTCCTAAACCCAAACCCTAGCTCTTTCTTGATTTTTTTGTTGGACATTATGAATCGAAGTTGTGCCAACCTGGCAGTTTTCGAATTGAGTGGGATTTTGCTTATTCCGAGCTTTCTGGCAATCCACGAAAGTGCAAGTACCAACTGCAGCATTGGTGTACTTACTGCTTTGTAGGGCGCTTTTTTGCCAAATGTGCTTGCGATTTTCCCAAAAAAATCTTTGTATGAAATGGTATCAGCATTGAGGATGAATCTACTACCCCAAACTCTTTTTTCACACAACATAAACACTGCATCCGCAATGTCGCGAACGTCTACATAATTGACCAGTCCCAGAGGGTAATAGGGTTTTTCCTCCAAGACATAATTATAGATGTTGGTGCTGCTTCTTTCATCGCTGATTTTTCCCAATGCTATGGAAGGGTACACGACGATCACTTCCAAGCCTTCTTGGGCAGCCCTCCATACCTCCAGTTCCCCCAGATATTTGGAAACGGCATAGGGTGTATTGAGTTCTGATGTTACCCATTTGTGGTTTTCATCTATGGTTTGGATGTCCGGAGTTCTTCCCAATGCTGCAACGGAGCTGATATGAATCAGCTTTTTGATGTTTTTTTGGAGCATCACATTGACGACATTTTCTGTACCTTCCAAGTTCGTCTTCATGAGCTCTTTGGAATTCTTACTTTCATAGGATACCAATCCCGCTGCATGGATGATCAGATCCATCCCATCAAAAGCCTCCTCAAGTGATTGGTAATCATTGATGTCGCCATCTTTCCAGGTGATGTTGGGATCATCCAGTAGTTTTGTTTCCGAATTTTCCCTTTTCAGCGCATAGATGTCGCCAAAACCTATAAAGCGTTTTGCAATATAACTTCCGATCAGACCCGTTGCCCCTGTGATTAATATTTTCATAGAGTTTTGTTCAAGAGATCCAATTGTTGCAGCTTTTCATAGTACTTGCTCTTTGGAAGTGTTTCCAAGGCATCCAAATAGCGACTGTTGTGACAGTCAGTCCCCACCAGTTTTATACGGTTTTCATTGATTATTTCTTCCACAAAAACCTTCACTTCCTTTGAGTAAAATCCCGTAAGGGAAAGGAGGTTTATCTGGAAATAGACCTCCCTGTCCAGAAGATCGTGCATCATTTTTTTGTCATTGATAAGGTAATAGTACCTCTCTGGATGTGCAAGGATCGGTTTGTATTGCTGGAGTTCCAATTCATAAATTGTATCAAACAAAATCGCAGGCTTGTTGATAAAGCCCGTTTCGATCAGTATGAGGTTTTCTGATACAGTGAGCAATTGGTCTTGGTTTTTGATCTTCTCGAAGAAAAATTCATCCACATAATACTCCGCTGCGGCATTGATTTCAACCTTGATTTCATTTGCCAACAATTCTGCTCTCAAAGCTTTGAGTCCCTTCAGAATGATCTGTGGGGTGTTTTTATAGAATTCCCACATTATATGGGGTGTTGTGATGATTTTTTTCAGTCCATAACCCTCCAATCTCCTGATCAGCTCTATAGATTGCTCCATGGATTTGGAGCCATCATCGATTCCTGGAATCAGGTGTGAATGCATATCCGTATGCATCCAGTCCAAATTCAGTTTTTGGTCAATCGACTTGGATTTGTTTCTACCGAAAATATCAAATATACCCATTTATAATCCCCCGGTGATTTTGGTGAATTCTTCTAGCGTATTCCAGCCACAATCTTTTTCTGAAATAATAGGATCGGACACTTGCCAATCTATATTCAACCCGGGATCATTCCAGAGAATTCCACCTTCACTTTCTTTGTTGTAGTAGTTGGAGCATTTGTATACAAATGTGGCGGTTTCCAAAACAGAAAACCCATGTGCAAACCCTTCGGGAATAAAAAGCATGTTGTGTTTTTTTGCATCCAGTACCAAGCTGACTGCCTGGCCATAGGTTTCAGAGCCTTTTCTCAAATCTACCACCACATCCAAAACCTTGCCTTGGGTCACCCGGACAAGTTTTGCCTGTGCATGCGGCCCTTTTTGAAAATGCAAACCCCTTACTGCTCCTACAGAAGAGTGGGATTGGTTTTCCTGAACCCATTTGACATCGATACCATGTGCGGCCAGGGTATCAGCCCTAAATGATTCAAAAAAGTAACCACGACTGTCTTCGAATACATTAGGTTGCAATTCTAACAAACCTTTTATTGGTGTAGAGATAATCTTCATTGTGTTTAATTTTGCTGGGAAATATTTGTTTCAATTCCTCCATCTACAATTAAGCCAATAATGGTTTTTTGCAGACTTTATTTCCCCTTCCATCATCCAATTTGTTCTGCATAGCATTAAAAGATGGATGAAGTTGAATTCTTGGATGTACCCAGCTTAGCTTTTCTTTGAAATAAGATTCAAATATAATAGGAATTCAAGCTAGGTTGGTATTTTTGTGATATATTCATCAAGGAACTAAATAGAAGCTACTTTCCTTCTTTAAAAACAGAATCATAAAACATATATGACAAAATACGCCAAAAAACTCCAAAAACTCCATGAAACAGCCCCAAAAGAGGATACGGCTGTTTTGGTTGCGCTTATAAAACAAGGGCAATCTGATAGGCAGGTACATGACTATTTGGATGAGTTGGCCTTTTTGACAGAAACCCTCGGGGCAAAGACTGTATATAGGTTCACCCAAAGATTGGAAAAACCAGATGTGAAGAGTTTTGTGGGAACTGGAAAATTGGAGGAAATCAAATCCTATATTGAGCATTTTGAAGTAGACATGGTCATCTTCGATGATGATCTTTCACCTTCGCAGATGCGTAATCTTGAAAATGAGCTCAAAGTAAAGGTGTATGACCGATCTCTACTGATATTGGATATTTTCCTCAACAGGGCCCAGACAGCACAGGCAAAAACACAGGTGGAGTTGGCTAGATTCCAGTATCTCTTGCCCAGATTGACCAGGATGTGGACTCACTTGGAGCGTCAGCGTGGTGGTACGACTACAAGGGGTGGATCTGGTGAAAAGGAAATCGAAACAGATAAAAGAGATATTAGAAACAGGATCACCCTACTGAAAGAAAAACTCAAGGAAGTTGAAAAGCAAGGTGTGACGCAAAGGAAAAGCCGAAAAGGAATCGTCCGTGTCTCGCTAGTAGGATATACCAATGTGGGGAAAAGCACATTGATGAACCTGATCACCAAGACGGATATTTTGGCAGAAAACAAACTTTTTGCTACGGTGGATTCTACTGTTCGGAAAGTGGTCTTGGAGAATATTCCATTCTTGCTTTCGGATACAGTAGGGTTTATCCGAAAATTGCCTACGCACTTGATCGAATCTTTCAAATCAACCTTGGACGAAATACGGGAAGCCGATTTGCTTATCCATGTTGTGGATATCAGTCATCCCGGGTTCGAAGACCATATTTCGATAGTCAACCAAACTTTGAATGAGATTGGGGCAAGGGACAAGCCGGTTCTCCTGGTGTTCAATAAAATCGACATGGTGGATCAGATGCCTTCTGAAGAAGAGCAAATGCAGATGACAGAGTTGGAGTTGGAAGAGAGTAACTACCTCGATTTTGAAAAACTTTCGGAGGCATATACCAAAATAACTGGTATTCCCCCGGTATTCATGGCAGCCCATGATGGGACAAATGTCGAAGAAATGCGTGAGGCACTGGTAAAAGAGGTGAAAAAAGAACATAAGAAAATGTATCCACATTATCTTGAGAGCGAAACGATCGACATGTCGGGATTTGAGGAGTAAGGTTTAGATCCCAGTGATGCTATTTGGGGCAGGTGCGAATGATGAGTTCAATAAAAGAGGTGTAAATCAGGAAGTAGGTTTTGCTTTCCATGCTCAGACTTAAGGTTAAATCTTGTTTTTATCCTTATCTATTTTATACAAATCATTCAAACTTTTCACAAAAGAAGCAAGTATTGCAATCTGCAAAAGTATATAAATGTGCTTGGGGATTTCGAAGGAAACAAATGTAAAAGTATTATATGTATTCCAATGATAGATTACCCATCCAATGTTCATGCTAAACAAAATCACCAATAGCATGTAAAGAGCTTTCCCAAAAGTTTTCATAAAAATCGTTTTCGACAAAAGAACTGAAATTTCATTAAACCCCAAAGAAAATTTAGTGATAAATTATGCGCAATGCTTAAGGATCCATATACCCTAAAAGCATAGCTGTATCAAGGTTCTTGATTTAATCCCAAACTACCCCAACTCATCGGGAATTTTCCTTGGCTCATCTTTTTGTAGGAGGCAGTTGGCTTTGCGCTGACTAGTTTTGAAGCATCAATCATTCTAAACAGAACCAAATATGAACAGGGAATTGGTATTACTCAGAACTTTCTCACTAGCGATGGCTGGGGGCATGGTTTTACTTGCATCAGTTGCATTCAAAAACAACGGAAATCATCATTTTGAAGAAATCAATGCCGAACGAATCAATATCGTAGAGGCTGACGGTACTGTCAAAATGATCATCACCAATGTGGATAAGTTTCCAAACGGTGACACCAAAATCAATGACAGACCTACCAATGCAGACAGAAAGAAACGCTCCGGGATGATTTTCTTCAATGAAGATGGCATAGAGTGCGGAGGGTTTATCTATGACGGCGCACTTACTGAAAATGGACACAGTGCAGGTTTATCCCTGACATTTGACCAATATGACGGAGATCAAGTGATGCAGTTGTTGACCACAGATGCCAAGCAGGGCGATCGAAGAAGGGTAAGCAGCAGCCTTGTGTTTATGGATAGGCCAGAGCATGAGTCTCAGCAAAAAACGATGGAAATCATGGCGGAGGTACAGGCTTTGAGAAAAACCGACCCGGCTGCAGCTCGTGCAAAAATGCAGGAATATCAGGAACAAGGATTGGCTGGAGGTGCACCTAGGGTGATGCTGGGGAAGTCAGGGAGCCAAAACAATGGACTTTTCTTATTTGATGACCAGGGGATGCCCCGTGCCATGTTCTACGTGGACCAAGCAAATCAGGCAAAACTTGATTTCTATGATGAAAATGGGGAAGTGCTGTTTTCATTCCCTCCTGTAGAGGAATCAAAATGATATATTTATAGCCCTTTTTGACAGAAAGGGCTATTTTTACATCCATCCCCACGGCTATGAAAAAGTTTTTCCTATCCCTTTACCTGAACAAATACTTTTTGGCGTTTATTGTCATTTTTGCCTACTTGGAGGCCATACAGATTCGGTTTTACTATATCAAGAAGCTTCATTGGCATTTGTTCACACCTGACGCTGCCTTAGGTCAATTGATTAATGCCTTATTGCTATTTGTGATCATAGGCCTTGTGATCAGGAGATTGGATGTTAAAATTCTATTCTCCCAAGCAATTAAGGTTTTCTTTATCTCACTCGCAATCTATGTGTTTGGAAACAATTTTCTGTCCTTTCTGATAGCATTGGCCTTCGGTACTGTAGAAAGAAACTTCAACACGCATTCATTGGTAAGCAGCAATATCAAACACGTCATTGATGTTTTTGTCTATGGAGGTTTTTTTCTTGCCAACTATTATTTCCACAAGAACCAGGAAGACAAAGCGAAACTTTCCAAATTGGAAAAGGCGCAGATTGAAAGCCAATTGGCACAATTGAAAGCCCAACTGGATCCACACTTCCTTTTCAACAACCTCAATGTCCTAGACCAATTGATCGAAGAAGATAAGGAAAGTGCATCGGGGTTTCTCCATGACTTCTCTGATATCTATCGATATGTTCTCCAATCCTCCGACCAAAAACTGGTCAGTTTACAAGAGGAACTGGATTTTGCCCAACGCTACTTTAGGTTGATGCAGCATAAGTATGGAGATGCCTACACTTGGGAAGTGGCCGGCCTGGTCAACCCAAAGGCATTACTTCCCCCTCTCAGCCTGCAGCTGCTGATAGAAAATGCCATAGAACATAATATGGGATCCGAAAAAATGCCAATATCCATCAAACTGTTGCTGGAGGAAAATACCTTGACGCTACAGAATACACTCCGACCAAAAAGAAATCCAAAAACAAGAGGGGGAAGGGCACTTCAAAATCTCAGGGGGCAGTATGAACTCTTTGGAAGTAAAGTCCCTGTCATATCAAAAGGTTCTGATATATTTGAAATCCAATTACCTCTGATAAGTGAAGATGCAGTTTGATATATTGATCATAGAAGATGAAATGCCCGCCAGAAGAAAACTCAAGCGGTACTTAGACCAGTTGGAAGAAGAGGCGTGTGTTGTGGCAGAATGTGCCACGGTGGAGGAAGCGATTGTGTTTTTTGAGGAGGGAGGCAAAGCTGATCTTATCCTTTCCGACATTTCCCTGCAAGACGGCAACGCCTTTGACATCTATCGTGAAATCGCCCTCAAATCCCCGATTGTCTTCACCACCGCCTACAACACGTATATGCTGGATGCTTTTGAGAGTAACGGCATAGATTACCTGTTGAAGCCATTTACCTTTGAGCGCTTTGAAAAGGCTTGGAAGAAATTTTTGCTGTTTCGGCAACAAGTGCCTCCCCAAAAGGAAAGCACTTCATCATTGGGCAATAGTACTGGCTTTAGGAGTAGGTTCATTGTCAATACAGTGAAAGACAGTTATTTTTTGGACGTGGAGGCTATTGCTTTCTTCTTGGCGGAAGAAGGTGTCCTCAAAGCCATGGATCTGCAAGGTAAGAGCCACTTGATGGGAATCGCCACATTAAAGGAAGTAGAAGAAAAGGTCGACCCCAATAGGTTTTTTCGGATCAATCGCTCGGAACTTGTCCACAAAAAAGCCATAATCCGTATGGAACGCTATGGCAAAAACAACCTCGCAATCCAAGTAACAGGATATGACAAAAAGCTGATCACCAGTCAGGCAACCACAGCAGCATTCAGGGCTTGGGTGCAGGAGTAATTCCGATTGTTTCTCGCAAAGAACTCAAAGGAGCAGAGATATGCAAAGTTAGATTTTTGAAGCGAGGTATTAGAAGCGAGAAGACTGCCCTGAAGGGGCATTTGATACATGACCCGATGTCAAAAAGAATTCAGTTGATGTTTGCCCTGAAATGCCTGTCCCGAACCGAAAGCTTTCGGTTCGGGAGGTAATTGAATAGATATCGGAAACTTAGGAAAATCAGTAGAAAAGTGTCAAGTAAAATCAGGATGTGACATGTTTTGGCTAAAACCGAAAAAGAACACACACTCCACCAAACAAAAAGCCTTGCCTAAAAACGGAGGATTTTAGTTACTTTAGTCAGAATTTAGAGGCAACCTGAGAAAATAAGATGAGAAAAATATTGATAATAATTCAGGTATTATGGTTTACCCTTGATGTAGGCTATGCACAAATAGCAAAGACTAAGATTATCGACAATGGAAGCAGTGGAGATTACAAGTCCATTGCCGTAACGGAAAAGTCTCTTCCCGATTTTGTAGTGTACCGCCCCGAAAACATCAACAGCGCTGTAGGGAAAGAAGGAAAGCTGCCCATTTTGGTTTGGGCAAATGGAGGATGTATGAACTCTTCTATCCATCATGAGCGATTGCTTTCGGAAGTTGCCTCACACGGATATATTATTGTAGCTATCGGCAAATTACAAATGACCATAGAAGAACGTGAACATCAACATACGGCAGACAAGGAACTACTCAAAGGGATAAACTGGATTTCTGAACAGGCGAAGACAAAAGGGAGCGACTATTACAAAAATATAGACCTGGATAAAATTGCCGTAGGTGGACAGTCCTGTGGCGGGGCACAAGTGATGGCCATAGCAGATGACAGACGAATAAAGACCTATTTGATGTTTAACTCCGGCATGGGTGATATGACTATGGCTGGGGCAAACAAGGAGTCTTTAGAATCACTGCACAGTAGGATCATCTATATAGAAGGCGGAGAATCGGATGTCGCTTTCAAAAATGCACTCATGGACTACGATCGTATCAACCATGTCCCCGTGGTGTTTGCCAACCACCTAACAGCTGGACACGGGGGAACCTTTGCGGAAAAACACGGAGGTTCCTTCGCTGGAATTACTATGGATTGGCTTGACTGGCAATTCAAAGCCAAAGACAAGTCCCATATCTTCCTCGAGAATGACCTGAGTACTTATCCTGGTTGGACCGTGAAATCAAAGAATTTTTGAAAGTCATAAAGCTAAAAACAATGAAAATGCAAATATTAGGTACTCTGCTCATTTCGTTATTGGTGGCTACAAGCTCCTGTTCTGAAAAAGACCTCTCACTGGTCAAAGTAGAAGAGGGGATACTGCAGGGTAAGACAGAAAATGATCTGGTTGTTTTTAAAGGAATTCCATTTGCGGCACCACCAGTTGGGGAGTTACGCTGGAGATCCCCCCAACCTGCAGCAGAATGGGAAGGTATAAAACAAGTAAGCGAATTTGCACCTTCCCCCTATCAGCCCGGAAATCCTCCTGCCGGAAAAAGTGAAGATTGTCTTTACCTGAATATCTGGACACCTGCCAAATCATCGGCAGAAAAACTGCCAGTTATGGTCTGGATATATGGAGGGGGATTTAGTTTTGGGACTACAGCTGACCCCATTACATCTGGTACTGCATTGGCCCAAAAGGGGGTGGTCGTTGTGAGTATTGCTTATAGAGTTGGTCAGTTAGGTTTTATGGCACATCCTGAGTTAAGTGCCGAAGACCCCCGTCATGTATCTGGCAACTACGGTTTGCTAGACCAAATTGCAGGGCTGAAATGGGTACAGAAAAATATTGAAGCATTTGGTGGTGACCCCGACAAGGTGACCATATTTGGGGAGTCGGCTGGCGGTATATCGGTGAGTATGCTTTGTGCATCGCCTTTGGCTCAGGGATTGTTTCATAGAGCAATCTCCCAAAGCGGTGGGTCTTTTGGACCTACACGTGCAGCCACCTTTCCTGGCGAGAATATGAAAACACTCCAACAAGCTGAAGCTGCAGGTATATCCTATGCACAATCAACCGGGGCTCTTACCCTGGCGGAATTGCGTGGGTTGGATGCCGATAGCCTGCCTATGGGCATGGGTATGGGTGGTGCATGGCCTATCATAGATGGCTATGTACTGCCAGATGATCAGATCAGGCTTTATGAAAAAGGAAAATACAATGATGTCCCTGTACTCATCGGGTACAATTCAGACGAAGGGCTCAGCTTTACCAGAGAAGCAAATCCGGAAGATTTTAAGGCCAATGTAATAAATCGATATGGGGAATTTGCCGACACCCTGTTGTCTGTATATCCTCTTGGCGAGAACAACATCCCCAAAACCGCCCGCGACCTCAACCGTGATGCGGCCTTTGGCTGGCATACATGGACTTGGGCAAAGCTCCAGTCACAAACTGGAGATGCTAAGGTATATTTCTATTATTTTGACCAACATCCCGATTTCCCGGAAAATTCACCAAAGTATGGCCACGGTTCGCCTCATGGTCAGGATGTCGCTTATGTATTTGGGACAGTAGACGAACAGCACCCAGATATCGCTTCTGCGGACATCAAACTTTCGGAAACTATGATGAGCTACTGGACAAATTTTGCCAAATATGGAAATCCCAATGGAGAGGGAGTTCCGGAATGGCCGACATTTAGTACCGAGAAGCCCCAAGTAATGTATCTAAAAGCTAATCCACAGATAGAATCCGTCCCAAGTGAGCAACCACTGAAAGTATTGGATACCTATTTCAAATGGAGGTTTACGGAGGAAGGCGAAGCCTGGGCCAACTAACATTCTGAAAAGGCAAACAGCATAAAATGTTTAATCCACTAGAAAAATCCCCTTGATGCCCATCACCATAGGCAAGTCTTGCTTTGGGTTTCTTGCTAACAACCTGAGTTCGACTATTCTCACTTTGTCAAAACAGTTTTAAATGGTGAGAACTACGAAAAGAAGGTGCGAACTTTTTTATGAAGTAATATTGGGTATTGCGGATTGAAAAAGTGAAGTAGATTGCCGTTTAAAACCGAATAGTCGGCTCAGTCAATAAAAACACCAAATTCAAAAAGTAAAAAAACACTAAAGTCTTCGCCTAAAGGCGAGTCCCCCCAGAGAGAGCCATTAGGTGTTTGAATATCTTGGAGAAGGGGATTTTTTTTGGGTTATGAGAGGTGGTGGATATAAGTAAAATCAAAAATGTAGTTTATTTACCACATTTCTTTGTTTGTTGACGAAGGTTATACTCCATACGCTGATGCAAAGTATTGAAATAGATTGTTCTGGATTTCTAAAGACATAGGTTTCCCTTTTAAGTCTTCAATGACTTTCGGAAGACATTTGTACAAATTAAAAAGTGCGTCAGGGTCACCTGTAACTATTTCATAAAAACTAGCCCCATCAATAAGTCGAATTGATTCATTAATTGAAAATCTTACTCCTTTTTCTTTGTCCGATGGAGTGAAAGGTATATTTATTCTTTCAGGTTTTCGTGGAATAATTGTCACATAATACGCTGTAAAATCCTTAAAACTACTGTGCTTGTAGCCTACTAAATTCTCCATGGCTTGATAAAGACCTGATAGATCAGAGCCTTTTACAGTATTATATTTGTTTTTGATTTCTGCTATGATTTTTCTGTCTTTATGAACCAAGTCCATAATTTGACCAGTTTCCAAATTTTCCCATCCATCTACTTTCCCCAGTATTATTTGGTGAAAATCTCCTACATGATTTTGGAGGGATTTTTGGGCTTGGCGTGTTTTTTCTGCGATCAACCATTCTTCATGTGAAATGTCAAATCCAGAAATTTGAAACAATGCTGAAAACGGATCTAAAACATTTTTATTGAATTGGGTTTCAGAATTTTTGAGTGATTTTTCAGCAATATCTAAGAGCCTATTGACAGAATTGTAAAGATGATCATCTGAAAGCCAAGAGAGGGTTTGCATATCGTTTGTAGATTTTATCACAAACTAAAGAAACTCTCTTATTCTGCCAAATGATATGTCTTTTTTGACTTAATAGTTTTGCTGTTATAATATTCATTTAAAAACTTCACTATCGCATAACCGACTTCCTGCCCAAGGTTCACAGGAACAGCATTCCCTATCTGCTTGTATTGCTGAGCCAATGACCCCGAAAATTCCCAGTCATCCGGGAATGTTTGGATTCTTGCATATTCGCGAACAGTAAAAGGCCTGGTCTCATCGGGGTGACATCTTTCTGTCTGCTTCTGTGCGGGACTACAAGTCAATGTCAAAGAAGGTTCATCCCAACCTATCCTGCGTGCCATGCCCGTCTTACCTCCCCCAAGGTGAAAACTTCCTCCCATATATTCCATTTGCGTTTGTAAAGGCAAATCACGCCAATATCCTTTTGGTGGAATCATATCCAAAACCTTCTTTTTGTAAGCCGGATATTTTGCCCCAATTGATATGGGTACATCACAGTCAAACAGGCTGCCTTTTTTCAAGGCGTCTTCCAAGTTATAAATCTTCTTATGGGGTTTTGGATAATAAAAGTCAATGTCAATGTCTTTTCTGACACCTACCAATATCAATCTTTCCCTTTTTTGGGGTACACGATAATGGATCGCTTTCAACACTTGGACAGGCACTACCTTATAGCCGATTTCATCCAAAATGGAAATCATACCCTGTAAGGTTTTCCCTTTTTCATGGCTAAGCAATCCCCTTACATTCTCACCAATACAGATCGCAGGGTTTACTTCTTGTACCACCCTTGCAAATTCATAAAACAAAGTTCCCCTAGCATCATTCAGACCAAGTTTTTTGCCTGCATAACTAAAGGCCTGGCAAGGAAATCCACCTGTGACCACATCTACTTTGTTATGGTATTGCGAAAAATCAAAATCCTTGATATCCCCTTCCATTACATTCCAGTGTGGTCTATTTTTTCGCAGTGTATCACAAGCCCATTTGTCGATTTCGTTTAGTGCGACACACTTTAGCCCCGCTTTTTCTAAGCCGATACCTAAACCACCTGCACCTGCAAACAGCTCCAAAACAGCATATTTATGCTCAGGCTTGACATAATTGGAGACTTCATCATCCGCCACTTCGTCAAACATTTTGCCAAGGAGCAGTTGCACATCAGATTTTCTATAGACACGATAATTGGAAACAGGTTCACGCACTGCATTCAGAATGCCCTCTTTGTCCCACCTTCTCAGTGTCTCTTTGCTTTTCCCCACAAGTTCAGCCGTTTCCGCAAGCGATAAATATTCTTTCATAACCAAATTATCAAACCTTACACATTGGTTACAAATATAAGGATGGATTTTGTAATTGGAAATAGGGATAGATTTTTATTATTTTATGATTATCCGATACTTTTCCACTAAGTCAATCTGTTGCAGACAATCATCAACCGGTTGATATGAATTTTGGCAAGTCAACCTAATTCTGTGACCACATCCACCACCTTCTTCACACACATCCCCAATTCTTCCTTGACCTCAAAATCCCAAAAGCGCAGGATGATCCAGCCTTTTGATTGGTAGAAATGGTTGATTTCGCGGTCTCTTTGCATGTTTCTTTCGATTTTGGGAATCCAGAACTCACGGTTGGATTTGATTTGGTGTTTTCTCTTTTGCCAATCATGGCCATGCCAAAAAGTCCCATCAACAAAAATAACCAGTCTGTACTTGATCAGACTGATATCGGGTTTTCCAGGCAATTTCCTTTTGTTGCTTCTATACCTGACACCGGCATGCCAAAGGGCCTTTTTCAGGAGGATCTCTGGCTTGGTATCCTTCCCTTTGATCTTCGACATGGTCCGGGAACGCTGCCTGGTAGTGTAAAAACCATTCTCCTCACAGAAAACAGGCACTTCGATCTTTGGTTCTCGATATGGTATTGGCTTTTTGCTCAAGGGTGAAGCTGTTTCCCCCAATATACTAAATAATAACAAATCTTTCCCCAGGACATCTGTCCAAGATTTTTCGTCTAAGTAGTGTAAATTTGTCAAGAATATGAAAGCGATCAAACTATTTACGATTCTCGGATTGATATGCAGCTTGGTAGGCTGTGGGTTAATGGACGGCTTGAATGAACAAAGTCTCAGCGGCTATTATGAGGGAACTTTTGAGCGGTTTGTAGATGGAAACTCTGCGGGCGTAGCGGATGTTTCGATCAATTTTGAAGGATTCAACTTCAATGGCCTGAGCGAAGAGCCTAGATACCCTGTGATCTGTGCCGGCAATTATTCTATCAAAAGAAAAACCATCTCTTTTTCCAATACCTGCATTTTTACAGCTGACTTTGACTGGACATTGATCCTCAGTGGGGATTGGCGAATAGAGGAAGCTGGCGAAAACCTAACCCTCTCCAAAAGTGGTGGGAAAGTGGTGGATCGGTATAGATTGACAAAGGTTGAGTGAAAGGAAGGATGAAGGGTGAAGGGAAATTTGGATGGTGAGGGAGAAAAAAAGTATAATCAAAACCCGAGCTAGTGCTTGATCCGTCATTCGGTGTTCAAAACACTTAATTCAAAAAATGTCAAACATCGAATGGAGAAGTGCATACGGAAAACTCAAGACCACTTGGTCTGGGCTGAGGAGAAGCGAGGCGAGAGATAGGGAGAGGAAGAAAATCAAATGGCCGATATGAACTCTATCGTGATTGATTTTGCATAAACATGATTGTTTAGAATATTTTTTTGGGGAATTGGGATACGCGGACTTTAAAATGTGTTTTTGGAAATTGCACAGCATCAAAAAATTCATTTCCATATTTTTAATATGAAGGATAATTTAAAACCCATATTTAACATATCGTCAATGAAAATATTATAAAAATAAATTATCTGTAAATATTCAGCTTATTTATTGAATTAATTTTAATGAACAGAATGTTTTCTTAACTTTGAAATATCAAACAAAGACAAAAGGTCGAAAATTTGACAAAACAAATTGTAGGATGTTGAAATTGGCAGACATGCCCTCCTGTCTCGGGGGTGGGGATTCCAGGATAAAGCGAATATCGAGCTCGTATTTTTGCCTAACTGCCCCGTGGAGGTTCGAATCCTTCTCCTACAGCCAAAAGCCAGAAACAAAAGGTTTCTGTCAGAATTTAAAAATATTATACTGTAGGATGTTGAAACTGGCAGACATGCCCTCCTGTCTCGGGGGTGGGGTTCCAGAATAAAGCAAATAGCGAGCTCGTGTTTTGCCTAACTGTCCCGTGGAGGTTCGAATCCTTCTCCTACAGCTGGTTATTTTGGGTTTATTGTTAATTGACTAAAGCTGTGAGACTTTGTTTCGCGGCTTTTTTATTGCCCAAAACCTACAGGCTCCAAATTATTCATATTTCTCAAAATCCATGCTTGTCTACCATAGATGTAGGCTGTAGGTTTGGCGGGAGACCAGCGCCTTGGATTGGGCAATGTGGCCGCTATCAGTGCAGATTCATTTCTTGTCAAGTCCGATGCGGATTTTTTGTAATAAGTCAGAGAGGCAGCTTCCGCTCCATATATTCCCTCTCCCATCTCGATGACATTGAGGTAGACCTCTATGATTCGTTCCTTTCCCCAGATAAATTCTATCAATACTGTAAAATATGCCTCCAGCCCTTTTCTAACCAGCGTTTTGGAAGGCCATAAAAATACGTTTTTTGCAGTCTGTTGGGAGATTGTGCTGGCTCCTTTGATTCTTTTTCCCTGTTTATTCCCTTCCCAGGCCTTTTTCATGGCTTCTACATCAAAGCCATTGTGCGAAAGAAACTTCTGGTCCTCGGCTGCAACCACTGCCTGTGGTAGGTTTTTGGAGATTTTCTTGATAGACACCCAATCTTTATACAACCTTACCTCTTTCTTTTCATCAAAGCTTTGCTCCCAAACCCTGATCAGCATCAGGGGAGTCACTGGTACAGGTACAAACTTATAGACAATGGTCATCCCTATCGTAATGATAAAAAACCACATCACTATTTTGGCTAATATTCTGAAAATCCTTTTGGCTATCTTCATATTGAAATGCTTTTTACGGTGTAGCAGTAGCTTGTATAAATCTATAGTAGAAGATCGAATCTTCTTTTGCTGTCAACTCGTCCATCGCGTTTTGCATGGCATGGATTTGTGCTTCATTTATCAACCCTTCTTCCAAAAGCATTGGAGCCCCGCTACTCATTAAATTTTTCCAATAATTGAAGACTGTTTTCTTGTCCTCAAAGTGACGGCTGTCAAGATGAAAGCCTCCAGATCTCAATGAAATATTCGTATATCCTGAAGCTTCCAGCAGGTCTCCCAACTTAGCACCTACTTGAGGATCTCCTCCGATCTGAACTTGATAGTCATTGTATATTCTCCAATAATCCATGATGGCAGGGATGGATGGATAAGTATAAAATGTTGCATTAAATACCTCTGTAATCACCACTTTGGCATTGGGTAAGAGGTGCGGTTTCATACTTTTCAACACTTGGATGGGGTCTGAAATATGCTCCAAAACCCAGCAGATGAAAGCTGAATCAAATTTCCTGTCCAAAACCAGTTTCCTTGCATCTTGCTGTATAAACCGAACTTGGGGAGCAGTATAGCCCGACAAATTGAGGTTTTTTTCGGCTTTTTCGATTTGCTTGGCTTCATATTCTACTCCCGTGATCTTCAGGTGGGGAAACTTCTTCAACAAGATCTCTGTCTGCGCCCCTACACCAGAACCAATCTCCAATAGCTCACGCTGTTCCGAAAAATCTATGTAATCATAAATCGGTTTTTCGATCACTCTGGCTTGGTGACGAAGCCTTTCCTGTTCAATCTCCTGGTATCCGTGTATGTATTTATATTGGGTCATTTTGGCATTAGCTTCTTCTATTCTTAGGCAAATTACGCTGAAAATTACGGGATTTTTAATACCTTTAATTTTTTTAAAACACATAAAAACTATGAGTCAACTCAGAATCGGAAGTTTTGAAGATTTCGAAAAATTTATAGGATTGGAACTTGGCCTATCTGACTACCACAAGATCACCCAAGAACAGATCAATCAATTTGCTACCGCAACTTTGGATCACCAATGGATTCACACCGACCCAGAGCGGGCAAAGGCCGAGGGGGCATTCGGGGATACGATAGCGCATGGCTATTTGACACTTTCGATCGTGCCATATCTTTGGGGCCAGATCGTGAAGGTCGAAAATCTGAAAATGATGGTCAATTATGGCATAGAGCACTTGAGGTTTGCACATCCGGTTTTGGTAAACAATGAAGTACGGCTAAATGCCAACCTCAAAAGTGTCGTAAATCTTCGTGGCACCATCAAAGCTGAAGTCAATGTAAAACTTGAGATCAAAGACCAGAAAAAACCAGCTTTCACAGGTGTATTGGTCTTCCTTTACCATTTTCAATAGGGGTTTGAAAATATTCACATTTCCATAAATCCAAAAGCCCATCAAGATTTGAAAATTCTTGATGGGCTTTTTTTTAGAGAATAAGATTAATGGGCATATTTTTTATGAATCTGCTGACAGTAAAATGTCATTTGTGGGGATATTAGGCCCAAAGAGAATTTCACTTAAAAATTCAAAATAGGTGGATGTAAAAACCAGACATATTTGCTATTATTGATTATAAAAACCTGGGCTGTTCAGGATAAAAATATATGCTGGAAATTACCATGAAACAACTACTGAGGATTTTAGCATTAGTAATTGTAGCTGCTTGCAATAATCAACCTCTACAATCGAAACACAGTCCGATAGGAAATTGGGGGTTTCTAGATGAAAATCTTAACAGTTCCTGGCTATATACTGAAATCTATTTTAACGACAGTACTTATGCCATACAAAATGAATCATTTGGTACGATGGCCATCAGATACTGGATGATTAACGATACCATCTATAAATCTAATGGAGATAAGCCAAAGCTATCTATTGGTTTTATTGAAAGTCAATCAAAAGACTCATTAATTATCTTTGGTGAAAATGGAAAACATACTCTGAAGAGAATTGATCAGGCAGAAAAGGGCTATTTTGAATATGAAAATCTAATTGATACTTTGAATTATGAACGATATCGGAGAGACTTTGAAAACCGGGCTATAAAATTCTATATTTCTGAAGGATGGTTTCGTACAAAAGATGAATCCCTAGAAATCAAGTCAAAAATTGACACAAGTACAATATTGGATGAATTTGAAGATTGACAATACAGGTTTATAAATTATTATTATTCAGTACATTCAACATGTAAAATAATTCCACAAAACATTCGCTTATATTCCTGTATAGAAGGCTACTAAGTGAAAGTTTGTATCGGGTATATTTAAGTTATCGCTCAGTGTAGAAAACCCGAACATCAAAATGACATTAGGAAAAAGAGTAAATTTGAAGCTAAAACATAATTAATTATCGATAGTGACATCAGAATCGCAAAATATTGAGTTTAAAGTAACCTGGAGAGACGAATACTTGAAATGGATTTGTGGTTTTGCGAATGCCTTTGGTGGAACTATTTTTATCGGAAAAGGCGACACGGGAAATGTAGACCACTTGAAAGATGCTAAAAAATTAATGGAAGAAATCCCTAACAAGGTAAGAGATACTTTGGGGATTTTGGTTGATGTTAATCTGTACCAATCCGACCAAGGGGAATTTATTGAAATTCTTGTTGAGCAATATCCTTATCCTGTCAATTACAAGGGACAATATCATTACAGAAGCGGCAGCACCAAACAGGAATTAAAAGGTGCAGCACTTGACAAGTTTCTCCTTCAGAAAAAAGGGAAAAGATGGGATGGAGTTCCGGTTCCGAATGTTTCAACAAATGACCTCAAGCAAGAAACATTTGATTTTTTTCGTAAGCGAGCTTTTAGAAGCCAAAGAATTGATGAAGAAAGTTTAGCCGACAGTAACGAACATCTTATTGAGAATCTTCAACTCAAGGAAGGTAAATTTCTTAAGCGTGCGTCTATCCTGCTTTTTTATACAAATCCTGAAAAATACATAACAGGGTCTTACATAAAAATTGGTTTTTTCGAAAGTGACAGCGATTTGAGATTTCAGGACGAAATTCACGGAAATCTTTTTGAACAAATTGAAAAGACCACAGAGTTACTTTTCACAAAGTATATCAAGGCTTTGATTAGCTATGAAGGTTTAAATCGTGTGGAAACTTACGAGTATCCAAAGGAAGCAATTAGGGAAGCATTACTAAATGCAGTTGCCCATAAAGACTATTCCGGTGGTGTTCCAATTCAAATCAGTGTTTACAAAGACAAGTTAATGATTTGGAACGAAGGACAACTTCCTGAAAACTGGACAGTTAAGAACCTATTGGAAAAACACGCCTCCCGACCATACAATCCCGACATTGCAAATGCTTTGTTTCGAAGTGGTTACATTGAATCTTGGGGACGAGGAACTATTAAAATCATCAATGAATGTAAAAAAGCAGGAATCCCCGAACCAGTTTTTTCTTACGATTCAAGCGATATTTCCGTAGAGTTCAGAAAAGACATTTACAATGAAAAACATCTGCAATCACTTGACTTGAATGTACGACAAGTTAAAGCGGTGTTATATGTGAAAGAGAAAGGTAGAATCACTAACAAAGAATATCAGGAAATAAACAATACAACAGACAGGACTGCATTAAGGGATTTAGAAACACTGATTGAATTGAATATCATTAAGCGAATAGGTGAAAAAAAAGGTGCTTACTATGAATTAGCTCCTTAGATGTCGGATATGTCGGATAAATGTCGGATAAGGCAGCCTATGTTTTGATTGGCTAATAATTATCTCAATTGGCACATAAGACAAAACTAACAGACAATTAAATGGACAGAGAAGAACACCGAAGCGATAACAGGCACTTGGCTCAATGGCGGGTTAAGTACCTCTATGACAGTTTAGTGCAAGGCTCAAGCTTTGTGTTTCTAATGAACATTTGTGCTAAGAATCCGTCACTGCGCCAAGCACCCGACTGTTGTAGCTCATGCCTTGGACAGAAATTACATCTAAATAACAATGAATAATACATCATGGAGACATCATTATATCCCAGAATTCTACTTAAAAGGATTTACAAATGAGGAAAATACATTCAAAATATATGATGTCCAGAGAAAAAAATTTATTAGAAATGGTAAAGATTTCTCTACAAAGTCATACTTTTTTGAAGAAGACGGGAATACAATTCTGACAGACAAGGGGGCAGATGACTTTATTGAAAAGGGTTTTGCAGAGATAGACAATAGAGTTTCTTCACTTTTTAATAAAGTAAGAATTGCTGACTCCAATACACGATTTGGGCTTTCTGAAAATGACATGCCAGCTCTCCAACACTTTGTTTCAGTACTATTCTGGAGAATACCATCAAATTACGACAAAATAAAAAAACTAATTCACGAAAATGAATTACATGAATTTGGACTTTTAATCAAATCAAAATTGACAAATGAAACTGTCAGAGATGAAGAGTTGGAAAATAAAATAAGAAATAACCCAAGTTTCTTTAAAGCGCTGAAACTACTTTTGCCAAATCTAACATATAAACGCTTATTAGACTGTGACACTCCACTTACAATTCAAACATTTCCTAAAGAACTACCGGCTTTATGTTCAGATAATCCTGTAATATTTGAAAAATCTAACTTCCCAGATATATATTATGATGATTTTATTTTCCCACTGACAAATAGGCACGTCTTAATAAGGGCTAATAAAATTAACCCTAATGTACCTGTACATATCAAAATAACCATTGACTTGATTGTTCTCAAACAAGCTAATAAATATGTAAGCTGCACTGACTCAAAATACATAGGAATGCTTGAAAACCTCTTTGCTAAGCAAAATATGACTTTGGACAAATTAAAAGAAATGGTATTTAGAACTCTGATAGACTCCAAAATCAAATAGTATAATATATAGACTCGTTCACATCAATAAAATTAACGGTTAACTTGTGACAAGCCTCTATTGTAAAGGAAAAGTTGATATTCACGAGCTACAATCGAGTAGCCCGACCTGAGCCATTTGGCTCAGGTTGAGGCTCTCACACCACTCCCGAAGCTTTCTGGATACGGGTCTCCCCGAATCAAGCCTGTCTGCTGGCAAAGGCAGGTTCGGGGCAGGCTGTATACGGCGGTTCGTAAAGCATAGGAATGCCGCTCTTTACACCAACACTCCCTTTCCGCTACTTTTAAGATAAGGCTACGCAAAGGCTCCCAGTCGAACCTGCCTTCAGCAGACAGGTTTTCACTTCACAATACGTTCGCCCCTTCATCAACTCGTGAGAACTCCTCGGATTTCCGAAGCTCAAGTCCTGTCAACTACTATGGCCTCTGTATACCGTTTCCCGATATACGGGACAGGCGCTGTTCGTCAGTACCGGATTTTGCAGTCTCGCTTCCTTCACTGTATGCCTCACGGCAACCAGCTCCGATACTCGGGACAGGCTTTGCGGCTTGCTAACAGGCTTCACCAACTCGCCTGCAAGGGATGCCGTCATTCATCGGCACTGGCATTTCACCCTCTGGAATAATTTGGTATCTTCGATACCAAATGCCCATGCTGGGCACACACAGGGGTTTGGCAAAATGGGGGCAGAAGTGCTAAATTGAACATTAGTAATTCTATTTGACATTTGTGCAAAACTGAACATTTGTGCTTCTAATCCCCCACTTCGCCAAGCCGAGCGGTTGTATGTAACTTCTCCAAACTAATATGGATAAAACTAAACTTAAGAATTATTTCCATTCTTTGTTTCCTATAGAAACAGAAACTGTTGAGGAAATCACTGAAACATTCAAGCATTTTACTCTTGAAAAAAACGCCATACTGCTAAACAAAAATATAATTAGCACAAAAACCTATTTTTTAGAAAAAGGCTATATACGCTCCTACATTCTTAACGAAGACAATGAAGAAGTAACAACAAATATTTATTCTGCACCTTGCTTTGTAAATGATTTTTTATCTTTTTTCAAAAAACAGCCTACAAAAAAAGTATACGAAACGTTAACAGATTGTTCTTTTTGGGAAACCAGTTTAGAAAATGTGCAACAAAACTTCCATACCATTCCTGAATTTAGAGAATTTAGCCGGCTTTTATTTGTTGTAAATTATTACAAACTAAATGATCGGCTAATTGAAACTGTAAGTCAAAAAGCAGAAACAAGATATTTAAACCTGTTAAAGAAACAGCCTCAAATTTTCCAACACGTTCCCTTAAAAATTATTGCTTCCTATTTAGGAATAACCGATAGCACATTAAGCAGAATTAGAAAGGATATTTCTAAAATGTAATTTCTTGACATTTATCAAGTGAGTTTTCTCTTGGTTCATCTCATTTTTGTAAAAAAACAAAATGACGGGTAAAAAACATATTGTAATTATAGGACTCGGAGGAGTAGGTGGCTATTTTGGATTTAGAATTAGTCGGTTTAGTGAAAAAAATAATCTTCATAAAATATCATTCGTAGCAAGAGGCGAAACATTTGATACCCTTAAGAATAATGGTTTAACCCTAATTTCTTCTGAACATCAAAACAATATAACAAAACCAGATTTTGTGGCTTCCAAAATTAAAGAGATAATTGAACCTGACTTGGTATTAATTTGTGTTAAGGAGTATGATTTAGAAAACGTATGTAATCAATTATCGGAAGTGATAACAAACAGCACTATTTTGCTTCCTATGATGAATGGTGCAGATATTTATGATAGAATTCGAAAAATAATACCCAATAATATCATTCTTCCTTCTTGTATTTATGTTGCATCTCATATAAAACAAAAAGGAGTTATTGAGCATAAAGGAAAAACAGGAAAATTAATTTTCGGGAAAGACCCACAAAACACTTCCAAAAATATTGATTGGGTTTTAAATCTCATGCAAAACTGCAACATAGACTTTGATTATAAAAATGATGCTTTAATTGATATTTGGACCAAATTTATATTCATTTCAAGTATTGGTCTTGTGACAACAAAATATAATTCATCAATTGGAAAAGTATGTGTTGATAAATTACAAAAAGAAGAGGTGACGCATATTATGAGGGAAATCAAAGAAATTGCTAATAGTAAAGGAATAAAGCTTCCAAAAAACATTATTGAAATTACCTTCGATAAAGCTTCTACATTTCCACCTAAAACCCCAACATCCCTACAACTTGACATTCATTCAGGGAAAAGTAAAAATGAGTTAGAATTATTTGCAGGAGCTGTAATAAAGTATGGCCGTGAATTAAATATTAAAACTCCATTTACAGAAAATATTTATAACGAGATAAAAGCTAAACACATTGTATAAGCGTAATGCGGGCTGAATGGCTAAAATTGAGCATTTTTGCTCTTAAGAAACTTTGCGGTAGGCTGACAGAAAACGTCTCCGAAACCCCGCACTCCGCTTATACTGACCGTCGGTGGCAAGTGTGCCAGACGACAGTAACAACATAAAAAACAATGCAAGACATTCTATTTGACTTTATATCAAAATACGTTTCTCTGACAGAAGAAGAAAAGAACGCATTACTTTCATTAGACTTGTTTCACTCTGTAAAGAAAGGGACAGTTTTACTCAAAGAAGGACAGAATTCACAAGAAAGCTATTTTGTTTTAAAAGGCTGTATCCGTGTTTATTACGTTATTGACGGTGAAGATAAAACAACAGCTTTCTACACAGAAATGGAAGGCTTGACACCACATTGCGTAATAAACAAAGCTCCATCTGACTATTTCATAGGTTGTAGTGAAGACTGTATTCTTTTGATTTCAAATACTGATATGTCAGTAGAAGTTAACAGTAAATTTCCGAAGTTTGATACTATGTGTAGGATGTTGTCGGAAGAATTGTTGGCTAAACAACAAATCGACTTTGATGAATTTAAGACTTCTTCACCTGAACAACGATACTTAAATTTAATGCAGAAAAGACCCGACCTTATTCAACGTGTGCCACAGCATCAATTAGCAAGTTATTTGGGAATAAAGCCTCAATCATTAAGCAGACTAAGAGCAAGAATTTTAGAAAAAGTAAAAAAGTAAAATCATTTCTTAACTTAAGTGAACGAGTTGTAGCCTCATACCAATCTACTTTTGCCGTATCGTTTAACATCAATTAAAAAAACATATGCAAAAGAAAATTTTATGGATTGGACTTGCCTTATTTTTGGTAAGCAATTTACAAGTACACGCACAATATGCCGAAGACAGTACTTACAAAAAGTGGTTTGTTGGTAGTACCTTGTTTTTATTAGGAAATTTATCACCTGTAAATCCTCCAGGCTTTGCTCAACTAAATTTAGGTTACCGCATCACTGGAAAAGATGTTATCTCCGTGGAAGTAATTACATGGAAACACTCTTGGCCACTTGGTATTAACCCAATATATAATAATCAATATGGAAAACCTGAAACAAAATTTCCAGGGAATATACGAGAATACGGAATAGGCTTGGCTTATCAAAGATATTTGTGGAAAGGGCTTTACTTAGCAGTACATGCAACACCTATGAGGCAAATATACAGAGATGAAAACCGAAAAAATGTGGGTTATAGTTTCATTATATTCAACACAAACCGCATTGGATATCATATCAAACTTTTTAAGGATAAAATGTTTATTGAACCATCGTTAGGTATTGCGGGACGTCCTTATCAAGGAAAAATGCCAGCAGATTTCAAAGAGCAAGACGATAAATGGCCAAAATGGACTCCTGAACCAGGACTACACTTCGGGTTTAATTTTTAAATCATACAATACACAAAAGAAAATGGTGGACATCAAAGTTAACGTAAAACTAAAGCTCGCTTCACTTTGGGCGAGTTTTATGTTTCTCTATATCTATGTTGATTACTTTGCATTATATATGCCAAGTAAGATTGACGATATTACCAAAGGCAAAATATTTGTATTTGATATTACTCAAGGCTTTATTTTTATAGCACTTTTCTTAGCCACTATTCCGATATTAATGATTTTTCTATCTTTAGCTTTGCCAGCCAAGACAAATCGCTTAACAAATATAATAGTAGCAATCATTCATATTCCCTATATGTTATTCAATTTGGCAGGGGAGGCTTGGCTACATATGTATTTTGCGGCAGCCGTAGAGGTAGTTCTTCTTTGTCTAATTATCCGTTATGCTTATAAATGGTCTCAACTTAAAAATGAAAAACTGTAAGAGAATGTGTTTTTGCAAATAGTAATGACAAATAGAGCACCATCCACCAACATTGTGCGTCACCCTGAAAAAACTTCCGAACAATATGGACTATCAAACATACAAACCTCAAACAAACTTAAAATCGCTTGTTAGCTGTTATTGGACTTTGGAAGTACCAACGCAAACAGAACCACAAAAACAACGAATCGTACCAGACGGCTGTATTGAAATGGCTTTTATTCTCGGAGAGAATATAAAACGGTACACTTCCGAAAATGAATTTATACTTCAACCTCGTGCAATGGTGCTCGGACAAACAACTGAACCTTTTTTCATTGAACCAACAGGGTTTGTTAAAACATTTGCTGTGCGATTTTATCCTTATGGATTTGCAAACTTTGTTTCTGAACCAATCAGTAATTTGGCAAATAAGGAAACACCCATAAACCAACTTTTTGGAGTAAAAAACGCAGAAGATTTCGAGCAAAAAATAATCAAAGCGGAAAATACGGAACAACGGATAAGCATTACCGAAAAATTTCTTTTGGATAAGCTCAATGACGAAAAAACGATTAATAGAATCGTAAAAAACACTGTTGATTCCCTTTTATCTACAAATGGAAGTGCTTCAATAAATTCAATCCTCAAAGACGACTTGTCAAAGCGAAGACAACTCGAAAGAAACTTCAAAAAGCAAATTGGAATAAGCCCTAAACAATTGGGAAAGGTAATTCGACTACAAACCGCTTTAAAAATGTTGCTAGACCCAAAGTCAGAAAACCTAACTGATATTGCCTATAAAAGCGACTACTTTGACCAAGCGCACTTCATAAGGGACTTTAGAGAATTTACAGGAATAAACCCCAAAGAGTTTCTCACCCACGAAAATTTGACGCTTTCTACTCTTTTTTACAAATAATTTGAGGATGTCGCATTTTTACAATTTCAAGAGACTTTCTACAGCTAATTTCGTTCCGTCAATAACAAACTAGAAATGAAAGAAAAAATATTTATTGCAATTATTGCCTTGACCTTTGGTATTTCATCCTTTAAAAATTTAGGGACTTCTACTTCCGAAGTAAACCCAATCAAAAACGATAAAAATATGAACAGTTTTATATCAATATTTGAGATTCCAGCGACGGACATTTCACGAGCCATTAACTTTTACAAAGAAATTTTAGGAGTGGAAATTGAAAAATTGGATTTCCCTGGAATGGAAATGGGCCTATTTCCATACCAAGACCAAATGGTAACAGGAGTAATAATGAAAGGAGAAGGCTATGAACCTTCTGCTAGTGGAGTTACCATTTATCTCAATGGTGGAGATGATCTACAAACAATTCTTGATAAAATAGAAAGAAATGGTGGGAAAATAATTATTCCTAAAACATCTCACGCTGACGAAAGTGGATTTTTTGCCATTTTCCACGATTCGGAAGGAAATAAAATAGGACTTCATTCACCGAATTAAAAAAAAGCAAACGCACAATCGAGTAGCCCGACCTGAGCCAATTGGCTCAGGTTGAGGCTCTCACACCACCGTACGTACGGTTCTCGTATACGGCGGTTCGTAAAGCAAAAGGCTGCCGCTCTTTACACCAACAATCTCTTTCCGCTACTTTTAAGATAAGGCTACTCAAAGGCTCCTTATCGAATTTTCACTTCACAATACGTTCGGCCCTTCACCAACTCGTGAGAACTCCTACTTTTCTGTAGGCTCAAATCCTATTGGCTAATATGGCTTCTGCTGACTTCTCAGTCTTCAACTCGTGAAGTCCGAGATCTCCCCAGGTAAGGACATATTCCTTCCTCCGATTCCTGCAGCATCTACCAAATAGAGATTGTTGGTCAGGGGCTTCGCAAAGATGTGCTTACTCACCCTCCCTAAATGGCCTCCGTATGCCGTTCCTGTTCGTCAGTACCGGATTTTGTAGTCTCGCTTCCTTCACTGTATGCCTCACGGCAACCAGCTTGCGACTTACTAGCAGGCTTCACCAACTTGCCTGCAAGGGACTTTCACCCTCTGGAATAATTTGGTATCTTCGATACCAGATGCCCATGCTGGGCACACCCAATGTGTGTCAGTAATAGCGGTTTAAGTGCAAACCTGAACCGTTTTTGCATTTAATTAAGTATCTTGCTTTCCGAAAATTTAGTGCAAACAAAACCGCTACTGCTCATACATTAGCACATTTTACATAAATAAAAAATCAAATGAGGTCTAAAGTCAAAATCATATTGGGAGTTTATTTTTGTTTACTATTAATTTCCGCCTGCTGTGATTCTAATATCTATGACATCCAGATCACGGACATTCAATTTCGTCCAGTAAGTAGTTTTGTACAAGAAAATGAAAATTTTGAGTTTCCTTCATGTCTCAATCATCTCTGCCATAATCTTTGCCGATAGCAAGCAAAGTGGAATGCCACCGCCCGGGTGGACACTTCCACCGCAGAAATAGAGGTTTTTGATTTCAGAGGAATAGTTTGCGTGCCGCAAAAATGCCGCATACCTGTTGTTGGAGCTATTTCCATACAATGCACCATTGGCACTGGAAGTCTTGCACTCAATAGTTCTAGGATCCAATATCTCCTCCACTTCGATCAGAGACTCAATATCTGTTTTCAGAACCCTGTTGATTTTAGCAATAATACTTGACCTGGCTTCTTCGATCAATTTGTCCCAATCCTGACCTTGGTTGTTTGGGACATTGATCATCGTAAACCAATTCATACAGCCATTGGGCGCATCATCATCCTTACAGACTGAAGTGATATTGATATAGACTGTGGGATCATGGCAAATGCTTCCTTTGCTGAAAATATGGTCAAATTCCATTTGATAATCATCACTGAAAAGGATGTTGTGCAATCCTAATTCAGGGAATGCTCTCTTGATTCCCCAATAGAAAATCAATGCCGAACTGGATTTGGGTTGATCAAGGAGTTTTGTGGGTTGTTTTTGCTTTTTTAATATGCTTTTATAGGCATTGACCATATCCATATTGTTGATGACAAGGTCTGCGTGGATTTCTTCATTATTGACAAGGACTCCTATTGCCGTGTTTTTATCAACAAGAACTTCTTCGACTTTGGAATTGAAGTGAAAATTGATGCCCAGATCAACAGCCAGTCGATAAAGGCTGAGGGTGATGTCGTGCATTCCATTTTTGGGAAAAAATGCGCCGATATTGAATTCCAAATGTGGGATGATATTCAGGGTGGCTGGGGTTTGGTAAGGATTGGAGCCATTATAGGTAGCATAACGATTGAAGAGCTGCACCATTTTTCCCTGAACAAAAAGTTTTTCGTTGGCGGCATTCATTGTCGTGAAAATACCGAGTTTCCCCATTTTCAGATAGGATTTCAGCGCAGTAAGATTGACCCAGGTATTCCATTGATGGAGTGATCTGTGCATAAACAAAGGTGCAAGATGTTCATAGATGTAAGCAGATTTTTTCAAGGCTTTTCTTACATTCTCTGCCGGCTCCCCAAGTTTGGTTTCTACTTCTTCGGCAAATTTATTGAGATCAGCATAAGCTTTGACTGTTTTTCCATCTTCCCAAAAATAGTGGCAGACTATGTCCAATTTGCTGTATTGAAAGTGGTCAGCCGGATTCCTTCCAGCAATCAGGAACAATTCCTCAATCTGCTCTGGAAGTGTGAAAAGAGAAGGGCCTGCATCAAAACGGTAGCTCCCTATTTGGATTTCGGATAACTTTCCACCAGGATAGGCATTTGATTCGAATACTTCAACTTGGTAACCTTTGGTGGTGAGCCTGATGGCAGCTGCCAGTCCTGCGATACCTGAGCCAATAATGATTGCTTTTTGATTCATGGATTAATTCAACAAAATACCGCTACCCAATCCCAACAGATTTTAATCGATTCATGTTTTCAATTTTGGTCGATTCCCTCTCTTTTCGACAAAAATCTGTGTGGAAATGATGATTCTCCAAAAACCCCACCTTCCTCTTATGCCATTCGCGGTCGGTCAATTTGGGTTCAAAATGTTTCAATTCTTCAAATAGCAGCATGCTTCCCTTATCATACAGCGCTGTACCAATATATTCCAGATCTGCATCTGCAATGATTTTTTCCAGATGATTTGTTGGTTGTTGCGGGATTTGGGTTGCCATGATCATTCCGCAGATTTTGTTGATTTCCTCGGTGTCAAAACCATATTCCGGCAGGATTTTTTTTGCCTCGGCACAGCTTAGTTTTTCATGACCTTCCCGTTGCTCTAAGTATCCAATGTCATGGAACAGCGCTGCAACCCGCAAAAGTCGCAAATCTTCACTCTTCACATTTTCAGCGTTCGCAATGTTTTCCACACTTCGGATTACTTGCCGAGTATGATCTGCATTGTGGTATTTCAAAAAAATAGGACTTGAATTCTCAAGATGGCTTAAGGTAATTCTAAAAAGACTTTCCAGGTTTTTCATCAGCGATCCTCGTTCTAGATATTATTACTCCAATACTTGGTAAGTCAAAAATGGCTCACTCTTGTTCTTGAGGTTTAGCTTTCCTACTTCTTCACAATGAAACGATTCTTTGATCATTTCAAAACTTTTTGCCGAAATCAAGATTTGATTTTGAGCAGCAGCGGCCTGTAATCTCGCCGCGACATTGACCGTGTCACCGATCACAGTAAAGTCAAAACGCTTCAATGTAGCTGAACCAATGTTTCCAGAAACCATTTCCCCCGAGTTCAACCCTATGGAAACTTTGGGTTTGAAATTGGTCGTTCCGGTATTTTCGGCTTGTTGTTCTATAATCTTTCTGATCGAGAGACAGGCATCCAGAGCGCGGTCAATATGGTATTCCCCCGTGAAAACAGCCATGATCGCATCTCCTATGAATTTGTCTACCGTGCCATTTTCCTTGATGATCTCCTGTACCATGATATCAAAGTAAAGGTTGAGCAGTTCGACTACTTTATCGGCACTTTCATTTTCACTGATGGAAGTAAAGCTGCATATATCAATAAAAACCACAGTCCCTTCCACTATCTCATTGAGGAACATGGCCTGCTCGATCTCCTTGCCCCCCATGAAATTGAGCACCGTTTCATCCACATACATTTTGAGGATATTGTTTTCTTTCACAGCTTTCAGTGTATCCCTCAGCATCAACACATGTTTCAAAGTCCTTTCTATGGTGATCTCCAGGTCTTTGAAATTGATTGGTTTGGTTACAAAATCATAGGCACCACGATTCATCGCTACCCGGATATTGTCCATATCACCATATGCCGAGACGATTACGGATTTCAAGAGCGTATTTTGTTCATTCAGCTTGGAAAGGAGTGTCAAACCATCCATTTCAGGCATATTGATATCGCTCAAGACGATATCGATGTCCTTGTGGACTAGCAATTGCTCTAGGGCATGCCTGCCGTTGGTTGCAAAAACAAACTCATATTCATTTAGACGGATTTTTTGCCGGAACTTCTGTTTGATCAAAACCTCTAAATCCTCTTCATCGTCTACTACCAAGATTTTCGCCATTATTTGTAGCTTTTTATTGTGAGTTTATAAATTTTTTGATTTCTGCTTTGATTACCTCAAAATCGATGGGCTTGGTAAAGAATTCCTTAGCGCCTGATTTGATGGCTTTGTCATAGTTTTCGGTATCACCATAAGCCGAAATCATGCTGACATTGATTTCCGGAAACTTTGACTTTATTTTTTCCAGCAATTCCAAACCTGTCATCCCAGGCATGTTGATATCAGAAAATACATAGACTACCTTCGGTGGGTTTTCACTCTCCAAGGCCTCCAATGCTTCGTCACCCGAAAAAGCAAAGACTAGATCAAACTCTTTTGCCCTGACTTCCTTTCTGAATTTTTGTCTAAAAAGAAATTCAACATCTTTTTCGTCATCTACTATCAGTATTTTTATCATTTTTTATCCAGTGGTAATGTAATTATAAATTCAGTGCCTTTTCCTTCTTCCGATTCCAGCTCGATCTTTCCTCCATGTGCTTTGACAATATCATAGCTCAGACTCAAACCCAGGCCTGTCCCCATGCCCGTAGGCTTGGTGGTGAAGAATGGCTGGAAGATCTTGTCTTTGATATTCTCTGGGATGCCAGGACCATTGTCGCGAATCGAAACCACCACTTTTGAGGAGGTATTTTTGGTGGCCACTTTCACACAAGGCGTATAGTTTTTCAAGGACTCATCTTCCAAATCAGGTAGGTTTTTGAGGTTTTTCGAATAATCCGCACAGGCGTAGAAGGCATTGTTGATGATATTCAAAAACACCCTTCCAATATCTTGTGAGGCTACAGTGACCAGTGGCATATTGGGATCAAAATCAGTCTTGAAGTCTGCGGAAAAAGTTTTGTCTTTTGCCCTGATTCCGTGGAAGGAAAGACGTAAGTACTCATCGGCAAGTGCATTGATATCAGTGGCGGATTTTTCTCCGGAGTTGCTTCGGCTATGCCCGAGCATGCCTTTTACGATGGAGTCCGCACGTTTTCCATGGTGGGTGATTTTTTCAAGGTTTGTCTTGATGTCAGCCAATATTTCCTCCTCCAATTCATCATCTTCAGTCTTGATTCCATTTTCCAGCCTTTTTGATCTGGCTTCTTGGATTTCGTCTATCAATTCATGGCTTACCTCCGAGAAGTTGTTGACAAAATTCAAGGGGTTTTGTATCTCATGTGCAATCCCGGCTGTCAATTCCCCCAAAGAGGCCATTTTCTCTGCATGGATCAATTGCGCTTGGGCAGCCTTCAATTCTTCCAGCGCCTTTTCCAGTTCGTTTTTTTGTCTGATCAATTCATTTGTCCTATCGGATATTTCGATTTCCAGGGAAGCTTTGATCGATTCCACTATTTCCATTTCCCGCTCCTTCTCTATTGCTTTCAACCTTTCTATTTCCAGTGCCTTCCGCTGCTTTCTGCTTACGAAATACATGATGATTGCCCATAGAAATGCAAAGAACAATGCTGTTTCAAATATTGCTTCCCACTTTTTATGGAATTTTGGAATGATCAACTCTACAAAATATTCGAGAATGGCCAGCACGATGATGGGGGCAATTGCATTCACCAGCGATTTCGTCCTTTCGAATTCCGGTGTATTGTAAACCAGGTAAACCAACCCAATAATTATGGCCAAAGTCAGTATTTCGAATATAGTAACAAAAAATATAGAGCCAAAAATCCAAAGGCATAAGACAAAAACCAAACCCCAATTGATCCATTTTTTCAATGGGGATGTTGGGTTGAATTTATTGATATTAGACCTTAAATAGTATAAAATCAGTAGGGAGAAGAAATTTATGAAGGACATAGTTACTAATTAAACAGGGGTCATTGTATATTTTAGGTTTTCCAAGAGCATATGAAATTCCTTTTTTAGTTGATATTGATCGGTATCCAGCTTGAAATAATGCCTACAATCCGAAATGCCTAATTTCAGGGAAGAAAACCATCTGCTAATTTCTGATTTTTCATCCGATAAATATACAGACTGAGCGAATCCGATCAATATCAAAACAATATCTATATTTCAAGCTGGAAAATCATTTTTTTCAAATAAAATTTACACAACTTGTAAGCGAAAAAAGGTAGATATGGGAGAAAAGGGACAAAAAAAAAGCCTATATCTGAAGTCCGTGCCTCCCCTGTTGCTCCGTGGTTGCTCCGACAGACAATCCCCCATCACATCCCCCTCACTCTCACATTCATTTTTCCAGTTGAGCGGAGGTAGATGCGGATATCTTCTTCGGTATTGTAGATGCCTTCGACGTCCAATTGGGGATTGACCAGGGAGAAGTCGGCAAATTCTGTCCTTAGCTGACCTTGAAGCCTCAATTCCCGTCTTGCTTCTGCCAAATATTCGCCGATTGGGTAACTTGCCAGTTTCTTGATCTTATTGAGGACTTGGCCCTGCTTCATCCATGCAGCACTTCGGGCCAGGATATTTTTGGTATTGATGTCAAACTCGATTTCTTCAAAGCGGATTGACTCTGTCTCTGCGTCATATTTCGGCTTTCCGACGAGATACATTTCACCTCTGATCTGTTTTCTTCCTTTTCTTATAGCCAAAAAATCCATTTTCAACAAGGTCCGATCCCCAAAGCTTTGGGATTCTAGATTCGAAACTTCCAATTCGGTTCGCTTATCTGTTTTGAATCTTTTCCCTCCAAGATTTTCATTGAGATATTGATCCAATTCTTCGTAGCTGATAGCCAATGGAATCATGATGTCCAGCTTGTTTTCGCTGCTTTCATTGTAGGAGATATTTGGCAGGGCTGTCTTGACACTTTGAGGTGCTTTCCCGATTTGGGAATAAACTTCACCTTCTATGCCCAAAAAGAACCTCAGCTTTTGGTCGGCTGTCACCTCTTCACGGATTTTCAATTTTGTTGGTTTGGTATAGACATAAGCCATCACACCATCTTGGTCGATTTCAATCGGTTTGCTAAAATTGTCCCAAGTTTCTTGGGCGATCTTTTTGAAATCCATACGTGTCAGATTGGACGCACTCAGCTGATTGTTCAGAACTCCCTGGAGTTGCTTTCGGATCATAGGATCCAGATCGATCTCAAAACCCAGCAAATTGTACTTCATCGACCTGCCGTAGTTTTCGATTTTGATATCTTCGAGGGAAAAGTCCCAGTTTTGCCCCACTTTCGGGCTAAAGCTGATTTCAGGTGTGAGTGCTTCGTCAAATGGGATGGCTGTATTTACATTCTGACCGAAAATCCTCTTTTCGAATTTCAAATCCCCCACCATTTTCATCGGGATTTTGATGGACATTCTCTTAGAATCCAATGTCGACAACTTGATCATGCCTGTCCTGTTGACGTCAATATCGGTGAAAAAGCCTGAACCAAGATCCAATCCCTTCTCAGCGAAGAGTTTCTGGCCCAACGCTTTGTTGAGATTATCCTCTATCATAGAAAATGGTATTTCTATCGGAATATTGATTTCTGAAGTAGCACGTGGAAGCTCAGCAGGCGTTCCGGAATAGGATGGTTTGTTGGGGTTGATGCTTTTGCAAGCGGAAACAAAAATCAGAAGAATCAGGATTCTGGTTACTATTTTCATTGAATTGAAATTCAGGAATGTTATGATGCAAATGTCCGTAAGATGTTTCAAAAAACCTGCCAGCTATCGAAACATCATTTACAAAGGAACTATATTTACGGTTAATTAATTGAATGAGGTAATAGATTAAGAAAAATTAAGATGAAGAATTGGTTAATAATAGAAAACCCTGCGCAATTGGAGGCTATCAAAGAGCAAAGCAAGGAGAAGCCTGTGTTGATTTTTAAGCACTCTACTTCCTGTTCCATCAGTGGAATGGCCTGGAACAGGCTGCAGAGAAATTGGAAAGAAGAGGATCTTGAAAAGGTAACCCCCTATTATTTGGATCTGCTATCTTACAGGGCTATTTCCAACCAAATCGCAGATGACTTTGGCGTTTACCATGAAAGCCCCCAAGTGATTCTGATTAAGGATGGCAAAGCAGTCTATGACAATAGCCACATGGGCATCAATTATTCAGAAATAATGGAGCTGGTATAATCTCCCAGGGAAATTGCTTTTAGCCAAAAAACCCTTCGAGGGTTTGAACTTAATCACCATTGGACTCTGTCCCCACAGACCAATCCACCAAATTGGACAACCCTCGAAGGGTTCATCACTTTGAGACTGTTAAAAGCAATTTCCCTGTATGATCTCCAATGAATTTAGGTTTTTGCCCCATGCATCTTCAAATATGGCAATCAGCCTACGAAGGTCATCCACATCACCCTTCTCCAAGTTTTACTTTGTAGATCTTTATAAAATCTTCCTCCTGCTCCAGGTTTTCTGCCGCCAAAAACCAAATATAACCATCCCGGACGAGCCATTGCCTGGAGTCCATTTCAAGAGGTATTGCAAATTCTGAAATTTTGTTGCCCTCATTATCCAGGACTAGCATCCTATGGGAATAATCTATTCTAGCCTTTGCCAAAAAGTCCATCCAATTTAGATTTTCATACCTATCCCGATCCGATTCTGGGACACCTGGAAAAAATGAAGTCAAGATATAGTTTCCCAGCGATTTAATGTTTTCAAATTTTCCCGAATATAAATCTGGACTGATCATTCTGGGATCGGCATCTTTGAAGTCCTCACCTTGGTTGAAGGAATAATCCTCAATATTGAACTCAACTCTTTTGATTTTTTCATTTGGAGAGCTTAAGGAATGAATATTTAATGCCGGCTCTATGCCTTGGATAAAATACATACTCTCTTTGTCAACAGCCAACCTCGGTATAATATGGCTAATATCATGGGCTTTACCATTTCTGAAAAAACTGCCTTCATCCAAGTTCATAAATTGCTCAACCTGACGATCCAGTGTGTCAAACCAAGCAAAAGAAGTATAATTTTCATAAAATTCCGGAGTGTTTCTTGGGTATGCCGTCCTACCTGCCCCAACGGTAAGGATCCTATCCCCAACCCAATAAAACTCCATATCTGCCGATGCCCTACCGGAAAACGCAGGCATCTCTTTGACTTGATGCTTACCTCCATGGATCAGGTTTCCCTCCAAATCATAAGTGTATACACCCTGATTGGATATAATCGTGAAATTCTGCCCATTTTCATTAAATTTTCCCGCTCCCAGTGGAAACATACCAAAGCTGTCCGGCATATCTCCAGTCTTGTTGAATTCTTTGGTAGATGCCCCGTCAAAGTCACCAACAAGCAGCGCCCTGGTTTGTGAATTAAACATTAGTACTTTGCCAGTTTGTGGATGTACATCCATCAATTGGAGTAGGCCCAAATAAGGAATTTGGAGAGAATCTACTTTTACCAAAGTTAAATTCTCTGGTTCTCCATTATTTTCATTACTTTTCTCTGAGCAGGAAAATATCAAAAATATGGATATGAAAAAGAATATTTGTCGTTTCATAGATTGGGATTTTTTCTTAAACTAACAAATAAGGAATCATAATCAAAAAAACTGGAGGGTTTTTTATGGAATTATTTGATTTACACACGCATAGGGCTTCAGATAAAAGGGCCATCCATAACCAAAGTACTGAAAATGAAAGCACATCTTCTTGCTATTCCTTGGGGATTCATCCATGGTTTTTGAATGGGCATTGGTCGATGGAATTGGAAAAGATGAAAGCATCTTCCCAAGATCCAAATCTGATGGCTATTGGAGAATGTGGTTTTGACCTGTTTCAAGGACCTAGTTCCAAATTGCAACTGGAGGCATTTGCTGCACAGTTGGATTGGGCGTCCGAATTGGGCATTCCCGTTATCATGCACCAAGTCAAAGGTTTGCACTTACTTCAGCAAACCATCAAAAGCAAAAAATCCCTCCCTCCGATCATTTGGCATGGGTACAACCAAAAACCGCATATCGGCTTGTCTTTATTGGATGCTTCGATATACTTTTCCTTTGGACAAGATTTGTTGAAAAATGGATCAAATGCGCAGAATTTTATAAAAATTTGCCCGGTAGATAGGATATTTTTTGAAACAGATAAATCAGATTTGAAAATTGGACAGATATTTTCACAAGCTTCTGTACTTTTGCAGCTGCCTGTGGAAGCCTTGGCAAAGCAGGTGGTAGAAAATTGGAATAAGATATCGAAAAGGAAAATATAGATGACTGATTTTGCTTGGCTCTCAAGGACGGAGCTGATAGTAGGAAGAGAAGGCTTGGAAAAATTGGCCGGAAAACATGTTTTGGTAGTTGGCTTGGGTGGTGTAGGTTCTTTTGCTGCAGAGTTTATCTGCAGAAGTGGCGTGGGAGAGATGACGATCATTGATGGAGATGCGGTAGATATCAGCAATTGCAACAGGCAGCTTCCCGCTACCCAAAAAAATGTGGGCCAGCTAAAAGCAGATTGGATGGAAGAAAGACTGACTGCCATCAATCCAAACCTTAAAATTCACGTGATCAGGGAATTTCTGAAGCCCGGGGCAATGTTCAACCTGCTTCAGGAGAATGTATATGATTATGTGGTGGACTGTATCGATAGCTTTTCACCGAAACTGCACCTGATAGAAAGTACCTATAGAAAAGGATTTCCCATAGTCAGTTCGATGGGGGCTGGAGGAAAAGTTGACCCTACACAGATCAAAGTGGCTGACATTTCTGAAACCTACAACTGCAAACTTGCCAAGCATGTCAGAAAACGGATCAAAAACAAAGGAATCTCTTCTGGTTTCAAAGCAGTTTTTTCTACCGAATTATACCTCAAAGACAGTCTGATGATGACAGATGGACGAAACTTCAAAAAGTCTGCCTATGGAACGATGTCTTTTTTGCCTGCTGCATTTGGATGCGCGTGTGCATCGGTGGTTGTAAATGACTTGCTTGCCGAACTCATGTAAAAAGCTCAATGTACCAATGAAGTTGCACAAATTAATTGGACAGTAGTGTAATGTATTACAACACCAAAGACAGTTTGAATTACAACATTGAATCGATAAAAAACTTCCAAAGGAGCTTTCTTTAAACCGAAAGAGCATGAAATGAAAAACCTACTATGTGGAATTGGAAAATCTAATATTACAGATAGACAAATACAGTTTTCTGACTACCCATTCGAACCTTCATATGTCTATCCCAACAAAACAATCCAAGCAAATGAAATTGATTCAATGAGTGTTGATTTCGGGATATGCAAAATACATATTGCTGATGATATAGTTTTCGTCTCGGCAGTGAAAAAAGAAGAATTGAAGGAGTTTGCAAAAAACAACAAAATAGAATTGACCGAAACCAGCTGGAATTGGGATTGGATTTTAGAACCCTATCTCGATACCGAGTTCACAAAAGAAAGTGAAAAAAGAGTTTTGGAAAAACTAATCGAAAACGGATTTGAAAAAAAGGAGGTTGACAAAATAAGGGTAGAAGTTGGAAAACAGATGTATAAATACAATTTTGACACAATGCTTTGGGATTGGTGTAGTCTAGGATTATCGGATGTTCTTTCTGCAATGCGAGCTAAATACAATGAAAGTGAATTTAGGGAATTTTACAAAAGGGCAATAGAAATTGACAAACGCAAGAAAAACACCTAACCTATTCATCCAAAAATAGCCAAATCTACTATTTCACCTTTTTCTTAACCAACTAACTCCTTTCTTCTACCCTCTTTTTTAGCCTTTCAACCTGAAAAATTCCCATTCAAAACTAATCAAAATCATTGGTTAAACTTTTCAATCAGCAGGGTGTCTAAGACCTGATTTAAAAACCAATAGAATGAAGATTACTATTTACGGATTATTTTTCTTGCTCATGATGATGGCTGCTGCTTTGGAGGTCTCAGCCCAACGGAACCAACAAGGTCGGCCTGATTTGAAATTCAAAGGAAAGGTCATCGAGGGTGCTACAAAACAGCCATTGATAGGCGCCAATGTCTTGGTAAAGACCGTCACAGATTCCTTGCTGACTTCAACAGTGACTGATGTTGATGGGAATTTTGAAATAAACAGGCCATGGATCCCCAATGTGAAAGTTGAAATTTCTTTTTTGGGATTTGAGAAGTTTGCCAAGGAAATGGGTAGGGCAGACGGTTTGGATCTCGGGATCATCGCTTTGAATGAAGATAGTAAACTGCTGGGTGAAGTGGTGATCGAAGGCCAGATCGTAGTAGGCGAACAGCGGGGTGATACCACCTCTTTCAATGCGGCAGCCTTCAAGACAAGGGAAAATGCAGATGCGGAGGATCTGATCAGGAAATTGCCCGGTGTGACCATCCAGAATGGCCAGATTCAGGCAAGGGGTGAAAATGTCCAAAAAGTATTGGTTGACGGGAGGGAATTTTTTGGCAACGACCCCTTTCTTGCCATGAGAAACCTCCCTGCAGATGTCGTTGACAGAGTAGAGATATTGGATCAGCGATCTGACCAGTCTAGGCTGACAGGTTTTGATGATGGAAATTATTCCAGAACCATCAACATCGTCACAAGGGGTGATCGAAGACAAGGCACATTTGGAAGGATCTATGCTGGGTATGGCACCGATGACCGCTATTCGGCTGGAGGAAGTTTGAATTTTTTCAATGGAGACAGAAGGATCTCTCTTGTGGGATTATTCAACAATATCAACCAACAGAATTTTTCTTCAGAGGATTTGGGTGGAAATACCGGCGGGGGTAGGCCTGGTGGAGGAAGGGGTGGTCCTGCCAATTTTGGTGGCGGCCAAGACAATGGAATCATTACCACCAATAGTATGGGCCTGAATTATTCCGATAAATTGGGTGATAAAATGAACGTCACGGGAAGTTATTTTTACAGCAATTCAAGAAACAACCTGAGTAGTTTCACAAATAGGGAAATTATCCTTTCAGAGGAAAACAGACAGTTTTATGAAGAAAACCTGATCAATACAGTCGAAAATGGAAACCATAGGGCGAATGCAAGGATAGAGTATGATATCAATCCAAAACATGCATTGATCATTACGCCAAGTTTGAATTATACTTCAAACAATGCATACACAGACAGGGATGCATTGACGATGGACGCTGTACTGGACCCTTTGAGTGGTACCAGGTCCATTTCAGAAAACAATTCATCCGGATACAATATATCCAATAGCATCGTGTACAGGTACAAATTTGAAAAAACAGGTAGGACATTGTCTACGACACTTTCCACAGGATTCAACAAAAGGGATTCATACTCGGAATTGTTGGCTGCCAATAGGGATTATATCAGAAACATCAATGATACGATCAACCAAGAGACTTTTGGCTTGACTGATGGATTCAACTACAGGTTAAATATGCAGTACACCGAGCCACTCAATGAGAAGTCTTTGTTGACATTGTCATATCAGGTATCCAACAACAAATCATCAGCGGATCAACAGACCTTCAGCTTAGTACCTGAAGCAAATCTGATGCTGCTTGACACGGCTTTGAGCAACGTCTTTGACAATAGGTTTGTCGTCCAAAGACCAAGTATAGGCTACAGGTATAATTTCAAAAACTGGAATATCAACGCCAACCTGGATTATCAATTTGCAGAACAGGACAACGAAAGTTTGTTCCCTTTGGAAAGGATGTTCAATAGGTCTTTCAACAACTTGCTGCCAGGTGTGAACCTGAACTACAGAGATGCGGCAAAAGGGAGGACTTTTAGAATGAGATACAGAACCTCCACCAACGAACCGAGCGTAAATCAGCTGCAGAATGTAATCGACAACTCAAATCCGCTCAACTTGAGGGTCGGTAATCCAAACTTGGGCCAATCATTCAACCACAATTTGTTTGTCAATGTCGGAAAGTTGAACCTGGAAAAATCCCGAACATTATTTTTGTTTGCCTTTGTATCAATGACTGAGAATTTTATCGGTTCCAATACATTTGTGGCACAGCAAGACACTTTGATCAACGGAGAGGTATTGCTCAGGCCGGGAGGCCAATTGTCAAGACCTGAAAACCTGAGTGGCCAGTTCAATACACGGGTCTTCATGACCTATGGAGCGCCGATCAAAGCTCTGAAGTCCCAATTTAATATGAACACCTCGGCTTCATTCAACCGCACCCCAGGTATTATCAATGGCCAGAGAAACCAGAATGACAACATTGATTTGAGCCAAGGCTTGACTTTGACTTCAAATATCAGCAAGGACCTGGACTTTACGCTTTCCACGACCGGGACATATACGATCGTAAACTCTTCTTTGCAGAATAATCTAAACAACAATTACTACATCCAAAACTCCAACATCCGGTTGTACTACTCACCAAACAATGGAAAACTATTCGTTTCCAATGTAGTGAACAATGCAATGTACAAAGGTTTGTCAGCAGGATTGGACCAGCAGGTTTGGTTGTGGAATATTGAAGGTGGATACAGATTCCTCAAAGACAACAAGGGTGAATTCAAAGTCACCGTATTCGATCTTTTGGGGCAAAACAATGCAATCTCCAGAACCATCAACGACATCTCGATCACGGACACCTTCACCAGGGTATTGACAAGATATGCTTTGTTCAGCTTTACCTACAACATCGGAAGCTTCAAGCAGCCTGCACGTGAGCAGGGTGGCAACCCTATGATGAGGATGATGCAAGGTGGTGGAGGCAGAAGCTGGTAGTCCTCTCTGCCGAGCGCATAAACACAAAAAAGCTGAACGGTTGTCGTTCAGCTTTTTTTATTGTCTCTTCTTCCAACAAGATTTTTGATAACAGCAATCAAATCTATCAAGCTGTACCAGAAAAATCCCTACATCGATCCAGTGCCTAAGGCCAACGGACAAGTTTTGATTTCCTTATTGATACATCCAATTTTTCTAAGGGTAAATACATCAACAAATACCCTAAGAATTATTCACTTTTAGGCAATACCACAGTATCCACTGAATGGATTACCCCATTCGATTGGTAGACATCAGCGATAGTTACTTTGGACTTTGTGCCATTTTCATCTGTGATGTAAAGATCTTTCCCTTCCATCCATGCAGTCAATTTACCTCCCTGGACAGTTGTCAAAGTTGCTTTGCCATTTCCTTTTTTGATGGCGGTGGCTATTTCCTTTGATCCCATTTTGCCTGCTACCACATGATAGGTCAGGATTGAGGTAAGGGTTGCTTTGTTTTCAGGCTTTACCAATGACTCTACTGTTCCTGAAGGTAATTTTTCAAATGCAGCATTGTCTGGTGCAAATACAGTGAAGGGGCCTGGAGTCTGCAATGTCTCAACCAAACCAGCGGCTTTGACAGCGGCTACCAAAGTGGTGTGGTCTTTGGAATTGACTGCGTTTTCCACAATATTCTTAGATGGATACATTGGAGCACCACCTACGGTTACTGTTTTTTCACTTTGGGCAAAAGCCACAGTTGAACCAAGAAAAAACAAGGCTATAAAAGCCGATTTGAATAAATTGATAGTTTTCATAATAACAGTATTTTTGGTTTTGATTATATGTGGGGAATTACGAGAGCATGCATTCCCTTGGATTGTCATCCGATGAAAAATCTTTTTCCCAAGCTATGAAAACGAAAAATACAATGGGCTTTGCTGCTGAGTGGTTTTTGGAGGCACAGACAAAAAAAGGCTATTTCTTGAGAAATAGCCCGTTTTCAGTTTAGGTTTATTGGTATTTGCTTAATTGTCTTCTTTGAATTTGTCCACGATATATAGGAACAGGTTGAATGATAGCGTTGACATCCCCTCCTTTTTGACATCTTTGTCACTTCCTTGTTTGTAAATTGGGTTTTCTTTCCGGACTGGGTTTTGGCTCGTCGCAGATTTTATTTCCTTACTGGTATTATTTTGTTTGGTATTTAATTCTACTTTTGAATCAAGGTTGACAGATTCCGGATTTTCAAAATTGACAGGATTGTCTACCGTCTTCGGAACATCAGGCAGGTTTCTGTCTTTGTCTCCCTGTGCAAAGGTATTGACAAAACCAAGAGTACAAAATATTATTGCGAGACATAAACCTTTTGTACTGATTAGAGAAATATTATTTTGTTCTAACATCATAGGGGGTTCTATTCTGATACAAATAACCCTTGGGTTATCTATAATGTTCTCAAAAGTATTAAAAATTAAGCAGGTATGCAAACGATTGATCATACTGATTTTCAAAAGATTGATGTCCGAATTGGGACTATTATTCACGCGGAGGTTTTCGACAAAGCCCGAAAGCCTGCTTATAAACTAAAAGTTGACTTAGGTGAACTTGGGATAAGAAAATCTTCTGCCCAAATCACAGATTTATACAACGTGGAAGATTTGATCGGAAAGCAAGTGGTCTGCATTTGCAACTTCCCACCAAGGCAAATCGCCAATTTTATGTCGGAAATACTCGTGACCGGATTCGACGATGGACATGGGAGGATTGCTTTGGCTACTGTAGACTTGCCTGTCCCCAACGGACAAAAACTGCATTAGACATAGATTTTCAAACCATCCCCTGTCAGCTCTACTTTGTAGGTTAGCAATTCCCCACAGGATCCTGACTTCACATCCCCCGTTTTCATATCGAATCGGTACTCATGTAGTGGACAGACGATTTCCCCAAAACTCGTGACCACTCCCTGCTGGAGTTCTGCCTTGCGGTGTGGACATTGGGTTTCGAAAGCATAAAATGAATCCCCTATCCTACTTACACAGATTTTGGTATTCCCAAGGCGGACAACCTTGATTTTTCTGTCAGGAATCAGTTGCAGTGCCTGCTCTTTGTCTTGTCCTAATGTAAATGTTTTCATAATCAAAGATAAAATTGGTAATTTAGAAGTCTAAACCTAATACAATCTCGCCATGAAAAAAATATTGATACTGCCACTATTGTTTCTGTTGGGCTCACTTTCTGCCCAAAGCTTAGACGGAGCCTGGAAAATGACCTATCAAAATGGACAGGAAGTCAAAGACAAAACTTACATCAAAATATACCAGGACGGATATTTTTCTTTTGGGGTAAAGGAAAATGAGGGTAATAAGTTTGTCAGTGCAGGTGGAGGAGAATACAGTCTGAGGGATAATTATTACACAGAGACATATGATTTTTACACCGATGACAAGGAGCTTGTTGGCATGATGGTGGAGTTTTCATTGGATACAGTGGATGGAAAAATTGTGGTTTCCACAGAAAAAGCAGGAAATGCACTGGTGGAAATCTGGGAAAGAGTCAGCGATGCAAAAGATGACTTGACCCGTAACTGGGTGATCACCGGAAGGAAAAGAGATGAAGAAATCAGCAGATCTACCCCTGGTGCCAGGAGAACGATCAAAATCCTCAGTGGAGGACATTTTCAATGGGTTGCATTCAATTCCGAAACAAAGGAATTTTCTGGAACAGGTGGCGGCACTTATACAGCAGAAGACGGGAAATATGTCGAAAACATAGCATTTTTTTCAAGGGATGACAGCAGGGTTGGCGCCAGCCTTGAGTTCAGCTATGAGGTGATCGATGGCGAATGGCATCACAGTGGCATGAGCTCTACGGGAAATCCCATTTATGAAATTTGGAGCAAATACAAAGATGCCTACCAGCCCGAAAAGTAGGGATTCATAGGAGATTGGATCCCCTTGGGGATTAATCAAAACTGATCGATGATCCGCCTATTCCCAACTTGTTTCTGATATAAATGCTGCTAAACTTCAAAATTTGGATTTGGCAGCATTTGGTTCTTTAGCCTTGTTTTTATTGCTCGCACTTGAGGGAACATGTAATTATTTATCAAAAACACCGTTTCAATGTCTAATTGGATGTGCAATTGTTACTCTTTAAAGTTATCTTATGGAATGCATGGTCTTTCTTCACATTTTTGATACTGGTCTACCATTGACAAACCCTGTATTAAAATTCCTCCTAATACTCATAATCATTCTCTTTGCCCCAATTATCCTGAATAAGATCAAGATTCCCCATTTGTTGGGTTTGATCATCGCCGGGGCAGTAGTTGGGCCAAATGGCTTCCATTTGATGGAAAGGGATAGCAGTATCATTCTCTCAGGAACTGTAGGATTACTGTATATCATGTTTCTTGCAGGATTGGAAATTGATTTGGCTGATTTTAAGAAAAACAGTCAAAAAAGTTTGGTTTTTGGGCTTTACACATTCCTGATACCAATGGTCTTGGGCACCTTATCAGGTTTGTATATTTTGGATTTTTCAATATTCACTTCGGTTTTGTTGGCGAGTATGTTTGCATCCCACACGCTGATTGCCTACCCACTGATCAGTAAGCTTGGTGTTGCCAAAAACAAGGCCGTAAACATTACAGTCGGAGGGACTATGATCACTGACACATTGGCCTTATTGGTGCTGGCAGTGATTGTTGGTATGACCACAGGTGAGGTAAATACAGAATTTTGGGTAAGGCTATCTGTTTCGATCATTGTATTTGGATTGATCGTAATGCTCCTATTCCCTATTATTGGAAGTTGGTTTTTCAAACGTTTTGATGACAATGTCTCCCAATACATTTTTGTATTGGCAATGGTGTTTTTGGGAGCCGTGTTGGCGGAGATTGCTGGGATCGAGGCGATCATCGGAGCATTTTTGGCCGGCTTGGCCCTGAACAGGTTGATTCCGCACACTTCTCCTTTGATGAATAGGATTGAGTTTGTGGGGAATGCCATCTTCATCCCCTTTTTCCTGATTGGTGTAGGGATGCTGATAGATTATCGAGCATTTTTCAAAGACATTGAGACTATCAAAGTAGCTATTGTAATGATTGTGATCGCAACTTCGGCAAAGTTTATAGCTGCTTGGCTGACACAGAAGACCTATAAATTCAGCCTTGACGAAAGACGTTTGATCTTTGGCCTGAGCAATGCCCAGGCAGCTGCGACTTTGGCAGCAGTATTGGTGGGGTATAATATAATATTGGGAGAAACAGCGACAGGAGAGCCCATCAGACTTCTGAGCGAAAGCATCTTGAATGGTACGATTTTGATGATTTTATTCACATGTACCATTGCCTCCTTTGTAGCCCAAAAAGGTGCGAAGAATATTGCTTTGGCCGATGCTTCTGAAGCAGAGCCAGATGCCCATGAAAGCCAAGAGAAAATCCTGATCCCCTTGAGCAATATTGAAACCACAGATGAACTTATCAACTTGGGTGTTACTGTCAAATCAAAAATCAATAAGTCAGGATTGTATGCATTGAGTATCATTGACAATAATTCCAATGAAGGTACAGCAGACAAAAATGCAAAAAAGATCCTGAACAAAGCAGCTGTGGTCGCCTCTGCAACTGACAACCAATTGATAGAATTGCTACGCTATGACCTCAATATTGTAAATGGGATCACAAGTGTAGTGAAGGAACATAAAATCAGTGATTTGATTTTGGGCCTCCATGTCAAAAAAGGGATCTCAGATTCATTCCTTGGCCATCTTACCGAAGGGATACTGACAAAGTGTAATACTACTACTTTGATCTACAAGCCGGCACAGCCCTTTGGCACAATAAAAAGGCATATCATCATCGTACCCGAAAAAGCCGAAAAGGAAATTGGGTTTCCATTTTGGCTTATCAAGGTTTGGAACATTGCAAGAAATTCGGGCGCCAAGCTTATCTTTTATGCAACTTCCGAAACCCTTGCGTTTATCAGGGAGATACATTCAAAACATCCCGTAGAATCCGAGTTTCACGAGTTCAACGAATGGGATGATTTTTTGATCTTGGCGCGGGATTTTCACAATGATGATAACCTGATCATCGTGCTGAGCAGAAAAGACAAGCCTTCTTTTCATTCCTACATGAACAAGATCCCATCTTATCTCAACAAATACTTTAAGGATACAAGTTACATATTGATCTATCCAATGCAGGCTGGTGTGATGGACACTTTGCAGATAGATCTGAAAAACCCAACAATTATAGAGCCTCTCGAAAAACTGGATGAAATCGGAAAAACAATTGCAAAGATTTTCAAAAGAAAATAATCCTATCACTTGGCAATAATATGCCTTTCAAAAGAAATGCCGGCATCTGATGACACCTGACCGATGAGTGCAGGAGTCTTCAGATTGCTAATTTCCTCACTTCTTCATACCTGAAACAATCCACCAAATGGTCATTGACCAGTCCAGTTGCCTGCATGTGTGCATAGATGGTCGTACTGCCCAAAAACTTGAATCCCCTTTTTTTGAGGTCTTTGGCAAGCTTGTCTGATTCGGTGGTAGTAGCTGGGGCATGCGCTAGGGACTTGAGCTGTCTGTCGATGACTTTTCCATTGACAAAATCCCAGATGTAGTTGGAAAATGACCCAAATTCGGATTGGATTTCCATAAAACGATTGGCATTGTTGATGGCAGCCTCAATCTTCAACCTGTTTCTAATGATACTTGGGTCTTGGAGTAGCTCTGCCACATAGGAATCCGGTAGGTCTGCCACCACTTTGTAGTCAAAATCAGCAAAGGCTTTTCTATAGCCTTCCCTCTTCTTCAATATGGTAGCCCAGCTAAGACCTGCTTGTGCACTTTCCAAAATCAAGAATTCAAAATGTACCCTGTCGTCAAAAACAGGCACTCCCCATTCTTCATCATGATAGGCTACATATTGCCCAAAGCCCAAACACCAAGGGCAACGGAATTTATCAGGATTCTGTGGAATGTTTGACTTCATGATTGATCAATTGAGATACCAAATACTGGCATTGAGAATGGTGGCAAAACTTACCCACAAAATATATGGGATCATGAGCAATGAAGCCCATTTGTTGATTGGATGAAAGATCCTTATGCAAGCCAATATAGCAACCCATAGGGGAACAATGACCAATAGCCCCAAGCTAGGTGACTCTAAACCAAAAAAAGCGGGAGACCAAATGGCATTTAGGAAGAGTTGGAGGCCAAACAGCTGAAGAGCTCTTTTCTTAAACGGATGTTCGGAGGTCCAAACCAGATACAGTGAAATCCCCATCAGGATATAGAGCGTAGTCCATGCAGGCCCAAAAACCCATGCTGGAGGATTGAATGGAGGTTTTTCTAAAGTTTGATACCAAGAGCCGACTGAAGAAATCGTTACCACAGCACCTAATGCACCTGCAATTTGAGGCAAAAGGAGCGATATCAATAATTTGGGCCAACTTTTCATCTTAGACCATTTCCAACAATGTCATGAATATAGCCAACTTCTTGGGGAATTTCTTTTGGACGATCGCATTGTGCTGATCAAAGTATCCATGTTGATAAGCCATGACTGATTCCATGTCTTTGGCAAAAAACTGCACCGAATAGTTTATCCCCCCATCTTCGGAGTCATGCATGATCCTAAACACCTTATTTTCAACAAACAACTTGGATTCCATGATGTATGGAATGTGTATTTCCTTCATCCAGTCTAGCCACTCTTTTTCTACGTCTTTTTCCACATTGACTGTGATATTGTATAGAATCATACCTATTTATCTTTAGTTTTATGCCCTAAATTTACCAACAAAATTCAATTCTGCGGGTTAAATCAAACATAATACTTCATAAAAACACCAAACCTTTGCCAACAGTCAGATTCAATGGATAAAAATACTACCCAAGCTTTCCCAAGGAATATTTTCTCCAACAAGGTTTCGCTTTTCAAATTCATCATTACCATTTTTCACGTTGTAGGCTTATTGGGTATGGCCATGCCTCTTTTGAGACCCTACTTTCAATTTCTCACCCCATTCCACCTATTGCTTTGTACAGGCTTGTTATTTTATTTCCACAAAAACTGGAATCTCGCGTTTTTCCTATTCATCTTTCTGGCATTTGGACTGGGGTATGGATCGGAAGTAATGGGGGTACAAACTGGCTTTCCATTTGGAAACTACGTCTATGGTCCCGTTTTGGGATTTCGTTTGTTTGAAGTGCCATTGTTGATTGGGGTGAATTGGCTGCTGCTGGTGTACGTCAGTGGAGAGATTTTCCATCGAAGGATCTCGAATGATTATCTAGCCGCCGCCGCAGGGGCCACCATCATGGTGATGCTGGATATCTTGATAGAGCCTGTAGCCGTGAAATTGGATTTTTGGGATTGGAAAGACGGCATTATCCCCGTGTCCAATTTTGTGGGCTGGTTTTTCGTGGCCTTTTTTATACAATTGGTTTATAGAAAGCTATCTTTTATCAAATCAAATCCGCTTTCATTATATTTGCTGATTAATCTTGCTGCGTTCTTTACCCTTTTGAACATTTTGCTGGAGTGATTGCCGGCCCGTCTGGGGAAAACAAAATAACCTGATCTGAAGTTAACGATATGATGTACGCATTCCTTTATACGATATTAGGTTTTACCGCTATGGAGATATCCGGTTGGTTTATCCATAAATACATCATGCATGGACCATTGTGGCAGATCCACAAAACACACCACCAGGCGTCCAAATCATTCTTTGAGCTGAATGATTTGTTTTCCCTACTCTTCGGTAGCATAGCTATTATTTTGATTATCGTAGGTGTAGGGCAGTTGGATTACAGGTTTTGGATGGGAATGGGAATAAGTATTTATGGGTTTAGTTATTTCTTCCTGCATGATGTATTGATCCACAGAAGGCTAAAATGGTTCGAAAAACCAAAAAACCCATTCCTTAAAGGGATATTCAGGGCACACCAAGCACATCATGCCACCAACAAAAAGGATGATGCCGTCTCTTTTGGATTGTTCATAGTACCCAAAAAATATTTTAAATCGAAATGAACGTGAGTACCTATTCAATAAAAGATCTGGAACAACTGTCGGGAATCAAGGCGCACACTTTGAGGATATGGGAACAACGTTACAATCTGCTGAGTCCCAAGAGGACAGAAACAAATATCCGGTTTTATGATGATGATGACTTAAAATTGATATTGAATGTGGCCTTGCTGAATGAAAATGGTTTCAAAATCAGCAAAATAGCCAAAATGGACGTCAGGGAAATCCGGGATGAAGTCGTAAGGATGACTGACAGGACATTGACACATGATGACCAGATCCATGCTTTGACCATCAGTATGATTGAGATAGATGAGGAGCGTTTTGATAAAATCCTATCTACCAACATCCTTAAATTTGGTTTTGAGCAGACCATGTTGAATATCGTGTATCCATTCATGTCTAAGATTGGCGTATTGTGGCAAACAGGTGCTATCAATCCAGCCCAGGAGCATTTTATCAGCAATCTGGTCAGACAAAAACTAATCGTCGCCATAGATGGGCAAGTATACAAGGGTGGAGGCAAAAAATTCCTGCTTTTCCTTCCAGAAGGAGAATTGCATGAAATCTCCCTGTTGTTTGCCGCATATTTGATAAAGTCAAAAGGACATAAAGTCATTTACTTAGGGCAAAGCACCCCAAAATCTGATTTGGAAATAATCTATAGAATGCATCAACCACAATACCTGATGACTGTAATCACATCATCTCCCGGAGCAGAGCAAGTCCAAGAGTACATCAATGACATCTCATTCTCCTACAGGGATTCAGAAATAATCGTTTCCGGCTATCAGGTGATCGGTCAAGACCTTGATTTTCCGGCAAATGTAAAAGCCATGAACTATATCAGGAACATCAAAGAGTATCTTGAAGAGATAGAACCTGTCTTTCAGGAAAAATAATTAATATTTTTGAAAATAAATTAAACAGACCTTCGGGTCTTTTTTTATGCAAAAAAGTATGTATATACATCTAAAACAAGGTTTTTGCATTTTAGAACGGCATGTTGTCATTACCTCTATTCATTTTGTTTAATTTAAAATCAAAAAAACCACACAAATCATTTTGAGTTTTGTTTAATGATTTATATATTTGATTCAACAAAAAGAAAAACCATGACAACTCTAGAATTCAGTTACTCACTTAACAAGCTCTCTAGCTCTTTGAAGCCATTTGCGTTGAAGTTGACCAGAGACATGGATGATGCCAACGACCTGATGCAAGACACCATGGTCAAGGCTTTTACGAATAAGGAAAAGTTCACAGAAGGGACCAACCTAAAAGCATGGTTGTATACAATCATGAAGAACACCTTCATAACCAACTACCAAAGAATGGTAAGGAGAGGGACTTTTGTAGATACAACAGATAACCTGCACTACATCAACTCTGGAGATGTACTGGTAGAGAATGGGGCATATGGCGATTTCACTATGGATGACATCCATAGTGCTATTGGAGGTTTGGACGAAGTATACAAGAGCCCCTTTATGATGCATTACCGTGGCTTCAAATATCATGAAATAGCCCAAAAATTGGATATCCCAATCGGTACAGTAAAAAACAGAATTCATATTGCACGCAAGATATTAAAAGACGATCTTCACATATATAGACACAAAAACTAAAAACATGTCCAAAAAAAATGCTGTAGTCATCGGGGCTGGCTTTGCTGGCCTTTCTGTTGCTACACACCTTGCCCATCAAGGTTATCAGGTTACGATTTTTGAGAAAAACAACACCCCCGGTGGAAGAGCCAGAAAGTTCGAAGCCGAGGGTTTTGTTTTTGATATGGGACCAAGCTGGTATTGGATGCCGGATGTGTTTGATACATATTTTTCACATTTTGGCAAGAAAAGCTCTGACTATTATAATCTTATAAGGCTTGACCCCTCCTACAAGGTGGTCTTCGGTGACAATGATTCTCTCGACATTCCGGCTAACTTATCCGAATTCAGGGAACTGATGGAGACATTGGAGCCAGGGGTAGGACCAAAGCTGGATGAATTTTTGAAACAGGCAGCATACAAGTACAAGGTGGGGATACAGGATTTGGGATACAGGCCGAGCAGGTCAATCTTCGAATTTACAAATCCCAAGCTTCTCATGGACATGTTGAGAATGGACATTTTCCAGTCCATGTCAAAGCACGTCAGTAAGTTTTTCAAAGAGGATAAAATCATCCGTTTGATGGAATTCCCTGTTTTGTTTCTTGGAGAAACAGCCGACAATATCCCTGCCCTCTACTCCTTGATGAACTATGCTGATATTGCATTGGGTACCTGGTATCCCCTGGGAGGAATGCACAAAATCATAGAGGGAATGATTAGTCTCGCCCAAGAGAAAGGCGTAAAATTCCAGTTTGGTGCCGAAGTTTCCAAGATCAATATCCAAGATGGTGTAGCGCGTTCTGTAAATACCCTGGATGGAAAGGAATACAAAGCAGATGTGATCATAGCCGGAGCAGACTATCACCATATTGACAGACATGTTTTGGAGGACAAATACAGCAATTACAGTGATACATACTGGGACAAACGCGTGATGGCTCCAGGTAGCTTGCTGTTTTATCTTGGCATTGACAAAAAACTCAACAACCTAAGGCATCACAACCTATTCTTCGATGAGCTATTGGGGCCACATGCCGACGCTATTTATACCAATCCAAGGTGGCCGGAGCGGCCGCTATTCTATGCTTGCGTGCCATCTATTACTGATTCTTCAGTAGCACCGGAAGGAAAAGAGAACCTGTTTTTGTTGATCCCACTTGCACCGGATTTGAAAGATACAGAAGAAATGAGGGAAAAATATTACAATATCATCATGGACAGGCTGGAGCGGTTGACTGGACAGGAAATCAGAAGCCATGTGGTGTATAAGCGTTCGTATGCCCACAATGATTTCAAATCAGATTACCATGCATTCAAGGGAAATGCTTATGGATTGGCCAACACCTTGATGCAGACTGCCATTCTCAAACCCTCCCTGAAGAGCAAAAAGGTCAAAAACCTCTACTATACAGGACAACTTACTGTACCTGGTCCTGGGGTTCCCCCTTCATTGATCTCAGGACATGTTGTGGCAAGGGAAGTTATCAAAGAAAACAATTTGTAAGTTAAATTGTATATTACTAGTATGGATGCAAAAGCCCTCTTTGATCAAACCACATTTGAGTGTAGCAAACTGATAACCCAAAGGTACAGCACCAGTTTTACCCTAGGAATCAAGACATTGGATAAAAAATACCACATGCCTATCTATGCCATCTATGGCTTTGTGAGATATGCAGATGAGATCGTTGATACGTTTCATAACCAAGACAAAAAATCCCTATTGGAGATTTTCAAAAAAGACACCTACAAAGCGATAAGCGATGGGATCAGCTTGAACCCGGTATTGCATGCTTTCCAACTCATCGTCAATCAATACCAAATTGACCTCGACCTGATCGAGGCATTTTTGCACAGTATGGAAATGGATCTGGACTTCAAAACCTACAATGACTCCCGGTATCATGAATATATCTATGGTTCAGCGGAAGTGGTCGGTTTGATGTGCCTGAAAGTCTTCTGCGAAGGAGATTGCGAGCATTTTAAAAATCTGAAGGAATCTGCATGCAAATTGGGGGCAGCATTCCAGAAAGTGAATTTCCTGAGGGATATCAAAAGTGATTATGAAGAGAGGGGAAGGGTATATTTTCCGGGAGTGGATTTTATGGCTTTTGACAAACCGGCGAAAGAAGTGATAGAAGAAGATATCCAAAAAGACTTCGACGAAGCGCTGGTTGGAATCAACAATCTTCCTCCCGGTGCAAAAATGGGTGTGAAGGTGGCTTACCTATATTACCAAAAACTATTTGACAAGATCAAGTCCCTACCTCCGGAGACCATCAGGCAACAAAGGGTAAGAATCCCCAATGCAAGAAAAATGTCTTTGCTGTTGGGAACTTATTTTTTCATGAAACTTGGTATGGCATAACCTCATGGATACATATCTATATTTGCTTCTGAATATCTTCACGATATCATTCCCTCTCCTGCGGTCATTTGAGCATAAAATCCAATATGCCAAAAACTGGTATGCTCTATTTCCTGCCATACTGATAACTGGCATATTCTTTCTGGTTTGGGATCATTGGTTTACGGTAATTGGAGTTTGGTCATTCAACCCCAGGTATGTAGTAGGGGTCTATTTCTTTGAAATGCCGCTGGAGGAATGGCTGTTTTTCCTGACAGTGCCATTTGCATGTGTTTTCATCTATGAAGTACTGAATTACTTCGTGAGAAAGGACGTATTTGCCCCAGTTGTGAAGGCTCTGACCCTATCTTTGATCACCCTATTCCTTATAATTGGACTGTTCAACTTGGATAAATTGTACACATCTGTCAATTTCCTGGTGGCTGCGACCACATTGTCTGCCCATTATTTCTTTTTTAAGGGAAAATACCTGGGAAGGTTTTATTTGACCTATTTGGTCTCATTGATACCATTCCTCATTGTCAACGGCATATTGACGGGGTCATTTATCGATGAACCAGTGGTAAGTTATGATAATGCCCAAATCCTTGCCATTAGGATATTTACCATCCCCATAGAAGATACCGTGTATTCCATGACTTTGTTATTGATGAACATAAGTATCTATGAGATGATCAAAATCCGAAAACAATTCAACCAACAATAGGTTTATAGCTTATGATGAATCTTCAAGTTCAAATAGATCAGCATTCCGGATTTTGCTTTGGTGTAGTCTACGCTATAGAAATGGCCGAAGAGATACTGGACGAACAAGGTTATTTGTATTGTCTTGGAGACATCGTCCACAATGATGAAGAGGTAAATAGACTGACGAAAAAAGGCCTGAAAATCATCAACCATGATGAGCTCCAGGTCTTGAAAAACGAAAAGGTATTGATCAGGGCACATGGCGAACCCCCATCTACCTATGAACTTTCCATTAAGAATAACCTCATTCTGATAGATGCAAGCTGCCCCGTAGTCTTGAAGCTTCAAAACAGGATCAAGAACTCCTTCGACAAGGACGAGACGATTTACATCTATGGAAAGCATGGACATGCTGAAGTGGTGGGTTTGTTGGGGCAAACCAACAATAAAGCAGTTGTTTTTCAGGATATATCAGAACTGGATTTGCCAAGCCTTCCGAAAAGCCTGACACTCTACAGCCAGACGACCAAAAGCACCGATAAATTCTATGAAATCAACCAAATACTGAAAGAGAATGGTATCACCGTCAATACGAATGATACCATTTGTCGTCAAGTCTCCAACCGTGACAAAGAGTTGAGGGCCTTTGCCGAAAAGTTTGACAAAATCGTATTCGTCAGCGGAACAAAATCTTCCAATGGAAAAGTGTTGTACAACGTTTGCAAAGACAAAAACCCAAACACCTATTTTGTATCCAACCAAGAACAAGTCAATCCTACTTGGTTTTCCCCAAATGACACAGTGGGTATCTGTGGAGCAACTTCCACTCCCATGTGGCTAATGGAGCAAGTCAAAGAAAGGTTGGGGACATTTTAAATCCACGCCTATATTTCGCTAATTTTGTCTAGTGCATAAACATCCAATCCATACAAACCAAATAGATCCCAAAGGAGTATTCATAGCCTCAACGGTTATTATGCTTTGGTTCATTTCCTTGGTATTGCTGTTGCGATATGAATTGGATTGGTCAAATCCCATCACGTATTTGGGGATATTGATCCAAACACATCTTTACACAGGGCTATTTATCACAGCACATGATGCGATGCATGGTTTGGTATCCAAAAACAAAAAACTTAACCACGCAGTTGGGTGGTTTTCGGCAATGTTGTTTTCATATAATTTTTATTGGAAGCTGTTTCCAAAACACCATGAGCACCATCGGTATGTGGCCACTCACAAGGATCCTGACTACCATCCTTCGGACAATTTTTTCCTTTGGTACCTCAGCTTTATCAGACAGTATGTCTCCATATGGCAGATTCTTTTGATGGCAATCACATTCAACATCCTGAAGCTATACCTACCCACAGCAAACCTTATCCTTTTCTGGATGCTTCCAGCTGTCCTTGCTACATTTCAATTGTTCTATTTTGGTACATATCAGCCACATATGGGTGAGTCCGACAATGTACACCACTCAAAAACCCAATCCAAAAACCATTTTTGGGCATTTTTGTCCTGCTATTTCTTTGGTTATCATTATGAGCACCACGAGTCCCCCGGCACTCCCTGGTGGAGGCTTTGGAGGCTCAAAAAACCAGAATGAATAAAATATTTTCAATTTTCTGCCCTAAAACCAAAACCATTATTCCCCATTATAGATTAGATAGACTGGCAATTGTCAATTATGAGAAATCTGTTTACGTTATTTAGCCTTATATTTATTTCATTCACAAGTTTTGGACAAAATGGAGTCATTCAGGGAAAAGTGAGAAACCCTATCAGCAATGAATCGATTCCATTTGCAAATATTGTAGTCTTGGATTCGGAAATAGGAACTGTTTCCGATGAGAACGGTGTATACAGGATTGAAGGAATAGAACCAGGCCTGTACAATGTCCGGGCAAGTTTTGTGGGATTCAGAAGCAAGACTGTTTACGAAGTCCAAGTTTCCCGTTCCAAAGCAGTCCAATTGGATTTTGAATTGGAGGAGGAGGCAGCTGATCTGAATGAGGTAGTGGTCAGTTCTGAGTTTTCGAGATCAGAAGAGACACCCCTGTCCGTAAGGAAACTGAATGCCAATGAAATCGAAAGGTATCCAGGCGGAAATAGGGATATCAGCAAGGTAATCCAATCACTGCCCGGCGTGGCGAGTACTGCCAGTTTTAGAAATGACATCATCATCAGAGGTGGTGCCCCCAATGAGAATAAATTCTATATAGATGAGATCGAAGTGCCGGTAATCAACCACTTTGCGACGCAAGGTTCCTCTGGTGGTCCTGTCGGCATCCTCAACGTCAACCTGATCCAGAATGTGGAGGTTGTGACCGGAGGCTTTCCGGCAAACAGGATGAATTCATTGAGTTCATTTTTTGAATTCCAGCTCAAGGAAGGGAGAAGGGACAAAATGGCTACACAGCTCACTGTGGGGGCGAGTGAATTGACCCTGTCCAACGAAGGGCCATTGGGTAAGAAAACCACTTATTTGGTTTCTGCAAGAAGATCATATTTACAGGGGCTTTTTAGGTTAATTGGACTCCCCTTTTTGCCTACATTCAATGATTTTCAATTCAAGACCCAAACCAAATTCAATGACAAGACTGAATTGACATTGATAGGCGTTGGTGCCATTGATCAATTTGCCCTGAATTTTGATGTTCCCAATGATGAGACTTTCGAAGAGCGTGAGGAGCGGCTTTACCTTCTTGGCAGTTTGCCTATCTCATCCCAGTGGAACTATGCCACCGGAGCTAAACTAAAAAGGTATAGATCCAATGGCTTTTGGACATTCATATTGAGTAGAAATATGCTCAACAACCAATCCTACAAGTATTTCAACAATGATGAAAGTAATCCCCAAAATTTGATTTTTGATTATACCTCGCAGGAAAGCGAAAATAAATTCAGGGCTGAAAACAGCATTTTCGGAAAAGGGTATAGTTTGAAATATGGAATAAACTACGAGTTTGCCAGGTATTTTATCAACAACTTTGACCGGAGCTCCCTCTCAAGCGAAGGTGGGGTCATCTCGGTCAACAACAAGGTGTTTTTCAATAGCTATGGCGCATTTGTATCCGGTACAAAAACCTCTTCGGACGAAAGGCTTTTGCTCTCGGGTGGAATCCGGATGGACGGCAGTGATTTCGGCAAGACAGCCCAAAACCCACTCAACCAAATCAGTCCGAGGGTATCTGTTTCCTATCAACTGAAACCAAATTTCTTCTTGACAGCCAACTCGGGAATCTATTACCAAAAGCCCCCATACACAGCATTGGGATATAGAAACAATGAAGGAGACCTGCTCAACCAACAAAATGACATCCGTTTTATCAGGTCGACGCAATTTATCACCGGAATCGAGCGTGTATTTCCCGAGAAAAACAGGAGGCTTACCATCGAAGGGTTTTACAAACACTACAACAACTATCCTTCATCCATCCGCAATGGCATTGCCCTATCAAACCTGGGGGCTGATTTTGGGGTCATCGGAAATGAACCTGTCAGCTCAAATGCCGAAGGAAGAGCTTATGGGGTTGAATTTTTGGCACAGCAAAGACTGTTTAACAACTTCTATGGAATCGCTGCACTTACATTGGTGCGTAGCGAATTTACCAATCCCAATACGGAAGGGTTTATCCCCTCCTCCTGGGACAATAGGTTCATCGTCAGCTTGACAGCGGGCAAGCGCTTTGGCAAAAACTGGGAGTTGGGAGGAAGATGGAGATTCCTTGGAGGAGCTCCTTATACCCCATTTGATCTCCAAAGCTCTGCGTTGATCAGCAATTGGGATGCAAGAGGAGTAGGGATCAATGATTTCAACCGAATCAATGACGTAAGGCTGAAGGCATTCCATCAACTGGATTTGAGAATTGACAAGAAATATTTCTTCGACAAATGGAGCCTCAACTGGTATTTTGACATCCAAAACGCCTATAATTTCAAAGCCCACCAACCACCTAACCTAATTCCTGTAAGGGATGCGTCAGGAGAGATCCAATCGGACCCCAATGATCCTTCGAGATATTTATTGAGATTAGCTGAAAACCCGGCAGGGACAGTACTCCCCACGGTCGGCATTATCATCGAATTCTAAATTTGTGAAGTCGGTATGAAAGCGTAAATTTGCAACCGATGAAAAAATCATGGGTGGTATTGCTTTTATTTTTTTCCTTGAAGGGTTATCCACAAGATATATCAAAAGCTGATAGTGTCGAAAAATCAGGTTTGATCGAAAAATTGTTTGATTTTGCCGACAATACTGTTGATTTGATTTCAGGTGAAAAATGGTCTTTTATCCCGGCGGTGGTTTACTCCCCTGAGACCAGCCTTGGCTTGGGAGTGAGGGCTATCCGGATTTTTAGGCATAAAGATGCTCCTGATGATCTGCTGAGACCTTCTAGTCTGCCAATTACATTTTTGTATACCCTGAACAACCAGACCATCGTCACTACGGAGCTGGATCTGTGGATGAATGAAAACAGGGAATACCTGAATGCAAGGATAGAGCTTACCAATTATCCATTCAAGTTTTATGGGATAGGAAACGAGCTGGATGCCTCCAATGAGGAGTTCTATTCTACCCGATATGCCTATTTTCATTTGAACTATGAAAGAAAAATAGCAAAAGGGATTTATTTGGGACCAAGGTATGAGTTTAGGATAGACGATATCTACAAAAAAGAGCCAGGTGGTATCCTTGACACAGACCAAGTCGCAGGTTCAAATGGACAAAGATTATCAGGCTTGGGCATGGTCATGAACTATGATACCAGAGAGAATATCTTTCAACCTAGCTCAGGTTGGTACAACCGCCTTTCCTGGATGGGATTTCATGATTTTTTGGGAAGTAATTTCACTTTCAACCAATACTCCCTAGACCTGAGAAAATATCTGAATCCATTCAAAAACCAGGTTTTGGCGCTGCAGAGTTATTGGAGTTTCACAACAGGAAATCCACCTTTCCAGCATGTTTCCTTGATTGGGGGGAGTGATTTGATGCGGGGTTATTTTGAAGGCAGGTATAGGGATAGACATGCAGTAGTGCATCAGGCTGAATACAGATTGCCGATATATAGAAATTTTGGTATGGTCTTTTTTGGCAGTGCTGGACAAGTTGCAAATACACCTAGACAGTTTGGGTTGGGTAGGATGAAATATGGAGCTGGATTTGGCTTCCGCTACAAGCTAAACCCAGAAGGCCTGAATGTCAGGATCGATGTGGCCTTTGGGGATCAGCGGGCTTTTTACTTTGGCTTGAATGAAGTTTTGTAAACTGGGAAGTCAAAAGCTTTTCCAAAGTTTCTAACTTTGGAAAAGCTTTTATTATTCTTTATGTATATCCGCTTTCTTACCAGTAGCCAAACAAATTGATATATTCTAAGTCAATTGATGCACTGATAACTAATCGACTAATAACCGATAACGATTATCCATATGATTTTATTGGGAAATCCACCTACTGGTGCCATTGCGGATAATCATATTTCTTTATCACAATAGATTTCCCTTCCCATCAAATTGGTTAAATTAGCCAATCAAAATTATCTACCCCTTATGATCAAGATTACTTTAGTGGCAGGTGCAAGGCCTAATTTCATGAAAATCGCCCCAATCATCCATGCCATTCAAGCCGAAATAAAGAAAGGCATCCAACTTTCATTTAGGCTCGTCCATACTGGGCAGCATTATGACAAAAAGATGTCGGGAGACTTTTTTGATCAATTGAATATACCTGAACCAGACGCGAACCTCGCTGCCGGTGGAGGTACTCAGGCGGAGCAAACTGCCGCTGTAATGATTGCTTTTGAAAAAGAATTGTTGGCAAATAAGCCAGATTTGGTAATAGTCGTGGGGGATGTGACTTCTACCTTGGCTTGTTCGATTACTGCCAAGAAGCTTTGCATCGATGTTGCCCATGTAGAAGGAGGGATTCGGTCCGGGGATTTGACCATGCCAGAGGAAATCAATAGAATGGTGACAGATAGTATTTCGGATCATTTCTTCACCACTTCGGAGATAGCCAATGAAAATCTTCTCAAAGCTGGCTTTGCAAAAGAAAAGATCCATTATGTCGGCAATACGATGATCGATACATTGATGGCTAATCGGTCAAAATTCCAAAAACCAGAAGGTGAGGTTTTCGATGCTTTGGAAGCTAAGAAATACTTTGTACTTACCATGCACCGGCCTGCCAATGTGGATCAGGAAGGGCAATTGAAAGCTATGATTGATGCCATTATCGATGGCACAAAAGGATTTCCAATCATTTTTCCTGTGCACCCCAGGACTGCCAAAAGTTTGGAAAACCTTGGGATTTCCGATTCAAATTTACACATGGTGGATCCTTTGGGTTATTTGGAATTCAATTATCTGGTAGCAAATGCCTTTGCCGTGATCACAGACTCAGGGGGAATCACCGAGGAGGCTAGCGTGATGAACGTACCATGCATGACTTTGAGAGACAATACAGAGCGTGCTGAGACCATTCATTTGGGAACCAATGAATTGGTAGGAACAAATCCCCAAAATCTAGCGCCATATCTTGAAAAGTTGATGCGTGGCGAATGGAAATCCTACAAAGGAATCCCACTTTGGGATGGAAAGACAGCTGGGAGAATAGTGGATAAAATTATTGAGATATACAGATGAGTTCTTTCAGTGATGAATCGATTATGCTAAATTTAATTCAGACTCATCCATTTTCATTTTTGTACTTTTAGTTTCCATAATTTTATCTGTTAAAATATTCGGCTCTGATTTTCAATGCTTTTTCAATATCAACTTTAGGTACTTTACTTACCTTTTTGACAATTCCATGTGTTGATAATACGAGCGTTTCACACTTCTCGGTTTTATCCCAAAATGCAAAAAGTTGAGTTATATGAAAACTAATCTGTGTTAATATTAATTCCATTGTAAAAAATCACCAAAAATATACTTACATAAATCCAGCAACCCTCAATGCTGTTTCAGCGATAATACCATCTTGTGCAGAGGTCACTCCAGATATGCCGATGGATCCAATGATGACATCATCTTTGAAGATTGGAAGTCCTCCTTCTACGGCCGTGATAGGCATGGTAATCAAGTGAACTGACCCTTCTTTGATCATATCTTCGAAGATTTTTGTCGAACGTTTGAATTCAAAGGCTGTTTTGGCTTTTAATTGGGCGATTTCTATACTTCCGATTTGGGTACCATCCATTCTTCTTAACAATATCAGATTTCCTCCTTGGTCAAGAATCGAAATGACCACATTCCAATTCTCTGAAATAGCTTTCTCCTGTGCTGCATCTGCAATTTTTGTGGCAGTTTCCAGGTTGAGGTAAGGCTGGGTTTGGGCATAGGCCAAAGTGCATATTGTAAAACACAACAAAAATGTAGCAACGAAATTCTTCATAATAGATGGGTTTAGATTTTCTAAGCAGTTTAGTGAATAATATACTAATATCTGAATTTCACACGGAAGCCCCGAGCTTTTTGCTTTTCTTTTATCAAGGATACTCGCTTTCTTTTCAATTTCATTTGATTCACTGCAATGGACCGACTGATAATCACATTGGGCTTATTCCAACTCAGTTATCCTAATCATTTGGACTTCCTTTATGTCTTTCTTTAAAATATTTGAAAGTTGACCCAATGGTTGAAATCCAAAATATACGTGGAATTGGCTATAGGATGGTGATCAAGAAGTCTTGATTGAAAATGGTCTGGGAGCGGGGGATTGTATTTAACAATTTCGGAATGAATGGACTTTTTTTGATTGATTTGGGGGAAATAAGCCCGTGCAATACATTCCAAGGGTTCTGTATAAGGTCAAAGGCAGATAAGACACCAGAACATTTAATATAAAGCGTGATTTATTTGGATTAACCGAAGGAAACTTTTTTTCAACTAAATAAACAATTATATTGAAAAAAAATTATCCATGAAACATCTATTTTATTTCTTGTCCATAAGCCTGATAATTCTATCCTGTGATTCCAAACATGGACTTTCTGATTTGGAAAGGGAATTTGAATTTGTGAAGGTAGACTCTTTGGTCATCGACATTCTCGATCCAGTCAAAATCTTAGATTATCACCATGAAAAAGAGATTTATCTGGCTGTCAAATTCCCAAGTTTTGAAGGTCATTATTTCATACTGGATAAATCAGGGAATATTTTGGCTGAAAACCAACTTTCCGAAGGTCCTGACTCTTTTGGTTTGGTATTGCTCCGGGGAGGCTTTGTTGGTGATGAAATACTATTTGTGTCAGAAGGAAATGCTTTTGTTTTCGATTTGAATTTGAAGCAACAGAGAAAATACCCCTTCAAGCAAGGAGTGAGATTTAGATTGGTGCACTTCAATAGAGACAATCTCAGTACTTTTAAGTCAACAGATGGTTCTATACAAGCATTGGTCAACCTCAATGACGGCTATCTCCAGCCATATCCAGAGGACTATTACGATACCTTAAAGTTGGCCCACCTCATGGACATCAAAACTGGGGCAATCACAAAAGGCGGTTCTTATGATGAAAATAGCATGTTCAGGTCAGGCAAATTTTTTCCATTCATGGACAAACCTGTCTATTTCTCTGATCCCAATTCGACATATATCTCTATGATAGCCTATGGAGATTCGGTACTATATCAACTAGATCCCAATGAAGACTTCAAAGTGGTCAATCGAATCAAACTGGAACGCTCAGGTCATGATAAAATGATCGACTTACCGATGAACCAAGCATCTTATACCACAGTTAGAGAACATAGAACCAGCAATTATAAATTAGCTGGTTTGTTTGATGAAATTGTGGGATACGGAGATGAAGTATTGGTGGGATATCAAACTGGTACTGACCCATCTCTCGTGTACGAAGGTGAAGATGAAGCGCAGCATATAGCAGAAAGAAAATCAAGAAAGCGCTATTTTTATTATATCAAAGATGGAAAAAGAATTGGCAAACCAATCCATTGGACACAACCCGGCCAGCTATTGCTCAACGTCGGTCCAAAAAGATACCTGCAGTTTGCTGACCAAGCTGAAATCCACGATTATGAGAAAGATTATCAGTGCTATTACATCTATGAATTGAGGGAGAAAGAGTCATGAAATTTCAGTTTTCATCACTACTCTTAGCAATTTATCGTCAGATATTTTCAGCAAGCATACATGTAGTAACCTAATTGTAAATTAATTGTCTAAATTATAACGTTGCTTTGTAAATCTTTTTTAATTTTACGGGCAAATTCAATTATTTCGAGTTTGGTCTGGAATAAGCAGTAAAGAATAATAATCTATCCAATAACGATTTGCGTAAATGGAGTTGTTGGATTAAAAATTTTTATGAAAAGACGTTTTCACAAATACTTCCCTTGGCTTTTTGTTATTGGGGATCTTTTAGTTCTATCGATAGGGCTTACCTTTACGGCAGTCCTTTTCGTATATTTCATTGGGTATCCTAATATCAACCCTGCATTGTATGGATACTTTCTCCTTTTTTGGCTTCTGATTTCTGTTGGAAGAAGAGATTTCAAGATAGGTAGGACTGCCGAAGTTGGCTATACTCTAAAACAATTGCCCGAATCCCTGATCTGGCTTTTGGGCTTGATGTCCATCTTCTGGGTACCTACACAAGAACATCCCCTCGGAATATTTTTCTTGGTTGGTGTTGCCATCAATTTGGTGCTGTTTTTGGGGTCCTATAGAGTAGGGGTCCACCTCTTGCTAAAACAATATAGGATCCAGGGAAAAAACTATAGGAATGCCGTCATACTTGGCAAAAGTGGAACCAGTAATAAATTGGCTCAAATTTTCAACCAAAGAAGGGATTTCGGGATCAACTTCATTGGTTTCTATGATGATCTGGATGCCAACAACATCAGCACCAGAGGAGCTGTAGATAAGTTTTTTGAAGATGCAAACGGTCTCGATCTTGATTTGATTTACGTCAGCGAAAATCTGGAGACAAGCATCATCAAAAAGGTGATGGATTATGCAGATGACAAATATATCAAAGTGAAAGTCATTCCAAATGGCAGTCTCCAATTGGAAAAAAACCTTTCCTTCTCGAAGTATGGTGAATTTTTTGTCATCAATGTCAATGATATCCCATTGGACAACTTTATGAATAGGGTCTTGAAAAGAGCCTTTGACATCGTTTTCTCATTGTTTGTGATTGTATTTATATTGAGTTGGATGATCCCCTTGGTTGGCTTCCTGATCAAACTGGAATCCAAGGGACCAATATTTTTTATTCAGGAAAGAAATGGGGTAAACAACCAGGTATTCAGATGCCTAAAATTCAGGTCTATGACACCGAATGATTACGCTGATACGCATCAGGCAAAGAAAAACGACCCTCGGGTAACTAAAATCGGTGCTTTTTTAAGAACTTCTTCCTTGGACGAAATGCCACAGTTTTTGAATGTGTTTATTGGAAACATGTCGATTGTGGGACCCAGACCTCATACCATCCCCATGAATAAGACTTTCCAAAGCCAAGTTGAAAAATATAATTCAAGACATAAAATCAAACCTGGAATTACAGGCCTGGCACAAGTGAAAGGGTATAGAGGTGAAATAGAAAACCTAATCCAGATTAAATCGAGGGTTAGGTTAGATTCATTTTATATCCAAAACTGGTCAATCTGGATGGATTTGAACATTTGTATCAAGACTGTGATAGAACTGGTCTATAACAGGGAAAATGCCTATTAAAAAAGCTTCCAAAATGGAAGCTTTTTTAATAGGCATTTATAAAGTGATTATATTTTCATCAAAGCCTGTAAAAAGGTCATTGTTTCTCCTTTTTTCTTAAAAATCAACATTGGGATTTCATTGTTTAACTGAACGATCTTCTCCGCTGTACTTCCGAGAAGTACGGCAGCAGAATTACTCCTCCCCCTGCTTCCCATTAAGATCAGATCAATATTGTTTTCTTTGGCCAACTTTAGGATATGCCTACCGTCATTTCCGTTTTCTTTCAATAGAAACAAGCATTCAAAAGCTTTGTGGCCGTTGTTTTTCAGGAATTTTTCATAATCTCTTTTGGCGTTTTCCTCCATTATTTTTGCAAACTCATCATAAGATTTACCGGTTTTGTAATAACCAGTGGGTACTTCATAGAGATGCATGCCCACAATTTCAGCATTGAGATCAATGTTGAGTTTTTCCGCAAATTCAAAAGAAATATGGGAGTGTTCCGAAAAATCCATCGGCACCATTACCTTCTTAGGTACGGCTACCGGTCCCTTTTCTGTTAAGAAGAGCACGGAGCAGGGAGCTTTCTGCGCCAAAGATTTTGAGAGTGATCCACTTCCGGGAAGATCATCTTTTCTACCCATGATAATAAGATCCACGTCCTTGATTTTTGCAGAGCGCAAAAAGGTCTCCATGGGACTTCCTTCCAACACGATGATTTCGGTGTCTAACGAACTGTCCAGATTTTTTTCAGCTTTGATCAATGATTTTATTTCCGCAGTGATCGTTTCGTCCATCGGTGCAAGGAGGTCTGGATAAGCTTTCCTGATATCCTCTGGCAGTGCCAAATCCTTGGCTACGTGTACCATGTAGAGCTTTTTGAACCCAAGCGCCTTGCTGATGAAAGCTACCTTCCGAAGGAGAATCTCATCCATTTCGGTGAGATCGAGCCCAATCATTGCCTTTTCAAAATTCTTCATATTCCTGTTTTCTGAATGATGTTTCAATTTAATGGTTTGCCATGAGATATTATAAATACTCTCCAGAATAATATTGCATGAATGAAATAAATGGGAAAGCATATGAATTCAAATATATTTGTGTCAAATGGCAAAAATCATAGGAAAATATTTCATCGCCCTGGTGCCGGAAGGAGAAGTGCTGAAAGAGGCAACGAAGGTAAAGGAAGACCTCATGGACAAATTTGGACTCAAATATGCCCTCAAATCCCCAGCACATGTCACCTTGAAAATGCCGTTTAGCTGGAACGAAGCCAAGGAGAAAGATCTGATCGATAGAATTCGTGATTTTTCAAGCAACAATGAGAGCTTCAACCTACATCTCAAAGGGTTTGGGAAATTTGGAAACCGGGTGATCTTCATCAAAGTACGACCCAATCCCAAGCTTATATTTTTGCAATCATCATTGGCTGAATTTTGCAAAAGGGAATTGAAATTGGTCAAAGAGTTGAGTGATTCGAATTACCATCCCCACATGACTGTCGCATTCAAGGACATCAAAGCAAAGCATTTTGATGAATACTGGGAATATGTCAACAAGCTACATTTTGATCAAAAAGTCAAGTTCGAGAAACTGGTTTTGCTTAAAAGAAAAGAGGGCCGGTGGTATCCACTGAGCGAATTGGCATTGGGGGATAAACCGAAGGATGATGGAGCAGATTTAATATAGGACAGAAACAAATCAGGACGTGGCTTGCATCAGACAGAGAGGCTGCTGCGATAAAGATTGGAGAATCAAAAAAAGACTGGCTCTCCCAAAGGCCATATAGTTGCAGAGGTATGGAGGTCAATAGAAGCGATAAACAAGAAAAAGGAATTACAGGACAATTCAGGATGGGTTGTTCGTATACTTATGCTAAATTAGCATTTCCTTAATCAAACCTCTAAACCAAAAATATATGAAGGAATTATTTGACTTGAGTGGCAAAAATGCCCTTGTAACAGGAGCAACACACGGACTGGGAATGGCCATGGCCACTTCTTTAGCAAAAAGTGGTGCCAATCTAATCTTCAACGATATCGACCAGCAAAAAATCGATCAGGCGGTCAAGGATTATGCTGCCAATGGAATCACTGCACATGGATATCTTTTTGATGTAACAGACCAAAAAGCGGTAGATGAAAACATCACGGCAATTGAAAACAAGTTTGGTCCTATCCATATCCTTGTCAACAATGCAGGCATCATCATGCGTGTACCAGCTTTGGAAATGGATCCTCAGGATTTCAGAAAAGTGATAGACATTGACTTGGTATCCCCATTCATCATGTCACAACGTGTGGCCAGAACCATGAAAGAAATCGGAGGAGGAAAAATCATCAATATCTGCTCTATGATGAGTGAATTGGGCCGTGACTCTGTGTCGGCCTATGCAGCTGCTAAAGGTGGCCTGAAAATGCTTACCAGAAACCTTGCCACCGAATGGGCAAAGTACAACATCAACGTCAACGGCATCGGCCCGGGTTATTTTGCGACTTCCCAGACAGCTCCAATCCGTGTTGGTGGACATCCGTTCAATGAATTTATCATCAACAGGACTCCAGCGGGAAGATGGGGCGACCCAGAAGATCTCCAAGGCACTACGGTGTTCCTGGCAAGCAAGGCCAGCGACTTTGTCAATGGACAGGTGATCTATGTGGATGGCGGCATCTTGGCTACCATAGGAAAGCCTGCAAACGAGTCTTAATTATTGATTTGAGGAACATGAGTGGAGACTTGCCAGCTTTTTGGCTCTCGCAATGGGCGCTAAGGGGCAAAGGAAAAAAAGAAAAATCTGTGTTCTTCTGTGTTAACCCATGGTTGATTCAATCAAATTTAGAAGTCAAAAAATTAGGGGTAGATTGAATCTACCCCTAGTTGATTTTATTTTTCGATCACAAACTCTTCTGTTGGAATTCGGACTTTTTTCATTGGGGCAATCCAGTCTCCATCAGGATTGGAATAGCCAACATACATCAAGGACACACTTTTCAAGCCATGCTTGTCCAGTCCCAAGACTTCGTCTACAACTTGCGTATCAAATCCCTCGGCAGGAGTGGAATCTATCCTCAACTCGGCTGCTTGTGCCAAAGCCAAACCTAAACCAATATATGCCTGTCGGGAAATATGGGCAAAGTTTTCTTCAGAAGACTCTTTGAGATAGATGGATTTCAACATATCTGTGTAAGAACTGAACCTTCCCCGAGGCAGTCCTCTCTCGTCAGTGGTAAAATCATATACTTTGTCAATCCTCTCAGCAGTATACCTATCCCAAGCTGCAAACACAATGACATGCGAACAGTCCCTCATACAATCTGGATTCAAAGCACCTTTGACAAGTTTTTCTTTGGTTTCCTGATCTCCAACCACGATCAACCTGAATGGCTGCAATCCAGAGGAGGTTGGGGCCAGACGGGCAGCCTCTACAATTTTATCAATATTTTCTTTACTTACTTTTTTGGTAGGGTCATACGCTTTCACAGCGTGTCTCCAATTCAAATCTTCAATGAGTGACATTTTGTTTATTTTGAAATGATCACAAACAGCATGGCCAACAAAGCCGGAACTGCCTGTATAATGAATATTTTTTTGCTTGCTGTCAAAGCCCCAAATATTCCTGCAACCGCTACACAGCCCAAGAAGAATAAGCGCACATTCACAGCCCATTCGGGATCACTGATCAAGAATGACCAAACCAATCCCGCAACCAAAAAACCATTGTACAAACCTTGGTTTGCAGCCATTGACTTGGTGGGTTTGAATAAATCATGGGGCATGGAAGCCCCGAAGGTTTTTTTCCCGGCTGTTTCCCAGGCAAACATCTCCATCCAAAGTATGTAAAGATGTTCGATGGCTACAAATACAGTCAGAATAATAGCTATGATGTTCATGGTGATATATTTAAATGTTGTTTAAATTATTGAAACCCCATCAATATACCCACTATTGACATGAAGATCAAAATTTGGGTTTAGCTTTTAGAGATCAATTACCAGCTTAGTAAAAGCAACCCATCTGCTAAAAGACAACCTTAACAGCAATACAAAGGTAGTGTAAAATTAAATTGTATACAATCTATTTTCAAATAATTTTTTAACACCACTTCTTTGAGAAAAAAAACAAATAAAATGCTTCAATACCGAAGAAGGTGAGTGTCTTCTACTTCGACTGTAAATATTCTTTTAAGCTTTGCTTGATAAAATAAGCCCATCCCGATTCGCAGCTTTCACGGGAAAATTCGGGTATACCCGTGGAAAAGTCCTCTAAAACTCTATGGATTAATGTCAATTTTGATTGCTCTCCTGACCCAAACAATTCAAAAGTCACATCAGAATCACCTTCGTATCCTTCATACCTCCAATTATATGTTATTTTTCTAAATGGATCCACTTCGGTGATTTTCCATAAGTGTGGAAATATCCTGCCTTCATTTTCTACGACGAACCTTGTCTCAAAACCCAACTCTGCCTCAAAGGCTTCGATATTCCCAAAGAACCACTTTTTCATCTGATCCAGTTCCGTAATCGCTTTCCAAAGCTCCAATACGGAAACATCAAAAACTTGCTCGACGACAATTGCTTGTTCTGATTTTTTCATTTGTAATATCCTCCACAAGATTTAAAAGTGTATGGCTCAATCCAAATTCTTTAATATCCAATATAGGTTCTTTCTTTCAACTCAAATTTGTGCAATATCTTTACAAATTCCTTCCTCTGGTACCAATCATTATACACCAGTTCCATTGCTTCTACCGTAAATTTGCCAAAATAAAAGTCCCTATACTCCTCCAATATCTTTAAAAATGCATTCTTATCCTTGAATTTTTCCTTTAATCGAAATATTGTCGAATGTGCTGTCTGGATTGCATAGCGTTTGTCAATTGACTGTTCAAGCCCCGAATCTTTGAAGTCAATTCTCAATTTATTGCGGAGCTGATCAAGGGTAGTATCTTCCAAAAACCCCTGTACCATCAGACAAGATGGTGACATGGTGAGTCCCCTAAACTCAATTTCAAAAGGGCTAAGGTCATTTTTGCTTTTCTCAATGGTTCTTACGTAGTCTTCTGCCTGAATATTAGAAAGTTGAAATCCACTGTAACATGAAATTATCGACATTACTGTCACATGAATGTCCGAATCTCGGTAGTAATATTGGTTTGGCTCTATCAATTTCAGTCTTGAAAGCAGCTTATGAATATTTTCAAGAACCATTTTATCCGGTCGCAATAAAAGGGTTATCCCATACCTGTTGTCATCAACAGAACCAATCAACTCATCAATCTGATAAGCATCCGAATGTATTTTGCATACAGAATCTTGGTATAGTTTATCATAATGCTCTTTCAGATCCATTTATTTAATCGTGTTTATTTGTTAGGTTAACCGTGTTTTGATTGAAGGTATTCAATGGTTGATTTCATCAATTTTTTTAGTGTTTCTTGATTGATGTCTGATAGCTTTTTAACGTAAATGCAGGCTTTTCCCATCTTGAACTTCCCCAAATCCTGCAACAATTCTTCTTTACAGATTGATTTTATTATAGATCAAAACAACATATAATTGATTTGATTACAAATCAATTACTGTCATTTTATGATTTGAGTTCAAATCAATTTTGAAATTACACGTATCGAAAACTTAGTGTTTACAATGAGCCTACAAACAATTTTCCCAATCTGTGTTCACCCGTACAATCCTTGTCATCCGCATTCTATTACACATAGATGACGCTGATTTAGCGGATTTGCACTGCTTTTATTATGCCAGGAAAATGTAGTTTGATTCTACGCTTTGATATTTTTATTCTATTAAAGTTGTCTCTCGCTTCTCTCCTTCAATTCACCAAAACACCTGTCACGATCAATAGAGACAAGTGCTTTGGAAAATATTGAGATTACAAATCCCTTAAAATCCCTGCTGCCTTCTCGGCTGTCAGGTCTCTTTGGGGATTGGCGAGCATTTCGTAGCCTACCATAAACTTCTTCACAGTAGCAGATCTCAAAAGCGGTGGATAGAATACCATGTGCAAATCCCACTCAGGATGCTCCCTGCCATCGGTAGGCGCTTGGTGGATTCCTGCAGAATAGGGAAATGATACATCAAAAAGCCTATCATATTTGATCGTCAAAGTCCTGTATGCATCTGCCAAGTCAGCCATTTGGCTTTCTGACATTTTCGCCAAACTCTCAATATGGGACTTCGGTGCAATCATGGCCTCAAATGGCCATACAGCCCAAAAAGGAACCAAAACGACAAAGCTGTCATTTTCGTAAATGATCCGCTCCTTTTTCACAAGCTCTGCCTGAACATATTCTGTGACCATGTTTTTGCCTTTGCCCTGATAGTATTCAAGAAATTTCTGCTGCTTTTTGAGTGGCTCGTCTGGTATGCTTTCCTGTGCCCAGATCTGTCCATGGGGATGGGGATTGGAACAGCCCATGACTTCACCTTTGTTTTCGAATATCTGCACATAATTGATAAATTCCAGCTCCGAAAGTTCCAAATATTCTTTTTTCCATGTTTTCACCACATCGAAAACCTCCTCTTGGTTCAATTGGGGAATGGTCTTGGAATGGTCAGGAGAAAAGCAAATCACTTTGCACACTCCCCGCTCGCTTTTAGCCTTAAAAAAATCACCTTCCTCATAGCTTCCACTTGGGATATCCTGTGTCAATGCCCCAAAATCATTGGTAAAAACAAAAGTGGATGTATAATCAGGATTGACTTCACCACCAACCCTTGTGTTACCGGGACAGAGGAAACACTCAGGATCATAGGTTACAGGCTCCGATTTGACGATTTTTTCCTGTTGTCCTTGCCAAGGTCTCTTGGATCGATGGGGAGATACTTGCACATAGGAGCCTGTGAATGGGTTGAATCTTCTGTGGCTGTGTTCTTCAAAGGAAAATTTCATGGTTTAGGTTGAGGTTTTAAAGTTTTAATGTTAAAAGGTTATAATGTTTGGGCTATTTGATTGCTTTATATTGAATATGGAGATTCTATCATTATCTTAATTTTGGCTTGAAGGTTGACAATGTAAAGTTGAAAGTTAGGATTCGAATTAATGGTTTTCAGTCTGCAATATCCAAATATTTAAAATGATAAAGCACTCCAAATCCGTCAATAAATAGGACTTGGAGTGCAAAACATATTTTTTTCTTAACGAAGCCGATTTAACCGCAACGAACACAAAGTAGGCACAACGTACACAAAGGATTCCTTCTTCTATATTTCCACTTTGTGTCCTCCTATGTTGAAAAACAAGCAAAAGGGCTAAAATTTCACATAACTATTCCACTCTGTTTCTTTTTTCTCTTAAATGCATTCTCAGTTTTGATAG
>NZ_JBHUHR010000016.1:0-13050 GCF_042682445.1 Belliella marina
GTTCGTATATAAGCTAAACAGAAGGTATTTCGGTGAAAAATTATTCGACAGATTAATTATTGCAGCAATTCAACACTACGTGTAAGATTGTGGGGAGTCATATAATTTTATTCTCAAACACAAATATTTCATTTGATAAAGGATCATCATTGGTTTTTAAAAAGGAATTTTCAATTCCTGCTTCAACATTCAAAATTAGCTGAAAAAGTAGCTTTAAAGCTTCTCGCAGGTCAAGGGCTTCATTTATATCTACATTTTTCTTAAATAAAACGGATATTTTAGGTATTGGATTAATATTTGCGCTATTAACTTCTTGAAGTGGGTAACTAATTGAATGACCTAAGGATATTTTGTAATTATCAGAATCGAAAAAAATAATCTCTTGAGGTATTTTAATACTTACATCTAATTCAAAACTATCGCTTTTCTTTTTTCTAACAGATACAGGTCTCAAATCAGCCCAATCCTCTAAATATTGATTTTTACAGGTTAAACCTACTATTATTTTTTCATCACAACTGATGTGATCCCCTTTCAAAAATACTTCGGCAATTAATCCTATTTTAGAAATACCTGTACCAGTCCTTGATGATTCTAATTTAACATTATAAACTGTGAAGGGCTTGCCATCTTCTAATTTGCCAAATAAGTACTTGATAGGTTCATGAAAATTTAAATCCCTAAAAGAGCGTTTAAAAATTTGTAGATTTTCCCAACACTCAATCATAATAGGTTCTCCATTTTGTACAGAAACTGTACATGGACTTTGTTTCTTAGGATTTTCCGGTTCCCATATGTAAGCTCTATAAAAATTATCTTGTTTAAATGTTGAGTTTTTCATTCGTTTAGACCTTCTAAAATTGCAATAAACTCTTTTTCTAAAGCCTCAGCATTTGAACCGAAATGGGCTTGCCTGTGATGATTTGCGCAAAGTGCAATTACATTTTCCAGCTTATCAGATCCTTGAGAGGCTAATGAAATTATATGATGCGTTTCTAAATAGGATTCACCATTCTTTAATTTGAAACCTAACTCACCACAGTATTCACACTTACCATTTGCTCTATTTAAAACATATTTCCTTACTTTCTGATCTCTTTTGAAAACAAAACCTTTTGAGAATGCTCGGTCAGCAAATTCCTTCCCTAATGGAGGAATTTCAAGATCTAGTAGCCCATGTGATTCAATTTTTGACTTGTTTTTTCTAGCAGCCTTTAAATATGATATCTTTTCTGTTTTTTTTCCATAAATCTTTGACCCTCTTCTTGATAATTTCAGCTGTATCAAAAAAGATTCCTCAACAAATTTAATACTCCTAGGAGATTCTGAAACGTCTACTGCATGCACTATTATTCCTAAAGCTTCATAGTTATTGTCAATTGCGAGGTCTAAAGCTCTTTTTTGATCAAAGTATCCATTTCTTCTATATTTTTCTTCATCATCATGAAGTATCCAAATCCCATCTTTTTCTTCATCATCCCATAGGGTAAAAACTGTTGTTTTAATAGCATCATTTTTAGCACACCATGCCCATCTTGAATTTTTTGGAAAAACATTGAGGTCTTTAAAAATTTGAGATCTAGTTTTTTTCATTTCTTTAAAAATTTAATTTTCAATAAAGTTTCAGTTGGAATCATTGTAGCGATATCTGAGATATCTCCGATTTTTATTTTTATCGGCTCTTTTGAACTTGAATTAATCACAAAGCGAAATTCGTTTTGGTATTTAAATTCTTCTCTTTTGGAAAATGGATTAAGTGAAAGTGGTATAGTAGGAGTTTTATAATAAGATGCTAGACCGTATTTAATTTCATGTTTTGCTATTTTCAGAACCTTTTCTACAAATTCACGAGGTTTAATTAATAGGGCATAATCCCCGAATTCTAATATTTTTTTGTCAAAATGCATTTGCTCCTGCCAAAATTCATTGGTCACCACATACATTGAATAAAGATGACTTATATCAGTATCTTCATTGATTTTTGCATTTTTAAATCTTATGCCTTGACTTTCAAGAGTTGGGATTCTGAAGTTTGGTAAAGGGCTAAATTTTAGACCTTCTGCAAAATCACCTCTTAGGTGATCGCCTGAATCATTTTTTCTGAAAAACTCAATTGTATTAAAATAAACTTCGCCTGACCTAAGAAGCTTTTCCATATACTCCTTTTTACCAATCTTTATCAAATATCGAACAGTTATATTCACCCTTCACCCCCTTCCTCTATCTTAATCTCCTTCTCAGTAAACCCATAAAGTTCATAAACCAATGGTCTATATTCTTAGTTAAACTCCCGATTCTTCCTTGAATAAAACAATCATTTACACAAGGTGACAAAATTGATACCTCAGTTTCACTTAAAACACTATTGATTTTTCCGTAATAAAAACCCAAGTTAAAAGTAAAACTAACGCTTTCATCATAGGAATTCCATTTGCTTTTCTGAATATTCAAACATTGGAAAATGTCATTCACCTTTCTATTAAAATGAAGTCCTTTTTTCTTGAACTCCAAATTTTTCAATGCAGGAGCAATTGTGAATTTAAGTAAATCATCAAACTGTTGTTTTAATTTTGCTTCTTGCATTGTTGGTTTTTTTACGCTTGATGGTAACGAGTCTCTTTAAACCATAGTGGCGGATATTTCCCTATTCCCAAACATAACCATTCAGATCTTAATGTAAAATACCAACTACAGGGTATTTTTCACTGAAAAAACTTTTTATTTTCAACACAAACCGCCTAATGCGGGCAGGACGACGGAGATCCGGGCCTGCCTCCCGATTACAGGACGGCCTGCCTCACTTTTCGGGAGGTCACTGGGAACTAGGCTACAATTAGTCTGACAAAATGTATCCGACTGCATAATAAGAGCTTCCGCAATAAGTGGAACAGGCTGTATGAAATGCCCAAGCATTCGTGAATACAATTAAAAACAAACCTAACATGAACAATCGAGAGGTTCATTCCGATTTTTGGGAGTTTGTGAGAGGTTTAGGGGTATGATTCTCCTTTGCTACACTTTGCAATAACTTTTAAACCTTGCTGATTAGTTTATATATTTCTGGTAACCTATGTTTGAAATAGTCTGGTACTTGATCAATCATGAGTACCATTTCTCCTTTTTCAACTTGCAAAATATTGGTATACACATCATTTTGTTTTGAATTATCCACGAACAAAACATTGTCAAAAAAATTATAATGTAAGTTTACATTTTTGTAGCCAGCTTTCCATTTTAGCTCAATGGTTTTATTATCAACAAAATGACCTTTAAATTCTGTCCGTACTTGAATCCTGTGTTTGGCAACATCTTGGTCAGCTAGGCAAAAGAAAATTAAATTTAGCTTATAGCCATTTTCTTTAAACTTTTGCGGCCAAAAAATGGGGTATGAATCAAAATTAGTCTCGTAACAAAAATCCTTTTTTTTTGAAATAGATTCTTCAATTATAGTTTCAAATTCCTTTGAGGTCTGATCTTTAGCAAATTTTTCTCTCAATTCGCTATCGGGAAGGCTGTTGTAATGCTCCAAAAATATCCTGTCATAATCGAAAGAGATTAATCCCTCGGGTAAAAATGATGTGGCAAAAGTTGACTTGCCCGCACCATTGCATCCCGAAATTACTATCAAATTAGGCATTGGTTTTTAGGGCACTCATAAGCTCTTTACTTAATTTACCCTCTTTTTTTCGAATTTGAAACAACTCTTCTCTAGGAATAACTTGACTATTCAGGATATTCCTAGCTTTACTCATTTGTTGAGCAACATTGATTCCCGTTATTAATTTTTCTTTACACATACTACAAAGTAACAAATATTCCCGCAAATTTATTCAATTAAAACATAACTTTCAATCTCTCTGAGCTTTCTGCCTTTTCATAAAACTTGGAATGATAAACCAAGTGTTTTCCGGACCACACAAGGCAGCTCGATAAGACCACTTCCACCGCCTGGAAACAGTCAGGTTGATAGGGTTCAACCCCGAAATCGGACAAACTATGCACCGGAATTTCCCACTCCCTCTTGATCCTCGCGTAGGATCTAAGAAATCAAAGGTTAATCCAAGACATGATAGAAGATCAAATCCCCAGAAAATGGGTAGGGGATGCTATACACAAACCAAAGCAAAACCACCTAAATACAACCAAAAACTAAAACAACCACTTCCCAAAATCCACAAGTTAGCATACTATTCCACCTAGCAAACCCTTCACCCTGCGGATGTACGCCGCGTCCACAAGTGAGTCAACCCGCCTCCCGGAGGGCAGGCAGCCACGTATCGCGAAGAATTTCTGGATCCTGAAAGATCTTTACATCAATCAGGGCTTTCGGCTAGTGGGCTAAATGTTATAGGCTGCTTTTCTTTTCATTCATTTGATTCTTCCCTTTATTTTATCTTTTGAGCCAATCTTGAGCCCATCGTGAGCCAACTGAGCCAACTATGAGCCAACTCCTAGTTTGTAAACTGCACTCGACCCCTTTGTCCCAATATTTTTCAATAGCCCCTTATCTTCTAACTCTTTAATGTCTCTCGTAGCTGTTGCTTTTGAAACATCAGCTATCTCCTGATATTTAGAATTAGTAATTTCCCCATATTTTTTGGTGTAAAGGATCGCTTCAACCTGTCTTTCCTGTAGCCCATTTTTCTTCAATTGATCTTCGGTAAATCGGTCTTTGAATATCGTGCTTAGGAATCCTCCTTGTTCTTCTTTCTTTCCATTAGTTAGCTTATTAAATCAACCTTATTAATGCGGTAAAATTGCATTTAGGTCTTGCTCTAGCCAAATAAATAGCTTTATAGCAGCCTTAAACTTTTTTATAACTGACTACCATTTATTTTTCCAGCTAAAAATTCAATGACTCTATAGTGAAATTTGAAATCCAAAGGAAGTCCATTTAAAATCGAATTAGAAAGTGAATTGGGAATAACTAGCCAAGTTGGGTTTCCACTAGAAAAAGGATTTCCACCATTTCCCCAAAACCATCTCATCCCTAAGCATGGTTCTCTATTCCAGTCCATAGCTACAATTGCCCATCTTTCGTTTAAATCTTTATAAACAACTTTATAGGGACCGCCGATAGAAGTCTTTGGCGAGTTTATGGATAAAATATTATTATCATTTTTAAGGTCCAAGTTTTTTCCAGACATTAGTTTTTATTTAAGTATAATTTCTTTTTTAAGTGTAATTAATATTAGTTTTTAAATTTCAAAATTCGATCAAGTATTTTAAAAAGATTAAAATACCCAAACTCAATTTACAGATTTACTTTTTCGCCTCTAAACTAACCTTAACTTTTTTTGTCATCACAAATAAGTAATCCATAATCTACTTCAACCACAGATCTACACCACGGTCACACACCAGCCACTATTCCTATAATTATAGGAACTAAGATAGATAAATGCATCAATCAGGTTTTTTTGCAAGGGCTTTTCTCCGGTGGGCTAAATGTTGTAGCGAGTTTTTTATTCAATTTTAATTTTTTATAGTCCAAGTCGTACAGTTCAAAAGACCACCATAAAGTCCGATTTCATTGTAATTAATCGTTTCAATTTTCCTGTTTGGAAAAATCTCCTTGAACTTGTCATAAACTTCTTGGTCTTTGTTTTTTTCTGTTTCAAATATTGGAATCACAATCAGATTTTCAACTTCCAAATAGTTTACATAGCAACCAATCGCATGGTCAGGGTAATTCTTTTCTTTGTGCTCAAGAAACGGAATGTCAATATATTCAATTCCTTTTTCGTTCAGGATTTTATTAATACCGTTCTTCCAATATTTATACTCTTGTTCTCGGTTATTTCCAAGTAATGTGTTGCGGTCAACAAATCGAACCATTCCGTCTGCATGACCTGTCATATCAGATTTTATTTGCGGAATAACAATTATCTCAACTTCAAGAAGTTTTTCAATTTCAGCAATCAGTTTGTTTTTACTTAAATATTCTGGGTTCTCGTCAAAAACTCGGCTAGTAATAATTGCTCTATCTGACCAATTCACAACATTGCCACCGTCAAAGTTGATTTTGGAAAATTGAGCTTTAATTTTGTTGGCTTTGCAAACTTCTTTTGGGTCTGATTGAAGTTCTAATTCGTCTTTTAGGTAAGAAGGTTCATAACGGAATTGTACAAACTTTCCCTTTTCAATCTGAATAGGCATGTAGTCTCTGCACCAAATGTCTTTTGTCCCTTTTAAGAAATCATACTTTATTGAATTCTTTTCGAGAAGTTCAATTAAAACATTGCAGGTCTTCGTAAATCGCTCGTCTGACCTCAGTTTTTCAGAAAAATAAACTGTATTTGTTTCTTTACTAGTTTCCATTCAAAAGAAAATTTGTCCATTCAGTTTGTTTGTCTTCTCGGTAAAATCTGGCTGGAGTGGTTAAAGCATGAAAAGCAATTCCTTTGTTATTTAAATGCTTTTGTATCTCTGAAAGCTGCTTTTTCATATTCGGAATATCAGAGAAGGTTTTTCTTGTAAAGCAAACCCTTTTCAAATTTGGGAGTGTGTCAATTAGTGAAATGATGTTTTTCCACCGAGTTACTTTGTTGTCGATGTAGCCGTCATAATAATTGGCTTCTTGACCTTCTTCAACTTGAATTTCTTCTATCAAGTCGGTAAGGTCAATTTTATACTCCCTAATAAAGTCTAACTTTTCCTGTTTGGAAGCACCTTTTAAATCAGCCTTTCCAAAAGCTGTCGGAAGAAGTCTCCATAAATAGTTTCTGCTTCTTCCATAGAAGAATTCAGCGTCATTGTCCGCAGTTTCAGGGTTGAAAGTTCCAATTACCAGCGTTTCTGTCTTTGAATTAATTTGATGGCCTAAAAACCTATGCTGAACTATTATCATATCGTTTCTTCAAATGCACTATAACTGTCTTACTCTTTAGGATTTTCAGTTACTCCCCAGTTTAAATAGTTTGCTGGTTTCTATTTGCCTATAACAGTTTGCTCTCTGCAACTTATTACGTATAGCATGCCATATGGCATGCTATACGTATAAGTGTTGCTGATATTTCCCAATTACCAAACATAACCATTCCGATCTTAACATAAAATACCAACTACAGGGTATTTTTCAAGGTAAAAACAAAAAATGCCCCGATAAAGAGGCTTTTGAAAAGTATACGGCGATAATAACAACTTTTTACCTTCCTCTTCTACTACAAACCGCCTGATGCGGGCGGGGCGACGGAGATCCGGGCTTGCCTCCCGATTACAGGACGGCTTGTCTCACTTTATGGGAGGATTTCCTCCTTTTTTGGGAGGCCGGCGGTGGCATTGTGGGCAGATAGGATATCTCCGTCTTGATTTTTTGGTTACTTTTTGCATCAAGGCAAAAAGTAAAAGGCATCCGACTATTCCACCTGGCAAACCCTTCACACTGCGGATGTACGTCGCGGCGCACAAGTCAGTCAACAGCCACTAGCATCCCGATCACTATCGGCGACCCTGATAGATTTTTTCTCCTATCAGGGCTTTTTTGCAAGGGCTTTTCTCTAGTGGGCTAAATGTTACGCGCAGCATCAAATTTGTTTTATGTAAATTATCAAATCACCTAGAAGTTTATTTAGTGCAATAATTATTTCCTCCAGTTTATAAGTGGTAAACATCATTTCTTTTTCCAGATTGTTATTTTTGAAGCCGTAGCTAAAAACTAAAGGATCAAGCTCACCTATATAGTTATGAATTTCGGAATTAAAAAAAGAGTGCTTATAAGTATTTGAAATGTTATTAATAATTTTTAGAAAATCTAAGTGATTTGTTTTTATGTTTATTAAGAATTCTTTAGATCCAATTAAATGTCCTATTGATTCAATTTTAATATGTGTTGGATATTCCTTTTTTATCTTTAAATACTCTAAAACATAAATCATAGCAATTATCTCGTCTAAAGTCTTTCTAATCCAATAAATTATCTGCTCAGTCAAAAACTTTTGTTTATAAAATAAAGGTGTCTTTAAATATGCATTTTCTATTGCGTCCTTGGATAACTCAGTATTTATTAGATTGAAATCCTTATATAAATCGTGAATCAAAATATTTACATTGTCAATTCGCTGAATTATTTCGAACCACTTTAAATTAAAATTAGAAAATTTAGAGTCAGGAAATTCCCTTATTATATTATCAATATGAAGAGAGTGTTCATTGACTTTTTGAATATTTATTTTTGGTGCGATTTTCATGATATTGTAAAGTCAAGACATTATTCACAATCCTGAATTATTTGCTTTTTTGATTTGAAAATATTCATATGCTAACGTAAATAGGCAACTTTTTTCATTATCCCACTCGAAACTAAAGCACTGGTTCCCAGTAGGGTTCTCCTCTTGTCCTGAGCAAAACGCAAAATATTTACATTGATTTTCATCTTGAAGGATCCTTTCTAACAATAACTTTTTGCCTACTAACTCAATTAATTCTTGAGAACTATCAGGGAAATAATTTTTCCCGGTTGTTGTTCGAATGTTTGGTGATTTATAAATATTAAACAGTTTGCAAAGTTTTTGATATTTATTTGTTGATGAATCTGTTATAATTTCAGCAAATCCATTCTCTTTACCACAATTAATTTCTTTAATATTACAAAAAATTGTATCAAAATAGCGCATCTCTGAAATCATGGATGCCGACATTATTTCATTAAGTCTGTCAATAGCAAAAGTCTTAGCATGATTTACTGATTTAAAAGTCCTTCCTGATATGGTAATTTGCAGGGAATCTTTGATGTTGTTATATAGTTCAATAGGTGACAATGCACTATAGTAGCTTTCATTATTCTTAATTTCTTCCAAGAGTTTATAGAATTGAAGTCCACTATTTATAGATGACGATAGAGCCAAATATGATAAAAGAATGATTTTTATTGGTTCCTCAAGTAATTTTGGATATAAGTTTTTGCAGACTATAGAAATCACATCATATGGTAAAAAAGGATGCTCAGCATTATTATCAAAGATTAATTGGAAATAATGAGCCATTCCTTCTTTAACACATAGATTTCCAAAGTCTACAGTCTTTATGCAATGTTTCCCTTTGTAAAACAAGACTTTGACTGTCTCTCCATCTATTTCAAGCTTTGAATCATCAAAATCAATAGTTGTGTCGGAATATGATTGACCAAAATATTTGTCAAATTTCGCTTTATTTTCAGCTATTTTATTTGGAAGTTGGAATGTCTCTTTTGAAAAACAATTAGTTGAAGCTTGCTTTAAAACTTCATTGTATAAACTAAAGAAATGTTGAGAATTGGAAATACCCATTAAAGTATCTATGTTTTGTATATAATGTAGATATTCATGAGCAAGTGTACCTAGGTCTTTGTTATCCAAATCCTCGAACTTTTCTGTAAAATCTCCTTCTAAGTAAATAGAAAAAAATGCTGGATAGTATTCTCCTCGAAATTCTAATTCTGTTTCCATAGTATTTGTATATTAAAATATTCAATTTTAAAAAAGCGCCATTTAAAAAGCTTTTAAGAATTATATGTTGATTATTGAGATTTTTTTCTTCTATTTTAGAAAGGAAGCTGTCTTGTGCGATTTCATAATACGAACTTCCGCAAAGATTTGGATAAAGTTTAAACCTTAACTCTATTCTAGAATACTTATCTCCTTATAATGGGGACAAGTATTTAAATGATAAATGTTGGCTTCTGATTTACTTAATCTGAAGATATATTCATTTATTCAGCTAAAAAATCATTCAATAATTTGTCAATGTTTGATGTTAAGTCATTTGATATTTCTGGACCATTAGATATTTCACTTATTATTATTTCTAATAGCTTTTTGAAATATTCTTCCTTCAGCATCATTTTTTTGTACTTTTCAATGCTATGCTTTGAATGTGAATGATAATATTTATTTATGTTATCTAATATGGTTTCAAAGGGTTTTATAACATTGTCAATCATTTCTGGCTGATCAACCTCATACCCAAATTCTTGTTCATTAAAAACTTGTTGAGTTAATTGCACATATCTTCTTCGTTGCTTTTTTGATATGTCTTTAATGTCTGTTAACCGATTCATGCTATCGAAAATTGTTTTTACTTTTTCATGCAATCCTAAGCTATCTAATATAGGTAAGTATTCATTTGTGATCGATTTAGGATCTATTTTAAATTCTAAAAGAGACATATGGTTAATGAATTTTGATGGATTGAATAAATGCCATGAAATTAGTTCTTGCCTCTTAAATTTTTGCTTGAAAGCCGATCTAAATGGGGTGAATGACTTATCCCAAGTTAAAAAGAATGGCTCGTCCTGATGAATTTCCTTATTAGCTAAGTGACAAACCATTAATGCATCATTTGACATTGTATAATGAGATTTCGAAGAAAGCTTATATCTTCGATCTTTAATGATTCCATCTAATACAGTTACCGCTGTCTCTTTGTCTTCATAAAAAGGAAGGGTAGATACACTTATGTTCAATTCATCTAATAATAATGAACTAATGTTCGAGGAAATTATTTTTTCGCAATCAGCCTCTAATGCATCATCTTCGGTTATAAGTAACCAATTTTCAAGAAAATCTGAGAATGATTGATGGTCAGCTTCTAAAAGATCATTTGAATGTAAGTATTCATAAAATTCGTAAAAAACGTTTGTCGAAAGTTTGTGCTTAGTTGTACCTTCAAATGGTATAAGTAATAAAGCCATTCTTAATTGATAAGCAACTTCACTTAAATAATATCTTGAGAATCTAAATTCTATATTTGGGTTTGATTTTTGAAACTTCAGCAACTCATCTACAATCCTAAAATAAACATTGTCATATTCACAATTTGACAAATAACCAGTGCACAAGGCGTGCAATATCAATTGGGTATCCAAATAAACCAATCGCTTCTGTTTTCTAATATAATTTTCGAAATGAACAGGATTTGTTAAGTTACCAATCACTGTACTAGCACTTAGCCGAAGAATGAAATCGCTTTCTTCACATAGCTTCAATAAATCTTTAACTAAATTGATAGAATCCTTTTCATTTAATAATGTCCTAATGAATAGTAAAAATCCTTCTAATATACTATCTTCATTGTCATAGCTATCTTCATCACATATTTCTTTAATATCTATATTGTAATTAACCACAAAAAAATCCTTAAGCTTTTCTAAAATTTTATCAGAGTGCTCTTTTACTCCATAAAGTTCAATAATGTCTGAGTAATACAGTAGAAATAATTCTTTGTTATCATTGAAAAGACTTTGAACTTTAACTAATCTTTTTTGTTCACCAGATGACAGATTTAACTCTTCTGTGTCTTTATTATATTCTATTTTTTTTTTGGTTCTTAATTTCTCTATCGAACGTCTAAAAAAATCAGAGGTAAGTGAATAATCTAAATATTCTTCTAACCCTTCTTTAATAGTTTTTTGAGGCAACTTACCTGAGTCTAATAATTTATGAAGAATGTATGACTCAATAATCTGAGTTTTAATTTCAGTTGTACTGTTTCCGAAACTTATAAAATCAAAAAGTATCTTATTTTCACCTCCGTTTAAAACTTTTTTAGATGAGTCCAAATCGTGAGATGAATCTACTAGGATGTCAATTTGTTTCGAATATTTAAGAACAGTGTAGATATACACAACAAGTAAATCTTTGACATAAGTAAGTGTTTCTAAATCACTGAATTCAGGTGAGTTGTGAACTTTATTTCTTACTAAATATGTATTACAAATTTCATAAAGATATTCGCTTTCATGTTTAAATGAATCTAGGTTTGATTCTTTTAATTGAGGATAATCATCTTTGTTTTGTTGAGTACTCAAAGCAGTATTGATGTCTATTCTCTTTAATACTGGAATTAACGTTAGTTTGTCTAAATCACGAAAGCTATGCGATTTACAAATCAATAATATTTTTTTATAAAAGGGTTCCAAACAATCTGCTAAAAGTCTTAACGATGGCAACTCACCTTTTTTGTCAAGCAATGAATCTTGCAAGGCTGGTACCATAATTTTCGAAAGTCCATCTAATTCAGGTTCCCCTGACTTATAAAGAATAATTTTTCTGAATAACAGAATTCCCTTAGCAATTTCATCTTCAGTAAAATTAGGATCACCAGATGTTAAGGGTTTTCGGACTGCAGAATGTATTTTTAATTTTATATCTTCCCAAGAAATCATAGGGTCTTTTTTATTTTTGGTTATAATAGATTGGCCGAAGAGACTATTGCCTTATTTATGTCAAATGCCATTTGATACTCATAATAATTGAGGGCTTTTTACAGTTGTCAAAAATAACTATTCATTCTATAGCAAAAAATACCAACTACAGGGTATTTTTCACAAAAAAATTTTTATTTTAAAGACTAACCACCTGATGCGGGCGGGACGTCGGAGATTCGGGCCGGCGGTGGCATTGTGGGCAGATAGGATATCTCCGTCTTGACTTTTTTGTTACTTTTTGTGTTAAGACAAAAAGTAAAAAGCATCCTAAACACACATTCCCCCACCAAACAAAAAAAAACTGATCATGGTATTTTTACTGATAAATTAGCCATCTAATCAGTCTATTTATTTAGTACTTCTCATTTTTTCATACTGTATAAGCGCATTTTCATCAGTTATTTCTTCATACATGCTAACAAATTCAGAAAACGACATATTAAATGAATTCAAAATCACAAATAAAGTTGAGAGCTTGATTAATGATTTACAATTTAAAAGTTCTGAAATTGTTGCTTTTCTTAGGTCTGTATTAAATGCTAACTCTTGAGCTTCAAAGTTTAAACCTTTAGGAATTCGATGGTTTTGATCTTCTAATTGCATCTTCTTTTTTGCATCTTCCGCTATTTTAGTTTGCAAGAAAATAGAGATTTTGCCTTTTATTATTCGTGGATCCTCGTTTACCATAGATACAAGGAAAAAAAATTAATTTTTTTGTAGTTACGGTATAGCGTATTTAAGATTTATTTATTAGATTAGCAGAATATGACTCTCCCTAATCATGCACGTAGCCAAATATTCTTTGACAGGTAGTGTCAACTAATTTAATAAATGGATAAGATTGGTTTTCTTGTGACAAATTACAA
>NZ_JBHUHR010000017.1:0-1071 GCF_042682445.1 Belliella marina
TATTCTTATTGACTCTTTTATGGGGTTTTGATTCGAGGTAGTGTTCTCGCTTATTATCATCCGAATCGATGATTTCATTCAGCTTTTTCTCTATCTCTTTATCACAATCTTCAATTTTCATTCGAAGGTGATCATAAGTGTCCAGCTCCTGTTTTAAGGCAAAAAGGTAATCCTTCCTTCCATTACTCTGTAAGGCAGCTGCGATCTCTTCCTCACTCTTTCTGCAATTCCCATGTCGGAGTGAAGCCAGCTTCTTTGGATCTGTTTCGCCCTCACAGATTGCTCTGATGATCAGCAGTCCAGTAAGCCCACAAATATCATTTACAACTACATCCAATCGGAAGTTTAATAGCCTTAGATATTTCTGCATTTTCTTTGATGCTGCAGCAGCTGAATGAAGTAAATTTGATCTGTGTCTGCAGTAAGTCCTTAACTCCTCTGTCTGTCCATCAGGCAAAAAACTTCCAGTTAATAACCCCAATGTATGTAGTTTTTGGATCCACTGACAGTCCATGACATCACTCTTTTTTCCTTTGATATTCTTGGTGAACTTACCATTACAGAGTATCAGATGAAATCCCCGTGAAAGTAATACGGCATAGAGATTTTGCCAATAGGTCCCTGTACTTTCCATTGCTACAGTCCTCACATTCCTTTCCTTCAACCAATCTGCCATAGCAAACAAATCCTGGTTGAATACCCCAAATTCCCGAACATCATGCTCGGTTTGACCTACTGCTACCCAATGGGAGCGACTGCCGACGTCAATTCCCGCAGCTTGCGGATTGACGACTTCCATGGAGATAGATTCCTGTTCCATTTGATTAAGAATAGATAAGTCTCTCAGGGGATGTGCTTTTGGCTAGAAAATATTCTGAACGGGGTATCTGACTTTTAAAGACAAATCCGCCACTGAAATCATCGCAAGCATCCCAACCAGAATTGCGCCCGTGCTCTTCGATTACTCGAGGGCAACATTTCTAAAATCGGCCTTGCTGAGAGACTAGTAATTTACAAAAAATCTTGCCACGATGCTCTCAAACGTTAGCTTACGAAATCAACTTTTTTAAA
>NZ_JBHUHR010000019.1:0-3206 GCF_042682445.1 Belliella marina
ATAATGTGGCGGCGACCTACTCTCCCGGGTGTAACCCCAGTACCATCGGCGCGGCAGGGCTTAACTTCTCTGTTCGGGATGGGAAGAGGTGGGACCCCTGCGCTAGGCCGCCTAAATCTTTGGACTCTTTGATCTCGGATATTGGACTCTTGTCTAATATCTCACGTCTTTTGTCTCGTATCTTAAATTCACAACAAGTGCACAGAAAATTGAATGCTTGGACCTTACGGCAAGTTTTCGGGCAATTAGTACAGCTCGGCTATGCCATCTCTGGCTTTACACCTGCTGCCTATCGACGTCATCGTCTCTGACGGCCCTGTTTGGAAGTCTCATCTTGGAGGGAGTTTCGCACTTAGATGCTTTCAGCGCTTATCTCTTCCCGACGTAGCTACCCGGCAATGCAATTGGCATCACAACCGGTACACCAGCGGTCAGTCCAACCCGGTCCTCTCGTACTAAGGTCAGGTCTCCTCAAACTTCCCACGCCCGCAACAGATAGGGACCGAACTGTCTCACGACGTTCTGAACCCAGCTCGCGTGCCACTTTAATGGGCGAACAGCCCAACCCTTGGGACCTTCTCCAGCCCCAGGATGTGACGAGCCGACATCGAGGTGCCAAACCTCCCCGTCGATATGAGCTCTTGGGGGAGATCAGCCTGTTATCCCCAGAGTACCTTTTATCCTTTGAGCGACGGCCCTTCCATACGGTACCGCCGGATCACTATACCCGTGTTTCCACCCTGCTCGGCTTGTCGGCCTTACAGTCAAGCCCCCTTATGCTATTGCACTCCGCGTACGGTTACCAAGCGTACTGAGGGGACCTTTGGAAGCCTCCGTTATCCTTTTGGAGGCGACCACCCCAGTCAAACTACCCACCAAGCAATGTCTCCCGCAATGCGGGATTAGATACCAGGCAAACAAAGGGTGGTATTTCAACGGCGACTCCGCAACGCCTGGCGACGCCACTTCACAGTCTCCCACCTATCCTACACATCGTTTACCCAATACCAATACTAAGCTGCAGTAAAGGTTCATGGGGTCTTTCCGTCCCGTTGCGGGTACGCGGCATCTTCACCGCGACTACAATTTCACCGAGCTCATGGCTGAGACAGTGCCCAGATCGTTACACCATTCGTGCAGGTCGGAACTTACCCGACAAGGAATTTCGCTACCTTAGGACCGTTATAGTTACGGCCGCCGTTTACCGGGGCTTCAATTCAGCGCTTCCCTTGCGGTAACGCCCCCTCTTAACCTTCCGGCACCGGGCAGGTGTCAGGCCTTATACTTCGTGTTGCCACTTCGCAAAGCCATGTGTTTTTGCTAAACAGTCGCCTGGGCCTTTTCACTGCGGCCTCCCACACCGAAGCGTGGGTAGGCGCCCCTTCTCCCGAAGTTACAGGGCCATTTTGCCGAGTTCCTTAGCCATGATTCACTCGAGCACCTCAGGATTCTCTCCTTGACCACCTGTGTCGGTTTGCGGTACGGGTCGGTATGCGCTTAACGCCAGAAGTTTTTCTTGGAAGCACTTAGGACAACTATCCGATTGTCCGTGGACGCTCGGTACTATCACCTTCGGCTAGGCCCACGCATTTGACTATGGGCCCAATACCTACAAGCTTCAACCCGGTATTCCGTCACCGGGCGTGTCTTTCATCACTCCGTCACTCCATCACCTGCATACCAAGTATGGGAATATCAACCCATTTGCCATCGACTACGCCTCTCGGCTTCGCCTTAGGTCCCGACTGACCCTGATCCGATTAGCGTTGATCAGGAAACCTTGGTCTATCGGTGTGCGGGTTTCTCGCCCGCATTATCGTTACTTATGCCTACATTTGCTTTTCCAAAAGCTCCAACACACATCGCCATGTGCCTTCACCGCCGTTGGAATGCTCCCCTACCACTGATATAAATATCAATCCTACGCTTCGGTATTACACTTGATGCCCGATTATTATCGACGCCCTGCCGCTCGACCAGTGAGCTGTTACGCACTCTTTAAAGGAATAGCTGCTTCCAAGCTAACCTCCTGGCTGTCTCTGCAGCTGGACCACCTTTGTTCAACTTAGTGTAAATTTTGGGACCTTAGCGGTAGGTCTGGGTTCTTTCCCTCTCGGACACGGACCTTAGCACCCATGCCCTCACTGCCGTTACTGTATGCCGGCATTCGGAGTTCGTCAGGATTTGGTAGGATATGACTCCCCCTAGTCCTATCGGTAGCTCTACCTCCGGCATACATTCCACGACGCTGTTCCTAAAAACATTTCGGGGAGTACGAGCTATTTCTCAGTTTGATTGGCCTTTCACCCCTACCCACAGATCATCCGGAAACTTTTCAACGTTTATCGGTTCGGTCCTCCACCCTGTTTTACCAGGGCTTCAACCTGTCCATGGGTAGATCACAAAGTTTCGCGTCTACCGCCACTGACTAAAACGCCCTGTTCAGACTCGCTTTCGCTCCGGCTGCGGGACTTAATCCCTTAACCTTGCCAGCAACGAGTAACTCGTAGGCTCATTATGCAAAAGGCACGCCGTCACCAAATATCTTGGCTCCGACCGCTTGTAGGCGCACGGTTTCAGGTTCTATTTCACCCCGTTATTCACGGTACTTTTCACCTTTCCCTCACGGTACTTGTACACTATCGGTCTCTCAGGAGTATTTAGCCTTTCCGGATGGTGCCGGATAATTCAACCGGGATTTCTCCTGTCCCGGCCTACTCAGGATACCAACCCGATCACATACCCTTCCCCTATGGGGCTATCACCCGCTTTGGCCTGCCTTCCCAGACAGCTCAAGTCGGGTATGTTCTCTTTACGTCGGTCCTATAACCCCGCCCCTGCCTTGACAGGGACGGTTTGGGCTCGTCCGCTTTCGCTCGCCACTACTCACGGAATCACTGTTGTTTTCTCTTCCTCCGGGTACTTAGATGTTTCAGTTCCCCGGGTTTGCCTTCCTTGCGGAATACCGATCAATCGGTGGGTTGCCCCATTCGGATATCTGCGGATCAATTCCTCTTGCGGATCCCCGCAGCTTTTCGCAGCTTGTCACGTCCTTCATCGCCTCTGAGAGCCTAGGCATCCCCCGTACGCCCTTGTTTACTTGCCATTACCCAATCCCCCCTTTTGCATTGGGGACCGGGCGGTCTCTTGTGTGCTTCCGCACACACATTCAATTTTCTGCTCAACTTGTCAATGAACTTTTTATG
>NZ_JBHUHR010000020.1:0-785 GCF_042682445.1 Belliella marina
CTCCTATGTTGAAAAACAAGCAAAAGGGCTAAAATTTCACATAACTATTCCACTCTGTTTCTTTTTTCTCTTAAATGCATTCTCAGTTTTGATAGACTTGTTGTCAAGGCCGAAGCGAAGCGGAGTTCATTTTAGCCTTTACTACAGGTCGGTCAAAACTATCTTTGTGTTTAAAAGGGAAAAGAATCAGGCATGTTTATTTATCACCATGTAAGACCTAATTTACTTTATGAACCTCTTTAATCAATCTCCTATCAACGGTCAGACTTATAGCTTGCCGCAATGTATCTTTCATTTTAAAGAGGATGGGGACGTAATCTTCGTGGAACAGTCTTCCTATTCAGGTGCTGCAGTCACAGGCTAACGTTTAGTCCCCCTCCAAATTTTTCAAGGTTTTAGTTCCTTTAGGACTTTATTTCAGATCTTCAGCTTACCACCCCAATTTCATATTCGATTTTATGGGTAAGTATGTGTCTGATTCTATTCAATAAGTTTTTTGCGATCCTGATAATTGCCTTGTTTTTGTTCATCCGCACTGTCAGTTTATTGAATCTTGAGGTGAGTGCCGGGTCTTTCCTGACTGCCACCCACGAAGCTTCAATGAGCATGATCTTAATGTCTTTCCTTCCTCTTTTTGACAGCTTACCAGTAATCATTTTTTCGCCTGACCCGTACATTTTGGGAATCAACCCTACGTAGCAGCATAGCTCGTCCATACTCTGAAACCTTTTCATGTCATGTATCTGAAGAAGGATTTTCATGGCTCCCAGTGGACCAACACCCGG
>NZ_JBHUHR010000021.1:0-73562 GCF_042682445.1 Belliella marina
GGGATTGGTACAACTTCTCCCAGTTCCAAGTTGGATGTGAAAGGAGGGATTTCAGTGGAAGGGGGAAATCCAATTGCCTCTGTCAATGGTTTCAGAAATTCTTTACAATTTATTTCAACTGGTCATTCTGCCATTGTATTCAACCCCGGTGAAACCACTGAGTTGATGTTTGGCTTTCATACAAACGGGAATTTTTATTGGGGTACAGGACAGAATGCCGGAAACAGATATTCGATGCGTTTGGGCAAAAATGGTGATTTGCAAGTCTATGGCAATATGGGGATTGGAATTAGTCCAAGCCAAAATTATAAGTTTCAAGTCAACGGCACCATCCGAGCCAAGGAAGTAAAACTGGAAGCCCATAACTGGCCGGATTATGTCTTTGAAAAAGACTATGAATTGATGCCATTGGAAGCCGTGGACTCCTTTATCGGGGAAAACGGTCACCTGCCGGGCTTGAAACCAGCCAAGGTATATGAAGAAGAAGGGGTCAATATGATGGAGCTGAACCAGAAGCTTTTGGAGAAGGTGGAGGAGTTGACGCTTTATGTGATCGAACAAAGGGAAGGCTTGATTCTACAAAACGATATGTTGAAGGTCCAAAAGGAAAAATTGGAGTCTTTGGAAAAGAAACTTGAAGAAATATTAAGGTAATCCTAAAATGAAGTCTGTCTACGTTGTCATATGGTCCATTTGCCTGATGTTTCTTGCAGGGAATAATAATGCCCAAACAAGAGCATTGACGGGACCAACCCTGCTGGATAGCCTACAAAAGAACCAACTCCAAAAGGTTGATAGTTTGGTTTCTCTTGACTCAATGCAACACCAATTGAATTCAAAAAGAGATTCCATTCAAGCTTGGTTGGAAAAAACAAAGGGGGGTGGTTTAAAGACTACCATCCCAGAGGACAAGATATCTGTCCAAAAACATATTCCCGCCGAAAAGTTGTCCAAGAAATTGGAAAGACCGGATATCCCTCCCTTTCGAATGGCGTCAGAAGGGCTTCCAGAACAATTGGATCCACAAAGAATACTGAAAGGGAATCTTGGGAAAAACAAGATGGTCCCAAAAGGAAATCAATCTGTTTCTGAAACAACAAATGGATTCAAAACGAAAGCTGATAGGTATATTGGGGAATTTGATGGATATAAAAGTACACTGGACACCATGATGAATATAGACCCCAATCAGTTGGACTCGGTATTTATGGAAATCAAAATAGAGCAGGTTGAAAACCTGGAGGGGAAACTATCTACAACAAAAGAACTGAGCGGTTTGGAAGAAGGCGGTGATATCAAAAGTGCTTTTACGAACACATTGGAAGAAGAAAGATTAGCGCTGCGGAAAATAGACACTGAAAGACTGGATTTAAAGAAAATCCAGCAGGATCATTTTACTGATTTGGCAGTATTGAGACAGGGAATGGAGTCTATAAACAAAGTTAAGTCTGGATATAGCCATTTGCCGGATTCCAGAAAGCCTTGGGAAGGCATCAAAAGAAATAGCCTAAAGGATTATCCTTTTGTCCAAAGATGGGAGATAGGGGTGTCGGGAAATATCACTTCCATAAAGCCATTGTTGGGAAGTCTCCACACAGGCTTGGGGTATAGGTTGGAAAAACGTTGGGTTGCTGGTTTGGGACCTATCATTGCTGTTGATTTGGAAAGAAAGAATTCAAGGCTCTTTTCATGGGAAGGGTATAGGACATATTCACTGGTTACAATCAAAGAGGCCTTTTTTCTCCAAGTGGAATATCAAAGAAGAAAATCAATTGCCTCAATGGGAGACTCCCGGTTCGGAAATATGAATACATTTCTGGGTGGTTTGGGGACAGAGTTTGGACTGATCAGGCAAGTCAAGGTACGTTCTACAATTCTGTACAGCATCAACAAAAGAAAAGTTTTAAAAGAAGGATTCCAGTCCCCTTGGCAGATAAGTATGGGGATCGTCAATTATAGAAAATAATAACAGGTTATGAAAAAAGTTTTACTGGTAATTATAGGATGTTTTTGGGTAAATCTTGTTTTGGGACAAGGTGTTATAGGTTCTTCCCCTGATGCAATGGCCCAGTTTAGACAAGCCAATGCAGGCGTCAGCCAATATACTGGGGCTGTAAATGTGTCTATTCCACTTGGTACGATAAGTGGCAGAGAGCTGGAAACATCTGTATCGCTCAATTATGCAGGATCAGGCCATCGGGTACAAGATGTAGCCTCATCAGTTGGGCTGGGTTGGTCATTGTCCGCAGGAGGGATGATCACGAGGATTGTAAGAGGTGCTCCTGATGATCTACAAAATGGTTACTGTCATAATGTTTCTGATACTGAGCCTGATATGTTTTTCTTTTCTTTTATGGGAAGATCAGGGAGTTTTGTCCTGGATCGAAATGGTGAGGCGATACTATATCCCTATCAAAATTTAAAGATAAAATCAGGGATTTGTGATTATAAGGATATGTGGTACATAATTGATGAGATGGGTAACCAATATAGTTTTGGAAAAGAAGGATACATTTATTCCAATGAATCTATAGAAACCACAACCGTCCAATCAGTGCAAAGTAATGTACCGGAAATAAATTATGTTTCTACTTGGTATCTGAAATCCATAAAATCTTTGAATGGAACAGATGAGATGAAATTTTTCTATACAGATCAAACTAACTACACTTACACCAATTATTATTTCACACAAAATGGCGATTGGTGTGCACAAAGTATTAGGGACGAAAGCTCAATTATAACTGTTCAAACTAGGTATTTATCTTATATTTCCGCTCATGGGGGAACAATTTCTTTCAATTGGAATGACGTTAGGGAAGATCTTCCTGGAGCAAAATCGTTAAAAGGTATCACAGTTAAAAATCATCTTGGAAAAGTTCTTAACCAATATGATTTAGTGTATAGTTATTTCACTTCTCCAGGAGCAATCAATAATTGCCAAACCAATTGTTTGCGGCTTAAACTGGATTATATCTACGATAAAGCTCCAGACCCATTGTATGCTTTTGACTACAACTTAGCAACAAAACTTCCTCGCCGAGATTCTAGAAATTATGATTACATGGGGTTTTACAACGCAAATACAGTGAATTCTTGGTTGCCAGCTATTCCTGAATTTGGACAACCTGGAGCATCTAGGGAGCCTAATGCCACCAATGCCCAAGCCAACATGCTGACAAAGATTAATGAAAGGGGAGGTGCATACAGGTCTTTTATTTATGAGGGCAACAGAGCATGGTTAAACAATTCCAATACATTGGTTCCTGGTGTAAGAATATCGAAAATGATAACTGGAGACGGTAACGGTAATGAAATCACAAAAGAGTATAGTTACTTAATTGGTGATCCAGGTTCCAATTCCAGTGGGATTTTGTTTAGAAAGCCAATCTCTGCTATTATTTTAAACTCACAGATCGTTAGGCATTTTTCGCACTCCCCGATAGCTTTACTGGATGTTAACGGGGTTAATGTTGGATATTCCAGGGTGGTGGAAAAAGTAGTAGGTAAAGGGAAAACCGTATCTCATTATACAAATTATGATACTAGACCAGATGGTGGAACCAACGAAAACCATGAGGTGGATGTATTATTCCTTTCATCGGTTACACCATATTTTTGGGAACGAGGGAATCTACGCAAAACAGAAATATATGACAACAACGACAAAGCTATTTTGTTTGAAACCATTCATTATGATTATACTTTGCCAGTTAAAAGAACCCTGTCTGCGTATTCATCAATTCCTGTTTTTTGTAACGGAAATAATTTTGCTTCACATAGATTTAATTATGAAATTGTTTCCAAACCGTTGGTAATCGAGTTCAAAGAAACAGAAGCCTTTGACCAAACTGATGGTACAAACACACGTAAGATTAAGACTGTAGAGAAATATAAATATGACCCTGTGACTTTACAGTTGGTTGAGTCCTCTCTCCATAATTCAGCAGAACCAAATGAAGAACATATTACCAGACTTAAATATGTTACAAATAATGGTTATGCATATAGGTCAAATTGTGAAAATGATTATATGAATAGGCTAGCATTTATTGTTAAAGGGGATAATAGGTTTGGCCAGTTGTTTTTACTTTACCAACAATTTTTAGATTGTATTGGTAGTGCTGATTTGGATGCAGAAACCTATGCTATTTTGGTGTTGAGGGCAAAAAATGCCATCAGCACAATTGTTGAGACGCAGCATTGGTTAAAAAGGGGATCAGTCGAAGTTTTTTTGGGAGCATCTTTAAACCAATTTAGGATGGAAGGGACAGATAATAATTGGGTAGTCCCATCTTCTGAATGGGCTAGTAAGAAAAGTTCAAGTTTTTCTGGTACATCCATAAGTTCAAGTGGCCAGTTCCAGCGGCCAAATTCTTTTGCGTTAATGAAACATTATCCTGAATATGAAAATACAAATGGTAAGTTGATAAAAGAAATAGATCGAGGTAATATTGCCACTGCCTATACCTACTCCAATAACTTTACCACCTTAGAAAGTGTTACAAGCAACCCTGGAAGTCAAGAACATAAGACTTCATATATTTATGAGCCTGGAATTGGAGTCTCAAAAGAAACAGATGTCAATGGACGGTCCACGTCATTCGAATATGATTTTCTGGGAAGAATGAGATTGGTTAGAGATCATGAAGGTAATATCCTTGAAAGGTATCGTTACCATTATAAAAACCAAAAGCCCAGTTTCAGAATCAATGCAAATAATACCCAGGTTATGCCGGGACAAATGATCGAGATTGATGTATCTGATATGATTTTACCAACTGGGGGTGATGCTGAATTTGTTTGGGATATGGATAATGGTACAGTTTACGAAGACAATAGACTTCATACATCCGTTTCATATTCCACACCTGGATTATATTCTGTGAAGGTAGTGATGTTGACCAATGAATATGAGCCATTTACGAAATATCTTAATATTTTGGTTTTAAGTCCTATGCAGGTGTCAATATGTGCAGACGGACCACAGGAAATTGATGTGTGCGGACAGGATCCTCCATTTTTTGGAGCCTGTACTACAACCAACAACCAACCTTACAGCGCAACAATGTTCCATGCCAACTTTTCACCCTCAAATGCCACAGGCTGTCTTGGGGTATACAACTACCATTGGCAATATAAAAATGTAAATTCCTCTTTTTGGATAACGATGTCGAACCAGAATTCCTCTTCTGCGTGGTTTCCAAATTTTGGAGGTGCAGTGGGAAATTATCAAATCAGATGCACTGTTACAGATAGCTGTAACAATACCGTAACAGCAAATAGTTGGATAAATTATTACAAAAGCAACCCATCCTGTACAGGTGGAGGGGTAATAATTGAGGGAAACAGTAACGATGGTGGGTGAAATATTTGACCTGTCCAGGTTTATATAATTCCCTAGACAATATGATGTCTTGGCATTTTATCAAGTGCCAACTAAATAACTAAAAAGATTTATGAATTAACTTTTATCCATATGAAAAATTTGATAATGACTCTTTTCCTCTTTGTCTGGGTGATAATTCCGGCCTTGACACAGCAAACGAAAATCGTGGAAAATGAACAAAAGAGCCAATATGAGAATACTTCTTACCTCATAGTGGGATCACTGACACTTAAAGCCGGTTTTCATGTCAATTCTGCCCAGACAGGGGATTTTTTTGCCAGACTTCTCGACAACCAAACGGCTGCGGCACCATCAGAGGGACAGAATTTTGTCCGTAAAGAATCGGTTTATACCTATGGGGTTACCACAGATGACGAGGTATTGGCACTGACATCGAATGATAAGAGCACTTCTTTCTCCTATATGGATGGTTTGGGGAGAGGGCTTCAGTCGGTCATTGTCCAGGGAAACCCCAGCAAAAAAGATATCGTACAGCCAGTATATTATGATAGTAAGCACAGGGCTTCCAGAAGCTATCTTCCATATAGGAGTACTGGAAGCAATGGAGCTTTCAGGGCAAATGCCCTTACAGAACAGGCCACATTTTACAATAGTCCCCCAAGTGGAGTGACTGGAGATAGCAAGGCATATTCAACTACCGTATTTGAAGATTCACCTTTGGAAAGGGTCTTGGGGGTTACAAAAGTTGGCAATGATTTTCAAAATGAACTTGCAACAGGAAGGTTTACAGTCAATACCGCAAGTACTGTAAGAAGATGGGGAATCGTAAATAACCTCCCCAGATCATCTTCTTTTTATCCAGCTGGAAGTCTTTCTATTCAGGAAAGTACAGATGAATCAGGAACCAAATCGCGAACCTATACCGATATGGCTGGCCGGACAATCCTTAGTCAAACACAAAGCACGGCATCAGCATGGCTCAATACCTATTATGTTTATAACGACTATAGTGAACTGCTCTTTGTCATTCCTCCCCAATCTTCCGCGACACTGACTCCCTCAGAAGACCATGTGAATCTTTGGCATTTCCAATACCAATATGATGAATTTGGCAGGCAGATAGGGAGCAAAGCACCGGGTACCGGGTGGACATACACCATCTATGACAAATGGGACAGGCCGGTACTGACTCAGGATGCTGAACAGCGGGAAAAATCAACGCATGAATGGACCTATGTCAAATATGACATCCACAACAGACCGGTGATCACAGGAACAATCCCAATAAGTACCGCAATTGGCACACTCAGAACTCAGGTGGCCAACTCTCCTGCCTTAAGATTCGAAACCAGAAACACCTCCGCCCGGGGATATACACTTACTTCCTCCTATCCGACGAATGCCACAGACGCAAGGGTTTTGGGAATTACCTATTATGATGACTATTCTTTCAGTACGAATAGTGGATGGTCAAATAATAATTCCAGTTATATTTTTCAGGCTATTACTGGTGTTACACCAAATTCATTTGAATTAGATGTTAAAGGCTTGGCTACAGGGTCAAAAACTAGGACTCAAGGTAATTCTGTTCAATGGATATATAGTGTTACCTATTATGACCAATATTATCAACCTATTCAAACAGTTTCTTCTCATCAAATGGGAACTACTGGTCTAATCAGATCTTCTAGCAAGTATGCCTTTTCAGGAGAAATCCAACAGAATATCACTACTTATACACATAGTTTGGGGACAACCAATATTCAGAGAAGGTTTACCTATGACCATGCCGGGCGGCCGATAAAAACATACCATAAGATAAACAACGAATCGGAAGTTTTATTGAGCTGGTACCAATACAATGAACTCGGTGAACCTGTCAATGTCATACACCACAGTAGGAATGATGGGGGAAATTTCCTTTACAAAACCGTTTCGAAATCCACCATACAGGGTTGGATGGACGAGGTGGAATATCGCTACTCCAACAATGACCTTGTCTTCCGGCAAAAGCTTGACTATAATAAGCCCAATGGGATATCAAATAACACAAGGTTGGATGGCATGATTACCTCCAACCAATGGAAACACTATGGTTCACAACCTGTTCAAGCTTACAACTATACCTACAATATTCCCAAAAGACTGACGGCATCAACCTATTGGGAGAATGGAGGATCAGAATGGTCGAAAAACGATTTCTATACGGAAAACAACATCGCCTATAGCGGCAACGGGAACATTACTTCATTGAGAAGAAACAAAGATATATCAGGCACAGCACGACAGATTGATAACCTAACCTATACCTATAGTGGCAACAGGTTGACAGCGGTTGCAGATGCAGCCCCCACAGCCTATAAAGCGGAAGGCTTTGATGATGGCAACCCATCAGGAACAGATTATGCTTATAATGAAAACGGCTTTCTGATTAGTGATGTGAACAAGGGGATCACGGGCATCACCTATACCTTACTGGACAGACCTGAACGGGTTACCCTTTCCACAGGAGCCAATATCCGCTACACCTACAGTGCTGGAGGAGGCTTGATGACTGTGTCCTATCATAGTACAAGCAATGGTCCTGCCGACAGAACCTTACAATACGTAGGGGAGTTGGTTTTTGAAAACGGTGTACTGACGGATATCAACCATGAATTGGGTAGGGTACGGGCAGATGCAGGAAACAAATACCAGTACTACCTGACCGATCACCTGGGCAGTACCAGGGTGGTGCTGCAAGAAGACCCGGATGTTTTTGTCTCTTCTGCTGGGTTTGAGATTGAATCCATGGATAAGGAATCAAGCCAGTTTATCGGCTATGATGACGTCACCAAAATAGCAGCAGGCATGCTCAACCATACATCAGGGGAAGAGTCAACCTATGCGATGAGGCTAAGTGGCGGTTATGGAGAAAATATCGGCCTTGCCAAGTCGGTGTCTGTGATGGCGGGGGATACGATCCGTATGGAGGTTTATGGCAAATACATAGATCTTGGTGAGGCCAAGCAGAATCCAGCAGTAATGTCTGTACTGATGGCCATCACTGCAGCAGACCCTGTTTCCATGGGTGTTGATGGAGGTATGGCTACAGCTATGCGTGCCAGGACAGATGGCAACTCAGGACTTGCAGGATTACTGACGGCAAAAAAAGAAAAAGGAGATGCTCCACCAGCCTACTTGAACTACCTATTTTTTGATCGGGAGATGAATTATAAATATGGGGGATTCGTCCAGATGTCCAACCGTGCACGTGAGGATGGTTCCAATGTAGCGCATGAAAGATTAGCCCAGGAAGTAGTGGCGGAAGAACCGGGATATTACTATATTTACCTATCCAACGATTCCAATAAGGGCTCAGAGGCGTTCTTTGATGATTTTACAATTATGACATCAGAGTCATATATTGTGCAGCAAATAGATTACTATCCCTATGGTATGATTGCCAGGAATAACGTCAGAACAGGAGATAAAACAACCAATGATCTCTTTCAGGGAAAGACTTACGAAGAGCTGACGAGCTGGTATGACTTCCATGCCAGACAGTATGACGCTGCCCTTGGAAGATGGTTTGGGGTAGATCCGCAGGATCAGTTTAGCTCACCTTATTTGGCGATGGGCAATAATCCGGTGATGATGGTTGATCCGGATGGGGAGTTTGCTGGGCTTGTTCTCGGAGCTATGGCAGCAGGAGCCACGCAAAGTGCCTTATTCTACGCTGCCAGCTTGACTGCCGGAAATAGTTGGGATTGGGGTCAGTTTGGCAAGTCGTTAGCTATAGGAGCAATTTCAGGAGCCACTACTGGAGGGATAGACGTTTTGTCCACTTCTTTAATGAAAAATGTTTATGGAGTTATTCCGGGAGCTTTGGTAAAGGGCGGCTTATCCGCAGCAGGTTCTGGGATTTCAAGTGGTCTTGGAAATGTGCTAATGGATGGTAGTTGGAGTTCGTTTGGATCTGGCTTTGGAAAAGGAGCTATGATTGGCGGTTTAATGGGAGGGATTTCTGGAGGATTTAGTGGTTATCAAAATGCTAAAAACTCGGTTTTTGAAAGAAATATTTTATTTGGAGGATTGACAGAGAATGGACGAAAGGATGCATTTAAGCATTTTGTTTTAAAGCATGAATTATTTCAAAGTGGAATGATGGACTATAGTTTTGAAAATATTGAGAATGCGTTTGGAACTACTCAGGCAATTGAGCCAGGTACTGGTAATAACATTTCTATTGCGAAGGCTGCAAGGCAATTTCCGAATGGTGTAAATTCGAAGTATTCATTTAATTCTAAAAAGTTAATGTCATTAACTAAAATTGAAGCTAATGTAATTCATGAAAAACAACACATTTTGGATCTTCATTTAGGCAAAGTGAATAAGATCTTATATAAAGCGAGCAGTAATGAAGAGTTTCGAGCTATTTTAGAAATAAGGGCACATGAAGCTGTTTTAAATGCAGGTTTTCAAAAATCTTATAACTTAAGTAGAATAAAATATTGGAGCAACTTTATAAAATAAAATTCATGAAAAAAATGGTATTTTTACTAACACTTATGCAATTTTCAATTGCATGTTCCTCCAATAAGGATTTGTGCGATTTCTATATAAACTCTAAAAATGGGTTAAAGGGAGATTTATATTTTTTTAAAGGACAGAGAGGTGAGTTCATTTCATGGACTAACGATTTGTGGATAGAACAATCAAAGTTTGAATTTTTAGAAGTAAGTGACACTTTGAAAATTTTTTATCTTGAGAATAACATTCAGAATGAAGTTTTCTTGAAAAAGAAAGGGGGGATAAGGAAGATAGATGAAAATGCATCAAATAATAGATTCTTAAAAATATCAAAAAAGAAGGCAAAAAAGAAGACACCATCATATATTTCAAATGAAATATTCCGATACTGATAAATAATTTATATACCTAGATAATCTCTTGAAAATCTGAAATGTAGACATTTAGCTTTAAGGTACTTTTTAGCAATTGATTATCTAGGGTATATACCCTTCTTAACGAAGTTTGGTAAAGAGATCATTCATAATTTATAACCCTACTTGCTTTTTTTAGACTCAAAAGGTGCGATGGCGGAAGCCTTGCAGGTATTTTGAGCAAAAAAGACAACAAAGCAGATGCTCCTCCTGCTTACTTGAACTATCTTTTCTTCGATAGTGAGATGAACTATAAGTACGGGGGATTCGTCCAGATGTCGGAGGCAGCCAGAGAAGATGGCACGTCCAAACCCCATGAAAAATTATCTCAGGAGGTAGTGGCGAATGAGGCGGGATATTTCTATATTTATCTTTCCAATGATTCCAATACGGGATCCGAGGCGTTCTTTGATGATTTTACAATTATGACATCAGAGTCATATATTGTGCAGCAAATAGATTACTATCCCTATGGTATGATTGCCAGGAATAACGTCAGAACAGGAGATAAAACAACCAATGATCTCTTTCAGGGAAAGACTTACGAAGAGCTGACGAGCTGGTATGACTTCCATGCCAGACAGTATGACGCTGCCCTTGGAAGATGGTTTGGGGTAGATCCTAAAGCTGGAGTAATGCCTTACAATTCTCCTTATGTGTCTATGATGAATGATCCAATAATGTTTGTCGATCCCGATGGAGAATTGCCGTTTTTGGCCATAGTAGCTATTGGAGCAGTTGTATTTGGCACTACAAATGTTGCCGTTCAGGCAGCAAATGGAGAGATTAAAAATTTTGGAGATGGGGTAAAAGCGTTTGCTAGTGGTGCTGCTGCTGGAGGTGTTATCACTGCTGGTGCAGTTACTGGACTTGGAGTCCCGGTTTTAGGAACGGTTCTTAAGGGAGCTGGGATTGCATATGGAGCGTCTCTTGTTGTTGGTACAGTTGGTGGGGTGGGGCAGGAATCATAGGGGGGGATTGGTCTAAATTAGGCAATTCATGGAAGCAATTTGCAGGCAATTTCTATTTAGATGGAAACAGAAATTTCTTTGGACAGACGTGGCAGGGGATTAGCCGCTTTAGTTGGGAGTTGCCTCAATCCACAATAGGGCATGGCTACTCGCAAATAAGAAATACTTTTGGAGGAGTAGATCAAGTTAAATATTTAGGAGGGGCGACCTTTTCTGTTGGAACAAATAGAGATGCAAGACAGGGAGTTTCAATAGGTAACCATATAAACATCAGTCTCAGAGATGAAAAAATTGATATGTTGAATGATCCACTATTTATGCATGAGTATGGACATACTTTCCAAAGTAAAATTTGGGGGCCGCTTTATTTACCAACATTGGGATTGCCAAGTATCTTTAGTGCCGGAAACTCACGACCTATAGGAAATGGTTTAACGAGTCACAGCGTAAGATGGTATGAGATGCAGGCAAATAGATTTGCAAGTAAATATTTCGGCAGACATTATGGCATAGATTGGTCCAATTTTGAACCTCCATTGAATAGATATCCAAGAAGAAAACCTTAAAAGAAAATTAAAATGAAAAATATTAAAAATACTCTTTCGGTGATGGTTGTAATAGTTATGTTCTTAACAATGTCATTTAGTTGTGAGGATGTGTTTCCAAGAATTTCAATTGGGATAATTAACAACTCTAGCCATGATATTCAGTATTTAACAACTATTTACGAACCCGAAGGGTTGATTTATCCAGATACAATTTTGCCTTTGAGCTTATCTCCACCATTTAGTCTTTCCAAATCTAATAGCTCTTCTTACCTAGATTTTAACATGAAAGGCAGAGATCTATTCTCTGGTATACCATCGGATACATTGTCGATATTTATTTTTCATCCAGATACTTTGGCTTTGTACGATTGGGAAACTATCCGGACGGATTACAAGATATTGATTCGTTATGATCTAAGTTATAAAGACCTAGAGCGTTTGGATTGGAAGGTCTTTTATCCTCCCAATGATGAAATGGATGGGATAAAGATGTTTCCCAATGAATAGGTTTCAGAAAGTAGATAACGGAACTTGAGGCGTTCTCCTGAGACAAGTCTATTTGTTGGTATACAAGTTCGAGACAGGTTCTGGCGACTTTGCAATTCATATATTGTACAGCAAAAGGCAGCCGCACCTCCTGGTCCAAAGACTCCCGTTTTTCCCCTCCCTACGGTATGATTGCCAGGAATAACGTTAAAACAGCCAATGATCTTTTCCAAGAGGGACGAGCGTGAAGAAACAGTCCTGTGGACTGTTTTAGCGAGTAGCCAGGTTGCGGGAAGGGTACGAATAGCTGGTACGACTTCCATGCCAGGCAGTATGACGCTGCCCTTGGGAGATGGTTTGGGGTAGATCCTAAAGGGGATTTACGACCAAACCACAGCCCATTCATGGCAATGGGGAACGATCCAATAAGTAATATAGACCCAGATGGAGAGTTCTTTTTTGGCACACTTTTATCACCAATCTCTGGAATTGCTAGAGGTATAACAAGGGTAGCACAAGGAGATGGGATAGGAGGTTTTTTTAAAGGTTTTGGAGAGGGTGTATGGAATGGGATAAAGATAGACGCTGGTAAATTTGCATGGGATAAAAACCTAGGTGTCGGGAAAAACCTACTAGCCATTGGATCAAGACTTACGTGGGAAGCTCCACAGCAGTTTGTAGGAAATCTATATAATGCTGCTCATAATGTGACAGGGCAAGTGGATTGGGTTCGTTTTAAATATGGTGCAACAGTAGTAAGTTCCGGTATCCAGCCAGGGGGTATTTCACTTGGTAGTTATATTACCGGTAGAAGTGGGGCTATTCAGGCAGATGAAAATAATTGGCTATTCCAACACGAATATGGACACGTACTTCAGAGCCGCTCATTGGGCTTGGCTTACTTAGGGAGAGTGGGGCTTCCTAGTCTATTTGATAATGATGCTTATGGAAGCCATGACCTGCATCCTGTAGAGCAGGATGCAAACCTTAAAGCGTTTTTGTATTTCAATAAGCACATTCGTGGTTTTTATGAGTCACCTAGCGATTCAGGACAACCGAATGCATACAAACCAAATGATGGCAGAGGTTGGAATTTTACCCGAAATCCACTAGATCCAAATAGAACTGGAAGAAGAGGTCAATATTGGGATTATCGAAACCAAAGCCATTTACAAACATTGAGTAGCTTGAGGGTAAGGGCTCGCTGGTATGATTACGCATTCCCTTTATCGTCAGGTATTTATAATACAATCAGATACAATAATCCTTAATTGATATGAATATGAATTTATTGAATTTAGTAGTTGCATTTATGATTTTGATGGCTCAATCTTGTATTGAAAAGGATGATTGTCACCGTGTAATCAAGATTGTAAACAATTCAAATGAAGGTGTCTGGATAGCAGAATCTGGCATTCAGCATAATGGACTCAATTGCCAACAAATTCCAGGGCTTATTCCGGAAGGCGGAAGCTATGATCTTGAAATAAGAAGCTGTTGGGAAGACCAGATAAATAAAGGGTATCAAGGAGCCGTGGTTTTTTATTTCTTTGATGAAAGCTTTAAGGATAATTTTCCTGACTGTGACTCAATTAGATTTAATCAAAGTGTCATAGAAAGAAGGACTTACACTGTTGAAGATTTAAATGCTTTGAATTGGGTGGTGACATACCCTTAAATAACCGAGGACAAAGTTGATGGGATTAGAGCTGAATGAAGATCTGATAAAGAAATATACCCCCATGACTTTAATGTTTCAAGATATCTGATTGGTCTATTTGGGAGTATTAGTATTTTGTTGGAATATGGTAGAAATTGGCAAAGACAGAAGAGTGAATTCTCAATCCATTTTGTTCAAATCTTGAACTCATGGGGATGCAAAAATCAACCCTGCTGTATCTATCCTGATGGCCACCGCGGAAGCAGTCCCTGTTTCCATGGGTGTGGATAAAGGAATGACTACTACTATGCTAAACAGGTCGGATGGGAATTCAGGACTTGCAGGAATATTGACGGCAAAAAAGACAACAAAGCAGATGCTCCTCCCGCTTACCTGAACTATATTTTCTTCGATAGTGAGATGAATTACAAGTATGGAGGGTTTCCCGAATCGCTTTACTCTAGGGACAAGCTGTCCAGCTGTCCGTGGAGGCAAGAGAAGGTGGCTTCCTACCCTCAATCCTGGCTCAAAAACTCTCGTTCTTGCCCTCCCATGAAAGATTGTTTCAGGAGGTAGTAGCAGATGAGGCGGGATATTTCTATATTTATCCACCGCGGCGGACAAGCTCTATCCAATGATTCCAATAAGGGCTCAGAGGCGTTCTCCCGAGAAAAGACTCGGGACAGGTTATGATGATTTTACAATTATGACATCAGAGTCATATATTGTGCAGCAGAAGGCAGTCGTACAACCTGGCTCAAAGACTCCCGTCTTTGCCCTCCCTATGGCCTGATTGCCAGGAATCATGTGAGAACTGGTGATAAAATAACCAAGGAACTTTTCCAAGAGGGACGAGCGTGAAGAAACAGTCCTGAGGACTGTTTTAGCGAGTAGCCAGGTTGCGGGAAGGGTACGAAGAACTCACTGGCTGGTATGACTTCCATGCCAGACAGTATGACGCTGCGTTAGGCAGGTGGTTTGGGATGGATCCGCAAGATCAGTTTAGCTCGCCTTACCTGGCTATGGGGAATAACCCTGTAATGATGGTGGATCCGGATGGTGAGTTTGTTTTCTTAGCATTAGCAGTTGGTGCAGCTATAGGAGGTTATTCGGGCTATAAAATAGGAAAATCCAATGGCGCCTCAGGATGGGGCATGGCAGGTTATATTGCGGGCGGAGCGTTGATAGGAGGGGTTTCGGGTGCTGCTGGAGCAGGTATTGCAGCAGGTGGAAGTTTTATGGCAAACACTTCTGCCCTAGCTTTTTCTTCAACATTTAATTCAATTGGTATGAGAGCTTTGAACGGTGGGCAGACTCCTGTAACAACAAGCTTTGGTGCTTTCTCAGTTGATTGGTCTACTGGAAAGGTGAATACTTTTAGTAAAAATAATTCTCCTTTGCAAAATTTAGGCTATGCACTAGGGGCAATGGCGAATCTTCAAGATGTATTTGCGGGTCTTGACGGTGCAGTTGCTAACGTTAAGTCAAGAAAAGAAATCGCAGGGCATAGCTGGATGGAGGGAAAGGATATCAATATTTCTGTCGGTCCTGCGGAAGATTTGAAAGAGCATTTACGTAATTTGCCGGATGGGAAAATTAATAATTTGAAATGGGAAACCCAATATTTTTCTAACACAGTAAAAGGTAGAAACTTTATTACCTCTTATAACCCGAAAGAAACATTTAGCACTAAATTGAACAATGTGAATGTTACTAAGCTACAAAAATTCACGAAAAACCTTAATGAAGGTTTGTCTTTGGGAGGAAAGCACAACTTAAAGTATGGTGTTTGGAATGGATGTGTAAACCAAACTTCTCGTGCGTTAATGAAGGCTGGTGTTTTTAATTTTAATTACTTTTTACCAATAACATCCCCAGTTCTACTTAATGCTGAATTGGCCATGAGGAATTATGGAATGTTATTTTCACATTATATGATAAAAAATAAATGAAAGCATTATCTCTTATTTTGTTTATGTTTTGTTTTATTTCAAAACATGCCGGATTCGGTCAAACACAATTTCAATGTGATCTTCGTGCGAAAGAATCTTTGGAAATGGCATACATTGTTGAGTCTATAAAAGTCAATCAAAGTGTAGATAGCTTGATTGAATGGAGATTCTCAAGCGAGTATGAAAACAATATTTTGTATAAGTACAAGCGGGGCAGATATGCTTTTTTTAAATTACAGAAAAATTCCAAAGGTAAATTTCTTCAATCGATCGTTTACCAACGTCAAAGTTTCCAAAAGATAATTTTTTTAGATGATACACTAACTAAATATGAAATAAATAATCAGACTCGATTTAAGGTTTGGATGTCTAAAGATAGACCAAGTATCTATTTCTGCTTGGTAGAGCAAGATAGTATCAAAATATGGGTGTTCACAAAGGACAATAGTGTATATACATCTGAACATGTGCTGGTTGAATGATAGAAATAATTTTGACGGGAATCCTTGGATGCACAGCGTGACTTATTTTGACAAATACTTATGAAGGAATTATTAAAAGATTTAATTGGTAAAGAAATCTATTGTCTGTACTCAGAAAGAATAGAATTAAACACATCCTCTGAAGAAACTCAAAACCATGTGGTTATTCAAATGACGCCATATATACTTATTCGATTGACCAAGAATAATACATTTGGTGTAAAATTATTATCCAAGCAAATTGATGATGATCATTATAAAATTGTCGTTGAAAGATATTCAATTGAAGAATTAAAACATAATGATTTGAATTTTTCGAAACATTTCATAAGACCTTTGGAAAAGATACATTCCATCAATGTCTATATTGACAAATATTCCTCTGGAAACTCAGATTTAGCTACTTCTATTACTTCTATGATCGAAATATGTTTTAAATCAAGTTGCTTGGTTTTATATCCGTCGTATATACCTTTTGGCGGAATGATGTCGTTTTATGACCCTTTTATATGTGACAAAAACTATAGCCTAGAAGATCATAAACTTGCATATTCATTAAAGTAATTGCAACTACTGCGTTTCAATCCATCCAGATCTTTATGGTAGATGGCGCCAATACGATCAATTCATTTAGGTTTTGGGAGTCAGGTTTATCAACTATTTCTGCCTTTAGTGTACCTGCGGACGATTTGACGGGATTCTTTTTGGAAAGACCTGGGCCAAATTCAAGTGTTGCTGGTTCGCGATTGAGAATTCCAGAAGGTCAATATTCTTTAACAAATCACTGGAGAGAACGTTATGGTGGAAAATATAGCCTTCAAAATGCTGATTTATCGGGAAATAGAGGGGGAATATTAATGCATAGAGGTAATTACCCAAGTAACACTGATGGATGCTTGCTACCAGGATGTGCATGGAAACCAAACTATGTAGGGGGTAAAGCTCCTTACAATAGCGGTTATAAATTGAATGAGCTCCATCATTTTATTGATAATGCTGGCTATAAATATGTAAGGTTTAATATATTTAATACAATAGGACGATGAATCATAAGATAGTTTATTTTGTAGTGCTAGTAACTATTTTGAGTTGTGGAAATAACCAAGATAACAACAATAGTTTTGCTTTAAAAAAAGAGTCAATTGACTCAATGTCGGTAAATAAGCGAATTTACATGCTGTTTGAGATAGAAAACAAGCAAACTTTTCTTTTATCAGAAGAAGAAGAGAATAACTTTTTTGGAGCACTTCCGAATTCTTTTGAAGAGTTTAAAGAATTTTATGAAAGAAGTTATCAACTTGATGATGGAAGAAATTTATATCTATCTTATGATCATCATTTTTTGATCTTATTGCCTAACCTTTATTATATTGAAAAGGTAGAGATTCTGAAAAAGTTGATAAATCTATCGCTAAACGGTAATTGGGACGCAGATCAAATTTCGGCCTTACAGAGGTGCATTCAGTTTAAATTTGCTGTAGAGGTTAAAGCTGCTTGCGATATTTTGAGTGGTTTTCCCGAAACTGAAATACTAAAATTCTGGGTGTTTTACTTTGATGGCCCCCATCCAGAAAATTACCAAAAGGATTTCGAAGAACTGTATCAAAGGTATCGGACAGAGAATGTTGAGATTGCAGAACTTATGAAAAGGACTTATACGGAACTGCTTCGGAATTCAGAAGCACACGCACATTGATTTAATGATTGGCTAGGTTGCAGGATAAGGTGGACCTAAGAATTAAATAATACAGGTCGTTTCGATTTCTATACTTGGCAGTACACCTCTCTTTGGGCAGGTAGTTTGGGACTGACCCGCAGGATCAGTTTATCTCACCTTATTTGGCGATGGAGGATTGAACGTTAAGAACCTCTCCTGTGGAGAGATTTAGTGAGAGGCCGGGATGCAGGGTAGTTCGGTGATGATGGTGGATCCGGATGGGGAGTTGGCATTTCTGGCCACAGTGGGAATTGCAGCTGCTATTGGTGGTGCAGGGTATACAGCAAATGTAGCATTTAGCAAAGGTGGTTTTGACAATTGGAGTTGGAACCAGTTTGGCAAATCGGCAGGTATGGGAGCTGTCTCTGGAGTGGTAACAGCTGGAATTGGTTCAAGAATGGGACCTGTAGGGAGCCAAGGATTTGCAGGGGAAATCGAGAGAGCCATGATGCATGGGCAGGCAAACATGATGGTTGGTTCGGCTTTTGGACAAACCCCAAGTTTATCCCCTTTTGCGGCTGGAAGTATTGGGTCTCTTGTTGGATCGGCAGCACATAGATTGGGTCCAGTTGGGCAAATTGCAGGTTCAATATTGGCTGGCGGGCTTGGAGCTGAATTAACTGGGGGAGGTTTTTGGAGGGGTGCTGCTGTTGGTGCGACGGTGGCAGGTTTTAACCATCTGGCACATAGGTTACAAAATGATCCATGGGAAACAACTGGGGAATATGAAAAAAGTGGCAAGTTAGTTGGTATTCATAGGGTCATAAGGCAGCAAAATGGGTATACAACTTATTCAAATAAGACCGGAGGGTTCTTTACTCTTGGTTCTGATGGAAACGATGTAGGGCAACAAAATGGGATGTTGAGTTATTTTCCAGGAGGGAAGAATTTTAGTAATTCACATATGGGTGAAGATATAAGATCTTTTTTTAACTTTATAGATAAAGTGGTTCAAGCAAATAACAAGTATGGAAGAACCGATCCTTCTGGAATTTACACTTTACCTTTACCTTCGGATCCAGATGGTTTTTCAGGAAGGCCTTTTTATTTTATCCCATTTGTACCAAAATTATATAAGTGATAAAATATATATATATGTCACTTTATTGTGTTAGACATTTTATTAGGCCAGTAGACTTGGTTCGAAACATAAGTTTAATTTCAAAATTTAAACTTATGTTTAAGTCGATCGGTGTGTTATTGATTCTAGAGGTTTCTAATATCTTATTTAAGATGGCTTTAGATAGTTTTGGATTTCAATATCGTGCTGAGAATAGGATTATTTCAGATTCTAATATTGATTATTTTACAATTTTATTAGTGGTTCTGTATCAGCCATTATATGAGGAGTTGGCTTTTAGGATGATGTTAACATATAATAGAATAAGAGCAATTGTTTCTTTTTCTCTTATTTTATCTATGGTATTAAAAGTGTTTGTGGGAAGATGGTTAGAGTTGGAAATGGGTGATTATATCCATTATTTTTATTGGGAAACTATTGTGTTGTTATTTAGTTTTATTTGTATTTATCTCGTATTTCACTTTTTTCAGAAAGAAATTTCTAAATGGATTGAAGTTAATTATACACTGTTTTTCTTTTCTTCAATTTTTATTTGGGTAATCCTTCATCTAAATAATTTTGAGATAACAGTTAGTGTATTGCCTTTGTTGTCTTGCTTTTTAGTTGATTTATTTATAGTTGGTTATATATACAGCTATGTTAGATTGAAGAATGGGTTGATTTGGGCAATTGGACTTCATGTTGCTTATAATGCAATGGTGCTATTTTAAAATTTGAATTATAGAAATATTTGGTTGAAATCAATAGCCCCATGCTGGAATAGATGAGCTGAAAAGCCGTTATGCCATTCGGGAAATTTGTAAAGATGATTTTAGTTCAATTGATCTCAGTGAAAATCCATATAATGCAGTTATGAAAGGTATGACACAGAAAACAGCACAGGATCGGTATTTTCGATAACTCTAAGTATATGGCATTTCGCAGAATTGGCTGGATTCATTACAATAAACAAGGTTATGATTATTGGTTAAGAGCCAGAAATTTTATTTGGTATGGTAAATAATTTGTTTTTCCTTTCAATTTTGTTGACAATTGGAAATTGTTCACCCAAAGATAAACTCGTCATATCCAATCAATTGCTGGTTGGGAGTTGGGCTTCGTGTCATGAAGATGGTTTATATGTTGAGTTACATTTCACAGAAGAGGGTGATTATGCGTATCATTTAGATGCTGAAGTATTGGATTACAATATTGGAAAGTATGTCATTTGTTCAGACAAAATTCATGTTTCGGTACAAGAGGAGGATCTTGATTGTGAACAGGAACTTGTGAATAAAATGGAAATTGTTTTCAAGTCATAAGAAGAGTTTGGAAGTGTTGAGAACGGGAAGAAGTATATTTTTAGAAAAATGTCAAGCAAACCGATTATAAACTATAAATTGGGTACTAAATTTCTTGAAGAAGAAGGATACATGGATCAATTTATAGTTAGGAAAGACTCGTTTGATTGTGTTAAAGTCTTTAGTGAATAGATTTATAGATTTAATGAAACCAAAGAATAAAGTTTTGAATATGGGCTTTTAGAGGTTTTTATAAACAGAAATGAAAAAGATAATCTCGACATTGATACTTTCCTTCACTCTACTTGAGGTGTTTCCCATAAACTGTCCTATTGTAAACTACGTGGAAAACAGTGAAGTTGCTGAATTGATCTTCATTGGCAAGGTGAAAGATTTGACTGCAGATTCAGTCCAATTCAAGATATATGAAACATTTAAGGGAGAAGTAAAAGAGGATGTGATGGTTTTAATTCCTACATTTTTCGAAAAGTTAAAATTGGACGATTTATGGTTGGTCTATCTTTACAAGTCAGAAAATGGCGATATGGTTTTGGAGGAGTGTGGTGGAGCCAAAAATTTCTCCAATCCCATAATACATCCAATGGAGCTTTGTTTTCGATTGGTACTGATTTAGTAATTCGTTCCTCAGGAGGAAATAAGGGGTGTCTACAAGTACCATTTTATGGTGAAGACAAACAATCTGGTTTAGGTATTAAAGCTGGCATGGAAAATTTAAAATGGTTTAAATCAATGAGGAATATGTTATTATTAAATTTTAGCTTATCGATGATATTATTTTGTTGTTCTGAGAAATACGACTTAAAAATAATTCAGTCCAACGACCAAACAAAAGAGCTCACAATTGTATGTAAGGATTCCAAATATTTGATTTTTGATGGTAAGGTAGATATTCAAGCTATCCCATCAGATGGATATGTTGTAAATCAAGGGGGAGTTGAATATTTTAATGCACTAGTTAAATGGGAAAATGAAAAGGTCTTTATTTATTATACTTATGGGATATTCGAAAAATCAAACGGCTCTGATCATATTCTTTTGAGTCGCATTTCCGTCAAAGAATTTGAAGAGTTGAAATCTGACTCATCATATACCTATTTTTATTATTAAAATGAGAATCTGACTGCTTCGTGAAATCATTAAGAGAGTTGAAAAAATAAATTCAGATTCAATGGCAAGGAAAGGGAAGAACTGACAGGCTGGGATGATTTCGGGGCGAGGATGTACCAGCCAGATCTTGGTAAGTTTTTTACGCAGGATAGGTTTTCGGAGAAATATTTAAATTTTTCTCCATATCAATATGCGGCAAATAATCCCATATTTTATATCGATGTTAATGGAGATAGTATAAATGTAAGTAACATTCTTTCTAACAAAGATTTGGCAGAAGTATTCAAATCGTTCTTTAACACTAAATTGGGAAAAGGTTTTATTGGCCAATTTGCAGCTAAAGGTCAAACAGTTTTGGGGCATACTTTTGATAAGGATGGAGAGTACCATTCAGCAGGTATAGATCTTACATTCAATGGTAAGTCTTTGGGAGAGGATAGTAGTTCCCCTAATGGTCAAACGGATGCAAAGGAAATAGATGGTAGACTAAGTCTAATTATAGATATAAATACAAATCTTAATAAAGATGGAGGTCCAGTTGACGCATATAGAAAAGCATTGGATAATTATAAAAATGGGACTTTGACAAAAGATGAAGCAACTCAAACTATGAGAGAATATTTAGCTGAACGAGGTAAGACCTTAACACATGAGGCTTTTATTCATGCATATCATTTTTCTAATAATTATGTCAAAGGCATAAGGGGGCGTCCAGGTTTGAATGCTGTAGGAGAATACAAGAACCACCATTATTATGAGTATTATAATAAAGGGAAGACTAAATTTTCAACCGATGGCATCAGGGTTATATTAAGCATACATAAACAGTTCAATACAGGAATATCAGCAGCGGAAATAAATAAAAGTGCACATGAATATAATGTTCGATAAAATGATAAGTTTATTTAATTCCATTGTGACAGTATTTGTTTTATTATCTTGTCAAGCAGAAGGTAATTTACAAGAAGAGGTTCTCAAAGGAGTTTTAAGAGAGTCTTTACTAGTGTACGATTTATACGATTCTAACTTAAGTAAAGGAATAATTGCTGTTAATGACACATCAATTTTGTTAAGTGAAGGAGATAAAGAATCTATTAGTAGACATCTTGAAGAGATTATTGACGGCGATGGTATAAAGGATATCCTTATAGATAGGTTACTTGATCAACAGAGTAAGAATACTGTATTAGAATTGAATCTTCCAAATTTAAAATTACAAAGTAAGGTTGAACCAACAGACAATGTGATAGGTAGAGTTTATTTTTCCAATGTAATTACGATTAAAGATAAACCTTCATTGGTATTGTTTTTCTACAGATTTAGATGTGGGAATAATTGTGGTTCTGGAAATATTGTTTTTGCTCGCTTGAGGAAAGGTAAATGGGAATTGGAGTCAGTTTACCCACTATATGTGATATAACTCTAGCATATAATTAATATGTGTAATCTAAGATTCTCAAATTTCTCCATGAGGGCTGACAGGTGTGGGGAATTATACATATGGTCTTGCCAAGTCGCTTGAAAGCCAGTCCTGATAGCGAAGCGTATCGGGATGAAACCTAGGGACAAGATAGATGCTGAGGTGTATGTAAAATACCTTGATCCGAATACCTCTGGAACACCGGGTTCTGCATTAGCCCAGCTGATCAGTAATTTGGCAAACAATACTGCAGGTGTAGTAATTGATGGGGCAACAGCAGGCTCAGAACCAATGCAACTAGCCGGTTTGCTGAGTTATGGATCAGGTAATTCTACCGGGCCGAAAGCCTACCTGAATGTCCTTGTCTTCGACCAGAACTATCAGCTGCAGGAGGATCTGTCTACCTTCAGACAGGTGGCTTCAGCAGCAAAGGAGACAGGCACCAGCCTCACACCCTGGCCCAAAGACTCCTGTCTTTGTCCTCACACCAGCTCCTAAAAATTTCCCCAATCACGATACAAAAACCGGGATATGTGTATATTTATACGCTGCGGCGCACAAGCTATCTCCAACGAGAATGCTACTCCCGTTGAAGTGTTCTCCCGAGAAAAGATTCGGGACAGGTTTTGGGGAATGTATAGGATACATTTAAGACACAGGTGGGTATAGGTAATTACCCGGCTGTTTTTGAGAATACTACCAGCGACTATGAAAGTAAATACTACTTTGATCAGAATAAAATCAATTCAAAGATGGTTTTCCCTTGGCTTAGAAAGGTCATCACTGTCTGGAAAAGCCAATCACCTATTTAATTCTTCCTCAAGATACTTTTCCAGAGTAGTGGGGAGTTTTACCGTATTGTTCGGCTGTTCTGGAACAGCTTTGTTATCGATCACAGCTTGAGTCATATCCGATAGGTTGGCCGCAGTATTTTCCGTGAATCCAAGTGACATAAGTGTCATTGAGAGGCTTAGGGGTGGGATTCCCCTTTGCCTCGATTGGCATCAGTTTTTTGTTCCGTTTTATAATAAATTCAAGTCGTCTTTAAGTTTATAAAAAACAAGTATTAATAGTTCTAATAACAACAGATAATCGTTTTAACATAAAATACCAACTACAGGGTGTTTTTCACAACAAAAAAGCCTAAATTAAGAGGCTTTAAAAAAACATGTGGCGATTACAAACAACCCTCTGTTCTCCTTTATACTGGAAACCGTCTGACGTGACTGCATAACAAGATCTGCCTCAAGGATTGGGAGTAAGGTCAAGCCTGTCTTGCATTTCGAGATACGATTCTTCCATATGACAGGTACAAGTTGTGAGAGGTTTAAGGGGGGGCTTTATCTCGATATTCTTGAATCGGAAGAATAACTTTTACTGTATTTTTTTATGTTTTTATTTGAATTTATATTTTTTATTTATACTTTCAGAAGTACTTTCTTGTTGATTTTTAGGTGATTTATGGCTTTTTATGCTTTGGTCTAAAGGTTATTGAAAAATTTCCTGAAAATTGTAATAGACAACAAACCCAAAATTATTATGAAAAACCTTCTACTATTTGTGGTAGTTTTTTTTTGTTTTGTATCATTGATACCTGCACAAAACCTTGATTGGGACTATGCAATTAAACCAGGGGGTGGAGAATGGTCTAAATTTACTGACGTACAGGAGCGAATTAAAGCTTGTCAGATTCCTGAAGAAGTAATTCCAAACCTTTCAACCCAAAGACTCTTTAGGCTAGTGTTATCCCAGCCCTTTTTCTTGAGTTATGGATTGTCCAATAGTCCTGTTGAGGGTTTTAATGGAGCAATGAATTCATTTAACGGATACATTGAATTGATAAGTAGGAGTTCTGCATCCTATGAAATAATAAACTATTATAGAAACGAGGACTTTCAAAAACTCTCTTTTAAAGAAGAATTGGCAGGATTTGGTTCAGCGACCACAGCTTACCTTGGTTTGAAATTGATTAAATCAATGGCTGACAGCAGAATTTCTAATTTGGATTTTGAAGATGTTATAGGTGAAATAAAATTAGTAGTCCAATCTCTTAAAAACTAACTCTATGAAATATTCAATACTTATAAGTTTTTTGGTCATTTTCCTTGGCTGCCAGTCAAAGGAAGATATAAACCCTGAATACAGAGACTTACTTGTGGAATGTAATTTAAAGGACACTGGCCAAAATCTCGATTGGCTAAATCAAATAATAAAAGACCTTGATTCTAATCCAGGTGGATATCGCATTGTTAAGTTGGTTCAATATGATTCAACCCCTTACGTGTTGGTTGAAGCGATATGGAAAAGTACGCCAGGGTCTATATATGATTGTAGAGGTCTAGATATTACAGGGAAATCTGAAATGTCTTATAGCGATTTTAAGTCTCGAACAAAGACTATCAAAGTGTTGTATGAAAAGCAATAGTCTATCTATGAAACCACAAAAGCTATACTCTTAATTGTCATTGTTATTAGGCTACTTTCACTCTAATGCACAGAATATTTATACACCTAAATTCACATTGGTACCGACAGGCGGTTATTTTACCTATAACTATTCTCAATCTCAATTAAATGCGATTCAAAGTGATGTCGAAAATGGTTTGTATGGTTCTAGTTGTGTTGTGATAACAGGTTCATCTAATAATTATTGTCATGGCTATGCCTGGAACATGCACCCTCTTGGTGGAAGAGAAGTGGTGCTAGACGATTATTATATGAATGCGGTTTCGACTTATATTGACGATGAGAGCTATTTGACGACAACAAGTACAATCTTACCCGGTGTTATTGTTAGATATTCTGGAGATCATTCAGCAGTAGTGGTAAACGTCACAAATCGATATATTCCAATGTCGTCTTGTTTGATAAGCCAGCATATGGTCAACAAGGTCGATATATTTTTGTAACTATGAATAACAGTTGTACTGCTCCTAGCTCAGAAACTAACATTCACATTTATGATCCTCCCGGAGCTGGAATGGTGGTTTACCCAGTTCCTTCAAATGACGAAGTGAATATTGAATTGAGTGACATGCAGGAAAAGTTAGTACAGGACGATATGACGTATGGGGGCGTGTCTCGGGTAATTCCCATTGCAGGAGTAGCTTATAGTGGATGGACTATTGGAGATGCAATTGGAAGTAATATAGAGACTGTTTCTGAAACCGTAGCTGGATGGTTGATGGAGCTAGTTGTTCCGGCTGCTGTTTTATCAAATCAAGATATGCAACTTAGTCCAGGGGAAATTGGAAAACTTAAAGATGCAGGATTTGACCCCCACGAGTTGAGTTGAAAGGTGGCAAAAGAACTGGACAAACCTATTTGTATAAATATCCAGCTGGAGATATATTTGTGAAGGGTAAGGGAGGTAAAGGGCCTGGAGAGCCTACTGGTATTAATATCAATGACTTAAAATAGCAACATTGTGAAAGTGAATGAAAATAAGGTATATTTTCGATTACATGATTTTGAGGGTGAACCTGATGATATTAGCAAATTAGAAGAGGAGCTGGGTGCAAATTGTATCTATTCCTTCTTAATGCCTCACTCTGTGGGAAAATACCTCGCCTTTAGGTGAAGACTTTAGTGTTTTACTTTCTGATCTTTGTGGTGAAAATTATAACCACTATGATCACCAAGTTTTTCACAAAGGAGAACACGAAGTCTCGGATGCACTTTAGTCGCCTTTAGGCGAAACCCAACCTATCGGTCTTCAGCCGTTAGTAGTTGATTTTTTGGGATTTGCAATTCCCATTTTCAGAAGTGAAGCTGCAAACTTCACCCAGCGCCCAATAGAACTTCAACAGTATAGAGAAGAAAAACACCTAAGAGGGGATATTTCACAAAAATGTAAATGGATTAGGGTAATATGTTTATCCATTTACACTAATTTTGTAGCTGAATATAGAGCGTAAATCCAAATGAGAAATAAAAGATTATTATACATTGCCTTATTTTTATTAGTACCGGTTCTGATTTTTGCGGGTTCGATTTGGGTAATATATAGTAAGCAGAAGGTTTTGACCCAGAATGTGTTGGCGACCATCAATGAGGAGTTTGTTGGAGAGATTACCATCGAAGATTCATATATCTCCCCATTTGCAAATTTCCCATATATCTCTATTGACTTGAAGGGGATAAAGTTTTTTGACTCAAAGGCAAAAGACAATAAGCCCATTTATGAAGCTGCTGATTTTTACATTGGGTTCAATGTGTGGGATATCATCAGGGCTGATTACAAGGTGAAAAAGTTGAAAATCAGCAATGGCCACCTGGATGTCGTCAAATTGGAAAATGGAGATATCAATGTGCTTTTGGCAAAAGGAATGGGCAATGAGGAGAAGGTGGAGGAAGAACCATCGGAATTTGCATTCGATCTATCTGGAGTGGTTTTGGAGAAATTTGATATTACCTATTCTGATGTCAAGACCAACCAAGATTTGGTATTCCACATCGATGAATTGTTGACAAGCTTCAGCCTCAAGAATGGACATATTTATGTGGATTTGATTTCTGACTTTGTATTTGATTTGGACCAAGATGGGGAGAATACATTTTTTGCAGATAAGCGGATCTATCTGGATGTGGAGTTGGACTATTTTGAGGAATTGCAAAACCTATTGATTGCCCCTTCGAAGATCAGGTTGGAGGATGCATTGTTGGGGATGTCTGGGCAGGTCAAGGTATTGGAAGAAGGGCTCGATTTGGATTTAAGTTTGAATGGGGAAAAACCTGATTTCAATATTTTTGCGGCATTTTTGCCAAAAGATGCTGCAGAGACCTTGATGAAGTATAAAAATGAAGGGGAGGTGTATTTCTCAGGCTCAGTAAAAGGGATTGCCGGAAATGGGCAAAGTCCTGCCGTAGCGGTTGAGTTTGGCGCTGACAATGCTTACTTTCTCAATCCTGGCATCCAGAAGAAAGTGGATGAATTGAGATTCTCGGGTTTTTATACCAATGGAAAGGAAAGAAGCCTGAAAACTTCAGAGATCCAGCTTCAAAACTTCCATGCCAAGCCCGATGAGGGGATTTTTCAAGGCAGGTTGGTTATCAGGAATTTTGAAGATCCATACATCAAGATCAACGTTAATGCGGATTTGGATTTAGGTTTTTTGGGTGACTTTTTTGAAATAGAAGGCTTGCAGGGGATCGATGGGCAAGTAGTATTGAACATGGATTTTGACGAGCTGATTGATATGGATATAACTACAGCATCCATCTCCAATGTGGAGGGGAGTCTTCAGAGTGAGTTGTTTCTGAAAAATCTTAGCATTCAAATACCAGGCTATCATCTTCCTGTCAAAAATGCCAATGGATACGCATACATGCGCAAAGGCAAAATGGTCTTGGATTCCCTAAGCTTCCAAATGGGAGGGTCAGACTTTGCCTTTTCTGGTGAACTGAGCGATTTCCCGGTGTTGCTGCATGGCAACAACCTGCCTATGAAAGTAAAGTTAAATGCAAAGTCCAACTATTTGGATTTGAGGGAGTTGATTCCTGCTGATTCAACTATCGGTGGAATCGAAGAAGAGATTTATGATTTTCAGGCCAAATTGGCATTTGAGACAACAGGCAAAGAGATTTATGGTTTTGAATATTTGCCAAAGGGTGAATTTTTCATTGAAGATTTTTATGCCAAATTCAAGAATTATCCACATTTGCTCCATGATTTTCACGCAGATATATTTATCCGGGAAGATTCTTTGGAAGTCATAGACTTTAGTGGCGAGATCGATAAAAGTGACTTTCTGTTCACAGGGAAAGTCCTGAATTATAAAAAGTGGTTCCAGGATGAGCAAATAGGGGATAGCAGCTTTGATTTTAAGCTTGTATCCAGGCAACTTCAGTTAAATGACCTATTGAGTTACAATGGGGTCAATTACCTGCCCGAAGATTACTCCAACGAGATAATTTCGGATTTGAATCTTAAAGGAAAAGTTGACTTACACTATCAGGGAGATTTTAAATCGGCTGATTTCTATCTGGAAGATTTGGACGGAAAAATGAAAATCCACCCATTGAAACTCGAGAACTTTTCCGGAAGGATTCACCTTGAAGATGATTACCTGACGATGGATAACTTTCGTGGAAAAATGGGGTCATCTGATTTTTCAGTCCGTTTGGGATATTTTCTGGGTGCAAAGGATTCTTTGTTGAACCATGCGTCGAAATCAAATTATTTCCACCTGAAGTCCCAGGCTTTAGATTTGGATGCATTGTTGGGTTTCGAAGGGATAGAAGTTGATACCAATCACCAAGAGGCTTTCAATATCTTCAAATTGCCATTTTCGAAGATGGAGTTTTCAGCTGATATCAAAAAGCTGAATTACCACACTTTCTGGCTAAGTGATATTACTGCAAAAGCAAGGACTACCGAAAACCATTACCTGTATTTGGATACGCTTGGGTTTGGGATAGCGGATGGTTCCTTGGCCGTCAATGGCTACTTCAATGGCTCCAATCCGGAGGAGATCTACTTTAGCAGTGAAATGAAGGCCAACAAAATGGATCTGGACAAGCTGTTGATCAAGTTCGAAAATTTTGGGCAGGATTATCTGATCAATGAAAACCTGCATGGGAAAGTCAGTGGGAAAATCACAAGTAAGTTTCTGGTTTATCCAGACCTAACCCCGATCATCGATAAATCAGAAGCAAAAATGGATCTTACGGTATATCAGGGCAGTTTGGTGAATTTTGCCCCTTTGGATGCCATGTCTAGTTATTTTTCTGATAAGAACTTGAAAAATGTGCGTTTCGATACCCTTAGCAATACTTTTGAACTCAAAGGGGGAGTACTGAGTATTCCGAAAATGAACATCAATTCAAGTTTGGGCTTTATCGAGCTCTCAGGCAAGCAAAGCCTTGATTTGAATATGGATTATTTTATCAGGGTTCCATTGGCTTTGGTGACACAGGTAGGTTTCAGGGCGCTATTTGGTGGAAAGAATAAAGGCGAGATCGACCCAGAGCAAGAAGATGCAATCGTATTTAGAGACCAGGATAAAAAAGTCCGGTTTGTGAATATCAACATGAAGGGCACACCTGATGATTACAAGATCAGCCTGAAGAAAGATGGGAAGTAGGACAAAAGAAACTAATGGAGGGATGAAGGAAGGCGTGAGACGTTAGATATGGGATTTGAGACAAAGGACGTGAGATTTTGTTATGTCCTGAAATTACTTGGTACTTATTCTTTATAAATTGAAGAAGTTCAACCTCCCGTACCGAAAGCTTTCGGTACGGTACAGGCTTTGGTACATCGTACTTGGTACTTTGTACTTTCATCCCTCCACTTCCTAGTACAAAAAAAGGACGTCACTTCTCTCCCGCATGCTTTCAGGAGAGAGGTGACTTGGTGGTCATTTCGAATTTACCTCACGTAAGGGAGGCGTGGAGCCTGTTCCGTAGGATTTCCGAGAGAAATCTCGAACTGAATTTCACACTCCAACTTCAATTTTCACTTGCCTTCTTCAAAGACGGGACGAGACCTCTCCTTCCATCGAGGTGACGTAGTCGTAAAAACAAACTTGCCTCTTTGTTCTTGGCTCTTGCCTCTTGTTTCTTAAATTTTGTTCCTCGCTTCTTTGTCTGAGTCTTATGTCTCATCCGCTGTGGTGGACAAGTCATTTGGCATCTTCCTCATCCCACTCAACCTTCTTCCATAACCAGACCTTGCTTTTCCAGCTTCACCACATTTTCCAAGAAGTCTATAGTTCCTTTCAAGACAGCCTCCCAGTCTTTGGAAGTAATATCCGATGCGATCACGTGGTCGCCTGATTCCGGAAATGCTTCTTTGATTTTCTGCGAATCCGGAGTGCCTAATCCTTCAAACATCTCAAGCATCTTAGGTACTGAAACCACAAAGTCCTGCTCTTCTTCATTTTTGTAATAGTAAGCCAGGTACAAAGGCTGTTCGATTTTGGCAAAAGTCGTATCGTTCATCGTGCTTTTCAGCAATACTGCCAAACTTTCATAGCTGTTTACATGATATTCCTCCGACCAATATTTGGCTTTTTCCCCTTCTCTTGCCAAAGTATTCATGCCCTTTTCGAATCTGAAATTTTCGGCAATGTACTTTCTCCAAGGTTCAAAGAACTGGTTTAACATTTCTCCACGTATTCCCACGGCAGGGGAGTAGAGGACTACTGCTTTTATGTCTTGTCTCTCTGATGCAAGATTGAGTGTCAGTGCCCCACCCATTGAGGTACCTACCACAATGACACTATCACCGAGACTTTTTCCTATCATATAGGCTTCCCTTGCTCCATCCATCAGCTTTTGGGCTGTCATGTGGCGCATGGCGTCTTCTCTCTTGATTCCATGCTCAGGAAGCCTAGCCAAATACAAATTGGCACCAAAATGCTCTGCCAGCAACCTATTCACAGGACTGCCTTCCATTTCACTGGCTCCAAAACCATGGATGTAAACTATGCTATAGGGGGTTTTCTTCTTGTCCAATGGGTCTGCCCAAATGATTTTCGCTTCATTTCCAGGCTTCAGACCTTTGACTGTATCCTCTTTTTGGAGTACATAACTTTCCAATTCAGCTAAATCCGTAGGGATTTCTGGATATCCACCAGCCAAATTCTCAACAGATGCCTTGGGCCCAAGCATATAAACGATTACCAGGACCATAGAAATGGCCATGATGATAGGTAGGATTCTTTTTAACATGTTGCCGATTTTTTGTTTTTCCTCAATCCACTGAGGTATTTTACTTTTTTTTCTTCAAAGATAGATTTTTCAATCTTGATTTCTTTTCTATTGTACAGAATGATTCCTTCACGCTTCAGATCATTGAGACATGCGGTTATATTTTGTCTACAATTTCTCAGGATGTTGGAGAGCTCATCATGGGTAAAGTAGTTGGGCATAGTATAGTAATCCCCGGAATCTGTTCCGAAGATCATACAAAAGTCAAAAAGGAGGTAGAAAATCCTTTCGTGAAGTTCCAGATCGTAATTCCTGACCTTCTGCTGGTGGATTCTCTTGAGCCTTTCATTGTAGAATTTTACCTGGATCTCAGGCAAAATCCCCCTTTGGATCGATGATAGGTACTTGGATGGCAAAAAGATGACTTTGGAGAACTTTAACCCTTCCAAGTAAAAATTATCCCTGGATTGGTAGTTTCCATTTTGGACTGTGAATATCTCTCCCTGAAAAATAAGGTCTGTATTGATTTTTAGCCCCTTTTCATTGATTCCATAGATTTTGGCGATGCCTTCCTGGACATAGACAAGCCCTTCGCTGATTTCTTTCTCAGGATTGAGATGGATTTGGTCGATTTCAGATCCAAATTCATAGATGGAATCAAGGACGAGATTGATCTTAAGTTTTTCAGGCATACAATTGGAATGAATTCCGAAGTTAGGATATTCAGATTATCCCAAGATTACCCCAATATGATTTTTTCTGCAACCTAGAAAAAGGCCTATGGTTTTCCATAGACCTTTTTGCAATTATAGATAGAGCAGAAGAATTTAGAAAGTATATCTCAATCCCAATTGGACCTGGTATGGTGCATTTGACTTGACTGTCTCCCCAAACGTTGGGTTGACTCTATAGGCGTACTGTGGTCTTCCCTGTTGTGTTGCGATAGGATCTAATCCCAGGGTTTGGAGTAGGATTTGGTTGCTGCCGGGTACGGTAGAAGCACCACCCCAATCACTGTTCAGCAAGTTGGTGAAATTAAAGACCTCAGCAATAAATTCCACATTGTTCTTTCCAAGTCCGGGAATAACCGAATGGTCCAATCTGTAAGTAAACCTCACATCGACATTGTGCCAAAATGGATTGTAAATTTCATTTCTGGGGGCAACATTGTCCAAGTTATCGATCAAAAGCCCCCTGGCAATGTTATCTGGGTTGCTTAGGACTACATCCATTCCATCGGCTATTAATGTTTCAAATGGCGTAATGCCTGGAGTGTTTCTGATGGTTTCAGGGTTGAAGATAAAAGCCCGTTTATTTGCGTTGATCAATAAACCTGCGCCATCACCTACGATATCACCAAACACCAATGGTGACCAAGGTGTACCGGACTGACCAACATATCTTGCGGAAATTGTCATGTTCTTGAATGTTGGAGTGGAGCCAAATAGGACGATTTTGTGTCTGAAATCCGTATTTGCACCTCCTCGGTTATTTTGGAGATCCCTTGGATCGTCAAAAATCGCCGTAGTCACAGATGTCCTTGCGATACAGCAATTATAAGAATTGTTGTCCTCAGTCCTGTTAATTGTAAATGAACCAGTGATAGAACCTCCTTTAGGGAAGATGTAACCAGATTCGAATATGATGCCTCTTTGCCATATGTCCGAATCACCGTTCAATTCCAGCACCCTTCCCAAATTAGGGTTGGCATTGACAACTGATGGGTTTATTGGGTAGACGACTACTCCAGGGGCATTCACATTCACATTGGTGATTTGGCTGGGATCAGCATATACACCTCTGTTTCCTTCATTTTGAAGCCTAAAAGCAAATTCATTGCTCAAGTTCAAATCTTGGTATCTGTAATTGTTGACTGTTCTGGCGAAATAGGCATTGGCTCCAAAGTAAAACTCATTCGTGAGAAAGCGTCTATAAGCCAGGTTTCCTTTCCAGGTATATGGAGCTTCAAAATTTTCGCCAATCAAATTGATGTAGGGAGATCTTCCTTGGCCACCCACTGGTACACCCGGTACAGATGCGGGATTTTGGATATAGCTGGGATAATTTGGCGTTGGAACATCAGCTCCGGTAAGCAGTAGGTCTGTCAGCTGCGTGCCAGATTGCAATATGTTGCTCAATTGAGCCCAATGTACGATGTTTGCAGAATATCCCCCAAACCCTAATTTCAACACATTTTTTTGGTCTTCATTGAAATCATAGGTGAACTGTACCCGTGGTTGGAAATTGTTGTAATCCTTGGCAACAACATCAGTTCTTCGGCCCAATTCAGCCTCTATCAAAGGGTTGTATTCAGGTGCAGTCAAGAATACCGTCGCATCCCAGCGAACACCCAAAGAACCACTAAGTTTGTTGGTGAAATTCAATTCTGCTTGGACAAATGCCGAGAGATCCAATGCAGTTTGCTGTAGTTTTGGGGTATATCTTCCGTCAGGATTGTTTGGTACCAACCGGCTGTATTGGAAAGCATTTCCCTCTTCCAAATCATCTAAACTTGCAAATTGGAACAAACCGCCTTGTTCGTTGGTATTGAGGGTATTGGTGAAAGTTACGAGATTGTCAGTACCAAAGGTCCAGAATACCTTTCCAGTTTGTAGATAGGTTGTGTTGACCAATTGGATTTGTTTTTCACCTTGCTCTTCCGGTGCAATTCTGTTTCCGCCAAATTGAAACTGCCTGAACAGCCTCGTTCCATCTTCCTGAAAAGATTCTATTCCCACAAAACCTCTTGGAGCAAATGATCTAGCTACAAAATTCCTCTGTGCCCTGAGGTATTGGACTTTGAGTTCGTTGGTCAGTTTCGGTGAGAAGGTTGAGCGAAGTGCCAGCTGGCTGTTCAATCCAGAAATCTCAAGATCGCCTCTAGAATCGGCCAAGGCTGTCTGGTCACCACCGACGACGAACTCATTTGCCCCCCAGAAAAAATTGTTTCTAAAAGTAAGTTTATGGATCTTATTGATTTGCCAATCAAGTTTCGCAAAGATGGTTCTATTTGTTGGCTTTCTGTTGAACAGCCCAGTTTGTTGCCTGTTGGGATCAAGGCCGTATTGATCTTCCAAAATATTGATAAACCTGTCCAGGTTCTGTTGGGTAATCTGCTCCAGCCTTTCAGTCTGTACATCCCTGACATCAATGATCGCAAATGGCTCACTTCTATCTTCAAAATCCAACGCTGTAAAAAAGTGAAGTTTGTCCTTGATGATGGGACCTCCAAGCGAAAAGCCATATTGGTTGATGTTGAAATCATTGATGGGTCTTCCGACATAATCTTCACTGGCTGTCAAAGCTTGGTTTCTATTGTAGAAAAATGCTGATCCGGATAGTTCGTTGGTCCCTGATTTGGTCACCACATTGATCGCACCACCTCCTTGACGGCCTTCCCTGACACTGTACTCATTGGTTGTGATTTCATACTCCCGAATAGCTTCCATCGATACCGTGTATTGGGAAATCAAACCTCCATTCATCATAAATCTCTGGTTTCCACCATCAAGGGTGATGGATGTTGAAGATTCCCTTGTACCTCCAATGGAAAGAGATCCACCCGGTGCAGTAGTTGGTGCCAGGTTAGCCAAATCTTGGAAACTCCGGCCACTGGTTGGCAGGTTTTTGATTTCATTTATGCCGAACCTTGTTGCCCCACCAATCGGGGAAACCCTATTTGGGGCATAATCTGCGGCCGTGATTGTAATGGTTTCCAATTCGTTGTCACCATCCCGCAATTCAAAATCAACTCTTACCTGATCGCCCAAGTTTAACATGTAACCCCGCTTTACCACATTTCCTTCTCCCACAAAAGATGCCCCAATGGAGTATGGGCCACCAAGAGGTACCTGGTTGATCTGGAACCTTCCTTCCAAATTGGTCACTGCACCTGCAGAAAATCCGGTTGATTCGTTTTTGATGAGGACATTTGCACCAGGCAAAGTTTCTCCTGAAGTCCCACGTACAACTCCAAATACTGAGGCAGAAGCGTTTTGGGCAAAGGACTGATTGTGTTTTCCCAAACATACAATCAGGAAAGAGACCAATGCCAATAGTAATATTCTTTTCATTTTTCGGGTAGTTAAGTTTTTTTGATTGTTAAAACTAAGCAGCCCCACAGCTTCCAAACTGTCGTTATACGACAATTATCTATTGTTAATCTTTCCTTAACTTTATGGATATTTTTAATTTCCACCCAAATGAATTTAAAGGGGAATTTTTTTTGTGAGTAATACAAACAAAAAAGCTATTTTTATAAACTATTTGAATTGATCATTCGTTGTAGTGTTGATTTTAGAGTGATATATGGAAAAATTACTAAAAAATATGAGGGTTGATGTAAATTCAGACATATACATCAAAGACCCTTTTAGTTCTGATTTAGGTAAGGAGATTATAAGACAAAGTCTGGAATTGATACCGGAGTTGGGCTTAGATCATTTTACGTTCAAAAAGCTTTCCATCAGAGTTGGTTGCACAGAATCGGCGATTTATCGTTATTTTGAAAACAAACACAAGCTGATGTTGTTTTTAACACTTTGGTATTGGGGATACTTGGAGCAGAACCTGGTTTTGTGCACCATGAATATCCAAGATCCAAAAGAAAGGCTTCTGATAGCCATAAAAATCCTTGTAAAGGGGCCGATTTATGTGGTAAATGATTACATTGACCCTGTTTCATTGAAAAGGGTACTGGTAGATGAGTCTACCAAAGCATACCTTACCAAGGAGGTCGATGAAGATTATAAAAATGGCTTTTTCAACCTTTACAACAGGTTGGGAGAGCGGATAGCTGCGATTATTCTTGAAATCAACCCAAAATATGAGTTTCCCAAAACCCTTGTTTCTACGGTAATGGAATCAAGCCTATTACAGTCATTCTATTCTAAACATATTCCCAGTCTCACCGATATTCACCCAATGGATATTAGAAGAGTAGATTTTTTCCAAAAACTTGTTTTTAAAGCCATAGAAAATGAAAATTGACGTAGCATTGACCCCGCTAAGGAGGTTCGCTAGATTTCTGCATGAAGAGCGTAAAGAAGTATATGCCATATATTTCTATGCCATCCTAAATGGAGTTGTGTCCCTAAGCTTACCTTTGGGGATCCAGGCCATTCTAAATTTTATCTTGGGAGGTAGAATCAGTACTTCCTGGATTCTGTTGGTGATTGTGGTTGGTGCAGGGATAACTTTTGGTGGCTTTCTCCAGATCAGCCAACTATACCTGACGGAAAAATTGCAACAAAGGGTATTTACCAAAGCGGGATTTGGGTTTGCCTATAGATTACCAAGGTTGAAGTTGGACGAATTGCATGACAAACATGCGCCGGATCTTGTGAACAGGTTTTTTGATGCTGTGAATCTCCAGAAGGGAATGGCCAAAATCTTGATTGATTTCTCGGCAGCATCGATACAGGTAGTTTTTGGATTGATGCTATTGGCGCTTTACCATCCATTCTTTATAATTTTCGGTTTTGTACTGATTTTGTTATTGCTCATCATCTTTTATTTCACCAGTCCAAAAGGGATGGAGACCTCCCTGAAAGAATCCACATCCAAGTATAAGGTGGCCTATTGGCTGGAAGAGATAGGAAGGACAATGGCAACCTTCAAGTTGGCAGGAAATTCAAAACTGCCTTTCATGCGCGTAGATAAGTTGTTGGAATCCTATGTGGATTTTAGAAACAAGCATTTTGCAGTGTTGATCTTACAATACAAGGTGTTGATAGCTTTCAAAGTATTGATCGTATGCTCATTGCTTGTTGCAGGTAGTTTGTTGTTGATCAATAACGAAATAAGTATAGGCCAGTTTGTGGCAGCGGAAATCATCATAGTATTGGTAGTGAATTCTGTGGAAAAGTTGATACTTACATTGGAGACAGTTTATGACACGCTGACTGCCACTGAGAAATTGGGACAGATACTTGATTTGCCGGTTGAAAGACAAGAGGGGATTGATAAGGCACTTACGGAAGAGTTCAAAGGTCTTGAATTTAAGATGATGAATGTGTCCTACCAATCAAGGGATGGACAGTTTAACATTCTGGATGGGGTTTCCTTGGAATTGAAGACTGGGGAAAAAGTGATACTTACTGGGACCAGTGGAAGTGGTAAAAGTACCTTGATGTACTTGCTTGCCGGATTGTATTCCGAATATTCAGGCAAAATCCTAGTCAATGGATTGCCAATCGATATGATGAATTTGGATAAGTTCAGAAGCTTTATAGGTGATAGCTTGACACATCAATCCATCTTTCACGGTACTATTTATGAGAATATTACTTTGGGTAAGGATGTAGACAATAAGCAGCTCAAGAAAATCATTGAACTGGTGGGGTTGAAAGATTATGTCTATGCCCTGCAAAAAGATTTGGATACCAAATTGATGCCTGAAGGTAAGGGGTTGAGCAAAAAAATAATCAGTAAAATAATCATGGCAAGATGTCTGACAGGCACGCCAAAGGCATTGATTTTGGAGGATTTGTTCAGCTATTTTGATGATGATGTCAAAAATGATGTAGGAAATTATATCCTGGAAGGGCCTTGGACTACAGTGATGGTAACCGATGACCTTGAGTTGATCAAGAAATCACCAAGGGTAATAGAGTTGAAGAACGGAAAAATTTCATTTGATGGTCCAAGTGAAGCTTTTCTTGAATATAAAAACCTTTAATCTTTAGGATATATGTTAAACATTTCAAAAAACAACGCAGAGAAAGGAATGTCTTTTGATCACTTCAAAAGTTTCTCGATGACGATGCCTACTGATCAAAGTAAGAAAAGAATTAGGGTCTTATTGTGGTTTTTGCTTGGGATGGTGCTGTTTGTATTTTTGCCTTGGACCCAAAATGTGAGATCCAATGGATATGTGACAGCGTTGAGGCCGGATCACAGGCCGCAGACTATCCATTCAATCATTGCAGGCCGAATTGAGAACTGGTATGTATCTGAAGGGGATTATGTCAGCAAGGGTGATACCATCCTTTTGATTTCGGAAGTCAAGGATGAATACTTTGATCCGCAACTGTTGGAAAGGACAAAACTTCAGGTGACTGCCAAAAATCTGTCAGCCAAATCCTATGAGCAAAAGGTCATCGCACAGGAAATCCAAGTGGATGCTTTGAGGGCTAACAATGCGCTTAGAAAAGAGCAGGCTGTAAACCGACTGAGGATGGCAGAACTGAAAGTCCAGTCGGATAGCATCCGTTTCGAACAGTCCAAGGTGAACTTCCAGGTTGGGCAAGAACAGCTCGACAGGGCAGAAAAGCTCTATCTTGATGGTTTGAGGTCTCTGACTGATTTCGAAACCAGAAAATTGAGGTTTCAAGAAGTAAAGGCAGGCCTGATTGCCGCTGAAAACAGTCTGTTGAGCTCCCAAAATGAATTGATAGCAGCCCAGATAGAGCTCAATGCCATAGATAACGACTTTAGGGATAGGATGGCTAAGGCCGAGTCGGATAAGTATTCTGCATTATCTGCCCAATATGATGCCGAAGCAACTGCAACGAAATTGGAAAACCAGTATACCAATTATGAATTCAGGACAGGATACAGGCATATATTGGCACCGCAGGATGGTTATATTACCCAAGCTATCCAGGTGGGTATAGGAGAGACGATCAAGGAAGGGGCGGAGATTGTGAGTATCCTTCCTGCTGATGCCCAACTTGCTGTTGAGATGTTTGTGGAGCCTGTCGATTTACCTTTGTTGCGACCAGGAAACAAAGTCCGCTTTATCTTCGACGGTTGGCCTGCGATTGTGTTTTCGGGTTGGCCACAGTTTTCCAATGGAACTTTTGGGGGAAAAGTAAAAGCAATTGATAACTTCACGGGGCCAAACAATAAGTACAGGGTCCTCGTCGTAGAGGATCCAGAGGAAGACCCCTGGCCGTATGCTTTGAAAATCGGCTCGGGAGCGGATGGGATAGCCTTGTTGAATGATGTGCCTATCTGGTATGAGATCTGGCGTCAACTCAATGGATTCCCTGCAGATTACTATACAAGAAAAGAAAAACTGGCAAACAAGAAAAAGTAATTGACAATGAGGCGATTGATGTTAACTTGTTTAACCGTTTTATATATTTTTCCGGCCTTGGCACAGGAAGAACTCAGCTATTACCAGTTTTTGGAGTGGGTAAGGTATTACCATCCCATCGCAAAGCAAGCTGATATCAACCTGCGTTTTGGTGATCAGGAGATGATGATTGCAAGGGGAGGTTTTGATCCATTGCTATTTGGGAATTATGACAATAAGCAATTCAATGACACCGAATACTATGACAAGCGGGAAGCAGGGGTAAAAGTGCCGACAATGGCTGGTGTTGAGTTGAAAGGGGTCTTTGAGCAAAATTCTGGTACTTATCTCAATCCTGAAAGAACAGCTCCCAACAATGGGTTGATAGCTGCCGGAGCATCTGTCAATCTCGGACAAGGCCTGTTGATAGACAGGAGGAGAGCGGCTTTGAGGCAAGCCGAGATTTATCAAGATGTCACCCAAACTGAAAGACAACAGATTCTTAATGACCTATATCTAGATGCTTCTGAAGCATATTGGGAGTGGAGTGCCGCGTACCAAAATATGAAGATTTTGGAAGAAAGTGTTGAGTTGGCGGAGATTCGATTTGAGGGCATCAAAACAAGTTTTATCCAAGGCGATCTGCCTGCTATCGATACTGTGGAGGCCTACACCCAGATAATGAACAGGATCTACAGGTTTCAGACCTCGCAGATTGAATATTTCAATGCTTCCCAGGAGTTGGAGACATATCTTTGGGATGAAGATGACAATCCCATGAATATTGCATTGACTACTTTTCCGGAAGATGTGCTGGGACAAATTCCATTGGACTATGATCAAAATACACTCCGGACTCTGATAGCAAGCCATCCAATGTTGAGGTTGACAGATTATGAATTGGCTTCTTTGGATGTAGAGCGCAGGTGGAAGGCAGAGCAGCTCAAGCCCATTGTACAAGTGAATTATAATTTCTTGACAGAATCCATTGGCCAGTTTAATGAGGCCCCATTTTTCGAAAACAATTATAAGTGGGGCTTTACGATACAGACACCTTTGTTGCTGAGAAAAGAACGAGGGGGATTGGGATTGACAAAAGCAAAAATTGATTTCAAACAGAATGATAGAGACCTGAAATTCCTACAACTGAGATCTAAATTGGAAGCTGAAATAAATAGGTTTCAAACCCTACAAGAGCAATTGGCAGTATACAATGCAAATATTGTAGGCCTAGAAAGGCTTCTGGAAGGAGAACAGACGAGGTTTGATATTGGGGAAAGCTCCCTATTCCTGATCAATGCCCGTGAAGTGAGTGTGTTGGATGGCAGGATGATCCTCAATGACCTTGCAGCCAAAAGGAAAATCGCCTATGCCAAAATGCTCAATGCAGCAGGTCTAGGGTTTGATGAATAATAGGGGATGGGTCTTTGTAGGGTAAATGATTGGCTAAAGCGCCATCCCAATAGAATTGCCACTTGCTTCAGCTGGAGGAAAACAAAATGGGAAGAAGAGTATAGGGTTTAGCCAGAAGCAATATTCGGCTGAAGCCAATTTTTCTCATTTTTTTCAATTGGGGATGGTGTTTTAACCCATCCCCAATTGAATTTAAAGACAAAACAAAATCACCTATCCAAAATCACTTTTTCTTTTCTTGGATATTTGACTTCATATTCCAACTCCAGTACTTTTTGCTCTCCTGGATTCAGTGTAAGTTCCCATTCGATTATTCCAGTTTCCTTATTTACATTTCCATTGGAAGATTTCAGAAGGCTTACAGTAATGTCACTTACTATCGAAATCGGATATTGGTCGACGATCTTCAAATTGACATTGGAGGATTTGTTGTTTTTGACTGTGATTTTATAGGCTCTTGATTCAGTATAATTTGATCCTATGAGTCGTTTTTTGGAATTTTGGTCGATCTTTTCCCTTTCGATCACGATGCTTCTGTCTCGTCCCAGAGATATTGATAGGGTATCATTCAAGCTTTCTGCTTCCAAGATGGATCGACCAATATAGGTGTCTTCAAAATAGAGGTTGGCTTCCCCCTGTAGGAGATTGTATTTCTCCCAATCCACCAATTTGGCCACCAAAAATGCATCTTTTTCCTTTTTGGGGATAGCGAAATATTCATAGACAGCATCGACTTCATATTTTTTCAAATCAACCAAAAGTTTGTCTCCATTGGAAGTTATCGTATATGGTTTGTCAACAGCGATTTCTACAGTAGTTTGGTTTTCGATGGTTGTCGTTGCCTGAATATTTGATTCATATTTTTCTACATCCAACGAACTTTCCCCCCTTACACGAGTTAAGGGTGCATTGCTTTTAGCGAAACCAACAATTACGGTTTCATTTAGCATTTGTATATCCTCTTCCAAAACAACATTCATTAAATCACCGGAAATGACCAAATCCTTACTTCTGAATCCAATAAAAGAGTAAACCAACCTTTTGGCTGTGGAGGGAAGGGTAATGCTATAACGGCCATTTAGATCAGATGCTGTGCCTATGCCTGATCCTTTTACAGATATAGTAACCCCAGGAAGAGGATCGCCATTACTATCGGTAATCGTACCACTTACAGAGCCAATATTCACGAAGCTATTTTGATCGAATGTGGTCAACCTTGCATAGGTTAGATCCCATTTTTTCAAATCAGGAATAACGCCACTCTTTTGTGGGGTTGCATTGGAGAATTTGAGCTTTACATTGTTCCAATCATTTCCGGTGTTTTGCCAAACCTCAGCTTTGTATCTCAAGTCCAATGGTTTGGAAATATCTTTGGCCCTGACGTCGTATTTTGGAAACCATCCGGCATTGCCTACCAAATAGGAGATGGCCAGCTCACCTGTGACAGTACGGTCAGCACTTACTTTGATGAGGATGTCATTGACTGGCACGATTGGTTTGTTGCTACTTTCGTTCAGCTGTCTTTCCAACCTCTGGATTTTTTCTTTGGTTTGGTTGGACTTCTGTCTGTTTTTGATTTCGGCATCTTTGATGCCCGTGATCTCTTTTTCATAAAAATCCAGCGCTTGTTTGAGCTGAACCATACTCAGGCCATTGTTTTGTCCACCAAGGTTTTTATTGGTGTTCAAGAGTGTCATTTTTTCCTTTAATACTTCTGCTTGTGCATCCAGTTTTTCCAATGTGGTCCTCTCTTCATCGAGAATTGATTGGAGGCTATCCAAGGAGTTGCTGACTTTCTCTTCGAGGTAATTGGATTGTACATTGACCGATAGGATGGTGAAATCGCCGAATCCCTTTACTTGGATACTTTTACCATCAATGTAAGGGGACTTGCCTTTGATCATCAAAACCGTCTCGCCAGCGCCAATATTCAGGCTGCTTTTTTCATTGATCTGTGCACCATTTTGAAATACAGTCACTTCTTTGATTTCAGATTTAATCACTTTTTCTGAAGGTGTTGCGAATATATTTGCCACTAAGGCAAAAGACAAAAGTATTTGGTTTAGCATTTGATAAGCTTATGGTTAAGAAAAGATTTTTTAATAGAATTAATACGGTATTAAATCTACTAAGATTTTATTTCATTAAAAATAATTACAAGCAAAGAATGGGTTGTGAAATACAAAGAGAGTGTTTAATTAAGAACCTGAAAAAAAACTTTGCGTACCATAGCACCCCTTTCGGCTGGAGCAATCCCGCTTAGATTTGCCGCAGAGGTGCGCAAAGGTTCGCGAAGAATGTGTTTTACTTTGTATGCTGTAGGGGCTTTTTGTAACCTATCCAGTTCGGAAATAATCAGCAGCCAAGAATGGGTTGGAACGCAAAGAGCATGTTCGATTAAGAACCTGAAAAAAACTTTGCGTACCATAGCGCCCTTTGCGGCAGAAGCAATTCCGCTTAGATTTACCGCAGGGGGCGGAAAGGTACGCGAAGTGAATATTTCAAGTAAGAACCCGAAAAAGACCTTTCCGTACCATAGCACCCCTTGCGGCAGATCCTATCTAAACTCCCAATTCCCAACCGCTTCTATATTCGCGCTTTACAAATTGATTGGCAGCATCGAAGTTGGTTACTTTCATATTTGGTCCGTCCCAAACAAGTTTGATACCCCTACCTGGATAATTAAACCCATTTCCATTCTCTCTTGGTGTTCTGTAGTCATAGCTTCTGATTGCAAGGTTGCCCATCAAGACAGATTCCGTCAATGGCCCTGCCACTGAGAATGGAGAACTCAACCTGTCAAATTCTTTGCTTCCATATCCACCTATACATGCTTCCACCCAGTTGTTGTAGTGTCCCGAATCTCCTCCAGGGACTCTGTACAGAGACTCTGCCACATTGATTTCCTCAGTCTTGGAGGTAGGCAATAACCTAGGATCCCTTCCATAGGTACCACACATCATTTTACCTTTGGTGCCTTCTATGATCACCCCATTTCCTCCGTCACCCATTATCTCGTTAGGCCCAAGTTCATCTGGTCTGGCTGGCTGGATCCCACCATCCATCCAATGGAAAGCCAGGTCTTCTTTACCTTCTCTTTTGAACTTAAGTGTGATATGGGAGGAAGGAGGACAACTGTCCGGAAAATAACCTCTCTGGAATTCACCCACATAGACTGAACCCACGCTACATTCGGCAGATTCTGGATAACCCAGTCCCAAGACACGGAAAGGTGGCTCCATGATATGGCAAGCCATATCTCCCAAGGCCCCGGTACCATAGTCCCACCATCCTCTCCAGTTGAATGGAATAAGGTTGGCTACATAATCTTTTTGCGGAGCTGTACCGAGCCATAAGTCCCAATCAAGATCCGCTGGCGGGGTGGCTGTATCTGAAGACCATGGTAAGCCCTGTGGCCACACGGGCCTGTCTGTCCAACAGTATACACGGGTTGCTTCACCGATCAGGCCGGCATTGTACCATTCCACCATTTTTCTCACACCTTCACCCGAAGAGCCTTGGTTGCCCATTTGTGTCACTACCTTGTATTTGTCTGCAGCTTCCGTCAGCATACGGGCTTCATAGATATCATGGGAAAGCGGTTTTTGGACATACACATGTTTTCCTAGCTGCATGGCAGCCATTGCCTGGATGGCATGCATGTGGTCGGGAGTGGAAATGGTGATTGCATCTATGTTTTTGTGCTCTTTTTCAAGCATTTTCCTATAGTCTTTGTAATATTTGGCTTTGGGGTGGTCTTCTACACTTTGCTTCGCACGGGTATCATCTACATCACACAGGGAAACAAAGTCAACTTTTCCACTGTTGAAGACGCCTCTGACATCTCCGCCTCCCATACCGCCAACGCCTATTCCGGCTACCCTTAACCTGTCGGAAGGGGCAATGAATCCTGGTCCACCGAGTACATGTCTTGGTACAAAATAAAATCCTGCCATTGCAGTTGCCGAAGCCTTGATGAAATTCCTCCTGGATTTGGTATCAGGAGTAGGTTTGTCTTTTTTCATTAGATTTATTTGGGTAAAAGTGAAATTGATTTAAATATTATATGGTTATCCGCAGTGGCACCAGTAGTTAAATTATACATATGAAATCATGCGGATAATTGTCAATAGTCTACGGTTGACAATCAACTGCCCTCGGAAATAATATGGATGCATTATTTAAGTGGCTACTGCTAAGTGAGTGGATATACATATAATGGATTTTCAAGATATTAAAATATGTCATTGTTTCGAAAAAATCTTTGTTATTTTTCTGTTCTTTTTGAAAAAAATTGATGAACGGGAAATAGATCTACAGTCAACAGGTAATAGTCAACTTTTGCATTGAAAATCTAAGGGCATTATAATTTAAGCAGCAAATGTCAATAATGAGTATAATCACTATAAATTGGGCTTTTGCCTTTGCAAAAGTTAAACAAGGGAAGTCTCTGGTTTTTTGTTGAGGGGTGACAGTTTTAACGCCTCACTCTGGGGCAAAATCCTTCGCCTTTAGGTGAAGACTTTGGTATTTTTTTTCTTTGTAAACTTGGTGTTTTTACTTTGTGATCATCGTAGTAAAAATTATAACCACTAAGATCACCACGTTTTTCACAAACACTAAGTCTCGGATGCACTTTAGTCGCCTTTAGGTGAAACCAAACCTATCGGTCTTTAGCCGATAGTAGTTTAGTTTTTGCAAAATCAAAAAAATGCGCTTAATATGCCTATTCATTTACAATTGAATAATGGGACAATACATCGTAGATTTTAGTAATTGGATTTGGGATACACCAATGCTTATCCTTTTGATGGGAGGGGGATTGCTTTTGTTTATTTACTCTGGGTTTCTGCCATTCAGGCATTTAGGACATGCCATCAAATTGGTCAGTGGCAAATTTGATGACCAAAATATGCCAGGACAGATCAGTTCAACGCAGGCATTGTCGGCAGCTATAGCAGCTACAGTCGGATTGGGGAATATCAGCGGTGTAGCCATAGCCATCAATATGGGCGGTCCGGGAGCTATATTTTGGATGTGGATGTCTGCATTTGTGGGAATGGCTACAAAGTATTTTTCATGTACCCTTTCGATCATGTTTAGGGGCAAAGACTCAACGGGAGAAGTCCAAGGTGGCCCTATGTATGTGATCGAAGAAGGTATGGGGAAAAAATGGAAGCCATTATCGGTTTTGTTTTCGGTAGCTGGGGTTTTGGGCTTGTTATCAATCTTTCAGGCCAATCAATTGACGGCGGTTTTTCGATCGGTGATGATTAATGATAGCCCAAAAGTTCTTGGGTTTTTAACATCTTTTACTGAAGGATTGAATGGTCTACTGGGTGTGGGATTGGAATCGGAAGAAGTCACCAAGTGGATTTTGGGAATTTCTATGATGATCATAGTCGGGGCAGTTATCTTGGGTGGTATCCAAAGAATTGCGATGGTTGCCTCAAGGCTGGTTCCTTTTATGGTTGCATTGTATTTTATTACTGTGATCATAATTTTGGTTCAATATATAGGTAATGTACCGGACATGTTTTATCTCATCATATCAGATGCTTTTACTGGGGAAGCAGCCATGGGAGGAGTAGTCGGCGCTGTTATCATCATAGGGGCGAGGAGAGCCGCATTCTCCAATGAGGCAGGTATTGGCACTGCCCCCATGGTGCATGGTGCATCCAAAAACAATGAACCAGTGAGGGAAGGCTTGATTGCGATGCTTGGCCCATTTATAGATACAATTGTAGTATGTACCTTGACAGCTTTGGTGATTTTGTTGACAGGTGTGTGGGAGGCCACAGAAAAAGATGGCGTAAGGTTGACTTTGTCGGCTTTTGATATGGCACTTCCAGGGTATGGAAGGTATCTTTTGATGATGGCAGTGCTGGTATTTGCATTATCTACCATGTTTACTTATTCATACTATGGGCACAAATGCTTCAATTACCTCTTCGGTGCCAAAAAGGCGAATTATTACAATTACTTCTACCTGATTACCATCGTAGCAGGTGCTGTAGTTTCCTTGGAAGTGGTCGTGAGTTTTATAGATGGGATGTATGCAATCATGGCTATTCCGACAATGATCTCCACCATTTACCTAGCTCCTAAAGTCAAGGCGGCTACCAAGGAATATTTTCAGAGGATGAGAGCGCAGAAAAAATACTAATGTTTCGCTTATGAAAATCCTTATTGCACCAAATGCATTCAAGGGAACGATGGAAGCACATGTAGCAGCTACCATTATCAAGGACACCTTGTTGGGCTGTGATAGGAATTTGATGACAGAACTATGTCCCATTGCCGATGGAGGTGATGGGACTTGTTTTTTGTTGGGACAAGCTCTGGGGTTGCGGCAAACCCAATTGTATGCTTTGGATGCGATAGGAAGACCAAGATTGGGGTATTACTTTATGGATCCAGCCCAATCAACAGCTTATTTGGATATTTCTACCGTATCTGGCATCAAGTTCCTGAAACCTCATGAAATCAACCCTTGGATAGCCAACTCCTATGGTACAGGGGAATTGGTCAAAGATGCCATCTCTCATGGAGCAAAGCATATCATCCTCGGGCTAGGAGGGAGTGCGAGTATAGATTTGGGGGTTGGTATTTTGAGGGCATTAGGTTATCTCTTTTTGGATGGAAAAGGTCGGGAATTAAGTATGTTTTCAGAAAATCTATTGGCAAAAATCAAACATATTCAAGCTCCAATTGAAAAAAGAGCATTGAAATTCACCATCTTATGTGATGTGGAGAATCCGTTTTTTGGAGAGAGGGGGGCGATTCCTGTTTTTGGACCACAAAAAGGATTAGATGCTGGACTGCATGGTGAATTTCTGGAACAATGTGAAAATCTGATTCAAATCTTAGGTAAGAAATCAGCTGGAGAAATTGAAGACAGGCCTGGGTTTGGGGCAGCTGGTGGAGTTGCATTTGGTCTTGCGCATTTCTTTCCAGTAGCTATAGAGATGGGTTCAAAATGGTTCTTCGATAAAACGGAGATCCAAAACAAGATACAATCTGCAGATTTGATTATAACCGGAGAAGGAAGATATGATAGCCAATCGGCAGGAGGGAAGGGGAGTTATGAGTTATTACAATTGGCCAAAAAACATCAAAAGAAAACCATCTTAATCACATCTGGAAAGGAAGGACGGCAAGATGGTTTTGATCGGGTGATGACTTTGCCTGAATTGGATTTTTCACAACCAGACTTTAGGGGTATAGCTGAGAAAAACCTGAAAGAAATCACCCGCGAAATGTATCATCGGATCAAGGCTTCATAAAAAAGCGCATTTTTTGCTTTCCGGTACTTCCTAGACCTACATAGAACTTGATGGCCAATGCATTGAATTCCGGTGTCTGCCATTGGATGTTTACACAATTCTTCTCTTTTGCCACTACTTGGATTCTCTTCATGATCTCGGTACCGATTCCCTTACTTCTGATACTTTCATTCAGATACAGACAATCCATATACAAAAATGAAGCAGCATCCCAAGTCGAAAAATCGATCGTGTAGGTTGCAAAGCCTTCCACTTTTCCATTTGATTCTACTACCCAGCAGTTCAGTCTTTTGGGTTCTCCAAAAATCCCTGATCTGAGTGCTTCTACTTTTCCGGTGGGATCAAATTCCCCTTTTTCATATTCAGCATGCGCAGCGCATAACTTCACCAAATCTTCTAGGTCTTTTTCCTCGCAGTTTCTAATCTTATAATCCATGGGTAATTTCTGTTAATTTTCTAGCGATAATACGATTATCGGTTGATATATAAAAGTAAAACCCGATATCGTTTTGCACAATATCGGGTTTTGGGAAAATATTAAGAATTTTTACTTTTTAATGTGTATTAATTTTTTCGAAGGCACTTCGGAATGATTTGGGATCTTCCAATAAGAGACCCTGTCTGATTTTTCTGTCTAAAGATGAACCTACAAACTGTCTTTTAATTCCTGATTTTCTTCCTGAAGGTGGTCTATTCAAAATTTTCTCTATGGCTGAATTTAAAAGAGGCTCATTGATGTCTCCAAGATTTCTGAAAGGTAAAAAATCTAGTTCATTCATTTCAATATCTGGAATGAATCCATTTCCATAATCAGATTGGTCAAGGCTGTTGAAACTTTTTGTGATGATAGGCAATAAACCATAATTATTATCAGGATTATCTTCATCTTCAAAAGCTACAGATCCAACATTTTTTCCATATGTAACATCTCCAATGATTACAACTTCCATATAAGGTTTCAATGAATTTATCACCAATTCACTTGCAGAAGCAGTACCTCTTGAAGTAATTACATATACAGTTTTTTCTGTAAGGTTGTTCCCAATGTTTTGGCTTTTTGTCTTAAAATTGGTTTGAACATTTTGAAATTGGGAGAATTGAGATAAAAAACTATTGAACTTGGTTTTAGAGAATATGCTACTCGAAGTTATATCAGGAGCTATCATGCTTGCCAAATTCACCGAGCTAGTGACATAACCACCTCCATTATATCTGAAATCAACTACCAAATGATTTACACCTTCTGCTTTGAACTTTGCAAAAACTTCATCCATTTCTTGGTCATATCTAGTGTCCATCTGTCCTTGTGAGTTTTCGACTCCTGGAGAAAAGAAATTATAGATAAAATAACCTATTTTTTGGTTTTCGAAGGTATAAACGGTGTCTAGGAAATTTGGATTTTCTTGAATACTGATGGTTGAAAGATTCATGGTTTGCCCAGGTCCTAAAGTGTTGCTTCCTTCGATAAACCTTCTGTACGTAACTGTGTGATTTGAAGAAATACTTCTCAATAAGGATTGATAGTTGGATAAAGTCATAGTCGTACCATTAATCTGAGTTAATAGATCGCCTCTGAGCAACCCCCCAGAATCTGCAGGACTTCCTTTTTTGATATAAGTGACAGCTGCCAGTACATTTTGGTTGTCAAGACTTTCTCGAAGGAGGCTAAACTCATATCCAGCTTCAGTAGATACTCCAGAAAGATTATTTATCAGTTCTTGGTAGTTTGGATAGATTGCCGAAAATCTATCCGTAGGCTTGAACAGCAAAGATTCAAAATAATCCGCTGGCTCAGAATTATTGGCTATAGGTGTCTTCATATCATCAAGCCAATAATAAACTTCTTTCATCACGTCCAAGATCCAATTGTTTATGGCAACATTTGGAGACACAATTACTTCTTCTTCCTCCTCATCTGGATTCACCTCTTCATCGTCTTTACAAGAAAATATTGTAATGGCCAATAGTGTGAAAAGTGCATACAGCCTAAACTTGCTTTTGAACGTATTCATAACTTTTTATTTTGTAAAATAACCTATTTTAAACAGATTTTGTTTGATTCAAGCCCAACCGTTCGAAAGGAAGAATTGATCGCACGTAATTTACTTGAAAAATAATGATATTTTACAATATTTAAAAGTATGATTTTTTTGATCAATAAGAAGTATTGATGGAAATATCGGCAGTCTTACTATCCAGAAGCAAGCCTTTCTCGCATTTCAGAACTCTGTAAGGATATTTCCGAAGCAGGTCGTGATTGTGCGTAGCCATCAAGATTGCAGTCCCCTGTTTGTTGATTTCCTGAAAAAGTTTGAAAACACCATCTGCTACATCAGGATCCAAGTTACCAGTAGGTTCATCGGCAAGTAAAATAGCTGGTTCGTTGATCAAAGCTCGGGCGATAACTACCCTTTGTTGTTCCCCACCGGATAGTTGATGGGGCATTTTGGTGGCAGCATCTCCTAGGTTTACCTGCATCAGCACCTCTGCCATTCTGCTTTTCATCTTGCTTTTGTCCTTCCAGCCTGTTGCTTTCATGACAAAAAACAAATTCTCTGCAACTGACCTATCGGGAAAAAGTTGAAAATCCTGAAAAACAATTCCCAGTTTCCTTCTGAGAAAGGGGACTTCCTTACTTTTGATTTTGTTGAGGTTGAAACCAACAATTTCGGCTTCCCCCATCCTTAATGGCAAGTCAGCATACAGTGTTTTAAGCAGTGAGCTTTTGCCACTTCCTGTCCTTCCTATAAGGAATACAAATTCATTCTTTTCAATGCTGAAATCAACATTGTGCAATACTGCATCTAATCCCTGAAAGATACCTGCATCTTGTACCTTTATGATTGGCTCGCCTGTGAAATCCATTCTTATAATTCCAATTTTTGAAGTTTTCCGAAAGGAAGATCCCTGATCAAAGCTTCCAAAGCCTCCTCTTTTCCTTCCAAACCGAATTTTTCTACATTTTTCATAGGTCTGTCAGCTCTAAAATATGCTACCAATACAAAGTTCTCATCTCTGATCTGAATGTAATCCGGTATTTTAGCTTTGCCTTTGACTTTTATGATGTACATCTTTGGGTCGGTTTGATATAACGATGAATATTCCCACGGATTATTTCCTATGAAGGTTAATTGTCATGGAAAGTTGACAATACATTTTCAAAATGCTAACCCGTGGGAATTGATACTGGTGAACCACATTTGACCATCCAAATTGGGAACGCCTTCGAGGGTTCGTCTTTAAAAGATTTAAAGGTCAAATTCGGTTTTCTATTTTCAGCCTACTGAAACCTTCTGATGGTTTCTTACTGATTGCAATTTCTCCGGGGATTGGGATTATTTGCCCGCCGCTTTTGCATGGTCGGCAAGGAAAGTAGCCAATCCTGAATCTGTCAATGGATGCTTTAGCAAACCAGTGATCACTTTCAATGGACAAGTAACTACGTCAGCACCTATCTCAGCACATTTGATCAAGTGCATAGAGTGTCTTACCGATGCAGCCAAAACTTCAGTCCCAAATCCATAAGTATGGTAAATATGTACGATCTGCTCGATCAATTCCAACCCATCATAAGAAATGTCATCAAGTCTACCGATGAATGGTGAAAGGTAGGTAGCACCTGCTTTGGCAGCAAGGATAGCCTGGCCAGCTGAGAATACCAAAGTACAGTTTGTTCTGATTCCTTCTGAATTGAAGTATTTGATAGCTTTTACACCATCTTTGATCATTGGGATTTTGACTACAATTTTATCATCGATTTTTGCCAACTCCTTACCTTCTTTGATCATACCTTCAAAATCGGTGGATATTACTTCTGCACTTACTTTATCATCTACGATATCACAGATGGCCTTGTAATGTGCCCTTACATTTGCGTCTCCGCTAATGCCTTCTTTCGCCATCAACGATGGGTTGGTGGTAACGCCATCAAGGACTCCAAGGTCGTAAGCTTCTTTGATTTCGTCAAGGTTTGCAGTGTCAATAAAGAATTTCATTTTAATATAGGTTTAATGATTGTTGTTAATGCAACAAAGTTAAAGGAATATCTAGTATTTGAACTGCCTATTAATTCCTTTCTTCAAAAAAGAACTAATTTTTGGACTTTTGTTGTTGGATACGAGAAGCGAGAGGCAAGAGACGAGAGGTGGGAAGCGAGAAACAAGAAACGAGCGATCAACCACGAAGTGGTTAAACTTTGATTAGCCCCGGGCTGCAACCCGGGGATGAAAGTTGATGACGAGGACAACAACCCCAATGGGGTTGAACTTCTTCACATTAAAGAATTAAATTGTCAACTAATTTCAGGACGCTACAAGTACAATTCCAAACTTGACAGAGAAATTCAAAATCCCTGTTTAGAATAAATAACGAATAGCAAATTCAGAATATTGAAAAAAAGAAGAAATAAGGCGATATATGTATTTAGAAATAGATTGTAAAATTCTCTAGCAAACCAAAAGCTATCATCCTCTCAGCTTCTAATATTCTATAGCACTGTTTAATAATAACCAATCACTAATTAACTAAAACTTATTTACCAAATTCTCCTTAAAATTAGCATGTCAAAATCAAAAAGAGGTGAAAACAGGGTCACCATGTCCCATGTTTTCAAAACAATCATATGGCCAAGGAGAAAGCAATTGTTCTTGGGCCTTTTTTTAATCATCATCAGCAGGCTTTCCGGATTGGTATTGCCAGGGGCAAGTAAGATATTGATCGATGATGTAATTCCTTCCAACAATATAGACACACTCAAATGGTTGGTGCTTGGAGTAACCATTGCGATCACTGTTCAGGCGGTGACTTCCTACGCTTTGACACAAATCCTGAGTGTAGAAGCCCAGCACTTGATTTCAAAACTGAGGGCGCAGGTGCAAAGACATATTATCCAGTTGCCAATCAGATTCTTTGACAATACCAAAACAGGTGAATTGGTATCCAGGATTATGACAGATGTGGAAGGTGTGAGGAATTTGGTGGGAACTGGATTTGCGCAAATGGTAGGAGGGGTATTGACAGCAATCATTTCTTTGGTTTTGTTGATTTATATCAGTCCATTGATGACATTATATGTACTCGTCCCAGTGATTATTTTTGGATTGATTTCACTCAAAGCTTTTGGGAAAATCAGACCAATCTTCAGGGAAAGGGGCAAAATCAATGCAGAAGTGACTGGTAGATTGACCGAAACTTTGGGAGGGATCAGGGTCATCAAGGGTTTCAATGCTGAGGAACAGGAGATCAAAAGTTTTGAATCGGGAGTTGAACGTTTGTTTTTGAATGTGAAACAGAGTTTGACGACCACCAGTATAGTGACTTCATCAGCTACGTTTCTTTTGGGTTTGGCTTCTGCCGGGATCATGGGGATTGGTGGATATATGATAATGGATGGGCAGATGACCTTTGGGGATTTCTTGGCATTTACACTCTACTTGGGATTTATGATAGCACCAATTTTACAGATGAGTAATATTGGGAGTCAATTTACAGAGGCATTTGCAGGCTTGGACAGGACTGAGGAGATCATGAATACTCCTTTGGAAAATGCCTCTGGAGAGAGAAATCTTGCCCTTCCCAAGATCGTTGGCAATGTCAGTTTCAAGGACGTGTCTTTTGCCTACGAAGAAGGGAAGGAAGTCTTACACAATATTTCTTTTGAAGCACCGGCTGGATCTGTCACTGCTTTGGTAGGAACTTCTGGTTCTGGCAAAACGACAATCGCTGGACTTGCAGCGTCATTTCTGAATCCAGAGTCAGGGTTGATAAGTGTGGATGGTGTAGATTTGCAAAAGATAACTTTGGATAGCTACCGCTCACAGCTCGGAGTCGTCTTGCAGGATGATTTTCTTTTCGAAGGAACCATCAAAGAAAATATCCTTTTCCCAAGACCAAATGCCAATATTGACCAACTGGATCAAGCAGTCAAGGCAGCCCACGTGGATGAATTTACTGACCGTTTTGAGGATGGTTTGGATACGTTGATCGGTGAGAGGGGAGTAAAGTTGTCAGGTGGACAAAGGCAGCGAATTGCCATAGCAAGGGCGATTTTGGCTGATCCAAGGGTGTTGGTGTTGGATGAGGCTACGTCCAATCTGGATACGGAAAGTGAATCCTTGATCCAGGCGAGCTTGAAGGAATTGATGGAAGGTAGGACGACCTTTGTGATTGCCCATAGACTGAGTACGATTAGGCAGGCAGACCAAATATTGGTCATCGAACAAGGGCGTATTGTAGAGCAGGGAAAACATGACGAATTGATCGAGAAGCAGGGTAGATATTATCAATTATATACCTATCAAGCGAGGATTTGATTGATTTCAACAGTCAAAAAAGTGAGACCAATAAAAGATGTTGCTTTAATAGCATCTCTAAGGATTTAAATAATAAAGAGGAGACCAAGTAGCTCCTCTTTTTTTTTATGCTATTAAAATATCTTAAAGGAAATAATTCCAATTATCTGCCAATATCTAATTTCCATCAATATCCAATATCAATAAATATCTTTTAAAAAAATCAGGACAAGGACTGATTCTCTTTCGAAGCCAATTCCAATATTTTTTCATATTCGCTAGGCTCAAGATCTTTGAAGAAGTAGTGGACCGGATTGACGAATGCACCATCCTTGATTACTTCATAATGTACGTGTGGTGCTGTAGAAGAGCCTGTGTTGCCTACAGTTCCGATCAGATCGCCTCGTTTGATTTTTTGACCTACCCTTACGTTGAACTCATTCATGTGGGCATACCTGCTGACAAAACCAAAGCCATGGTCTATTTCTATATATTTTCCATAACCACCAAACACCGTCTTCACTTCAGAAATAACCCCATCACCCGTGGCATAAATAGGAGTGCCTTTGGGGGCAGAGAAATCCACACCAGTATGCATTTTCCTTACTTTCAAAATAGGGTGCAGCCTGGTCCCAAAACCTGATGCCAAATTGGTCAATTCCTCATTGACAATTGGTTGGATAGCTGGAATTGAAGCCCAATATTCTTCTTTATTCAGGGCCATTTCAGAAATATCATCATAACTGATGTTCTGTACATAAAGCTGTCTTTTGAGGTTTTCCACTTTGCCCTTGAGCGAAATGATCAACTGCTCTTGCTTAAGTCCTTTCGACTTGATTTCCCTAAACCTATCTGATCCACCAATACCCGCATTCCTGATTTCCGAAGGAATCGGCTCGGTTTCAAAAATCACTCGGTAAAGATTGTCATCCCTTTGTTGTAAGTCCGACAGCATTTGCCCCATGATATTGACTTCTTCTTCCATCAATTGATAGTAAAGCTTCAATTCTTTGTTCTCTTTTTTGAGCAACACTTCTTTTGGGCTGTCGAAATAAAGGTTGAAAACGAATAAAATCCCAACTGCTACAATTGAGGCAGCAGAAAGAAAACCAAGCGTATTTAAGACCAAGTCCCATTTGCTTTTTTGGTATCTTTCATATTTACAGGTTTTTGGATCGTAGTAATATTTTATTCTACTCATTATAATTTGCGGGGTAATTCTTCTAATTTTGCATTCCTTGCACGTACTTGGGTGGTATAACGTAACGCAGGCGTGCAAATATATAAATAATGAATTTATAATCCGAACATAGTCAAAAGCTTACATGGAAGCAAAGAAAATCAGAAGTACATTTATTGAATTTTTTCAATCAAAACAGCATCAATTTGTACCATCTTCACCAATAGTAGTCAAGAATGATCCTACCTTGATGTTTACAAATGCCGGTATGAACCAATTCAAGGATTATTTTCTTGGAAATGAAATCGCAAAGGCAACCAGGGTGGCGAATAGTCAAAAATGTCTGAGAGTTTCCGGAAAACACAATGATCTCGAAGAAGTGGGGGTGGACACTTACCATCATACCATGTTCGAAATGCTCGGAAATTGGTCTTTTGGGGATTATTTCAAAAAAGAAGCCATAGCATGGGCTTGGGAATTATTGACTGAGGTTTACAAGTTGCCGAAGGACAGGTTGTATGTTTCAGTATTTGGCGGTGATGCAAAAGATGGGTTGGACAAGGATATAGAAGCTTTTGAACTATGGAAAGACATTGTTCCTGAAGACCGCATCATCTTCGGATCCAAGAAGGATAATTTTTGGGAAATGGGGGACACAGGTCCATGTGGTCCATGTTCGGAAATCCATGTTGATTTGAGGTCTGATGAAGAAAGAGCCTCTGAAAGCGGCTTTGATTTGGTCAACAATGACCATCCTCAAGTAATCGAAATTTGGAACTTGGTATTCATGCAGTTCAATAGGTTGAGTGATGGTTCCCTGAAAGAACTTCCTGCCAAGCATGTGGATACAGGGATGGGTTTTGAGCGATTGGTGAGAGCCATCCAAGAAAAATCCTCCAATTACGATACAGACATTTTCACACCATTTATTCAGGTTTTGGAGGAGAAATCCGGGAAATCCTATGGGAAAGATGAAAAAATAGACATCGCAATGCGGGTGATTGTAGATCATATCAGGGCGATTGCTTTTACCATTGCAGATGGGCAACTTCCTTCCAACAATAAGGCAGGGTATGTGATCCGAAGGATTTTGAGAAGGGCAGTGAGATATGGTTATACTTTCCTTGGATTCCAGAAGCCATTTATGTTTGACTTGATGCCACTTTTGGCAGAAAACTTCGGGGAAATATTCCCGGAAATTGCTGCACAGCAAGAGTTTATAGCCAAAGTGATCCAGGAGGAGGAAGCTTCATTTTTGAGGACACTGGATAATGGTCTGAAAATACTTGACCAGATTCAGTTGGAAATGGCTTCCAAATCCGAAAAAGTGATCGATGGAAAAACTGCTTTCGAATTGTACGACACTTTTGGATTTCCATTGGATTTGACTTCCCTGATAGCAAGGGAAAATGGTCTTTCCGTTGACGAAGCGGGATTTGTCCAAGAAATGGAAAAGCAAAAAACAAGATCCAGGGCTGCGGCAGAACAGGAGACAGGGGATTGGGTGATGGTTTCTGAGGATGAAGGAGTGGAATTTGTCGGATATGATCACTTGCAAGCTGAAAGTAAGATCGTCAAATACCGACAAATCAAAGATAAAAAGGGAGATCGTTACCAATTGGTATTGGACAAGACACCTTTTTACGCTGAGAGCGGTGGACAGGTGGGGGATCAAGGGATATTAGAATCTGATACTGAAAAGATCAAAGTGCTGGATACTAAAAAGGAAAATGATTTGATTGTCCATTTTGTAGACAGACTGCCAAGCAATCCTTTATCAAGTTTTACTGCCAAGGTAAATGCTGAAAAAAGAAGGTTGACCATCAATAACCATACAGCAACGCATTTGCTGCAGGCTGCTTTGAAGGAAGTTTTGGGGGACCATATCCAGCAGAAAGGATCATTGGTCAACGAAAGTTTGCTGCGGTTTGACTTTGCCCATTTCTCAAAATTAACTGAGGAGGAAATCTCGAAAGTAGAAGCCATCGTCAATGCCAAGATCAGGGAAAATATTGCTTTGTTTGAGCAAAGGAATGTCCCAATTGAGGTAGCGAAACAGCAAGGAGCAACTGCATTGTTTGGTGAAAAGTATGGGGAATTCGTCAGGGTGATTACCTATGGCAGGGATTTTTCTGTAGAGCTTTGTGGCGGTTGCCATGTTGCATCCACAGGAGTGATTGGCTTATTCAAGATCATTTCCGAAGGTTCTATATCTTCCGGCGTGCGCAGGATTGAGGCGATCACAGCCGATGCTGCGGAGAACTATATAAATGAGCAGTTGTCATTGGTAAAAGAGATCCAAGAGCTTCTGAAAAGTCCAAAAGATGTCAAAAAGGCAATTGAATCATTGATTCAGGAAAAAAATGACTTGAAAAAAGAGATTGAAGGACTACATGGTTTGCAAGCAAATGCAATAAAAGATGCTCTTTTGAATCAAGTTGAAGCAGTAGGTGTTACCAATCAATTGTTTGCAACAGTCAATTTGCCATCAGCAGATGCTTTGAAAAAGATTGCATTTGAGCTGAAGAATGAAATAGAGAATTTGATATGTGTGATTGCAGCGGAGATTGATGGAAAGCCACAGATTGCCGTCATCATCAATGAAGGTTTGGTAGCCTCCAAAGGACTGAATGCAGGAAATGCTGTACGGGATTTGGCAAAAGAAATCCAGGGAGGTGGCGGAGGTCAGCCATTCTTTGCCACTGCAGGTGGGAAGAATCTAGCAGGTTTGCCGGCTGTGATCGAAAAAGCGAAGGTTATGTTTTCCCAGCTTTAATTCAATTTACTTAACTCTAATTTGGTTTTAGATGTTTTCTAAACCATTTTTGAGTCCAATTATCGGTTTTTACAAAAAGAAGAATAGAAATGCTTTCAGCAGAAATAAAAGATAAATATGAATTGGTAGTGGGATTGGAAGTCCATGCACAGTTGCTTACCAAAAGTAAAATGTACACAACTGACTCTACAGAGTTTGGAAACTTGCCCAATACCCATATTTCAGTGGTTACATTGGGACATCCCGGTACCTTGCCAAAGGTAAACAAGAGTGCAGTTGAATTTGCCGTCAAGATGGGAATCGCCTGTGATTCCGAAATCACAAGAAGGAATATTTTTGCCCGAAAGAACTATTTCTATCCAGATCTTCCAAAAGGATACCAAATCACCCAAGATAAGAATCCCATCTGTGTGGGAGGACAAGTTCCATTGACTATGCCAGATGGGAGCAAGAGATCGGTGACCTTGACCAGAATCCATATGGAAGAGGATGCCGGCAAATCCATGCACTTGGCAGGGGAGGTCGATACATTGGTAGATTACAATAGGGCAGGGGTTCCGCTTATCGAGATTGTATCGGAGCCGGATATCAGGTCTTCGGAAGAAGCGTATGCATTTTTGGCTGAAATCAAAAAGCTGGTAAGATACCTGGATATCTGTGATGGAAACATGGAGGAAGGCTCTTTGCGTTGTGATGCCAATATCTCAGTAAGATTAAGGGGAGCGGCTGAATATGGCAAAAAAGTCGAAGTAAAAAACATGAACTCTTTCAGGAATGTAGCCAGGGCGATCGAGCACGAATATGAAAGGCAGATTCATATGATCGAGGGGGATGAGGAGATTATTTCCGAGACCAGGACCTTTGATGCCACTACGGGGACTACCGCTTCTATGCGTACCAAAGAAGACCTGAATGATTACAGGTATTTCCCAGAGCCGGATTTGAGTCCTGTGGTAGTTTCTGAGGAATGGTTGGAAGGTATCAGAAAAGAAATGCCAGCCTTGCCAAGGGAGCTCCATTATAAATTTGTCAATTCATATGGCCTGCCAGAATATGATGCCGGAGTATTGACTGATTCCAAAGAGATTGCACTTTACTTCAATGAATTGTGTGAGTCAACACAAAACTATAAGGCTGCATCCAACTGGATGATGGGGCCGGTAAAGTCCTATCTGAACGAATTGACACTACATATTTCTGATTTCCCTATTTCTCCGAAGCGATTGGCAAGTTTGATATCGATCGTTGATGAAGGAAAAATCAACTTCTCGGTAGCTTCCCAGAAAGTTTATCCAGAAATGCTCAAGAATGAAGAAAAGACTCCTTTGGAGATAGCGCAAGAATTGAACTTGATCCAAGAGAGTGATGAAGGGTCACTCAAACCAATTGTGGAAAGTGTATTGGCAGAGAATGTGTCGAAAGTAGCAGAGTACAGATCAGGCAAAAAAGGTTTGATGGGAATGTTTATGGGACAGGTAATGAAGAAATCCCAAGGAAAGGCGGATCCAAAAGTAGCAACCAAGATTTTAACAGAATTACTTGAAAATTGATTGATATGAATAATATAGTAAAGACATTCCTGGTTTTAATACTTGCATTTCCTTTGACTTCATGCGGTTCGAAAGAACAGGTTTTTGATGGTACTGTTAAGATTTCGGGGAAAATTGAGAATTCAACATCCTCGGAAGTTGTCTTGGTGAAGTATTTAGATGACAAGACCGAAGTTTTGGATACGTTGAAATTGAATCCAAATGGGAAGTTTGAATATACCTTGGAGCTGGATGAGCCAGGGTTCTATGAATTGAGTGTCCAGGAGAATGCATCGGTTATGCTTGCATTGTATGACCAGGATGTTCAGATAAATTATGATGTCAAAGACGAGAAGAGTTTGAGGATAGAAGGATCAGATGATTCTAAAAACATGCTGAAGGTGAGGGATCTTAGAGAGGATTATCAAAATCAGATAAATGATCTGAATGATGCCTACTATGAAGCGATGAACAATAGGGATCAGGATAAAATCAAGGAAATACAGGAGCAGGCGATGAGTCTTGAGGGAAACCATGCCACCAAAGTCAAAGCAAGCATCGGTGAAATGGACAATAGTTTTGCGGCATTGTTTGCTTTGGGAATGCTTAATCCCAAACAAGATTTCATCTTCATGGATGAGGTTGTTAGCAGCTTGAATGAAAAATACCCAAACACAAAAATGATTACCTCCCTCATGGCCAGGTTGGAGGATTTAAGGGCTTTGTCTATAGGTCAAATTGCACCGGAAATTGCCCTTCCAAACCCGCAGGGGGAATTGGTAAAGCTGTCAGATTTACGCGGAAAATATGTCTTGATCGATTTTTGGGCAGCTTGGTGCAAGCCATGCAGGGAAGAAAACCCAAATGTGGTCAGGCTATACAATCAATATAAGGAGAAAGGCTTTGAAGTTTTTGGTGTTTCTTTGGATAGGACCAAAGAAGCTTGGGAAAAAGCAATAGAAGATGATGAACTTACCTGGACGCATGTATCCGATTTGAAATACTTCAATTCGGAAGCAGCAGCTACCTACCAGATCAATGCTATTCCTGCTACTTATTTGATTGATCCTGAGGGGAAAATAGTCGCTAAAGACCTGAGGGGAGCCAGTTTGGAAAATAAGTTGTCGGAGATTTTTCAGTAGCAGATTGATTGCATTAAAAAGGCCATTTTAAAATTTAAAATGACCTTTTTAATTTTTAAGAAATATTGTGATATTGTAGCAAATAGTATTGTGAAAAATATGAAGTTTTTCATATACATTTGCGCCATAATAAAAGCATCACGGTAATTAAAATGCTTCTTTTGGAAATTATCTTCAATGATAAGTTTTATGGAATGCTTTTTGATTAAATAGTGATGACCTTTCAGAACAAAATTTAAACTTATAATTCAGAAGATGAAAAAAAGAATCCTCAAATCACCTGTAAACAGATTGGTATTTGTAGCTCTGTTTGGCTTATTGGCTATGGGAGCATGTAAAAGTAAAAAGAAGGTAGTCGCTGAGACACCGCCACCAGCACCAGTCGAGCAAGTCGAAACACCATCGACTCCATCAACTCCCGACCTATCGGCTGAAGAAGTAGCAGTAGGTAAATTGGAGAATTATTTTAGCAGCATCGCAAACTCCAGCAATGTTCAGTCTGCCAATAGCACTATTCAGGAAGCTTTGGGTATGTTCTCAAACCAAGAAACCCCAGTCCTTATCGTAATCCATGAAGAGAGCGGTATCAAGGATTATGACGAGCCTACAACTATCTCTAAGTATCTCAATTATTTGAAAGACACCAAAAAGAATTTGAATTTTATCAGCGACATCCGATTGGATGGATCTGGAAGAGTTTCTGAACTGGAGCTTCGTCGTAAATAATCACTCAAAAAGTAAAATTATAATCATGAAAAAATACATTTCTTTATTTCTACTTGCTTTTTTGGCTTCAGCGTCAATTTCTTTGGCTCAGTCAAATGACATTAGCCCATCAAGAAAGCAGGCAATAGACTCTTTGGCTTTGGAAAAAGTAAAAGATTTAAGTAAATATATCTCGATCATTGGAAGCAAAGAGACGCAATTCTCAGAAGCGAACAGGGTAATGGACAGAGCTGAAGAGCTTTTTGCTCCAGATGCTGAAATGGGCGTTTCTTCAATCAACAGAAAAGAAATCGCTTACTACAAAGTAAGAAGATACTTTGAAAGATTGATGGCTTTGAACTACGACAGGGTAAATATCACCTGGTATGACATCCACTATATCTCTGATTTGGAGAGACAGCCTGATGGTAGATACGTAGGTGTAGTTACTGTATATCAAAGATTCGAAGGTACTTCTTTGGAAAGCGGATTGAACTACAGAGATACAACCAAGAAAGATATCACTATCTATGTTGAGAAAAAACAAACTCAGATTGCAGGTAGAACCATCGAATTCTGGGATGTTATGTTAGGAGATATCCGTGTGACTGAAACTTCAGCATGAGAAAAATAGCATTATTAGCTTTATTAATAATTACTTCCATTCAGTTGGCACCGGGGCAAGGTTTATACAGCCCCGGTTCGCCACAGGATGATGGTAGGTTTGCTGCTTCTACCAAGCAAGTGAGCCAATTTTTTAGAAGGTTCAACGGAGAGGAAAGTGCAGATGGTTCGAAAAGATACTATGATTCCGATGCAGAATTTAGGGCAAAGGAACTGCGCAGCAAATTTATAAGTGTGCTCTTTGACAATGAAACCTCGAGTATACAGAATTCATTAAAGTCAGAATTCCTCAATGACGTACTTTCGGAACCTTTGCCGCAATATGTTAATTTTCACAAAGGGGAGTGGTTTGCAGAAGTTGAGACAACATTTATTTTCAAAGGAAAAAAAGAAGAAGTTACTTTATTCATGAAGCTACAGCCTGAAGGACTGGGTTATGAGTGGGTAGTTGACAAAATCAGTTTCAAGCCATTCAAGAATTTCTTCAAGAAGCCAGAAGGTGATCAGAAATCTTTTTTGCATCCATTAAGCCATGAAATTGGCTTCATGAACCTTCGAAAAGCATTTCAGGAAAATGATAAACCTGAATCGTATACACCAAAGGAATATGAACCGGACTATTTGACCATATTCCTTTATGAAATGAAGAATGGTAATCTGAAATTTGATAATATCTCAGATGTTAAATTTCATTTTTTCCAGATCAATAATTGGTACTTTGAATTGAATCAATTCAATAGGCCAGGCTTTAACACAGGTTGGTTGATAAGTAATTTAGTTAAACTTAAGGCTGGAGATAAAGAGGTTATTCAGAAATACATATATGATCAAAAATAGCATTAAATATCTTCTTTTTGCAGTAGCATTGGTCAACTCCACAGGAGTTTTTGGACAGCAGGCTCTGGGTGACTATTCCAAGCAAGAGATCAAAGATCTTGGTCAAAAGGCAGAGGATCAAGTGAAATTCCTGGAATACTACTTTAACACGGTTGGCAATAAAGAAACGCCTGCCAGGGATAAAGATGTGATCATCAGAGAGAGCTACAAGAAAATTTTCAGAGACAGCAAAGTCCAGGTGGAGGATGATTTGTTGCTTGATAGAAAAGTAATTACCAACAAGGATATTACTGCCTATTTGAAAGACATTGAATTCTTTTTCAAAGATGCCAACTTCAAGTTCAAAGTTAGGGAGGTAAAGCCTTTTTTGAGAGACAACGATGAGTTGTCGTTTATAGTAACCCTTGACAGGACTTTGACAGCGACAGGGTTAAACCTTGAGAAAATCACCAATACAAGGGAGCGCTTTGTAGAGGTGAATGTCGATAGAATCACCAATGAATTAAAGATCGCCAGTATTTACACTACCAAATTGAATAGGGACAAGGAACTTGAAGAATGGTGGTCTTTACTTTCCTATACTTGGACGGACTATTTTAAAAGCAAAATAGGATTGTCGGAAGGGGATTCTGTTTCATTGGAGCATTTGTATAAAATTAGCACCATTGATTCCATAGATTTATCCGGGAATCAATTCGTATTGGATCTCGAACCGATACAAGCCCTCCGGGACTTGAAATACATCGATATCAGCAATACGAAAATAGAGGAGTTGAACCCTATCAGCAATGTGACATTCCTAACCCATCTCAACATAGCAAACACTCCGACCAATGATATACAGTTTATCAAATACTCCGATAGATTGACCTATCTGGATATCTCAGATACAGAAATAAATGACATCAGCGAATTGGGAAATCTAAAAATGCTTTCGACTTTGAAGGCAGAAAGAACACCGATTGCGAGTTTTGGCGTGCTGAATTCATTCGAATCACTCAGGTCACTTTATTTGAATTCAAGTGGGTTCAATAACCTTGAGAATATCCAAGAATTGGATAAACTTATGAATTTGGACATCAGTGCCAATTATTTGATCAATTTCGAATTGCTTGCAAACCTCAAAAGTTTGGAGAGTATCAATCTGAAAGAAACCAACATCGTTGATTTGACTCCATTGAAAGCCCTACCTAAGCTTAGGGTGATCAATATCAACCAGACAGAAGTCTCAGATCTAAATCCACTGGACAGAATACCTTCTTTGAAGAAAATCTATGCAGATAGGACAAGGATTCAGGAATGGGAAGCGGATGAGTTTTCCAGAAGGAACAGATCTGTCCTGATGATCCACCATGTGGAAAACCTACAGACCTGGTGGGAAGGTTTGACGCAGCCTTGGAGGGATGTGTTCGTTAAGGTCAATAGGAACTTAATCCATGCTGAGCCATCTATCGAAGACCTATCAGCCTTGATCGGATCAGATTCCTTGGATTTGTCAGATAGCGAAATCGTAAACCTTGGACCTGTCCTTAAATTCAAAAAGATCAATTTCCTGTATTTTGATAATACAAAGGTCACGGACCTGTCACCACTTTCTGACATCAAAACTTTGACAAAAATCACAGGTCGAAATGCAAAAGTAAATTCTTTGCAACCCCTTTCAAGTTTGCCAAATATTGAAGTTTTGGATTTTAGAAATGCGCCTATTTCCAGCATTTCACCTTTGGTAGGTGTCAAAACATTGAAATATCTGAATGTGGAAAATGCCGAGATTCCTGTTGAGGAAGTCGTAGCGGCAGTCCATGAGACCCCTTCCTTGAACGTGATTTTCAGATCACTTGAATTGGAGACCTGGTGGGATGGTTTGGATGATACCTGGAGGTCTATTTTCAAAGACCAATTCGGAACATCTGATGACCCAAATACCGAAGAACTTCATGCTTGGACGACAGAGACAAAGTTGAATATTGAAAAGGAATCAATTTCAAATTTCACACATCTTGGGGTTTTTATCAACTTGAGAGACTTATATGTATTCGACGTTCCGGCGATGGATTTTTCTGAAATAGGGAACCTGAAACAGCTGGAAAGATTGAAAATCAGCCAAGCACCCATTACTGACCTCAAAGTCTTGTCTGATCTGAACAACCTTCAGGAATTGGATCTTTCAAATACGGGCATCGATGATTTGAGGCCTTTGGGAGTTCATTCCCAACTGAAAACATTGAACCTTTCGGGGACAAATGTCAAAAACTTAAGAGGATTGAATTCATTGTATGAATTGGAGGAACTTGATATAGCCAGCACGAATGTGAAGTCTTTGAAACCGGTTCAAGGTTTGACAAATCTTAGAAAATTGAGTTGTTTCAACACCAGAATCAATAAAAGGGGAGTAGATAACTTTAGAAAACTAAACCCTGAATGTGAGGTTCGATACTATTAATAATCAATAAAAAAGCTGCTAGATTGATCTAGCAGCTTTTTTATGAATATATCTAAGTTATTTTTTATGGACTTGTTCCAGACTTTCCCTTAGGATACCCCCCATGTTTTTGCAGGAAAGAAATTTTTCGTTTTTGTAATGTCTAGCCAAGTCGGTTTTAAGTGATTCTATATTTTCTATTGTAGAAATGGTATCATGCTCCATACTCCTCAAAATGTCCTCTATTTCTTTGTGGGATGACTTCAGCCTATTTGCGATCAAGGCGCGCTCCTCCCGTTGGTACTGTACCATTGACTCGGAGGTAATGTGATCCAGTCCAAGTTTGATCAAGGCATTGTTTTGCTTGAAATACTGAGGTAGGTAAATTGATTTTTTTCCTTCGTAGGATTGCTGGTCAAAATCTATCGCCCTGATCCTATAATGAGTCTCTTCAAAGTCCGGTGTCACGTCAATCACAAAGTTGGAAGAATGCATATCTCCCAAAAGTCTTACGAAGCAGCGTTCGTTGAATTTTACAAACTCCTTTGCCAACCTGATAGGGTTCAACAATTGATCATGGATATGGAGCTTCATAAACATCTCTCCAGGAATACCGGCAATATGCTCTTCTATCAATGTGTTTTCGTGGACAAGGTAGCTGATCCTGTTGGGAGAGAGGAGATGCTCCAATTCCAGCCCATATACCCTGGAAGCATCCGCATTTTTGACATAAAAATAATCGAAGTTGTCATTGATCCTATTGACAATCCGGACCCGGAAGGGCTGGGTATTTCCATAACTGCAGAGATCGATCCTATCCACGTAGAGATGTTTCATGACAGAAATGTCCCCTTCAGCTTTCAGAAGCGCATAGATTTTTTTGACATTGTAATGGATTTCCTCCCGGTCGGATTCACTGTAAAATACAGTCTCCCAAAGGGTGTCGTTTCCCTTGTAATCATACAATGGTATGGAAGTGTTATACCTCAGAAGGTCTTTGTAGTGAATGGGGAAATCAACTATCCTTCCATATTTCAGGAGATATTTCCTAAGTCCCTGACTGATGGAATAGATTATTTTTTTCTTACTGATCAAAGCCATACACCATGGTTTCTAAAATACTTGTCCTGTTTTTACAAGCAGCGATATTTGTTATACTGGTTTGAATATACGCTACTTTGCCGATAAACAGCAATGACATAGGTTATCATGATTCAATCAATTCCTTTTCCTGCTTTTTCAAGTTGCGGTCAAAGATGAATGGACCAAAAGGCAGAACTGCAGCAATCAATCCCAAAAAAGTTTTGGCAAAATTCCAATCCAGTTTTTTGGCTGTGGGGAAAATGATATAAATATAAAGTATGAATAACACCCCATGGATCCATCCCACAACTTTGACAGCCATTGGCACATCAAAAATGTATTTGAGCGGCATGGCGACAAAAAGCAGCAGCAAAAAGGAAAGCCCTTCCACAATACTTATTTTTCTAAATCTTTTAAGCCACTTTACTTTTGATTCAATTGATGCCATTTCGGAGGTCTGTTTATTTTTTGATGCCAAACAGGATTTGGAGTTTGTTCCACAGTGATTTTTTCAATTCTACGTCGGTAAAAATTGACCTTAAATCATCTGCAAATAAATATTCCACCCCATTTTCATTCCTGATTTCATATGCTTGTTGTTTGAACTGAAAAAGCTGATGGTTTAGTTTCCCAAAGACCAAAATTTTATTGGCATTCAACTCTTCGATTTTGGAATAAGACACCTCTTCCACAGATTCCGAAGCGCACAAGGCAATGTCTTTGAGTGAGCAGGTAACAGCACCAAGTATCTTGAAAAGAAATTCCCGAAGATCAGGTTCCAGATGACTCCCTTCGTAGGCGATCAATATCCCTTTTTCAAAATTCCCTTCAAAAATAAGGTCATGTTCTTCTTCTACATTTTCCTCTATCAATTCCAAAGATTCTGAAATCCCAACATCTTTGAAGTTTCTCACAACCAGTTCTGGAATCTCCTTTTGGTCGATGATAATGTCTGCGTCCAAAAACATTCCCATATGATGTAAATTCATGCTTTCCATAAAGCTAAATTGATCAAAAATATGCTGTCAAACAAACAAAATGATTGGAATAAAAAAGTTCTGGATTTAGCCTGCACCATAGAAAAATCTTTGAAGTTTTAGTTGAAATAATATACCTTTCTATCGAATTTGGAACGAGATTTACAACTTGTGCCTCTGAAGTCCTGAAAATCGCAATTTGGTTATCCTATGCAAGGAAACAGCTTGTTGGAGGTTTAGTGGTGGGATTGCTTTTTAAGGTTGTTTTATCTTTCATTTTATAATCGAATTAATCAATGAAAAAAATAAATACATTATCCGTTCTGATCCTATTACTACTTGTTTCCTGTAAATCTTTCAATATTATGAAAAACCATGATATAGGAAATTCAATGTTGATTACACATTATTCTGGTTTTATTTTGTCCAATATTCTCGAGACAGAATTCTCGAAAAGGGAAAGCAAAAATGAAGATGGGAAGTCAGAAAATTTTCAATTGAACAATATTCAAATAATCTTTTTTAGCGACGATAAATCTGCTTTAGTTTATTTGGGAAGCATAAATTTCCAAAGTATGATAGACTCTATCTCTGTTGAAACTTCAGAAGCTGCCAAGATTAAATATTCTGATTGGGATAGTGTCATTACTGAAGCAAATATCGTTGTGAGTTATGAGTATCCAGATCTAAATTCTGTAGGGAAACAGATTCGGACTGAGGTTTTTAAGTTAAAGAACAGAGAGATTGTTAAGACTATCCAACAACCGCTGTAAGGACAAAGCCTACCTTAAATGCATCGGTATCGGACTGATATTCTATCTGCTTTTCTCTGTAGAATATAGGCAGCCCATATCGGGAAACTAATTCCCCATGTAAATCAGCCAAATTATCAAATAGCTGATTGAAACCATTTGTAAATGAGGGGATTTATGTATTGGGGACTTTAAAACGTTTAAAATATACCAATAGGTTAATCGGAAATATTCATTTTTAGGTTTGGAGTAGGATTTGCAATTAGATAAGGGCGCTTGCTGTAACTTGTTTACCGTGGGCCCTAAATTCTAATTTTCTAAAAATGATATTAGCCAACAATAGTCAAACCTGCGAGGGAATCCCCTCATTAATAGGCAATACCAACTTGATTCGGTTGTCTAAACTTTTTCCTGACAAAAAGGTCTATGGAAAACTGGAATTGATGAATCCAGCAGGGAGTATCAAGGACAGGACCTCGAAATTTATTATAGAAGAATCCTTCAAACAGGGTTTGATTGACAATGATACCCTGATCTTGGAAAGTACCTCTGGGAATATGGGCGTAGGGCTTGCCCAGATATGCCTCTACTATGGATTGGATCTTCATCTGGTAGTAGATCCCTATATCAATAAGCAAACATTGAAACTGCTGAAAACTTACGGGGCGACCATCGACATGGTGCGTGAAATTGACGATTCCGGTTCATATTTAAATGCAAGGATCAATCGGGTATATGAGCTGATTGATGATAATCCAAATTCTTTCTGGACAAGGCAGTATGGGAATCCCCTCAATCCAATGACGCACCACCGTACCGCAGAGGAAATAGTCTGCCAGTTGGGGGTCTATCCCGAATATATATTGGCTGCAACAAGTACCTGTGGCACGTTAATGGGGTTTGCAGACCATAACCACCAATTTCGGGGAAATTCAAAAATCATCCCAGTAGATGCCTATGGCAGTATTATTTTCGGCGGAAAAGCGGCAAAAAGGGTTATCCCGGGATTTGGTGCTTCAAAACCATCTGAGTTTTTGAAACATGAACTGTTGGCAGAACCAATGTGGATGGAAGAGTGGGAAAGTATAGTGGGCTGTATGAAGCTGCTTCGGCATGAGGCAATTCTTGCAGGAGGTTCTACCGGGGCATTGGTTTCGGCAGTGGAAAAACTGGAAATGAAGCCTGGCGAAAAAGCTGTAATCATCATCTGTGATCGGGGCGAACGTTACCTTGATACAATTTACTCAGAAGAATGGATCATGGAAACATTTGGAAAAGAATGCCTGGAGATGGTCAAAAAGAAAGTCAATGAAAATCTGGAATACGAGCCAATTAGCTGATTTAAACAAACAGCACAAAAAATGTATAGAAGGTTTGGTGGGGGATGATTCAATTCCACAGACTGACTTCCGGGTGGCAATCGTGGGCGGAGGTCCTAGGGGATCCTATGCGATCGAGCGCCTTGCAAGTGTTTGGTGCAATCTTAATGCTGGGAAATACATCGATATCGTATGTTTCAATGCAGGTGTGAATTTTGCTTCTGGACCAAATTACCTCACAGATCAACCTGATTATTTGTTGATGAACTATCATCTGGGAAAGGTTGATTTTTGGACAGATGAAGCTGAACAACTTGTGAATGAGCGTTTAAACCTTGTTGAGTTTTTGGAAAGATTTAAGCTTGATCCAAATGAAACCGTCGATCCAACTGATTATTGTACACGGGCTTTGACAGGTGTATATCTTCAATATTGTCTTTGTAAAGTTATCGAGTCACTTCCGGAATATATCCGATTACATTTGGTAGTGGGAGAAGTAAATTCAATCGGGGATGGCGCTGATGGTCTTTTGGTTCAGACAAAACAAGGTTATGGCAAGCATTTTTCAGAGGTAATCTGTTGTACAGGTCATTCATATAGTTTCGGAAACAAGATGCCTGATGAAATACTGGATGGCCAAAATCACAATCAATCAAGCTCTTTGGTCACATCAGTGTATCCGATACATCAATTGGAACATTTGGATTATGAAGGCAAGACAGTCATCGTGAAGGGGATAGGGTTGACTTTTGTCGATGCAGTATTGGCAATGACCGAAGGGCAAGGCGGATGTTTTGAGAAGGGCGAAGACGGCTTGACTTACATCCCATCGGGAAAAGAACCTCTTGAAATATTGCCTTTTTCCAGATCTGGTTTGCCGATGGTTTCCCGTCAAAATGATTTGGACAAGGATGGTTTTTCATTGAAATTCTTCACAGATGAAGTAGTGTCGGAACTATCAGATTCCAATAGAAGTATTGATTTTAAACATGAGGTATTGCCACTTATTGATCTGGAATTCAGGTTTCAATATGTTTTGAATTTACTCAATCATGAAATAGGTTTAGAGATTGATCCAAGTACTACTTTGCAGGAGATGGAAGTGATCGCAGAGAATCGGTTTCCCAAGTTTAAGCCATTTGATTTGGAACTTTTCTTATCTCCCAAATCAGACACAAGCAATCTAAATAAAGCTGTCAACAAGTATATGAAGACCATGCTTTTCCCTGAGCGTTATGGTAAACTGCTTAGTGCAACAGTCGCAATGTCTGGATTATGGCGTGAAATTTATCCCTTGTTCAAAAGGCTTTATTCCTTCGGGAAATTAAGTGGTGAAAGCCATCGTTATTTTGATAGGATGTATGCAAATAGGTTTCAACGTGTCTCCTACGGTCCACCTAAAGTAAGCATGGAAAAAATACTAGCCCTGCAAGAAGCAGGTATCATTCACTTCGATTTTGCTGCCGATCCCAAAGTCTCCTGGGATGGGCAAACTTTTGGATATAAACTCAGCCACAAAGAGAATCACCAATCCAAAATAGCCCATCTATTCATCGATGCCAGAATCCCCAAATCTGCAGGGCTTGATACGCAGCCGAAATACATAAAGCAGCTAGTTGAGCAATCAGAAATTGGTTTTTTCACCAATGAAAAATACAAAACCGGATGCTTGGAAATGGATCGGATGGGCAGGCTTCATAAGTACAAGCATATTTGCTTTTATGGTGTCCCAACTGAAGGGTGGACATTGGACAACGAAAGCCTTTCCCGGACCAACAACAATTTCCTTTCACCTTGGGCAAAACAAATTTCACTCAATTATGACAAACTCAACAATCCCAAAATTGACACCTATAGTGGATCCTTGGATAACGGACTTAACTGGCAATCTGGACCTATTAAATGATTGGATTAAGCAATATGGTTCCCCAATAAACTTGTTGAATCTAGGTTTATTTGAAGAGAATTTTCTCAAATATGATAAAGTATTCAAGGACTTTGGTGTGAAATACAAGGTGTTTTTTGCCAGAAAGGCCAATAAATGCAAAAGCTTCGTGAAGGCAGCCAAAAGTGGTGGGTTTGGGGTAGACACCGCAAGTCTCAATGAAATAAAGGATTGTATACAGATGGGCGTAAAGCCTGATGATATCACCGTAACTGCCGCTGTCAAAAACAGGGAATTGTTGCAATACGTAGTTGCCCACCAAATCCCCATAGTGTTGGATAATTTTGATGAATGTGAATTGCTGCATCAAGTCTTGACTGAGGAAAACAAGACCCTGCGTGTAGGATTCAGGGTAAGTGGGTTTTGGCATAAGCGTGAAAAATTATATTCCAGGTTTGGGTTTGATGTAGAGGAAATTGCCGGATTTATTACGCAGAACCTCAAAGGATCGGGCAAGTACAACAGGTTTCTGTATCATGGCCTGCATTTCCATCTGAATGGCTATAGTACAGAGGAAAGGATTGATGGATTGTCACAGTGCCTAGACCTTGTGGATACCTTGGCTATTGATGGTTTTAAGACAAGCTTTGTAGACATAGGAGGTGGTATTTTGATGAATTACTTGACTTCGGCAGTCGAATGGGACACTTTTCACCAAAGACTCAAACAAAGTGTCTATGAGGATGCGGAAGAGATTACCTTTCAAAAGAACCTCTTGGGAATTACCAACATTGATGGAAACCTGATAGGTGAGCCTCATGTATATCCTTATTACAATGAACTTTTTCAGGAGCATTTTGTGGAAAAAATCCTGCGGGGTGAAAAAGACGGCGTGCCTCTCTGCAAGCATTTGCAGCAAAGGGATATTGAACTGAGGATAGAACCGGGAAGATCGATGTTGGATCAGACAGGGATCACAGTGGCAAAAGTGGCATTTAGAAAGAAAGACTCCCAAGGTAGATTGTTGGTGGGATTGGAAATGAACAGGACACAAATGTTCAGCTCAAGTGCTGATTATTTGCTTGACCCAATTTTTTTACCCCAATATTCCGGTGATCATATGCCTTGCGAAGTTTATTTTGTGGGAGCATACTGCCTGGAGCAGGAGTTGCTGCTGAAGAGAAAAATACAATTGCATCAGTTTCCGGAAATTGGTGATTTGGTTTGCTTTGTCAATACGGCAGGGTATATGATGCATTTTTATGAAAGCGAGGCACATCTGTTTGCTCTTGCCCAAAATTTGATAGTAGAAAAGAACAGCGTTTGGACTGCTATTCCGGATGAAAGATTTTCCTCAATCATTTGAGAAGGAAAAGAGAAGGCATAAAAAAACCGGCTTTCACCGGTTTTTGAGAGACTATTAACCTGAGTTCGATTGTTATCACAAAGTCAAAATCAATAAAAATATCCAGTTACAAGGCAAATTTCTGAGGGATAGCCTAAGCTATCGCTCAAAAATTTAACGCAGTAAATGGGTGTTTTTATTGACTGAGCCGACTATTTGGTTTTAAACGGCAACCTACTTCACTTTTTCAATCCGCAATATCCCAATATTACTTCATAAAAAAGTTCGCACCTTCTTTTCGTAGTTCTCACCATTTAAAACC